>NZ_JARVRR010000003.1:0-718495 GCF_030209595.1 Frigoribacterium sp. ME-P-080
GAGACGATGTCGCCGACCTTGATGAACTCGACGTCGGGGCCGACCTCGACGACCTCGCCGGTGATCTCGTGGCCGAGCACGAGGTTCGTCGGGGCGGTGGTGCGGCCGCGGACCATGTGCTGGTCGGAACCGCAGATGTTGGTGGCGACCGTGCGCAGGATCGCGCCGTGGTTGACCTTGCGCCCGACGTTGGCCGGATTGACGCCGGGGCCGTCCTTGAGCTCGAAGGTCGGGTAGTCGACGTCGATGACCTCGACCTGGCCGGGGCCCTTGTAGGCGACCGCGTGATTCGTTGCCATGGTGATCCTCCTTGATCACGAGCGAGCACGGAACGTGCCCGTCGTCGGCAGGCTATTGCGCGGGTCGGGTGGTGCGCCCGAATCACAGCCAGCGTTCAGGCGGACGATCAGCGACGGGTGTCGCGGTACGGCCCGCTGCACCCCCGTTCGGGGGCCACTTCGCCGGATCGGGCAACATATGTACCCCGTCTGGCCGTCCCGTGTGTGAGTATTGGTCACGGCGCAGAGTCGCGGGGAGCCATCAGGGTGCCGGGAGGCATGGTTCGTGCGACGACTGCCGGGGTGCCTGCCGCGGTGCCCGCACCCGATCAGGACAGGACCTCAGCCACGTGGAACTCCGTGACTACATCCGCATTCTCCGCAAGGGCTGGATCTTCATCGCCGCCCTCACGCTCGTCGGCCTCGCCGCCGGGGCGCTGAGCTCGATCCTGGCCACGCCGACCTACGTGTCGTCGACCCGGCTGTTCGTCTCGGTGCAGGCGCAGGACTCGTCGACCACGGTCGACGCGGTGCAGGGCAGCAGTGCGGCCCAGCAGAAGGTCCGGTCGTACGTCGACGTCGTGACGAGCGACGCGGTGCTCGACCCGGTCATCGACCAGCTCGGCCTCGACACCACGGCCGCGAGCCTCGCCTCGACGATCACGGCCGAGTCGCCCCTGAACACCGTCTTGATCAACATCACGGTCACCGACACCGACGCCCAGCGCGCGGCCGACGTCGCCAACGCGGTGGGCGCCTCCCTCACGGACGTCGTCGTCAACGAGCTCGAGACGCCGACCGGTGGAGGCGCGAGCCTGGTCAAGATCGCGACGATCGTCCCCGGGTCGGTCGCCTCGGCCCCCTCGACCCCGCGCACCACGCTGAACCTCGGCCTGGGCCTCCTGATCGGCCTCGCCCTCGGCGTCGGAGCCGCGGTGCTGCGCAGCACCCTCGACACCCGCATCCACGGCTCGCACGACGTCGAGCTCGTCACCGACGCACCGATCGTCGGTGGCATCAGCTACGACCCCGGGGCGAAGAAGCACCCGCTGATCGTGCACGTCGACCCGCGCAACCCGCGCGCCGAGTCGTTCCGCACCCTGCGGACCAACCTGCAGTTCGTCAACGTCGAGTCGGCCAGCCGCTGCTTCGTCGTCACCTCGTCGCTGCCCGGCGAGGGCAAGACCACCACGACGGCCAACCTCGCGGTGGCCCTCGCCGAGACCGGTGCCACGGTGGCCGTCGTCGACGGCGACCTCCGCCTGCCGCGCCTGGCCGACACCCTCGGGCTCGAGGGCGTCGTCGGCCTGACCGACGTGTTGATCGGTCGGGCCGACCTCCAGGACGTCCTGCAGCCCTGGGGCCGCGGCACGATGTACGTGCTGCCGGCCGGCCGCGTTCCCCCGAACCCGAGCGAGCTGCTCGGCTCGAAGGCGATGTCGTCCCTGATCGAATCGCTGACGACGTCGTTCGACTACGTGCTGATCGACGCGCCTCCGCTGCTGCCGGTGACCGACGCGGCCATCCTCAGCAAGCTGACCGGCGGTGCGATCGTCGTGTCGGCCGCGGGCCGCACGACGCGCAACGAGCTGCAGTCCGCGCTGCGCAACCTCGAGCACATCGGCAGCAAGGTGCACGGCATCGTGCTGACCATGCTGCCGACGAAGGGGCCCGACGCCTACGGTTACGGCAACTACGGGGCGTACTACGGCATGGAGCAGGACGCTCCCGAGGCGGGCGTCGGCGACCTGCCCGTGGCCCCGAAGACGAGCTCGCGCTCGGCGAAGTAGGCGGCCCCGTGTCTTTCGTGATCCCCCGCCGCACCTCGACCACCTTCTCGCTGCTGACCGTCTGCACCGGCAACATCTGCCGGTCACCCCTGGCCGAGCTGTACCTCCGCCGCGGTCTCTCGTCGTGGGACGACGTGACCGTGTCGAGCGCCGGCACCATGGCCGTCGACGACGACGTCATGCCCGACCAGGCCCGGGCCCTCGCCCGGTCCTTCGACCTGGAGCCCGACGACCACCGGGCCCGGTTCCTGTTCGAGCGCGACGTCCGCGACGCCGACCTCGTCGTGGCGCTCGCCCGTGAACACCGCCGGGCCGTCGTCTCGATGCACCCCCGCGCCAGCCGGTACACGTTCACCCTGCGCGAGGCCGCCCGCCTCGCCCGCGACGTGACCGACGCCGAGCTGGTCGACGCCCTGCCCGCCGACGCGTCCACCGTGGCCGACCGACTGCGTGCGACCGTGGCCCTGCTGGCCTCCCGCCGCGGCACCGTCGAGGCACCGGACGACGCGCTGGACGACGACGTCGTCGATCCCTACCGCCGGTCGGACGAGACGTTCACCGAGTCGGGGCGCCAGCTGGTGCCCGCGGCCGACGTGCTCGTCGACCTGCTGACCCGCGCCGCCGCCCTCGACGGGGGTGACCGCTGATGCCCGACGCACGCCGCAAGAGGGGCTCACGAGCACGCGCCCGCCGCCGCCTGGCCATCATCGGGATCGGGGCCTTCGTCCTCGTCGACCTCGGACTCGTCGCCCTGGCGCTCAACCGCGAACCGTCTGGTCTGGCTGCCGACGCCGAGGCCGCCGCCACGTCGACGCCTCGCCCGGTCGAGACCGAGAGCACGCCGTCGCCCACCGCGACCCCCACCACCGCCGCCGAGGCCGTGACGCCGACGCGCCTCCTGTCGGTCGTCGACGCGGGGACCGCGTGGCGCGCGCAGGCCGCGAGCTGCACCCCCGGCAGCGTCGCGTCGCCGCCCGTCGTCGAACAGACGACGTCGGGAGGCGCCACCTGGTCGGCCACGTCGGTCGAGACCGGTGGCTCCCTCGCCGGCCTGGACCGCCTGCAGGCGACGGACGCGTCGTCGGCCTTCGTCGTCGGCCCGGCCGGGGACGACTGTGCGCCGGCGTTCGCCCAGACCTTCAGCGGGGGTGCCGAGTACCGCGACTACCCCGAGCGACTGGCGGCGTCGTGGTACGTCGCCCGGACCGCGCCCGGCACCGTGCACTCCCCCTCGGGTGACCGTGCGGCCCCGTGCCCGACCGTCGTCGACCTCGCGGTCGTGAGCGACGCCGAGGCCGGGGTGCTGTGCAGCGACCGGACGTTCTTCCGCACCGGTGACGGCGCGACCACCTGGGACGCGGGCACCGTCGTCGACGGCGCCGTCGCCGTCACCGCTGCCTCGGGCTCGTACCTGGTCGCCTCGACCGGTGCCGCCGACTGTGACGGCACCGCCGTCGTGACGCCGCCGACCGCGTCGGGCGCGGCCGCGACGACCGTGGGCTGCGCGCCGGCGTCCTCCGAGACGCCCGGAGCGATCGCGCTCTCGGCCTCGGCGGCGGCGGTCTGGCTCTGGGCCGACGACGTCGTGTCTGTGTCGACCGACGGAGGGGTGACGTGGTGATGGATCAACTTCTGGCATCAGCGAAACGGCGGACTGCGTTGCAGGTGTTACTCGACGTCGCGTCGTGGGTTTTGGCCATCGTATTTGCGGTCTCGCTGAGATATGACTTCCTCTATGACGACGTCACGTGGTCTTCGGCATTCGTCGTCGCTGGCCTGACGGCGCTCGTCAGTGCTGTACTCGGCTATGTCACCGGCTTGTACCGACGGCGCTTCGTACCAGGAAGCTTCGCTGAAGTCCGCGCTCTCGTCGTGGTGGTTATCGGTACGGGGCTCCTCGTCGGATTGCCCACCCTGATCGTCGGTACCGAGATCATGTTGGCCAGGAGCACCGTGTTCATCGCGATGCCAGTCGCGTTCGTCTTCTTGGGGGCACTGCGCTACGTCGCTCGCCTGTACGTGGACAGCAAGCGACGCCCGGGGGAAAGCGCCCAACCGACCCTAATCTTCGGCGCAGGCAGGTTGGCAAACCATCTCATACGTCGGATGTTGACCGATCCAACTTCGCCCTACCTGCCTGTCGGGCTGATCGACGACGACCCCACACGCGCTGGTCTGCGTATAGAGGGCGTCCGGGTGCTCGGCACGCGGCACGACCTGGTCGCCGCCGCCCAGACCAGCGGCGCGCAGGCCATCGTTATCGGCATCGCCAAGGCGGACGCGACACTCCTGCAAGAAGTAACGGATCTCGCCGCCGAAGCGGGCCTGCGAGTGATGGTCCTGCCGCTTCTCGACGAGATCCTTGAGGGCAAGTCGCGGCTCGGCGACGTGCGCGACATCGCCATCGAGGACATCATCGGCCGTCACCCGGTCGACACGCAGGTCGAGTCGATCGCGGGCTACCTGGCGGGCAAGCGCGTCCTCGTCACGGGAGCCGGCGGGTCGATCGGCAGCGAGTTGTGCCGTCAGATCGCCAAGTTCGGCCCTGCCGAGCTGATCATGCTCGACCGTGACGAGACCGGTCTGCAGCAGTCGCAGCTGTCGATCTCGGGCAACGGCCTGCTCGACACCAAGGAGGTCGTGCTGGCCGACATCAGGGACCCGGAGGCGCTGCGAGCGATCTTCGCGGACCGTCGACCCGAGGTGGTCTTCCATGCGGCGGCGCTGAAGCACCTGCCGATGCTCGAGCAGTACCCCGACGAGGCGTGGAAGACAAACGTGCTCGGCACCCAGAACGTGCTCGACGCGAGCAAGGCCGTCGGGGTGACGACCTTCGTCAACATCTCGACCGACAAGGCGGCGAACCCGACGAGCGTGCTCGGGCACTCGAAGCGCCTGGCCGAGCGGCTCACGGCCTGGACCGCCGACGAGACCGGTGCCCGCTACCTGTCGGTGCGGTTCGGCAACGTGCTGGGCAGCCGCGGGTCGATGCTGCCGGTGTTCACCTCGCTGATCGAGGCCGGTGGCCCGCTGACGATCACGCACCCCGACGTGACGCGGTTCTTCATGACCATCCCCGAGGCGTGCCACCTCGTGGTGCAGGCGGGCGGGATCGGCTCGCCCAGCGAGGTGCTCATCCTCGACATGGGCGAGCCCGTGCGCATCCTCGACATCGCCGAACGCATGATCGCCATGTCGGGCCGGGACATCGGCATCGTCTACACGGGCCTGCGCGAGGGCGAGAAGATGCACGAGGAGCTCGTCGGCCTCGGCGAGAGCGA
This sequence comes from Frigoribacterium sp. ME-P-080, assembly GCF_030209595.1. NCBI lineage: Bacteria > Bacillati > Actinomycetota > Actinomycetes > Micrococcales > Microbacteriaceae > Frigoribacterium > Frigoribacterium sp. ME-P-080. The sequence goes on from NZ_JARVRR010000003.1 coordinate 5,350, forward strand.
CAACCGGCCTGTACATCCAAAAATCTCGCACACGGTCGTGCCACCCCTTTCGCTCGAGGACCTCGCTCACCTCGACTGGCATGGACTGTTAGCAGGCAAGCCTGATGCGGCCCGAGAGCCAGACGACTCCGACTCGGAAGTTCGGTCCGGTCAAGTACAGCGACAGTCTTGATGCCCGGCCTCCCAGACGTCTTTCTCGCCACTTTGGTGGCCAGCGTTGGCGCTCAGTTCCTAGCCCGTCCCCTCCTGCGTCGAGTTCGCGTGTTCGACGTCCCCTCGGCTCGCTCCTCGCATTCGACGGCGACCATCCGAGGCGCCGGAGTAGGTCTTTGGATTGCAGTCCAGGTCGGTCTGGCGATGTCGTTCTCCGCCGGGTACCTCCCCATGCTCTTCTATGCAGCTACCGTCGTCGCCACCACCGGCGCCGCGGGTCTGGGCTTCGTCGAGGATGTCCGTGGCATACCCATCGTCTCTCGGCTCGCATTCCAGCTATGTCTCGGCCTTGTCTCCGGGGCCTTGATCATGTGGGCGACGGGAAACTGGCAACTGCTGGTGCTCGTGGGCTTCTCAACTCCAATCCTGATCAACATCACGAACTTCATGGACGGTGTGGACAATCTCTCATCCTTCGGCGCGACGGTGATCGGCCTCACATTCGCAGTGGTCGGATGGCGCATCGAGTCGCCGATGATCTTCGCGACGGGGTTGGTCCTGGCAGCCGGCAGCTTGGGTTTTGTTCCCTGGAATAACGGCCGGTGGAAGATGTTCTTGGGAGACTCTGGAAGCTACCTTCTCGGCTCGGTTCTCGTGCTTTTGGTCGTCGGTACGATCGTCGCCGGCGCACCGCTCTTCTCGGCGTTGGCGCCCGTCCTGATCTATGTCGCAGACACCCTCTCGACCCTCGTCACGAGGATCGTGCGAGGGCAAAACTGGACGCAGAGCCATCGGCAACACAAGTACCATCAACTCGAAGACCTCGGCTGGTCGCACACCAAAATTGCTTTGCTGGTGGCTGCATTCTCAGCCGTCCTTGGAGCACTCGGTGTTGCTGGGTTGCAAGCTTCACCGCTTTTGTTGACGATCCTCGTACTCGCAGCACTACTGACATGCGCCGCATACGCCTGCCTCCCCTCGGTGGTCGGCCGGCGGCGAAACGTCAGTCTGGGAACGCAGTCGTGAGTGACCTCGAAGACCGACCGCGGTTGGTGTTCATCTCCACGACGGATCTATCTGTCCATTCGCAACTGCGAGGCCAACTCGGGTACCTGCGGCAAGCCGGTTTCGAGGTCACTCTGATCGCCTCCGACACGGGACGTCTCGCCGGCATAGCCTTTTCCGACGGCATCCCGTTCGAGGACCTACCCATGACTCGGTCGCCACACCCGGTGAAAGACTTGGTGTCTCTCGTGCGATTGACCATGCTGTTACGGAAGATGTCGCCAGATCTCGTCGTCTACGGGACGCCCAAAGCGTCCCTCCTCGGCAGCCTTGCCTCTCGCCTCGCGCGAGTTCCCCGACGGGTGTATTTCCTGTACGGCTTGCGCGCCGAAACCGCGACGGGATTGAGCCAACGCTTTTTGCTCGCTTGCGAGAAATTCGTCATCAAGTCGTCGACCGCCACGCTCAGCGTGGGGAACGGGCTTGCGTCGCGGGCAATCGACATGGGCCTTCCGGGAGATCTCATGCGCGTGATCGGCGCCGGGTCCGCGAACGGCATCGACGTGGAACACTTCGCCACTGTCAGTACATCCCGACGGACCGAACAAGGTACCGCCGGGTTTGTCGTGGGTTTCGTCGGGCGGTTGACGTTGGACAAAGGCATCGATCGTCTCTTGCGAGCGGTCGAACTCGCGAGGAAGACGGATGACTCGATCCGTCTTCTTCTCGTAGGACCAGACGAGGGCCTAGCCGACATCCCGCTGCCGACACGTGACCTCATCTCGGCTCCATGGGTCGAGTTCACCGGGGACGTCGATGACACCGCCCCGTGGTACGCCCGCATGGATCTGATGTGCCTACCATCACTGCGCGAAGGACTGCCCACGGTCGTTCTCGAAGCCGCAGCTGCAGGAACTCCTGTTCTCGTGACCGACTTCACGGGCGCACGTGACGTTGTGATGAACGGCGTCAACGGGATAGTCGTCGACGAGAAGAGCCCCGAAGCCCTGGCGAGATCGATCCTTAGTTTAAGACGCGATCCCAACCTCCGACGACGTCTGGCCCACTCAGCCCATGAAGATGTGCGACGGCTCTTCGACACATCGGTGGTCTGGCGAGGCCTGGCTGACTTCTATAGAGGACATCTCGAATAGAGCCACCCGGCGCGATTGACGTTTAGTCAGCCACCGGAGGCTGACGAAAGTGTCTAATCTTCTACCGACGCCTTTTGGCGAGGATGTCTTCATAGAGGGCGATATGTCCATCCACCATCGCCTCCGTCGAGAATCGCCGCCGCGCTTCCGGCACGTGCGCTGCCCAACGCTGCACCGCCGCTGGATAATCGCTCAGAATGCTTGTCACGAGTCGTGAATACCCTTCCCGGTCGTCGGGCGCCGGCGCGGGCCAGGCTTCAGGGATCTGTTCGCGCATTCCGCCAACATCATAGGCAGCCACGGGAAGCCCGGCGAGGGCGGACTCCGTCACGACCGTCGAGAGGGCTTCCGTGCGGGAGGGCAGCAAGAGGACGTGCGCCTCGGACATCTCGCGACCGAGTGCTTCCCTCCCCCGCGGACCCAGGTAATGGACGCGGTCGGACACCCCAAGGGCATCGGCGGCGGCCTCCAGTTCGCTTCGCAGGGTCTCCCGCTGCGACACGACGCGTAATTCGGCGTCCCACCCCTGAGCGACAACACGGCTTAACTCCTCCAACGCCTGGTGCACACGCTTGAGTTCAATCAGTTGTCCCACGTACAACATGACCCAACGTTGTCCCGGAGCAGGTTTGGATCGCTCACCGGGCGGAAAGTGGTCAGATCGGACCCCATTGTAAAGAATCGAGACCTTTGAGGGCGGCACGACACCCGCGAGACGCCGCTGCTCCTCCGCGCTCGATACGACGACTCGTTCGCTCTTCGCATAGGTGTGCTTCAAAACAATTTTGTGATGGAGCGGTACCGCTTTGGTCGCATGTCGAGAGAACACCACCGGCCTGTGGACAGGCGCCAGCATACGAACGCACGAGTTCGCCAGGTGATGAATATGGACGATGTCGAAGCCGGACCAGTCGTCATAGTAAGCGTGTCCCCGTTGCTCGACGTCCACGCCCCGCTGACGAAGTCCGTCATACAAAAGGGTCTCTGTCGTCTCCTGAAGTTTCTCAGACCTAAAGCCTTCAGACATGGCGAAAATCCCAGAAACCAGCAGAATTCTCATGCCCGAATTTTATCCATAACCGGCTGGACTCGACGACCGGCCCGCCGGTGCGTCACGAGAGCAATCACCCCCGGGACAACGACGAAATAGACCATGCCCTGTCCGAGCGCAGAAAGGGAATTGATGCTCAGTTGCACGATCCAGATGGTCGCGAGAGCTGCTGCGTAGCCGCCCAAGACACTTTTTGAGTTCACGCGAGCGCGGTCGGTCAGTCGGAGAAGAAGGGCGGTCAGGACACCAAGCACGACAATGCCGAGGACGCCAATTGATAGGTATGCCTCTAGCCAGGACGGGAGAATCTGATCTTTAGTAACGGCATTCTGGTACAGCAAGGAGTTGTAGATACTCACCCCGTTTGCCGACCGCCAAGCATCAGGTAGCCCGGGAAGCGGATTTACTACGGAATAGAATAGAGATTGAACCGTAAATGCTTGGTCAGCTGCGAGAGCTGGGGCCGATTGCAGGGGTGATTGCCCGTAGTTCAAGATGACCTGAACTAGGGAGTTCACGAGTGAGCCTGTGTCGGCGGTAAGGCCGATTCTATCGGCGTAGAGAGTCTGACGTACTGATCCTAAGTAGAAGAACGCAACGCCGAGGAGTCCCCCGCCAACAATGACGGGTGCAGCAGGTACTTTGCGAGTACTCACACGCATCATGGCCAACAGGAATGCCGCTGCAGGGAAGAGGATGGCAGACCTGTTCAGCCCGAACGACCCAAGCGCCAGGAACGCGGTGATAGCGACGGCTACCAGGGTGAGCACGATGCGGAAGGGCGAACTCCGTTGGCTCTTTAGTGCGAAAAGCGCCAACCCCAGTGGCAAAAGTGGACGCGTGACCGCTGACACGAAGCCCGGTACACCGTCACCGGACTGGAGGTACTCGTAATCGCCTGCCAAGAATCCCTGCAGCGCCTCGATGTTCGGAAAACGCAGCACAAGCCCGATGAACCCCACGACGACGAGTAGCCAACGAATAGACCTTGCGGAGTCAGCATATGCGGCCCGTAGTTCGCTCTGCTGCTCCAGAGGCGCCGTGGTATCGCGTTCCGAAGGGAGGATGGCACAGGTCGCCACGACCATCGCGAAGAACAGATTCCCGAGGAACAAGATCGTCACCGAGTCCGTCGTTGTACCCAGCTGTCGATATACGGGCGCTATCTGGCCGACAAGTTGGACCAGCAGGGGGACCAGGCACCCCCTGAGCCACTCGAAGGCAGTTAGAAGAATCAGTCCATTCAAAGCCAGTCGGCTCATCTTGACCTTGGCCACGACCACCGCAGCGACGATGAGGATTGCCTGCACGACGACGGGAGCGACGAGGGCTGGTTGGTAACCCACTACCGCAGCAACGAGGGAGCACGCCGCGGCCAACACGGCGACAACGGCCAGCAGGGCGCCAATTGCCTCGCCTACTTGTCGCTTGCCCTGGTGATTAGACGACACGATCGACCTCCTCTGCCGACATCGCGCTTGCCGTCCGCCGTAAGCCGACGGCTCGCCAGACCAGCGCAGTGCTGTTCGAGGCCACGAGTCCAGACAGCAACGGCACGAGGCCCGCCGAGAAAACCAAGGCCACTCCGACGGCCATCAAAAGGACGAGCAGGGCCGCGATGTCGCTCAACACCCACGTCTTGAGCAGGTCGCGTGAGACGCAGATCACGCCCAAACTCGTGGCGACGGCTCTCAAGATCGCTGCCACAGCAAGCACGACGAGTAAGTCGAGGAAATCAACATAAGTGCCTCGGAACATCGGAAACGACGCTCCGACGCCCACGGCGATTCCCGCACCAATGACACTTCCGCAGCTGACTATGGTCACGTAGAAGCCGAGCAAATTACCCTTTTGCTCCGTTCCAGTCAAGCGATCTCGACGGAGCGCACCGAGCATGTTCTTGCTCAAGAACGCCGGGGCGAGCAGGACGAGTGTTGCGAACCTGTTCGCCAACGCGAAAGCTCCGACCGCCTCCAGCCCACCGACCATCTGGACACCCCAGACAAGAGCCCACGTGCCCAGCTGTGCTGCCGCGTTGGCAGCGACCCCCGCCCTGACGACACCTACAGGCCCAGAAGGCATGACAACGCGGGAGGCATCTCGGGCCGCAGATCTCCTTGACATCATCAGGATGGCGACCGAGGCGAGCACGATCTCGACGACGACCAAGCCCGCAGAAGTCCAGACGGCCGGGAGGAACAACGCCGAGGCAGTGAGCGCGGCCGCCGACCCCGCGCCTCTGACTCCATCGAGGCAGGCAGAGGTCATGACACGTCCTGTCCCCGATGCGACCCCGATGAAAGTGTCAGTGATCACGATCGCACTACAAGTGGCCCCCAGAGCGGCTATTGACGGGGTGGGTAGCAGACCACCTGAAAGCACCAGGTAAAGGGCCGGAAAAGCCATCGCACCAAAGACCGCGATGCCGGCATAGAAGATCCTGTTATCGGCCGCGACTGCCCGCAGCACGGTCGAGAACGCGACACCTGGGTTGGCCGACACAATGTCCGCTGCCCTCGTATTGGCAGCGAAAGCGAAGCTCGAGCTCGCGATACTCGCCATGCCGAAGAGGAGGATCTGCAAGATCGAGAAGCGTCCGTATTCGGCCGGTATCAGTTGGGTCGCGAGGAACGCGAGAGCGGCGAACTGCAACAACTTGCCCCCCGTTCCGAAGCCCGAGGAGACAGCCACCATCCGCAGCCTCGACCAGAGGGGCGACGCACGCGACGACGTCTCATCCCTGGTGGCCATGTGCACCCGCTTCCGTTACGTGCCCCACCGGCTGCGCTTCCGACGGGCGCGCAAGCACCGCGTGCACAGCGTCCATCGGCACGAAACCCCTCCGCTGCAACCACCCCGGCTCCTGGCCCTGTCCGAACCACATGAGTTCGACGCGGCGCACCAGACCTTTGGCACGAGGCTGAAGTCGCCCGATGACACGGTACCCGACGTCGACCAGTGCCCTGGCGAGAGGAGCCGGTATTAGGAGCGGTTCACGGCCGCCGGCAGCGACCAGGACGCTTCGGGTCGTGGCCCCCTCGGCGGGTTGGAGGACGATCGGCGGAGCAACGTCGAGCCGATCGAGGAGAAAAACGACAGCTTTAGCAAGACCTGCGACCGAGACGAGCGGCGTGGCCGCCGACCCAGGCGAGGCAACCGACGACAGAGGGCTTCTCGCGACTCGACGGAGGGCGTGTGTGGCCCGCCGCCCCGCTCCATGGACGGAAGTGGCTCGGAAGACGCAGGCCCGAAGGCCCACACGCCGACTTACTTCGAGGAGCGCGTCCTCGCCGAGCGCCTTGGATGCGGAATATGGGGAGAACGGCGACCTTGCCTCGGTCTCGTCCAATGTCCGGACGCGTCCTTGGACCGCCGCGGATGAAATGTGGACGATGCCGAAACAGCCAGCCCGGAGGGCGGCTCGGGCGACCAGGACAGGAAGGAGGGCGTTGGCCCCGGTCAGAGCGTCGCTGTCGGGGGCGTCCGGCGTCGCGAGGCCCGCAGCCATGACCACCACATCGCAACCGCGAATGAGTTGCTGCATGTTGATGACATGAGCCTCGTGCTCAGGCAATTCCACGAGTAGGGACTGCAGCTCGCGCAATTCCGAAGAGATGTGAGGGGCCCGGACGCGCACCACTCGCCATCCGGCAATCGCGAGTTGATGAGCGATCGCTCGGCCGACGAAGCCCGTGGCGCCGACCACTGCGCACGAGCGCTGATTGTCGAACCGCGTCACAGCAGGTCGCCGCCGTTACCGTAGCCTTGCTGCACAATGTTTGCTCCCTCTATTTCGGTGGTCATCCCGACCGCCCGCGCTGATCAGCACCTTCGTGACGCCCTGGACTCGGTGCTGTCCCAGACCGACATCGACCTGGAGGTGGTGTTGGTCGCGGACGGAGTTGAGTTGAGCGAAATCGACATGCCCTCAGATGACAGGTTACGGGTGATGCGACATGAGCATCGCCAAGGGACACCATCCGCACTTAATACCGGCCTTCGTGCATCCCGTGCGGACTATGTCGCTCGACTCGATGCCGACGACCTTGCGCATGGCGGTCGTTTCGCCCAACAGCTCCAGGAAATGAAGTTGAGACCCGACGTAGTTTGTCTTGGATCCTCGGTCCGGCTCATCGACGACGCTTCCGATCCTTTGGGAACACTCGATGTCGTCGTCGGCGCCGGACGAGTAAAAAGCACGTTACTGAGCCGGAATCCGCTCGTACACTCGTCCGTAATCATGCGTCGCTCGGCGCTAGAGAGCGTGGGTGGTTACGACACTCGTTGTGCTCGCATGCAGGACTACGACCTTTTCTTACGCTTGGCAGAGATCGGGGAAATCGACAACGTGCCCGACGTGCTCACGTCATACCGAGTTCATCCTGGCCAGTTCAGCCGCATGACGAACCCCTTCAGCACATCCATGCAGACCGTGCTCCGATCCAGGCGACGTCTCGCCAGGTCAGTCGGCCAATCTCCCGTTCGCCAGGCCCTACGTGACGGAACCTGGTTCTCAGCTCAGATCGCCAGGCATGTGCGCGTAACCCGACCTGGGTACATGCGCCGTGCCCACCCACAGGCCTGACACGTCTTCCTTTGCGTGGCGAACCTACGCGCACCTCGTTTTTGGCCGCGGTCACCTTCGTGATCGCTGCTAGCCTCTGACGGTGGCAGATGTGACCCACCCCGCACGTCGTGCAGACATCCAAGGGCTCCGCGCTATTGCTGTGCTTCTGGTCGTCGCTTATCACGCGGGGCTACCGGGTTTCGCGGGTGGTTACTTGGGCGTTGACGTCTTCTTCGCAATCTCCGGCTACGTGATCACTCTCGCGCTTCTGAGACAACACCAGTTACGGGGCCGAATCAGCATCGTCGAATTCAGCCTCGGCCGTATTCGGCGTCTCGTCCCCACGACACTCGTCGTCGTAGGGACAACCTTGGTGGCTTTGTGGTTCGTTGCTCCAAGAGCGAGCCTCGGCGAAGCCCGCACTCAGGCCATCGCTGCGGTCTTAGGCGTCGAGAATCTCCGCTTCGCCGCCGCTGGAGTCAACTATCTAGCTGACGAGTCCCCGGCACCTTTCTTGCACTTCTGGTCCCTCGGCATCGAGGAACAGTTCTACCTCGCCTGGCCAGTCCTTCTTCTGCTCCTCCTCAAGACGGCCAGCGGTCGGCGACGGGCGTTGCCCGTCGCCATTGTGTCGATCTTCTGCCTAGCCTCGTTTGCTTCAGCTGTGATCCTCACGACAGAATTCGCGCCCTGGTCGTTCTACCTCCCTGTGACACGAGCATGGGAACTCGGAGCCGGGTGTGTCCTGGCCTTAGCCACCCGGGAGACCTCAGTCACGGAAAGTCGAAAGTCGCGAATACCAGGCTGGACGGGGGCCGTAGGGGTACTGGTTGCAGTTGCTTTCATGGGTCCTTCCACGCCGCATCCCTCGTGGCCGACCCTCGTGCCGGTCACCGCCACCGTCCTGATCCTCCTCAGCCCCGGCTTCGGTCGAGGCAGCGTGGGGCGAACACTGTCTCATTCTGCCCTCACCGCCATCGGCGACCGGTCGTACTCCCTCTACCTCTGGCACTGGCCCGCCCTCGTGGTCCCCGTCATCGCTCTGGGACGACCAGCAACGCCCGCGGAGGTCGTTCTTTCACTTCTCCTCGCAGTTGCCCTCAGCGAATGCACGTTCCGCTGGGTCGAACCACGGAGGCGGACCCATACCCCCTCGGTACGACAACGTGCTACGACCACCACTACCGCACGTACCGTCTGGACCGCCGGGGCTGCAGCGAGTGCCGTGCTCCTGATCGCTCTAATGGTCGGCGCCACACCCGTCACGGCGAAGGTGAATACTTCCGTTCCCTGGGCGGAAGTCACACCCGACCTCGCGGATATCTCGGGCTCGGTGCCTCGCGTCTACGCGGATGGTTGCCACCTAGAAAGACGAGAAACGGAAACTCATACGTGCCAATTCGGACCGGCCGACGCGGACTTCCAGGTGGTTCTCCTGGGAGATTCGCATGCCGCTCAATGGTTTAGCCCACTAGAGGAGGCAGTGACGCAGAGGGGCGGTGCATTGACGTCCCTGACGAAATCGGCGTGTCCAGTACTCGACCTCGAGCTTCGCGACACGACCCTGCAGCGCGCCTATGACGAGTGCTCGACCTGGCGAGACGATGTCATGCGTCGAAGTATCGCGCTCGCGCCTGACCTCGTCGTTCTCAGTGCGGCCGGCCCTGGCTACAGAAACGAAGTCAGCACGGACGGATCATTCGACCGAGCATGGGCAGCCTCATATGCACGAACCGTCGAGCAGTTCCGGCAAGCTCTGCCGAACAGTGCCGTGGTAGTGCTGGGAGAAACGCCACGCTGGTCTGTGGCCCCCGTGCTCTGCGTGACGGCGCCCCTTCCCTCCTCGCAAGCCTGTTCGGCTCCGGTAGACGAGCTCGTGGACGACGATCTCGCGACAGCCGAAAGGACGGCCGTCGAACAGGCAGGTGCTAGTTATGTCGCCACCGTCCCCTGGCTTTGTGACGATCGATGCACGCCCGTCGTGGACGGGACCTTCGCCTACCGCGACACGTCCCACGTCACGGATGCGATGGCCCGTAGACTCATTCCTTCGGTCACCGAGGTAGTCATACCGACCTCGCACTCAGACTGAAAGAACGCCAGGCCGTTTAGCTGAACAGATCCGGCTGGTTCCGCATTGGCCGACGTCGGGCCTCGTAACCAAGCCATGACTTCAAGAGATCGGCGTCCCCAACGCTCCGACTGCGGACGCCATCCACGACGACGAAGTCATCACCTTCACGCAAACCGAGACCGGTCACGAGTTGCCGATTGCTCGTGCCCACCCCCGACGCCACGTTGACCGAGTCCGGTCCATCATTGCCAAGGACGACGAGAGCTTGGCCCACGACTTCCGCAACGTCCCGAGCGTGGACGTAGTCGCGAACGAAGTCGTCGAGCCCCGCCAGACGGACGGGGCTAGCCTTCGGCTTCTCAGCGAGCCTCATGGGCAGCGCAGACCTGAAGCCAGGGCCCCAGCAATTGAAGATGCGGAAAGAACACGCAGATGTGCCCGTGCCCTGGGTAGTCGACTTAATTTCTTCTTCTGCCGCGATCTTGGTCTGCGCGTACGTAGAAGTTCCAAGAAGCGCGTCGGATTCCCGGTACCGCCCGGCGCCACGGTCACCGTAGACAGCTGCAGACGAGGCGAAGAAGAATTGATCAACTCCTACCTCGACCGCGGCAGCCGCGAGCCGTCGAGTGGCATCGACGTTGACTGCCCATGCGCGAGCAGGATCTTCGTCGCAGACTGCGCCTGTAACGGCTGCTAGATGCACGATTGCGTCGGGGCGAATGGTAGCTACGGTCGAGAAGACGGCGTCGACATCGAGGACGTCCATTGTGATGCCCGCAGCTCGAGACGAGGCTACGACGTCGAAGTCCCCTCGCACCAGCTCTCCGCAGAGCAAGCTACCGAGCGCACCGCTCGCGCCCGTCACGAGAACAGTCTTGCGAGCCACGACCCGGTCAGCCGATCGGCAGGGTGTTCAACGAGTCGTTGGCCAGGGCGGCCTTGACGGCGTCGAGGCCTGGTTGGTCGACGTTCACGATGGACTGGCCACCGACCGAGCCGGTGCCGGCCGTCGGGACGGTGAAGAAGTGCATCTTGGACGTGTCGATCGACCGCAGGCTGACACCGAGCGAGGCGATCGTTCCGATGTCGAAATGCTTGTCGACGGTGAGGTAGGGCGACATCGCGGTGACGAAGGCCGAGACCTTGCCCGGGTCGGTCAGCGTCGACCGGCTCAGGACCGTGTTCGCCAGGCCCTTGACGAACGCCTGTTGGTTCTTGACGCGGGTGAAGTCCGCATCGGCGAAAGCATGACGTTCCCGGACGAAGCGGAGAGCCCGGTCGCCTTCGAGCTTGTTCAGACCGGCTACGTACGAGTACTCACCGGCTGAGAACGCCTGCGGCGAGAAGACGTCGACCCCGCCCAGCGCCGTCGTCATGCCCTTGAAGCCCTCGAAGTCGATGATGGCCACGTGGTCGATGCGGACGCCGAGCAGCTGCTCGACGGTCTGCACGGTCAGGGGTGAGCCGCCGTAGGCGAAGGCGGCGTTGATCTTGTTCGAACCGTGGCCGGGGATCGGCACGTAGAGGTCGCGCATGATCGACATCACGTAGACGTTCTCGCGGTCGGCGTCGACGTGCACCAGCATCATCGAATCGGTCCGCTGGTCCGACGACGACGGGTCGTCGATGGTCGTCGCGTCGGCCCGGGAGTCCGAACCCATCAGCAGGATGTTCATCGCCCCGTCGGGTGCCGGCGCCGGACGCGTCGACTCCTCGGGGAAGGCCTGCTCGATCTTCGTTGCGTTGTCGTTGAACGAGTTCGCCAGCCGCGACGCGTAGACGCCGCCCACGACCCCGACGATCACGATGACCCCCACCAGCACCGACGCCAGCGTGATCAGAGCGATGACCGGCTTCGAGCGACGACGCCCGCGCTTCTTCTGCGGCGTCGGCTCGCCACCGTCGCCCTCGTCCGGCGTCAGCGTGAAGATGTCGCTCATGCGGCTCGCTCCCCTAGCACTCGGTCACGGATCTCGGCCACCGCGCACCTGACTATAACAAGGAGCCGACGATTCCTCGCCGGACTTCCCCGCCCCGGACGACGGCCTCCCTCACCCGACCAACTCGTTCGCGGTACGCAACACCCGTTGCGCGACGAACTCCTCCCCCACACCCACCACGTCGGACGTCACCGTGAACACGGCCGCCTCGCCCGGCAGCAGAGTCACGAGCATCTCGTCCACCGTCGCGGCAGGGTCGACCTTGTCGACGAGCAGGGCCAGGTCACGCACGAGCGAACCCGCCGTCACCTCGACCCGGTAGCCCCAACCCTCGCCCAGCGCGGTCACCGACGTCGACAGCGACGCCACGGCGAGCGCCGAGTCCCGCGGCTCGACCGGGAACCACAGTCCGCGGGTCACCCCGGGCAGCGACGCCACGATCAGCTCCGACTCCAGAGCACCGAACGCCGCCACGGCCGGGGGCACCGGCACGGTCGCCGTGTCGCGGGCCGCCACCGTGAGCGACACCTGCTCCGAGGCGAGGACGCGACCGTCGTACGCGACGCGACGCACCGTGACCGGGCCGGCCAGCGCCTCCTCGGTGTCGTTGACCACGACCACCGCGAGGCCGCCGTCCCGGGGCTGGATCGTCACGAGCCGGTCGGCGAACGCGTGCCGCATCGCGTAGAGCAGCGGCTTGCGCTGCCCGTCGCCGTCGACGGCGGCCCACGACGTCACCGGCCAGCAGTCGTTGATCTGCCACACCACGGCACCCATGCACCGCGGGGCGTGCGAGCGGAAGTGCTCGAGCGCCACCTGCACCGCGTTCGCCTGGTTCAGCTGCATCGCCCAGTGCCACACCTCGATCTCGTCGGGCAGCCGGTAGTGCGCCAGCAGGCCGTCGGTCAGCTTGTCGTTGCCCTGCATGGCCTTCTGGTGCACGATCATGCCGGGCGACTCGGGCGTCAGCGGCTCGTCGTGGATCGCCCGGATCATCGCCGACCAGGTGGGCGGCCCCTGCCAGCCGAACTCGGCCACGAAGCGGGGCACGACGTCGCGGTACGTCGGGTAGTCCTTGCGGTTCCACTGCTCCCACAGGTGGACCGACCCGTGGTCGGGGTCGCTCTGCGCCACGTCGAGGCTGCCCGACCAGGGGCTGCCCGCCGCGTACGGACGCCCCGGGTCGAGCTCGCCCACCAGCGCCGGCAGCAGGTCGAGGTAGTAGCCCAGCCCCCAGGTCGCCCCGTCGAGCCGGCGCTCCCAGCCCCACTCGTCGTGGCCCCAGATGTTCTCGTTGTTGCCCGTCCACAGCACCAGGCTCGGGTGGGTCATGAGCCGCGTCACGTTGTCGCGCACCTCGGCCTCGACCTCGCCGCGCAGCGGGTCCTCCTCCGCGTAGGCGGCACAGGCGAAGAGGAAGTCCTGCCAGGTGAGCATGCCGCGCTCGTCGCACAGCTCGTAGAAGTCGTCGGACTCGAAGATGCCGCCACCCCACACCCGGAGCAGGTTCACGTTGCCGAACTCGGCCTGCTCGATGCGCTCCCGGTAGCGGTCGCGTCCGATGCGGTGCGGGAACGCGTCATCGGGGATCCAGTTCGCCCCCTTGATCCACAGCGGCTCGCCGTTCACCACCACCGAGAAGCTCGTGCCGACCTCGTCGGGCTCGACCTGCACCTCGACGGTGCGGAACCCGATCTGCGACGACCACTCGTCGAGCACGTCGCCCGCCCGCTCCCCGTCACCCGAGGAGGCGCGGGTCGCGTCGACCCCGTCGCCGTCGCCCCCCGAGGAGGCGCGGCCCGCGTCCCCGTCCCCTCCCCCGGTCACCGAGACCGTCACGTCGTACAGCGGCTGCCCGCCGTGCCCCCGCGGCCACCAGAGCTCGGGGTCGTCGACGACCACCTGCACGACCGCGGAGTCCGCGCCCGGCTCGACCCGCGCCTCCTGCGTGACGGCGCCGACGGTCGCCCGGACGGTCACCGGCGCGGCTGCGTCCCCGAACGACGCCCCCGCGCGCTCGAGGTCGACGTGCACGTCGACGACGCCGCGCGACCCGTCGACCGTCACGACCGGTCGGACCGACGCCAGCCGCACCGACGACCACGACTCGAGCGTCACCGGCTTCCAGATGCCCGAGGTCGCCGTGTCGAGCCCCCAGTCCCAACCGAAGCTGCACGCCATCTTGCGGATCGCGTTGTAGGGGTGGTGGTTCACGTGCGGCCGGTAGCCGAGCGCCAGGCTCTGCGCGTCGGCGTAGGCCACCGGCGACCCGAAGCGCACCTCGAGGTCGTTCGACCCCTCGCGGAGCCGTCCGTCGACCCCGACCCGGTAGGTGCGGTGCTGGTTGCGCGTCTCGGCGACGACCTCGCCGTTGAGCAGCACGGTGGCCACGGTGTCGAGGCCCGCGAAGACCAGCTCGTGACGCTCGTGGCCGTCGGGCCGCCAGTCGAACGTCGTCGCGTAGGACCAGTCGGCCTGGCCGATCCAGGCGAGCAGGTGTTCGTTCGCGTCCAGGTACGGGTCGACGATCAGGCCGGCCGCCAGCAGGTCGGTGTGCACCGTGCCCGGGACGGTCGCGGGCACGTCGACGGCCGCGATCTCGGGAGGCACGGGGCCCGCGGTGCTGCGCAGGCTCCAGCCGGTGTGCAGGGGGCGGACGGCGCGCGGCGTCGCGCGGGCCGTGGTGCCGGTGGTGATGGGGCCGGTGGTGGTCTCGGTGGTGCTCATGTCGCTCCCAGCGATCGAGGGTGTGGCGTGGAGTCGGGCGAGGGTCAGGCGCGGGCGGCGCGCCGCTCGGCGATGCGCTTCTCGGGGTCGGGCGCGGCCTCGGCGAGCTGCTGCGTGTAGGGGTGCTGCGGGTTCAGGATGACCTCGTCGGGGGTCCCGCGCTCGACCACCTGCCCCTTGTACATCACGAGGATCTCGTCCGAGAAGTGGCGGGCCGTCGCCAGGTCGTGCGTGATGTAGAGCACGCCGAGGTCCTCCTGCCGCTGCAGGTCAGCCAGCAGGTTGAGCACCCCGAGCCGGATCGACACGTCGAGCATCGAGACCGGCTCGTCCGCGATCAGGATGCGCGGCTCGGGCGCCAGGGCCCGGGCGATCGCCACGCGCTGCCGCTGCCCGCCCGACAGCTCGTGCGGTCGACGCGCGGCGACGTCGGCGGCCGGGCCGAGCTGTACCCGCCCGAGCAGCTCGCGCACCTTCTCGTCGACCGTCGAGCGGGTCGCCTTGCCGTGCAGCAGCAGCGGCCGCGCCAGGTGGTGCCCGATCGAGTGGAACGGGTTGAGCGAGGCGAACGGGTCCTGGAAGACCATCTGCACGTCGCTCCGGTAGCGACGGAGGGCCTCGCCGTGCCGGGGCGCGACCGCGCCGTCGAGCACGATCGAGCCGCTCGTCGGCCGTTCGAGCTGCAGCAGCATCTTGGCGATGGTCGACTTGCCGCTGCCGCTCTCGCCGACCAGGGCCACCGTCCTGCCGGCCTCCAGCGTGAAGCTGACGTCGTCCACCGCACGCAGGCGACCCTTCTCACCCCGGCCCCCGCGCACCCGGTAGTCCTTGACGACGTTCCGGAACTCGAGCGTGCTCACGCCGCGCCTCCTGTGCTCGTGGCGACGGAGGTCGCCCATTCGTGCCCCGAGGAGGCGCGAGTCGCGCCGTCCTGGGCCGTCTCGTCGACCCCGCTGCGGATGAACGCCCCACGGTCGCCCGTGAGGCTCGGGAACGACCCGAGCAGCTTCTTCGTGTACTCGTGCTGCGGGTTCGTGTAGAGCTCGGTGGACTCCCCGATCTCGACGATCTCGCCCGCGCGCATCACGGCGATGCGGTCGCTGATCTCGAGCAGCAACGGCAGGTCGTGGGTGATGAAGATGACCGCGAAGCCCAACTCGTCGCGCAACCGCCCGATCTCGCGCAGGATCTCGCGCTGCACCACGACGTCGAGGGCGGTGGTCGGCTCGTCCATGATCATCATCTGCGGGCCGAGTGCGAGGGCCATCGCGATCATCACGCGCTGGCGCATGCCGCCCGAGAGCTCGTGCGGATACGACCGGAGCCGGTTGCGGTCGACCCCGACGGTCTCGAGCAGCTTGCCCGCCCGCTCGACGCGGTCGGCCTTCTTCCAGTACGGCCGGTGGGTCTTGAAGACGTCCTCGAGCTGCGCCTGGATCGTCGTCACC
Source organism: Frigoribacterium sp. ME-P-080 (assembly GCF_030209595.1). Lineage (NCBI taxonomy): Bacteria > Bacillati > Actinomycetota > Actinomycetes > Micrococcales > Microbacteriaceae > Frigoribacterium > Frigoribacterium sp. ME-P-080. The sequence continues at coordinate 21,469 of NZ_JARVRR010000003.1, forward strand.
GGGTTGAGCGCGTTCATCGCCCCCTGGAACACCATCGACAGCTTGTCCCAGCGGAACGCCCGCAACGCCTTGTCGTCGAGCTCGGGCAGCAGGATGTCGGCGCCCTCGGCGTCGTGGAAGACCACCCGACCTCCCGTGATCACGGCCGGCGCCTTGAGCAGCCGGTTGATGCCGTAGGCGAGCGTCGTCTTGCCGCAGCCCGACTCGCCCGCCAGCCCGAGGATCTCGCCCCGGGCCAGCTCGAAGCTGACGTTCTTGACGGCGTGCACGGGGTGCTCGACGGCGTAGTCGACGCTGAAGTCCTCGACGGTCAGGACGGTGCTCATGCGGTGGCCCCCTCGGTGGTGCCGGCGGCGGCCTCGGCCCGCGCCAGTCGCTTGCGGTCGGCCCGGCTGACGCCGGCCCGGGTCTGGTCGCGCAGCTTCGGGTTGATGATCTCGTCGATGGCGAAGTTCATCAGCGACAGCGCGCACCCCAGCAGCGCGATCATCAGCCCCGGCGGCACGAACCACCACCAGGCGCCGAGTCGCAGAGCGAGCCCGTTCTGCGCGAAGTAGAGCATCGAGCCCCAGGTGAACTGGCCCGAGACGCCGAGCCCCAGGAACGACAGTCCCGCCTCGGCGAGGATCGCGAAGATCACCGCGAACAAGAACTGGCTGGCCAACACGGGCAGCACGTTGGGCAGGATCTCGACGGCGACGATGCGCCAGGTCTTCTCGCCCGACACGCGCGACGCGGCGACGTAGTCGCGCGACCGCAGGCTCAGCGTGATGGCGCGCAGCACGCGGGCGCTGGCCGCCCAGCTCGTGATGACGATCACGAAGGCGATCACCACGAGGCCCTTCTGCGGCACGTAGCTCGACACGATGATGGCGAGCGGCAGGCCGGGGATGACCAGCACGACGTTCGAGAACAGCGAGAACGCCTCGTCGACGAACCCGCCGACGTAGGTGCCGATGACGCCGAAGACGATGGCCAACGCCATCGCGACGACGCCGACCAGCACGCCGATCAGCAGCGAGCCGCGGGTCGCGTAGGCCAGCTGGGCGAAGACGTCCTGCCCGGTCTGCGTGGTGCCGAGCAGGTGCTCCCCGCTCGGGGCGCTCAGGCCGACGTCGCTGATGGCCTGCGGGTTCTGGACGACGAACGGGAAGACCAGTCCGAACAGGGCGATGGCGGCGATCATGCCCGCCCCCACCCAGAGCTTGGGGGTGACGTGCGGGAAGACCCGCTTGAGGCCCTTCCGGCCGGTGCCCGCGCCGCTGTCGCCGGTGGGCGAGTTCGGGTCGGCGAGCTGGCCGAGGTCGATCGTGGACATGCTCGTCGTCCTAACGCTTGGCGCGCGTGCGCGGGTCGATGAAGCCGTACATCAGGTCGACGATGAAGTTCGTCCCCAGCACGGCGAGGGTGATGACCAGGAAGATGCCCTGCATCAGCGCGTAGTCGTTGTTCTGCGTCGCCGTGAAGAGCGCGTTGCCGATGCCCGGGTACGAGAACACCTGCTCGGTCACGATCGAGCCCGACACGACGAACCCGAGCGAGATCGCGAAGCCCGCGAACTGCGGCAGCACCGCGTTGCGGGCCGCGTAGCTCTGGCGGATGCGCATCGGCGACAGGCCCTTGGCCTCGGCGGTGACGATGTAGTCCTCGCTGAGGGTCGACACCATCATGTTGCGCATGCCGAGCAGCCAGCCGCCGACCGACGAGATGATGATCGTCAACGCCGGCAGCGTGCCGTAGAGCACCGCGCTTTGGACGAACGTCCAGTTGAGCCCCGGCGTCGCCTCGTACACGTTGTAGCCGCCCGACAGCGGGAACACCCGCAGGACGCTGCCGAACACGTACAACAGGATGAGCGCGAGCCAGAAGTACGGCACCGCCTGGAACATCGTCGTCACCGGGATGAAGTTGTCCAGCACCGAGCCACGCTTCCACCCGGCGAGGGTCCCGAGCCCCACCCCGAAGACGAACGACAGGATCGTCGCGATGCCGATCAGGGCGATCGTCCACGGGATGGCCTGGCCGATGATGGTCGACACCCCGGCCGGGAAGTACGACACCGAGATGCCGAGGTCCCCCCGGGCCAGGTTGCCGAGGTACTGCACGTACTGCGAGAACAGGGGTTCGTCCGAGTCGGAACCGAGAAGGAGGCGCAGGCTGGTCACGGTCGCCTCGCTGACCGGTCCCTTCTGCTGCATCTTGGCCAGCAGGATGTCCACCGGGTCACCGGGCAGCAACCGCGGGATGAAGAAGTTCAGCGTCAGGGCCGCGAACAACGCGACCGCGTAGAAGCCGACCTTCTGCGCGACGTACCTCATCCGCGCCTCCTGACCTTCTCGGTCCCGACCACGATCACTTGAGCTTCAGGTTCAGGACGGTCTGGGCGTTGTCCCAGGTCTTCCACGTCGCCGGGAAGTTCTCGGTGTCGTCGTCGCCCGTGGGCCAGCCGGTCACCTTCGCGCTGTTGAACTCGGTGAGCGTGGACTGCAGCAGCACGGGGATGTACGGCATGTCCGCCACGATCTCCTTCTGGATCGTGAAGTACTGCTCGGTCTTCGCCGCGACGTCGTCGGTCTGCTCGGCCGCGACGATCGCGGCGTCGACGGTCGGGTTCGAGTAGCGGGCGAAGTTGTTGATCGCCTGCTCGCCCACCGGCGAGGTCGTCGTCGAGTCGAAGTTGCCGTTGTAGAGGTAGTACGGGTCGGTCGACGGGCCCTGGCCGAGCGAGTCCATCGTCAGCTGGAACTGCCCGTTGTTGCGGGCGGCGACCCACTCGTTGTACGACTTGGCGCTCTGCGTGATCTCGATGCCGACCGCGCGCAACTGCTCGGCCATGGCGTCGATCGCCGCGATGTAGTCCGAGTAGCCGGTGACGACCTGGATCTCGAGCTGCAGCTTCTGGCCGTCCTTGGCGTAGATGCCGTCCGAGCCCTTCGCGTAGCCGGCCGACTGCAGGAGCGCGTCGGCGCCCTCGGTGTCGGCCGTCATCGGCGTCTCCTTCTCGACGTCGGGGCTGATGTAGTCGTCGTCACGACCGAGGGTCATGAAGGTCGGCGAGATCTGCTTGTTCGTGCCCGAGAAGGCCAGGTCGTTCAGCTGGTCGCGGTTCATCGCCTTGTAGATCGCCTGGCGAACGGCCGGGTCGGTCTGCGGCCCCGTGCAGCCGAGGTCGGCGTTCGAGCAGGTCATCAACGTGATCTGCTGCAGCGGGGTGGCGACGTAGCTGACGTCGGGGTTGCTGCCGAGCACCTTGTCGGCCTCGGGGATGAAGATGCTCGACCAGTCGAGGTCGCCGCCGACGATCGCGTCGGTGGCCGAGGTGTTGTTCGCCAGGGCGATGTACCGGATGCTCTTGACCTCGGGCTTGCCCGACTGCCAGTAGTTCGGGTTCGCCTTGTAGACGTAGCTCTGCGGGGTGAAGGTGTCGAGCATGTACGGCCCGGTGCCGATCGGCTTCTCGACCGGGTCGGTCGCGATGTCGGAGAGCTTCGAGAAGACGTGCTCGGGCACGATCGCGGCCTGGCCGAGGATGTCCGGGCCCTTGACGAACGAGGTGTCGGCGAAGGTGAAGACCACCGTGTCGTCGTCCGTGGCCTCGACGGTGCCCTCGAAGCCGACGCGGTTCAGCTCGGGCTTGTCGAGCATCGTCTGGAACGTGTACGCGACGTCGTCCGCCGTGAAGTCCTCGCCGTCGCTCCACTGCACGCCGGTGCGCAGGTCGACGGTCAGCTCGGTGCCGTCGTCGTTCCACTCGTACTTCTCGCCCAGCATCGGCTTGGGGTCGGCGCCGGTGAGCACGTTGTAGTAGAAGAGCTGCTCGTAGAGCAGGCCCTGCGAGGTGCTGTCGGCCGTGGCCGAGAACGGGTTGAAGTTGGCCGTGAGGTCGCCCGCCGGGCCCGTGTTGGCGGTGATGCCGCCTTCGTCGCCGCCGCTCGAGGCGGTGCAGCCGGTGAGCGCGAGGCCCGCGGCGGTCGCGAGTGCGATCGCACCGAACCCGACCCGTCGGCGGTTGGTCATGGAGAGAGGCATCGTCGACCCTTCGTCGTGCCAGGCGCCGTCGCCTGGTCCCGGGTCTTTCTTAGACGACTTACGTAAGCGAGTCAAGAAAGTCGTGAGGACGTGTCGGGATCGTGACCCGCGCCTCCTGGCGTGCCGCGGCGAACCACACCGGCCCGACCCGCGCTCGCCCGACCCGCGCTGGCCCGGCCCGCACCACACCGCGTTTCGTGCACGGCACCCCGACTAGACGCGGTGTGCTGCACGGAACGCGGCGCGGAGGCAGGTGGGCCCGCCCGGGCAGCGGGGGCACGCTGCGCGGCGCACCTTCCCCACGCACCACACCGCGTTTCGTGCACCGCACCCCGACTAGACGCGGTGCGCTGCACGGAACGCGGCGCGGAGGCGTGTGGGCCCGCCGGGGCAGCCGACGGGACGCGGTGCAGTGCACGACTCGCGGTGCCGAGGAGGCGCGGGCCGGGTCCGGGCACCGTCGCGGGGTCAGCGCGAGATGGCGCGTTGCACGACGAGGGCGGCCGCACCGATCGCGGCCGCGTCGCGCGGATCGGTCGAGACCTCGACCCTCGTGGTGTGCACGCCCCGCGAGAACGCCGTGCGGGCCAGGGCCTCGACGGCCGCCCGGGCGTAGATCGAGCCGGCGACCGCCATCCCGGGTCCGCTCAGCACGACGCGGTCGAGGTCGAGCAGGTTGGCGAGCGTGACGACCCCCGCGGCGAGCTGCTCTGCGGCGCGCGTGACGAGCCCGTCGGCCGCGGCGTGACCGGCGATCGCCGCGCGGGCGAGCAAGTCGAAGTCGCGCGCGACCCCGCCCGGCGCCCAGGCGAGGCCGAGGTCGTCGAACGCGGCGGCGTCGCGACGGGCCCGGGCGACGACGGCCCCGGGCGACGCCGCGAGCTCGAGGCAGCCGCGGTTGCCGCAGTAGCAGGGCTCGCCGTCGAGGTCGATCGACACGTGGCCGAGCTCTCCGGCGCCGGAACTCGCGCCCCGGTGCAGGGCCCCGTCGAGCACGATGCCCGAGCCGACCCCCGTGCCGAGGTAGACGCAGGCGAACGTCTCGGAGCGCGGCACCTGGCGACTCCAGAACTCACCGAGCGCCGCGGCCGCCGCGTCGTTGTCGACGATCACGGGCAGGCCGAGGCGCAGGGCCAGCGCGGCGTGCAGCCCGGCGTGGAGGGCACTCTCGGTCGACCGGGGCCCGGTGCGCACCCCGTGGGCGAGGGTGGCACGGGGACCGACGACGGCCAGGCCGGCCACCGCCCCACTCGCGAGGCCGAGGCTGCCGACGACGTCGTGGAAGCCGTCGACGATGCGGACCGCGGCGGCCGTGACGTCGTCGGACGCGGCGGGCCCGGCGTCGACCTGCAGGCGCCCGACGACTCCCCCGCGCATGTCGGTGACGACGTAGGTGAGCGCGTCCTCGCCGATCTGCACGCCCATGCCGTAGACGGCACGCGGGTTGATCTCGACCATCGTGCGCGGCTTGCCACCGGTCGACGCGACGCGGCCGGTCTCCCGGACGAGCCCCTCGTCCAGCAGCCGCCGGACGATCGTCGAGATCGACGCCTGCGTCAGTCCACTGGCCTGGGCGAGCTCGACGCGGCTGATCGGGCCCGACGACCGCACGAGGTCGACCACGAGTTCGCGGCTGGTCTGCGGCGCGGGCTGGGGCGCCGGCTGCGAGGCGGGCTGCGTCGTGGGCTGTGCCGGGGTGGGCGGCGAGGTGTGCGACCGCCACGGCGTCGCGGGCCGGGCAGGGGGGTGCGTCGAGGTCCGGTCGGGGTCGCGGGTCACCACGGGCGTCGCTCCGACCTGTCGGGGGCTGTAGGTTCGGGCGCATGACCGACTCGATCGTCGACACCCGGGTGGCCCCTGCCGGGCCGGGCGACCGCCGTCGTGTCGGTCTCGCCCTCGTCCGCCCCGGCGAGATCTTGGGGGCGGAGCCGTTCTACCACGAACTGATCGCCGGCATCGAACGGGTGCTGCGCCCCCGCGGCCACACCCTGCTGCTGCAGGCCCTCGCCGACCGCGACGCCGAGCTGTCGGCCTACCGGCGGTGGGCGGCCTCGGGCGACTTCGGCGCGGTCGTGCTCGTCGACCTCACCGACGACGACCCCCGACCGGCCCTGCTGCGCGAGCTCGGCCTGCCCGCGGTCGTGCTCGGCGACCCCGCCCTCTCGGGAGACCTGCCCGCCGTCTGGACCGGCGACGGCGTGGCCATGCGCGACACCGTCGCCGCGCTCGTCGCGGACGGGCACCGTCGACTCGCGCACGTGTCGGGCCCGGGAGCGCTGCTGCACACGCAGGTCAGGCAGGAGGCGCTGGTCGCCGCGAGTCGCGCCTCCTCGTCCGTCGTCGAGACGATCGAGGGCGACTACTCGTGGGACGCCGGCGCGGCCGCCCTCTCGCGTCTGCTCTCGGGGCCTACGCCGCCGACGGCCGTCGTCTTCGACAACGACCAGATGGCGCTCGGCGGCCTCGCCGCGGCGCAACGACTCGGGGTCGAGGTGCCGACGCGACTGACGCTCGTGGCGTGGGACGACTCGTCGCAGTGCCAGTTGTCGACGCCTCCGCTCTCGGCGGTCAGCCACGACGTGCAACGCCTCGGCGAGGTGGCCGCCGGCATGCTGCTCGGCGTGCTCGCGGGTGAGGGCGTGGCGTCGGTCGAGGCGCCACCCGCGTCGCTCGTGCGGCGGGGGTCGTCGGGGCCCGCGCCGGTCTGACGCCTGCCGATCCGCCGGCCCCGGTGTCGACTCCCACCCAGGTGAAACAGGGGTGACCCGACAACCACCCTGCGCATTCCGGACAGTTCGGTGGGTTTCTCTCAGGTTCCGGATAGGTTCGGTGGGCACGGGGGGTTCCCTTCGTGCTGCGCGTCTCACCCGGCGCTGGGCCGGGGGCGGACAAGCGATGACGCTTGCACCACCGATCAAGAAAGCACTCACCACGTGATCACCAAGTTCTCCTGGCGCCGTGCGGTGGCCGTCCCGGCCGTCCTCACGCTCGCCCTCGGAGGGGCCCTCCTCTCCACCACGGCGGCCAACGCGGCCGACGGCATGCTGGACATCACCAGCCCGACGGACGGTGGCGCGACGACCTCGCGCGACGTCTCGATCGTGGGTACCGCGGTTCCCGGGGCCTCCATCAACGTCTTCACCGACGACACGCGGACCACGCGTCTCGTGCAGACCACGACGGACACTACGACCGGAGCCTTCACGGCCGTCCTGCCCTCGTACCCCGTCACCGCCCCCCGCGAACAGAGCGTCTTCGTCGACGGTGTCGTCGGCGGCAGCGGCTTCTCCGACGCGCAGCCCCTGTCGTTCGTCCTGCCGATCGGCAAGTACCTCACCCTCGAGACGCCCGTCGCGAACACCCCGACCGGCAGCCGCGACGTCGTCTTCTCCGGAACGGCGACCGAGGGCTCGACCGTCATCGTGAGCTCCGCCGGCGTCGAGCTCGGCCGTGCCAACCTCGGCAACGGCACGACCTACTCGATCCCCTTCACCTACGCCGACGCCGCCGCCACGGCCCAGACGGTCACGGTCACGGGCATCGTCGGCGGCAGCGGCCTCGAGCCGGTGACGCGTGACTTCACGCTCCCCGCCGTCGTGACGCCCCCGACCACGCCGGTCACCCTGCCCGCCCCGGTCATCACCGCGCCCGCCCAGGGCGCGACCGTCACCGGCACCGAGGTCACCTTCGAGGGCACCGGCACCCCCGGCGCCGACATCGGCCTCGTCGTCACTCCGACCGACTCCGTCAGCACCCTCGCCGACGACCCGGCCGCGCGCATCGTCGTCGACGAGAACGGCGACTGGACCGTCACCGCGGCCCTCCAGCCCGGCGACTACACGGCCGTCGCGGTCCAGGTCCTGCTCGACGCCGCCGGCCAGCCGGTCCTCGACGAGGACGGTCTCCCCGTCGCCTCCGACGACTCGACCCCGGTCGACTTCACCCTCGAGGCCGCGGCCGTCGTCCTCGACGCCCCGGTGATCACCTCGCCCACCCAGGGTCAGGTCGTCGTCGGTGACCAGGTCACCTTCGAGGGCACCGGCACCCCCGGCTCGAACATCCTGCTGGCCGTCGTCCCGACGGACCAGCTGGACGAGCTCGAGGCCGCCGAGAACGGACGCGCCGCCGCCGCTGCGGTCCCCGCCGACCCCGCCGACCCGATCGTGGTCGACGCCGCCGGCAACTGGACCGTCACCCTCGCCCTGACGCCGAACGACTACACGGCCGCCGCCGTGTCGTTCCTCCTCGACGCCGACGGCGCGCCGGTGCTCGACGCCGCCGGTCAGCCGATCGTCTCGGCCCCCTCGGCCGACGTGGCGTTCAGCCTCGTCGCCGCCGTGACGCCCGCAGCCCTGCCCGCCACCCCGATCGCCACCGGCACCACGGGCCTGGCGTACACGGGTAGCGAGGGCACCGAGGCCGCCATCGGCATCGGCGCCGCCGTGCTGCTGCTCGGCTCGACGCTGATGGTCCTCGCTCGCCGCCGCGCGAAGCTCGCGACCACCGACGTGGCCGGCGAGTAACACCCGCACCACGACGACGGCCCCCGTCGCTGCCTCGGCAGCGGCGGGGGCCGTTCCGCGTCCGGCGGCGGCCACCCCCGGCCCCCGGTCCCCCCGGTTCCCTTCGCAGGTGTCGCACCGCCGGATGAACGTCGCACCGTCCACTTCGGCGGTGCGATGCTCATCCGGCGGTGCGACACGGCGCGGACCGCTCAGGCCCGGGACGCACGAGCGCCCCCGCCTCGAGAGGCGGGGGCGTTCGGTGTTCGAGAGGTGTGACGACGACCGGTGGTGGAGATGGGGGGAATTGAACCCCCGTCCATCGCTGAGATTGCACGCATTCTACGGGCGTAGCCAGATGAGGCGTTCTGCTCGGCTCCGACCTTTGTTACTGGCTTCTAGGTCGACGAGCCCAGCCCGAGTGCAAGTCCCGTGTGACCCCCAGGCGTAGTCACACAGCAAGCCATCTAAATGACGTCAGGATCTGGTTAGAAGGCGGTCACCAGACTGACGGACTCCATGTGGCTCTACTGCTTACGCAGCGAGAGCGAAGTCAGTGCGCTTGTTATTGGCACTTATTGTTTTCCAGAGATCGTTTACGAGATAACCCTGGATCCTCGGCCCGCTTCTCGTTCGCACACAGGCGATGTCGAAACCGATCATCCCCATGAGGGGGCCGTCGTCACACGCTCTTGAATTACCAACGCACGTTTCCGTGCGGCCCATCAGTCTACGTCGTCCGACGCGTTCGCGCCACCGTCGGCGACCCGCCCGCCCGTGCCCGACGACCGACCGGTCACTCCCCCAGGTGCTTGCGCGCCGACATCGCCGACTGCGCCTCGCGCGTCGCGGTGCGCTCGCGCAGGGTCTGGCGCTTGTCGTACTCGCGCTTTCCCTTCGCGAGGGCGATCTCGACCTTGGCCCGACCGTCGCTGAAGTAGATCTTGAGCGGGACGACCGTGAAGCCGCCCTCCTTGGTCTTCTGCCCGATCTTGTCGATCTCGTGGCGGTGCAGCAGCAGTTTGCGCTTGCGCCGGGGTGCGTGGTTGTTCCAGGTGCCCTCGGTGTACTCGGGGATGTGCACGGCGTCGAGCCAGGCCTCGCCGGCGTCGACGAACGCGTACCCGTCGACCAGCGACGCGCGGCCCTGCCGCAGCGACTTGACCTCGGTGCCGCTCAGGACGATGCCCGCCTCGTACGTCGTCTCGATCGTGTAGTCGTGGCGCGCGCGGCGGTTCGTGGCCACGACCTTCTCACCGCGTTCTTTCGCCACGCTGGCCTCCTGGTCGTTCGGGTGGGGGTGCTGCCGACAGGCAGCCGTTCAGTATACAGCGAAGGAGGCGCGGTGCCCGTCTGACGGACACCGCGCCTCCTTCACGGGGCCGGCTTCTAGACCTTGAGGTAGCGCCTGATGGCGACGTTCGCGCTGAGGGCCGCGAGCAGGATGCCGACGACGATGACGATCGGCACGACCAGGGCGGCGTCCCGCAGTCCGATGAACGGCGTGCCCTGGAAGGTCACCGCCAGGTAGCCCTTCACGAAGAAGTTCACGATCGCGACGATCGCCCCACCGGCCAGCAACGAGCCCACGAGGGCCGCGATCACCCCCTCGAGGATGAACGGCGTCTGGATGAACCGGTTGGACGCCCCGACCAGGCGCATGATGCCGAGTTCTCGACGCCGGCTGAACGCGCTCAACCGGATGGTCGTGGCGATCAGCAGCACGGCAGCGATCAACATGAGGGAGGCGATGCCGATGGCCGTGTAGCTCGCCGCGTTCAGCACCGAGAAGATCGGGTCGAGGTACCCGCGCTGGTCGACGACGCTCTGGACGCCGGCCAGGCTCGACAGGCTCTCGGTGAGGACGTCGGACTGCGTCGGGTCCTTGAGGTTCACCCAGAAGGTCTCGTTGAGGTACGCCGGCTGCACGAACTCGGTGGCCGGGCTGTCGGCGAACTGCTGCTTGAAGCGGTCGTAGGCCTGGGTCTGGTCCTCGAAGTAGAACTTGTCGACGTAGGGCGTCAGGACGTCGCTGTCGAGCTGGGCGCGGACGCCGTCGATCTGGTCCTTCGTCGCCATCGCCCCGGTGCAGTTGCCGGTCGTGTCGGTGTCGGTGCAGAGGTAGACGGCGACCTGGGCCTTGTCGTACCAGTAGCCCTTCATCTGCGTGATCTGCATCTGCAGCAGGGCCGCGGTGCCGACGAAGGTCAGCGAGATGAACGTGACGAGCACGACGGAGATGACCATCGAGGCGTTGCGACGGAGGCCGCTGCCGACCTCGCTCATGACGAGTCCGAGTCTCATGCGTCGGCCCCTCTCGTGCTGAGGTCCTCGACCCCGATGGCCTGGATGGGCACCGCCTGGGTCTGGTAGCCGCCGTGACGCTCGTCGCGGAGGATGTTGCCCGCGCTGAGCTCGATCACCCGTCGTTGCATCTGGTCGACGATGCCCGCGTCGTGGGTCGCCATGATGACCGTCGTGCCGCCGGCGTTGATGCGCTCGAGCAGGGTCATGATGCCGGCGCTGGTCGACGGGTCGAGGTTGCCGGTGGGCTCGTCGGCCAGCAGGATCGCCGGCTTGTTGACGATCGCACGGGCGATGGCGACGCGCTGCTGCTCGCCGCCCGAGAGCTCGTGCGGCAGACGGTGCTGCTTGCCGACCAGGCCGACCATCTTGAGGACGTCGGGCACGGCCTCCTGGATGAAGCCCTTGCTCTTGCCGATGACCTGGAGGCTGAACGCGACGTTGTCGAACACGTTCTTCTGCGGCAGCAGCCGGAAGTCCTGGAACACGACGCCGAGGTTGCGCCGGAAGTACGGCACCTTGCGGCTCGAGAGCGTGCCCAGACGCTGCCCGAGGACGTGGATCTGGCCCTGGGACGGCTTCTCTTCCTTCAGCACGAGCCGCAGGAAGCTCGACTTGCCGGAGCCGCTCGCCCCGACGAGGAACACGAACTCGCCCTTGAGGATCTCGAGGGTGACGGCGTTCAGCGCGGGCCGGGGGTTGCCGACGTAGACCTTGGTGACTTCATCAAACCGAATCATGACGGGGATCACCCTAAGTGCGGCCGGCGACGATCGTCGCAGCGACTCGCTGCGGCGGGGCGGCTATGGATGTGCTGGGAGCCGCCGGGCGGGCGACGCCCGGTCAGTCCTGGTCGTCGCGCTTGCGCCAGCGGATGCCCGCCGAGATGAAGCCGTCGAGATCGCCGTCGAAGACGTTCGAGGGGTTGTTGACCTCGTGTTCGCTGCGCAGGTCTTTGACCATCTGGTAGGGCGCCAGCACGTAGCTGCGGATCTGGTCGCCCCAGCTGGCGGTGATGTTGCCCGCCAGCTCTTTCTTCTTGGCGTTCTCGGCTTCTTTCTGCAGCAGCAGGAGGCGCGACTGCAGCACGCGCATGGCGGCGGCGCGGTTCTGGATCTGGCTCTTCTCGTTCTGCATCGAGACGACGGTGCCGGTCGGGATGTGCGTCAGCCGCACGGCCGAGTCGGTCGTGTTGACGCTCTGACCGCCGGGGCCCGAGGACCGGAAGACGTCGACGCGGATGTCGTTCTCGGGGATGTCGATCGACTCGGTCTCTTCCATCAGCGGGATGACCTCGACCGCGGCGAAGCTGGTCTGGCGCTTGCCGGCGGCGCCGAAGGGGCTCATGCGCACGAGCCGGTGCGTGCCGGCCTCGACGCTGAGCGTGCCGAAGGCGTAGGGGGCGTCGATCTCGAAGGTGGCGCTCTTGATGCCGGCCTCTTCCGCGTAGCTGGTGTCCATGACGGTGGCGGACATGCCGTGCTTCTCGGCGTAGCGCAGGTACATGCGCAGCAGCATCTCGGCGAAGTCGGCGGCGTCGACCCCGCCGGCCCCGGCGCGGATCGTGATGACGGCCGGGCGCGGGTCGTACTCGCCGTCGAGCAGCGTCTGCACCTCGAGGACGTCCATCATCTTCTGCAGGGCCCTGAGCTCGGCCTGGGCCTCGTCGGCGCTCTCTTGGTCGTCGCCGTCGTTCGCCATCTCGACGAGCACCTCGAGGTCGTCGAGCCGCGCCTCGGTGGTCTCGAGCTTCTCGAGCTCGGACTGCCGGTGGCTGAGGGCGCTGGTGACCTTCTGCGCGTTGTCGGTGTCGTCCCACAGGTCGGGGGCCGAGGCCTGTTCGCTGAGCTCGGCGATCTCGGCGACGAGACGGTCTTGCCCGATCACCGCACGGATGTCTTCGAACGTGGCCCGGAGGGCGGCAATCTGCTCAGAGAAATCCAGTGCGATCATGGTCCCCGAGCTTACCCGGCCCGCGTGGGCCGGGCCTGCCCGTGCCCCGCGCCTCCCGGCCGAGGCGCGGGGTCACGTCTCATCCGCAGTACTCGGGCGGGGCGATCCGCGTCGTGCCCACGCTCATCTGGGTGATCCGCTCGGAGGTCCCCACCACGAACACGAGGTAGCGCCCGTCGTCGCCCGCGACGGCGTACTGCGTCCCGTAGTTCTCGTCGTGGTCGAGCGTGAGCTCGGCGTCCGGGTACGCGGCGAGGAGTCGTCCCTCGTCGTCCCCGAGGCCGATGCCGGACGCGGTGCGGGGGGTGGCGCTCGCGAGGGCGGCCGGATCGACCGCCAGGGTGGAGGAGACCGTCGCGATCTCGGTCGTGTCCGGCGACGATGCCCGCGAGAGGGCGAGGGTCAGCCCCCGTCCGTCCGAGAAGAACGACGCCGGACAGCCGGAGCCGTCGTCCGGCCCCCGCTCGAACGTCGTCAGCAGAGCGGCCTGGTCCTCGAGCCGGCCGCCGAGGACGAGCGGTCCGATGCGGTCGGTGGACACGACCCAGGTCGAGGGGTCCGCCGGATCGTCGACCGCCGGTGTCGGGGCCGCGGGTGGGACCGGTGTCGCCGATGGCGTCCCCGCCGGCTCGACCACGCCCGGCGACGTGCCGGGGTCGTCCTCGGGTCGGTCGGACGGGAACGCGGTGGGCCCCGCCTCGCCGGTGCCCGACGGCAGGGCGCCGCCCCCGGCGAGCGCGACGCCCCCGACGGCCAGCGCCACGGCGGCCGCGCCGGCCACCGACAGCAGGACGACCCGCCGGCGACGGACCGAACGGGCGCGGTCGGGTTCGCGCGCGACGGTCTCGATCAGGAGGCTGCGGACGGCCGCGGCACGGTCGCGGTCAAGGCCGTGCGCGTCGTGCGCGTCGTGTGGGCCGTTCGGACGGTCGTTCGGTGCGTCGCTCATCGGTTCTCTCCGGTCAGGGTGACGGGTCGTCCGGAGGCCGACTCGGAAGCCGACATCGCTTTGGCGAGTCGCGACTTGGCCCGCGACAGTCGGGACTTGACGGTCCCGACGGGCACGCCGAGCGCCTCGGCCGCGGTCGCCATCGGGAACTCCTCGAGCACGCAGAGCCCGAGGACGTCGCGATCGGCCTTGCCCAGGCCGTCGAGGGCGACTCTCAACCGCCGGTCCCGATCGATGACGTCCAGTCGCGCCGCGACGTCGTCGGCGGGATCGTCCACGTCGGCGTGCGGCGGCAGGGAGGCCAGGGCGATGCGGTGTCGACGGGTCGACCTGGCGAGGTTCTGGGCGACGTGGCCCGTGGTCACGAGCAACCACGCGAGGACCGACCCGTCGACGATGCGGACCGCGTCCCGACGGCGCCACGCCTCGAGGAAGACCATGGCCGTGACGTCCTCGGCGTCGTGCCGGTGTCGGCACAGCCGCAGGGCGTGGCCGTGCACCCGTGCCTGGTGGCGGTCGAAGACGGTCCCGAACGCGGCCGGGTCCCCTGCGACCGCCCGGGCCCAGACGTCGGCGTCCCCCGTCACCGGTCGTGCTCGCTTCTCGTCGTCATGTCGACGTCCCCTCTGGTCCGTTGCTGCCTCCCGTACATGTCCGATCGCCCGGAAAGGTTCCCTCGTCTCCTCTCCCCGAGGTCGGCACCGGTCGGCCCGCGTCAGCGCCGGGCGACGCCCGCTTCCCGCAGGGCCACGTCGGCGAGGCGGCGGACGACCGCGGCATCCCCCGCGCGCCAGGCGGCCACCGGGTCGGGAGACACGGCGAGGGCGGCCTTCGCGTCGCGGCCGGTGAGTGCCCGCAACGCGAGCAGGTCCTCGCCGCCCGGCAGGGCGAGCAGCGCACGGACCGAGGAGGCGCGGCGCACGAACGCGATCCGCCCGCGCAGCCAGACCCACAGCACCACGAGGCTCGGCACCCCGGCGACGACGAGTCCGGCGACCAGCGCCGCCCGGGCCACGCCGTCCTGCTGCTGCCGTCCGGCGTCGGCGAGGGATTCTCCGGCCCCGCTGGCCCCGTCGAACGGGGCGCTGGCCGCACCGCCCACCAGCGGCAGCCCTTCCAGCGCGCGCGACGCGTCCTGCATGGTGCCCTGGAAGCCGGCCCCCGCCTCCTCGAGTTGCCTCCCGAGGTCGGCGAAGGTGCCGATGAAGGTCGCGATGCTCACCCCGAGCACGACGAAGAGGACGACGAGGCCGACGGCCACGACGTCTCCGGTCACCTGGCGGGTCCGGACGAGGGGCGAGGCCGAGTAGAGCTGCATGGCCCCAGTCTGACGCGAGGCGGCCCGTGAGGCGCGACCCGCGCCTCCTCGGGTCGGAGACGACGACTACCGGGGCACGGTGCTGACGGGTCCCACCCGCGAGGTCGCGAGGTCGAGCGAGGTGACCGTCGTCGCTCCGGCCGACAGGGCCACCCGCAACGCCCCCACCTGGTAGGGGACGGTCGTCCACTTGTCGGGCGGGACGCCGGTCACGACGCCGCCCGGGTAGCCGGCCTGGTCGGGGCGCAGGTTCACCCTCAGCGACAGGACGGACGGCAGACGGGCGGTCAGGGTGCCGAGCGCCGTGAGCACCGGGGCGAGCGTGGTCGAGAGGGTGCTGCCGAGGGTGGTGACCGGCGCGACGAGCGTGGAGCGGACGAGCGTGCCCACCGACGCGAGCAGCGACCCGGCCGAGCCCGTCAACGCGGCGAGCAGCGGGTTCAGCACGTTGCCGAGCAGGGTGGAGAGCGCCCCGCTCAGCACCCGCGTGGTGACCACCGCCGTCGCGGTGGACGGGGACGCGAGCAACTGGCCGAGCGTTCCCCCCATCGCGACGTCGACGGCGAGCACGTCGACGGGGACGCCGAGCACCGTCGCCCGCAACGTCACCGTCAACGCCACCGACAGCTGCGCCGACGACACCGCGGACTGCAGCGCCGCCACGACCCGTTGGGTGAGTCCGTCGAGCATCGACCCGACCGTGGTCGTGATCGACGCCATCGCCGCCGCGCTCAGCACGAGCTCGGTGTTCGGGGCGAGCCCGTTCAGCCCGCCGGGCTGGCCGACCAGCGTGGCCAGGTCGACCGACACCACACCGGTCGACGGGGTGATGGTGACCGTGCCGTCCGTGCTGGTGACCGACCCCGCGAGCACCGGGTCCACCGCCGACTGCAGGGCCAGGCCGGTGAGGGTGACCGAACCCGTGACCCCGCCCAGGCTCAGCAGGTTCGTCAGGCCGTTCACGGTGGCGAGCACGCCGTCCCGGACGGTCCTCGAGATCGTGCCGTTGACGCCCGCCAGGCCGGCGGCGGCCGTGTTCAGGCTCGTGACCGTGCTCGACACCTGACCCGACAGTCCCGCCACCGCCGGGCTGTGCAGCTCGAGGGCGAGACCGGCGATGCCGTAGTCGCGGGTCACCCCCGTCACGCTGCCGTCGCCCCAGATGCGGCTCTCGAGGGCTCGGCAGCCGTCGAGGGTCGCCGTCGACGCCACCGCGCCCACGGTCAGGTCGGCCCGGTCGAGGGCGGTCGAGGCGGGCAGCACCGAGGTGAGGCCGATGCGGGCGGGACCGGGCAGTGACGAGGCGGGGGTCGTCGGCGTCACGCCGAGCCCGCCCGAGTCGCTCACCAGGCCCGCGGCGGCCGCCGCCGTGCCGGTCGGGGCGACCCGCGTGAACTGGTTCAGGGCTCCGGCCGACCCCGCCGGCAGGTTCGTGCCGAGCCCGGTCAGGTCGAGGCCGACGAGACCCGACCCCGCGCTCGCCGACAGGGGATTGCGGAACGTCGTCGTGCCTCCCGCGTCCGTGGTCGGGGCGGGCGATGCCGGCACCGCGGTGACGACGCCGGAGCGGGTGCGCGTCAGGTCCGCCCCACGCACGGCCGCGACGGTGTCGAGGTCGGTGCCGGCCAGGCTGCCGCGCACGAACCGGCTGGACGCGGCGGCGGCGTACCCGGTGTCGGTGCCGCAGGTGAACCTCGTGGTGCCGACGAGCCCGTACGTGCGCTCGGAGTCGGTCCAGGCGGCGGTCGTCACGGGCGGCGGGGGCACGATGACGGCACCCACGACGGCGACGACGGCCGCCACGGCGACGACGGCCCGTCGCGCGGTGAGCGCCGCGACGAGGCGGGCGACACCCGTGGGGCGACGGCGACGGCGGCCGTGCGTGCCGGTCACGACGTCACCGCCCGGCGTCGTCCGCGGAGGTGCAGCGAGAGGCCGACGACCAGGGCACCGGCACCCGCGATGGCCGGGCCGGACGAGAGGCCGCCGGTGAAGGCGAGCGCCCGCGGGGCGTCCACGCCGCTGAGGGTCACGTCGACGGGGCGCCCGTCGCCGGCGGAGTCGATGACGGGGGCGACGCCGCCGGGGCCGGTGCCGGTGCCGCCGGTGCCGGGCGCCGCCGGGTCCGCCCCGCCCGGGCCGGGACCGGCCGGGTCGCCGGGCACGGCGGTCGTGACGGTCGGCTCGGGCTCGGGCTCGGGCTCGGGCTCGGCTGGGAGGGTCGCGACGGGGTCCAGCGCCGTCGCCGTGATGCCGACGCCGACCCGGGCGCTCCGGCCCATGGACGAGGCGTCGTCGCCGCGCCCACCGGCGAGACCGAGGCTGACGAGCACGAAGACCCGGCCCGAGCCCCCGACCGAGCGCACCGGCCACGAGGGACTGCCGTCGACGAACGCGGAGGCGCGGGTCGGGGCGGTCACGGTCCGTGCCCCGGTCGCGCAGAGCGGCGTCGTCTCGACCCGCTGCCACTCGACGTCGCAGGTCTCGACCCCCAGCGTGAATCCGGCCTCGTCGTCGACGAGCGACCCCGAGCTGACGAGCTCGAGGCCGAGTGCCACCCGGTCGCCGGTCGTGACGTCGGTCGCGATCTGCCAGCGGCCCGGGGCCGCGGGCGCGATGTCCTCGGTGCCGGTCAGTTCGTCGGCCAGCACGAGGTGGCCGTCGAGGCCGGTCTCGGGCACGGGTTCGAGGGCACGGGCGGTGCCGGCCTGGACGGTGAGGGCCCCGCCGAGCACGAACGCGGCCGTCCCCACGACGGCCAGGAGCGTCGTCGCGGCGCGGTGCCCGCGGGTCGTGGGTCCGCGGTGCGCACCGCGGCCGTCGTGCGCACCGCGGCCGTCGTGCGCACCGCGGCCGTGGTGCTCGCCGGCCGGTCCGCCGGGCGCGCCGCCACTCGACTCCCCGTCCACGGTCGTCCTCACCCTCGGCGGACGGCGCCGCGTCGCGTCGGCCAGAAGGCCAGCACGACGGCGGCACCGACGACGGCGACCGCGAGCCCGCGGGCCGGCGGGGTCGACATCGTCGTCAGGACGAAGCCGAGGCCCGGGGCCGAGGCGACGACGATCCGGGCGTCGCGCACGACGTAGGGGTCGCGGTCGTCCGAGTCGTTGGCGTCGCCCCGCAGCACGAGGGAGCGCGCGGCGGCGTCGCCGGGCACGGCGGTGGTCGAGACCACCCGGTGGGTCACGGGGACGTCGAAGCCGGGTCGGGGCACCGTGACCACGTCGCCGGGCCGCACGTCGGCCGCCGCGATCGCCCGGGTGACGACGGCGCCGCCCGCGGGCACGGTGGGACTCATCGAGCCGGTCAGGACGACCACGAGCGAGAGGCCGAGGACCGTCGAGACGGCGAGCCAGAGGAGGCAGACCGCGCCGACGAGGCCGACCACCGACAGCAGGAGCGTGCTGACGACGTCGACCGGTCGGCGGCGAGGGCGTCGGCGACGGCGCTCACGGCGATCCGCCCGGCGCGGCTCGACCTCGGGGCCCCGACGTTCCGCCCGGGGCCGGGTCACGGTGTCGACCACCGGTCGGCCCGTCACTCGACGCTGGTCGAGGCGAACTCCCACGCCGGGGCGGCGGTACGGCCCTGGAGCGTCGAGCTCGCCGACGTGGCGGCACTCGCCGGCAGGGTCACCTCGAAGCAGTAGAACTGCGTGGTGCCGGACGCGGCGGCGAGTCGTTGGGTGGCCGTGGCGCCCGTCGTCGAGAGCGAACCCGTGGCGATGGTCGTCGGCGCGGTGAACGCGGCGGCGGTGCAGGTCGGCGCGGCACCCCCGGCCGTGACCTCGACGGTCGCGACGCGGACGGTCAGGGCGCTGAAGAGCGCTCCCCCGGCATCGGCCACGGTCACGCCGGTGGCGGGCACCGCGGCCCGGACCTGCACGTCGGCGGGGACGCTCGTCGTGGCCGTCGTCCGCAGGGCCACGCCCGAGTAGACGCTCTCGCCCGGGCTGAGGGTCTGCGCGCCCGGCGTGAAGACCGTGCCGCGACCCGGTGCGGTCTCGTAGTCGGAGAAGCCCGCCGTGTAGGGCGAGGTGACGCTCTGCTGCACCTCGAACGTGCCGGTGCCTATGCCGGGGCCGCCCGTGCCGTCCCCGGCGTAGACCCACTCGCTGTCGGTCCAGGCCGCGACGGTGTAGCCGAGTCCGCCGACGACCAGCGCACCGCCCGCGGCGAGCGCCGCGACCTTGCGGAGGCGACGAGGTCTCGGCGCCGACCGGTCGAGCGCCTCGACGTCGTCGCGCGGGACCTCGCCGTGAGGGGTGTCGGAGGCAGAGCGGTGCTGCGACATGGTGGTGCTCCTGATCCGCGTCGCCTGGTGGGGGCGGCGCTCGGGGTGGTGCGATGGACGCCCGTGGTGAGCGGGCGGCGGGCCGGGATGCGGCGGCGGCGCGGGGTGGTGGGGCCCGGCCGGTGAGGCGTGCTCACGTGTGTTGGGGACGAGTACACCACCCCCGCGTGGGGGCGACAACCCACCCGTTCGGGGGTCGTGGCCGGGGTGCCCTGCCCGGCGGCCGGATCAGCGGGCGCCGAGCACCGGGGCGCGGTCGGCGTAACCGGCCGTCGTGGCGCGCGCGACGGCGGTCGGGAGCGCCGCGAGCAGCGCGTCGACGTCGGCCTCGGTGCTCGTGTGGCCGATCGTCATGCGGAGCGCACCGCGGGCCGCGTCCGCCGGCAGGCCCATGCCGAGCAGCACGTGCGACGGTTCGGGGATGCCCGCCTGGCAGGCCGATCCGGTCGAGACGCTGACCCCGGCGGCGTCGAGCAGGAACAGCAACGAGTCGCCCTCGCACCCGTCGAAGGTGAAGTGGGCGTTGCCGGGCAGCCGGTCGACGGGGTCGCCCCGCAGCACGGCCCCGGGCACCGACGCCAGCACCCCGGCGATCAGCCGGTCCCGCAGCGGCTCGTAGGCCCCGTGCGGCTGCTCGGCCGCCACGGCGAAGGCGACCGCGGCCGGGGCGTCCTGCGTTCCCGAGCGCACCTGTCGCTGCTGTCCGCCCCCGTGGATCAGGGGGACGACGGTCGCCGACCGCGACAGCACGAGCGCACCGATGCCGATGGGCCCGCCGATCTTGTGGGCGCTGACGCTGAGCGCCGCGAGCCCGGAGGCCGCGAAGTCGATCGGCACCTGCCCGTAGGCCGCGACGGCGTCCGAGTGCACCGGCACCCCGTGGGCGGCGGCGAGCGCCACGACCTCGTCGACGGGCTGCATCGTGCCGACCTCGTTGTTGGCCCAGAGCAGGCTGACCAGGGCGACGTCGTCGTGCTCGTCGAGGGCCGCGGCGAGGGCGTCGACGCGCAGCCGGCCCTGCTCGTCGAGCGGCAGCCAGGTGACGACGGCGCCCTCGTACCGTTCGAGCCACTCGACGGTGTCGACGGTGGCGTGGTGCTCGCCGGCGGGGACGAGGAGGCGCGGCCGGGGTCGGTCGGACTGCCTCGCCCACCACAGTCCCTTGATCGCGAGGTTGACCGCCTCGGTGCCGCCCGAGGTGAAGACGATCTCGATCGGGTCGCAGCCGAGGGTCGTGGCCACGCGCTCACGGGCCTCTTCGAGGACGCGCTTGGCGTTCTGGCCGGCCGAGTGGATGGACGACGGGTTGCCGACCGTGCCGAGCGCCTCGGCGTAGGCGGCGATCGCCGCCGGGTGCATCGGCGTGGTGGCCGCGTGGTCGAGGTAGACGCTCATGTTCGGGTCCTCAGGATGGGTGGGGCGGTGACGCTCGATGATTTCGGGGCCGACACGCGCCTCCTCTACTGTAAACGCGTGACCGACCCCGACCCCCTGCGCGATCTCGGCATCCGTTCCGGCCCCGACGGGCCGACGCTGCGCGTCTGGTCCGCGTCGGCGTCCCGGATCGACGTCGTGATCGACGACGCCCCGCACGACCGTGTCGTCCCGATGGTCCGCGACGCACACGACGTGTGGAGCGCCACCGACGGCGCCCTCACCCCCGGGCGGCGGTACTGGCTGCGGGCGGACGGCCCCGCCGGGGGCGGCAACGCCTTCGACCCCTCGCTCGAGCTGCTCGATCCCTACGCGCGCGGGCTCGGTCGCACCGGACGCGGCACGTGGCAGTCGGCCGTCGTCGACGAGTCGTTCGACTGGGGTGGGGTGTCCAAGCCCCGCACGCCGCTCGACCGGGTGGTGGTCTACGAGGCGCACGTCCGCGGCCTCACCCGCCTGGCCCCCTTCGTGCCCGAAGAGCTGCGCGGCAGCTACGCCGGCCTCGCCGCCGAGTCGACCATCGCCTACCTGACCGGCCTCGGCGTGACGGCGGTGCAGCTGTTGCCCGTGCACCAGCACGTCGACGAGCAGCGCCTCGTCGCGCAGGGCATCGAGAACTACTGGGGCTACAACACCCTCGGCTACTTCGCCCCGCACGCCGCCTACGCCAGCCGCGACGCGCAGCTCGCCGGCGCCTCGGCGATCCTCCGCGAGTTCAAGGGCATGGTGCGCCTGCTGCACGAGGCCGGCATCGAGGTCTACCTCGACGTGGTCTACAACCACACGGCCGAAGAGGGCGAGGTCGGCGGCCCGGTCACGAGCCTGCGCGGTCTCGACGGCTCCGGCTACTACCGACACGACGCCGAGGGTCGGCCGGTCGACGTGACGGGGTGCGGCAACTCGCTCGACACGAGCACGCCGGCCGCCTCGCGGCTCGTCCTCGACTCCCTGCGGTACTGGGCCGACGAGGTGCAGATCGACGGCTTCCGCTTCGACCTCGCCGCCACCCTCGGACGCGGCGCGGACCACGTCTTCGACCCCGATCACCCGCTGCTGAGCGCGATCGTGGACGATCCGGCGCTCGAGGGCGTCAAGATGATCGCCGAGCCGTGGGACGTCGGCATGGGCGGCTGGCAGACCGGCGCCTTCCCCGACGGCTGGATCGAGTGGAACGACCGGTTCCGCAACCGGGCCCGCGACTTCTGGCTGACCGACATCGCCGCGGCCCGGTCGCAGGGCGCACCCCCGTCCGGGCTCGGCAGCTTCGCGTCGAAGCTCAGCGGGTCGAGCAACATCTACGCCCACGAGCGCGGTCCGTTGTCGGGCGTGAACTTCGTCACGGCGCACGACGGCTTCACGCTGCTCGACCTCGTGTCGTACGACGGCAAGCACAACCTCAGCAACGGCGAGGACAACCGCGACGGCACCGACGACAACCGCTCGTTCAACCACGGCGTCGAGGGCGACAGCGTCAACCCCTGGATCTCGGACGCCCGGCGCCGCTCGATGCGCAACCTGCTCGCCACCCTCTTCGTGTCGGCCGGCATCCCCATGCTGACCGCCGGCGACGAACGCGGCCGCACCCAGCACGGCAACAACAACGCCTACTGCACCGACAGCGAGCTCACCTGGGTCGACTGGTCCGACGAACCCTGGCACCGGGACCTGCACGACGACGTCGCCACGCTCTCCCGGCTGCGAGCCGAGAACCCCGCCCTGCGCCCGTCGCGGTTCGGCCTCGACGGCGCATGCACGCTCAGCGCCAACGAGATGTCGTGGCACTCGGCCTCGGGCGACGAGATGCGTCCCGACGAGTGGAACGACCCCGGCGTCCGCACGATGCAGTACCTCGCGACCTCGACGCCCGAGCACGAGGCGCCGAACACGGTCCTCGTCGTGGTACACGGGGCCGAGACCGCCGTCTCGGTGACGCTCCCCCGACACCACGGGATGACGGCGTACGAGGCCCTGTGGTCGAGCGACGACCGCAGCCTGCCGCAGGCGACGGCCCCCGGTGACGACCTGCTCGTCTCGGGGCCGACCGTGGTGGTGTTCCGCGCCACGACGACCGAGGTGGCCTCGTGACCAGCAAGGCGTCCGGAGGGGCGCGCGGCCCCGCCACGCCGGCCACCGTCGCGCTCACCACGGCCGGCATCCCTTTCACGGCCCACACCTACGAACACCACGACACGGCGACGAACTTCGGCGAGGAGGCCGCCGCCGAGCTCGGCCTCTCGGCGGAACGCGTCTTCAAGACCCTCGTGGTCGACGCCGAGGGCACCCTCGTGGTGGGCGTCGTCCCCGTCTCGGGTCGCCTCGACCTCAAGGCGCTCGCGGCCGCCGTCGGGGCCAAGAAGGCCTCGCTGGCCGACCCCGCCCTGGTCGAACGCCGCACGGGCTACGTCGTGGGCGGCATCAGCCCGCTCGGGCAGCGGACCGCCGCGACGACCGTGGTCGACGCGAGCGCCGCCTCCTTCGCCTCGGTCTTCGTCAGCGGCGGGAGGCGCGGGTTCGACATCGAGATCGCACCCGACGACCTCGTGCGCGCCACCGGCGGCTCCTACGCGGCGATCCGTCGCGACTGACCCGCGCCGCGCCTCCTCGGATCTGCGGCCACGCCGCCACGAAGTGAACGATCCGCCACGCGAAAACGTGGCGGGATGTCGCCCTCGTGGCGGGATGGCCGAATGCGGCACGGGCGACGCGGGCTAGGGTCGGGCGCATGACCGGCAGCCCGGCCCGGGTCGAGGGCACGCTCACCTCGTGGGACGACGACCGCGGCTTCGGGTTCCTCACCCCGGCCTCGGGGCGCGGCCGCGCGTTCGTCCACATCACGGCGTTCGGTCGCGGCACCGCTCGACCACGGCTCGGCGAGACGTTCTCGTACGAGGTCGACCGCCACGGTGACCGAGGCCCGGCGGCCGTACGGGTGGCCGCCGTGGGCTCGCGCTGGTCGGCACCACGTGCCCGGGCGCCCCGTCCCACGCGGTCCGGCAAGGTCGCCCTCGTCGTCGGGCTGGTGGTCGCGCTCGGCGTCGCCGCAGCCGCCTGGGCCCTGACCCGCGACTCGACGTCCCCGCAACTCGACGGACTCGCGCCCTGGCTGGTCGGCGGACTCGTCGGCGTCAACGCGCTGACGGCCCTCGTCTACGCACTCGACAAGTCCGCCGCCCGTCGAGGACGACGCCGCGTGCCCGAACGCGTCCTGCTGCTGCTCGGCCTGCTCGGCGGCTGGCCCGGGGCCCTCGCCGCACAACAACTGCTGCGGCACAAGACGAGCAAGCGGTCGTTCCAGGTCGCCTTCTGGGGCACGGTCGCCGTGAACGTGGCGGTCGTCACCGCGGCCTCCGCGCTCGTCGGCTAGCGTCCGAGCCTCAGACCAGCTGCTTCTCGCGGGCGAAGTGGCACGCCGCCGTGTGGTCGGCACCGTCGCGTCCGTGCGGCAGCATCGCGGGGACCTCGTCCTCGCAGCGCGACCGCTGGGCCTCGGGCAGCATCGCGTAGAGCGGGCAGCGGCTGCGGAACCGGCAGCCGGTCTGCTTGACGGTCGGCGTGGGCGGGTCACCCGGCAGCACGATGTGCTCGCGTGCCCGCTCCTTGACGGGGTCGGGCACCGGCACGGCCGACAGCAGTGCCTGCGTGTACGGGTGCAGCGGGTGCTCGAACACCTCGTCGACCGGTCCCGTCTCGACGGTGCGGCCGAGGTACATCACCGTGACGCGGTCGGCCACGTGACGGATGACCGAGAGGTCGTGCGACACGAAGAGGTACGACAGGTCGAGCTTCGCCTTGAGCTCGGCCAGCAGGTTCAGCACGCCGGCCTGGATCGACACGTCCAGCGCCGACACCGGCTCGTCGAGCACGATGAGCTTCGGATCGGCGGCGAGCGCCCGCGCGATCGAGATGCGCTGCCGCTGGCCACCCGAGAACTCGTGGGGGTAGCGCGTCGCGGCGGCGGGCTCGAGCCCGACGAGGCGCATCAGCTCGGGCACCCGACGCGACACCTCGTCGCGGGGCCGACCGATCGCGAGCAACGGCTCGGCGATGATGTCGCTGACCGGCTGCCTCGGGTCGAGGCTGGCCATCGGGTCCTGGAAGACCATGGACACGGCACCGCGCAGCCTCTTCACCGTCGACCCGTCGAGCTTTCGGTCGAGGGCCGTGCCGAGCAGCTCGATGGTGCCGGCCTCGGGCACCCGGAGGTCCATGATCTCGTGCAGCGTCGTGCTCTTGCCCGAGCCGGACTCGCCGACCAGGCCGAGGGTCTCGCCCTCGCGCACGTCGAGGTCGACCCCGTCGACCGCCCAGACGCTGCCCACGCGTCGCTTGAAGACCGACCCCTTGGTGAGCGGGAACGTCTTGACGAGCCCGTCGACGTGCAGCACCCGGTCCCGCTCCGCCCGCGGGACGGCAGCGAGGCCCGAGGTCGGCACGGGCGGCAGGTCGTAGACGTCCTCGGGGTCGGTGCCCTCCCCCACCAGCTGGTCGGCGTGCAGGCAGGCCGCGCGGTGACCCGCCTCGACCGCCGGAGCCTGCTCGAGCGCGGGCTCGTCGACCCGGCACTCGGCCGTCGCCAGGGGGCACCGCGCCGCGAACGGGCAGCCCGGCGCCAGCGACAACAGCGACGGCGGTGTGCCGGGGATCGGCACGAGCGGCTGGTCCGACCGTTGGTCGAGGCGCGGCAGCGCGCCGATGAGACCCACGGTGTAGGGCATGCGCGGGTGGGCGAAGAGGTCGTCGGCCGTCGCCGTCTCGACGACGCGGCCGGCGTACATCACGGCGATGCGGTCGGCGAACCCGGCGATGACGCCGAGGTCGTGGCTGACGAACAGCAGCGCGGCCCCGGTCTCGCGCTGCGCCGTGCGCAGCACCGAGATGACCTGGGCCTGGATCGTCACGTCGAGGGCCGTGGTCGGCTCGTCGGCGAGGATGACGTCGGGGTCGTTCGCGATCGCCATGGCGATCATCGCGCGCTGCCGCATGCCGCCCGAGAACTCGTGCGGGAACGAGTCGACGCGTCGCTCCGGCTCGGGGATGCCCACGAGCCCCAGCAGCTCGATCGCCCGCTCACGAGCCTGCTTCTTCGTGCCGCCGCGGTGGATCAGGACGGTCTCGGCGATCTGCTGACCGACCGTGTACACCGGGGTGAACGCCGAGAGCGGGTCCTGGAAGACCATCGCGATCCGTTTGCCGCGGATCGCCGACATCGCCTTGTCGCCGCGGCCGAGCAGTTCTTCGCCGTCGAGCGTGATCGACCCCGTCACCTTGGCCGTGGCGGGCAGCAGGCCGAGCACGGCCAGGCTCGTGACCGACTTGCCCGAGCCCGACTCGCCCACGATGCCGAGCACCTCGCCGCGGCGCAGCGTCAGGTCGACGCCGCGCACGGCGCGCACGTCGCCGTCCGGGGTCGGGAAGGTCACGGTGAGGTCGTGCACCTCGAGCACCGGAGCCGAGGAGGCGCGGGTGCGGTCGACCGGTTCGGTGAGCGTCATGCGCGCTCCCCCTTCTCGTCGTTCGTACGGGTCGGCGCCGGCGAGCCGACGTCGGCCCCGGGGGCGGGGCTCGCGGCCTCGGAGACGCCGCCGGTGCGCCCGAGCGGCACCGCGCCTCCTCGGCTCTCGGCCGTCCGCCCGCGGGTGGGACGGCGACGACCGGTGCGCCCGGCCGTCGAGGTCGGGTCGAGCGCGTCCCGCAGCCCGTCACCCAGCAGGTTGCTGGCGAGGGCGAAGACGATCAGCGCACCGGCCGCGAAGAAGAACAGCCACGGCTTGGTGGTCGCCGCGCTCTGGTTCTGGGCGATCAGCGTGCCGAGCGAGACGTCGGGCGGCTGCACGCCGAAGCCGAAGTACGACAGCCCGGACTCGGTGAGCACCGCGGCCCCGATGGCGATGGTGGCGTCGATCACGAGGAACGAGGCCACGTTCGGCAGGATGTGCCGCACGATGATGGTGAAGTGGCCGATGCCCATGTACCGGGCGGCGCGGATGAACTCGCGCTCCTTGATGCTGAGGGTGAGCGAGCGCACCACGCGGGCCGTGATCATCCAGCCGAACAGGGCGAGCAGGGCCACCAGGATCAACCAGCCGTACTGCTTGAGGCGCGGCGACAGGATCGCGATGATCAGGAACGACGGCAGCACGAGCAGCAGGTCGACGAAGACCATCACGGCCCGGTCGATCCAGCCGCCGAAGTAGCCGGCCATCGCGCCGAGCATGCCCGCGATCACCGTCGAGAACAGGGCGACCAGCAGGCCGATCAGCAGCGACTTCTGCAGGCCGCGCGCGGTCTGCGCGAAGACGTCCTGGCCGATGTTGTTCGTGCCGAACCAGTGCGCCCCGGTCGGCGGCGACGACAGGGCCGTGTAGTCGATGTAGTTGTAGGCGTACGGCGAGACGAGCGGGCCGACGAAGGCGAAGACGAAGAGCAGCACGATCGTCACGAGCCCGACGGTGGCCCCGCGGTTGGCGAACAGGCGACGGAAGGTCAGCGCGAAGCGGTTCGTCGACGTGGCGGCGACCTCTTCTCGCGACTCGGGCACGACGGCGTCGGACGGCCCCTCGAGCAGGTCGGGTGTGAACCGGGTCATGGCGCGGCCCTACTTCTGCGCTCGGACGCGCGGGTCGAGCACCGCGTTGAGCACGTCCGACACGAAGCCGGCGAGCAGCACGACGACGGCGCTGTAGAGGGTGTAGGTGACGACGACGTTGATGTCGTTGGCCTGGACGGCGTCGATGAACCAGGCGCCGAGGCCGTTCCAGGCGAAGATCTTCTCGGTGAAGGTCGCACCGGTCAGCACCCCGAGGAACGCGAAGGCGAACAGCGTCGTCATCGGGATGAGCGCGGTGCGCAGCCCGTGCTTGAAGATCGCCGGCCGACGTCGCAGGCCCTTGGCCCGGGCGGTGCGGATGTAGTCGGCCTGCAGCACGTCGAGCATCGTCGCCCGTTGGTACCGGCTGTAGACGGCGATCAGGCCGACGCCGATCGAGATGGTGGGCAGCAGCAGGTGGGCGATGCGGTCCCAGGCGATCGTGCCGAGCCCGCCGGTCAGGTTGGGCGTCGCCTCGCCCGTGAAGGTGATCAGCTGGTACCCCAGGACGTCGTTGAGCTTCGTCGCCCCGATCTTGAGCAGCACCGCCGTGAGGAACACCGGCGTCGAGATCAGGACGAACGACAGCACCGACGACACGCGGTCCGAGAACGCGTACTGCCGGATGGCGTTCCAGGTGCCGACCACGACGGCCAGCACGATGCCGAGGATCGATCCCACCAGCAGGAGGCGCAGGCTGACGCCCAGCCTCGGCCCGAACTCCTGCGCCACCGGCTTGTCCTGGATGGTCTGCCCGAGGTCGCCCGTGAGGGCGCCGCCGACCCAGTGCACGTAGCGCTCGCCGAGAGGGTCCTTGTCGTTGACCCCGATCGAGCTGAGCTTCGCGTCGACGATCTCGGTGGACGGACGCGGGTTGCGGTCGGCGTAGACGGAGCGCGGGTTGAGGGTCGCCGAGGCGAGGAAGTAGGTGAGCGACGTCGCGATGAAGACCAGGGCGACGTAGTACACCAGCCGGCGGGCGAGGAATCGAGCCATGGCAGATCACACTAGACGTACCCCGCGGCCCGACCAGCTGGCCAGGTTTCGAGCGTGTAACAAATTCACATGAAAGTTTGCGTGGATTCAAGGCGTCCGTACATTTGGGCACACGCGGTCAGCTCTCGGGAGGTGTCGCGACGCGTGCCCGCACGAGTCGACGACGATGCAGCATCCCGTCTGATCAGCACTTTTCACCACCCTTCAGTTCGGAGTGCCATGAAGATCACGAAGAAGCTCGGCCTCGCGGCCGGCCTCGTCAGCATCGCTCTCGTCGTCACGGCGTGCAGCGGTGGCGGCGGCAACGACGGCGACGGAGCCGCGAAGAACGGCCAGTTGTCCCCCGACGGCGACATCAACGCCACGGCGGCGGCCGATGTCGAGCAGGGCGGGACGCTGACCCTGCCGCTCAGCCAGCTGCCCTCGCAGTGGAACTACGGCCAGCTCGACGGCGCCCTGGCCGACGCCTCGCTGATCGAGAGCGCCGTGCTGCCCCAGCCGTTCCGCATCGACGAGAAGGGCGTCGCGCAGATCGACGAGAACCTCGTCACGAGCGCCGAGGCCACCAGCGAGGACCCGCTGGTCGTGACCTACGACATCAACCCCGACGCGGTGTGGAACGACGGCACCCCGATCACGGTCGCCGACTTCCAGGCCTGGAAGACCGCACTCGACGGTTCGAACCCCGAGTACCTCGTCGGCAGCACCCTCGGCCCCGACCGCATGGCCTCCGTCGAGGCCGGCTCGAGCGACAAGCAGGTCGTCGTGACCTACGCCGAGCCGTTCTCGGACTGGAAGAGCATGTTCGCCCCGCTCTACCCCGCGAGCCTCTACAACGACCCGAACGCCTTCAACACGGCCTACGTCGACACCCTGCCCGTCTCGGGCGGCCCCTACGAGGTCGAGAAGATCGACACGACCGCCCAGACGGTCACGATCGTGCCCAACGAGACCTGGTGGGGCGACGCCCCGAAGCTGGACTCGGTGGTCTTCCGCGCCCTCGACAGCGACGCCGACGTCGACGCCTACCTGAACGGTGAGATCGACTTCGTCACGGGCAACTCGTCGGAGCGCTACGACCGCCTGAAGGACGCGAAGGACACCGACATCCGGGCGGCACCGTCGGCTCGCTACACGCACGTCGACTTCAGCACCAAGGGCGTGCTCGCCGACGAGAAGATCCGTCAGGCGATCCAGCACGCGGTCGACCGCGAGGCGCTCGGCAAGGTCATCACGGGCACCCTGCCCTACGAGCTGACCACGCTGAACAACCACCTGTTCCTCAGCACCGACGGCGCCTACCAGGACAACGCGAAGGAGACCGGGAACTACGACGTCGACGAGGCGAAGAAGATCCTGGCCGACGACGGGTGGGAGCTGAACGGCGACGTGCTCGAGAAGGACGGGAAGCAGCTCGAGATCGCCGTGACGATCCCGTCCGGCACGCCCATCTCGCAGCAGCTGTCCGAGGTCATGCAGAGCCAGCTCGCCGCGGTCGGCATCAAGCTGACGATCAACGCCGTCAGCGTCGACTCGTTCTTCGAGGACAACGTCACCCCGGGCAACTACGACATGACGATCTTCGTCTGGGCCGGTACCGGCTACCAGGCGTCCGGCGTCAGCATCTACAACTCGGACGAGCAGGGCCAGAACTACGGTCGCGTCTCGAGCCCCGAGATCGACGACCTGCTCAGCCAGGCCGTCGCCGAGGGCGATCCCGAGAAGGCCGCCGACCTGTACAACCAGGCCGACGAGAAGATCTGGGAGATCGGGCACTCGATGCCGATCATCCAGGCGCCGTACATCTCGTTCCAGAGCCCCGAGCTCGCGAACTTCGGCGCCCGCGCCGGTGCCAGCGACGTGGACTGGACGGTCGTCGGCTTCACGAAGTAGACGCCTCCCCCGGGCCCGTCCGGCCCCCGCTCAGCGCGGGGCCGGGCGGGCCTTCCGCGTCCCCGCCCGCCGTCGCTGCGCCTCCACCAGGCCGGCGGCCACCGAGTAGCCCGCGTAGCCGAGCAGCGCGATCGCCAGCAGCGGCACGATCCACGACCGGGCGTCGCCGTTCACGACCTGGTTGACGAAGCCGAGCCACGGCACCGAGTACCACAGCGTGCCGCGGACCTGTTCGGGCAGCACGAGCGCCTCGTCGGGTTCGGAGTTGTTGTCGCCCTGGGTGACGAACGCCGTGCCGCCGTCCGACGACGACACGATCTCGGTCACCCGGTGGCTGATCACCTCGGGGCGGCCGCTCTCGATCTGGTAGGTCACGACGTCACCGATCCGGATCTCGTCGGTCGGGGTCGGCTTCACCACGATCAGCGTGCCCGGGGGCAGCCGCGGCTCCATCGAACTGGTCAACACGGTCAGGGGCGTCGCCCCCGCGACCTTCGGCACGACGACCAACACGGTCGCGAGGCCGAGCACGAGCACGAACAGCCCCGCACTGAGGCCGAGGCCGAGAGCGTGCACCAGCCCCTTTTCGCGCACAGCGGCGCGGCGGCCGCTCACGGCGGCGCGGCGGCCGCTCACGGCTGCTCCCCCGAGGGGTCGACCTCGTCCGGGCGACGGCGCCCGACCGCCACGAACGCGCCCGACAGCACCGCGATCGCCGCGATCAGCAGCGGCAGCCAGCTGCCCCGCAAGGGCTCCGGCACGAAGTCGTCGAGCACGTCCAGGGAGTGGACGGGCAGCTCGGTGTCCGCGCCCGACCCGTCGGCGGCCCCGCGCGAGGCGCCGTCGCCGACGGAGGGCGCCGTCTCGTCGGCCGCACCGGCCGAGGAGGCGCGGGTCGCCAGCGCCTCGATCGTCGCGCTCGAGGCACGGTCGCCTCCCGCGCCTCCTGTGCTCGTCTCGGCGGGGTCGGCCGCGCCGGCGGTCCCGGCCGACGCGCAGCCGGCCGGCACGGCCGACCCGGCCAGCCCCGTGAGCGTGACGAGCACGGCGAAGTCCAGGGTCTGGTCACCGGTGCCCGCGGCGGCGGAGGCGTCGAGGTCGACCGAGACGGTGACCGGGGCCTCCTGCCCGGCGGGGAGGCGGACCGGCGCGAGCACGGGGGTGCACCCGTCTCCGGACAGGGTGACGGGCGGCAGGTCGCCGACGTCGAGGTCGGAGTGCGAACGGACCGTGACCGCCTCGGCGAACGCGGGCGACGAGGTCGTGACGTCGACGAGGCGGGCGCTGAGCACGGCGGGCTCGCTCGAGAGGTTCTTGACGAAGAAGGTGCCCGTCGTGCCTGCCCCGGGGACGAGCCGCAGCCCGTCGCCGAAGAGAGCGGAGTCGAGGCGACCCTGCCAGTGCCGGCCGTCGTCGCTCACCATGAGGCGGGGCGCGGTCGAGGCCGTGGCGGGAGCCGCGGCCGAGACGACGCCGGGGCCCAGGACGACCGCCGCGACGGCGACGACGACCGCGACCGCCCGACCGCCGGTCACCCGCACTGGATGTTCCTCGTGCCGTACTGGTCGTAGACCACCGTGACCGTGCCGACGGCCATGAGGTCGGTCGGCTGCCCGTCGACCATCACGCGGATGTCGACGTGGATCGGGCCGTCGCCGAAGGGGTCCCTGGGCAGGTTGTCGCGGGTGAACGCGAAGTGCGGGTAGTCGCCGGTCCGCTCGTCGTTCGAGATCCGGGTGCCGCCGACGTAGGTCGCGTACCGGGTCGCGGTCGCCCGGGTCGACGGGTCGAAGTCGAGCCAGGCGTAGGCCTCGCCGTCGGTGCGGCAGACCGCCGTCTGCGGGGGGACGATCGTGTTGTTCTGGACGATCCGGCGGTCCTGCGGCGTGGCGGCCCACGACCCGGAGGCGAGCGACACCGTGAGGACCGGGTTCACGCGCCCGGTGGGAGAGGACGTCGCGATCGAGGTGCGGAGGCACCAGGTCGCGGCGGCCTTGCTCGCCAACGTCCCGGTGAGGTTCGGCACGGCGGACCAGGTGCCGCTGACGCTGCCCGGGCCGACGGCGGTCGTCGACGTGCAGGCGGACGCGGGGGTCACCGGCCACGCGACGACGGCGATCGACGCGGCGAGGGCGGCGGAGCTGCCCGAGCTCAGGCTGCCGCTCGTCGAGTAGGACGCCGCGACCGTCCCCGAGTTCGTGAACGTCCAGGGCGCCGTGAGCGACCTGGTCGATCCGGCGTAGTCGGCCTGCAGGGCGTCGAGGGTGCCGGCCGTGAGGCCGACGGCACCGGTCCGGACCTGTTCGGTGACGGTGGCGGACGCCGTCCAGAGGGCGGACGCCGCGCCTCCCGAGGCCAGGGCCACGCCGACGATCACGCCCACGACGACGGCGGCCAACGTCGATCGCGTGGTCGTCCGGGGCCGGCGCCCGCTCACGGTGCGGCGCCCGGTCACGGTGCGGCGCCCGCTCACGGTGCGGCGCCCGGTCACGGTGCCACCTGCGTCCCGGTCAGGACGAGCCCGATCGACGAGGTCTGGTTCTGCAGGGTCGCCGGGACGTCCGAGTCGAGCGTGACGACGACGCAGCCGGTGACGGTGACTCCGGCCGGCAAGGTGAAGTACCCGCTCCCCGTGTCGAACGCGGCGGGCCGGGCCGAGTAGCCGCCGACGCCGACGACGCAGTCCGCGGCCCTCGCCACGGCGGCGAGCCTGACGGTCAGTTCGCCGGGCAGGGCGGACGCGGACGCCGTGGTGGTCCCGGCCGACACCCGCATGGCCAGGTCGACCGACCCCGTGTTGGTCGCGGTGAACGTCCCCGCGGTCGAGCCGCCGGGGCCGAGCGCGGACGTGTCGAGGGCCTTGACGGCGCCGACCGAGAGGCCCGCCGTCCCCGACCCGACCGTGACGGCCGTCGGCTTGACGGAGGAGTTCCACAGCGCGTAGGTCCCCCCGGTCGCCACGAGGGCGACGGTGACCGCGCCGGCCACGACGGCGGTCGCCGCCCACAGCGAGCGGAGCGGACGGCGGGACGAGGAGGCGCGCTCGACCGAGCGGTGACGCGCGCGTCCGCGGGACGGTCCGGTCAACGTCTCACCCCCTGGTGGTCGATCGTGCGATGCGGCGGCCCGTGGGTCCCTGGGTGGGACGGACGGACGGAAGGGGGCGACCGGACCGCGTCGGGTGCGGTCCGGTCGCCGGTGGGTGACGGGGTGCGGTGGCCGTCGGGCCGCCGACACCCGCTACGCGATGGCGCGCTGCTTCAGCGTGAAGGTCAGTTTGCTCAGGTCGAGCGTGCCGCCCTGGCTGGCGGCGTCGGACACCGTCGAGGGCAGCTCGACGACGAAGGTCACGACGGCCGAGGTGCTGCCGGCGGAGACGGGAGCCACGACGTAGCTGCCGGCCGTGCTGCCCGCGGTCACGCCCGAGGGCAGCGTCGTGCCGCCGGCGGCCGTCGACAGGACCATCGTGTTGGTCACGTACGGCTTGAGGCTGCCGGTGACCGAGGTCGCGTCGTAGGTCAGGTCGGCGCGCAGGTCGGCGCCCGAGGCGGCGATGGTGATCGGCTGCGTGAACTGCAGCTTGGTGCCCGGGACGATCTTGTAGGCGGCGACCTGGGCGGCCGTGAGGGCCGTGCTGCGACCGTTCGTCACGTCGGTCCAGCTGCCCGCCGACGACTGGGTGAGCGAGAGCGTGCCCGAGGCGACGCTGGCGGCGTTGACCTCTGTGCTGGCGTTCCAGAGGGCGAAGGTCCCGGCGCCGCCGAGGAGGAGGGCGATGCCGGCGGCACCGGCGACGGCACCCGTGACGAGCTTGTTCATGTCGGTCCTGTTCCGCGCGCCGTGGCGCGCTCGAGCACCGCCGTGCGCCGTCGGTCGGGTCGACTTCGGGGTGGCGCACGGCGCTGCAGGGGCTGTCGGCTCCGGGTCGGGCGGCCGATCGGTGTCGTCGGGCGCCGGGCTCTCGAGGAGTTCGGGTTCTTCGGGCGGGCAGGCCGCGACGACAGGATCGACATTACGCGGTCCCCCAAAGTGCCGACAGGGGATTCATGCCGATGCATGCACCCAGTTGGGGGGACAAAACGGACCGGGGCGTCTGTCGGCGACAGGGTGGACACGTTTTTGTACCCCGAATCGCCTCTTCCGCACCCCGATCCGCGACCGTCGGCCCTACGGGGCCCCGGGCCGGGACCGGGCGGGCCAGACCGGGTACGGTCGACAACGTGGCGACAGCATACGAACCCAGAGTCGGGCGGATCCCCATCACGGGCCTCACCCCGACGACCCCCGACCGAGTGTTCCCGACGAAGGCCTTCTCCGGCGAGGTGGTCACCTTCGGGGCGACCGTCTTCCGCGAGGGCCACGACCTGATCGGGGCCGACCTCGTCACGATCGACCCCGAGGGCGCCGAGACCCGGCACCGGATGGTCGCCGGCATCCCCGGCACCGACCGGTGGACGGCCCAGGTACAGCTCGAGGTCGAGGGCGACTGGTCCTGGCAGGTCGAGGCCTACACCGACGACTGGGCCACGTGGCTGCACGCGGCCGAGATCAAGGTGCCGGCCGGTCTCGACGTCGAGGTCACGTTCGCCCTCGGCAGTCGACTGCTGACCGAGGCCGTCGAGAACCACCCCGACACGACCCTGATCCGCGACGCGGCCAAGGCCCTCGCGAACCCCGCCCTCTCCCCCGCCTCGCGACTCCGCGTCGCCACCGATCCGCGCCTCGCCGCGGTCCTCCTGGTGACGCCGCTCGCGAGCCTCGTCACGCGCAGCGCCCCCGAGGCGCTCCGCGTCGAACGCAGCCGCGCCGGCCTCGGCAGCTGGTACGAGTTCTTCCCCCGCAGCGAGGGCGCCCGCAAGCAGGCCGACGGCACCTGGAAGAGCGGCACGTTCCGCACCGCGGCCCGCCGCCTGCCCTCGATCGCCCGCATGGGCTTCGACGTCGTGTACATCCCGCCCGTGCACCCGATCGGGACGACCTTCCGCAAGGGCCCGAACAACACGTTGACCGCGGGGCCGAACGATCCCGGGTCGCCCTACGCGATCGGTTCGCCCGACGGCGGGCACGACGCGGTGCACCCCGACCTCGGCACGGTCGCCGACTTCCGCTGGTTCGTCGACGCGGCGAAGAACGCCGGTCTCGAACTCGCGCTCGACCTGGCCCTGCAGTGCTCGCCCGACCACCCCTGGGTCACCGAGCACCCCGAGTGGTTCACGACCCTGCCCGACGGGACGATCGCCTACGCCGAGAACCCGCCCAAGAAGTACCAGGACATCTACCCCCTGAACTTCGACAACGACTACGAGGGCGTCAGCCGCGAGGTGCTGCGCATCGTGCGTCACTGGATCGATCTCGGCGTCACGATCTTCCGGGTCGACAACCCGCACACGAAGCCCGTGCGCTTCTGGGAGTGGCTGCTGCACGAGATCCGGCAGACGAACCCCGAGGTGGTCTTCCTCTCCGAGGCGTTCACGAAGCCGGCCATGATGCAGGCGTTGGCGCAGGTGGGGTTCCACCAGTCGTACACGTACTTCACCTGGCGCAACGAGAAGTGGGAGCTCGAGGAGTACCTCGACGAGCTGTCGAAGGAGACGAGCGCCTGGCTGCGCCCGAACTTCTTCGTCAACACGCACGACATCCTGACCCCCTACCTGCAGTTCGGCGGTCCTGCGGCCTACAAGATCCGTGCCGCGATCGCCGCGACGGCCTCGCCGACCTGGGGCGTCTACTCGGGCTACGAGCTCTTCGAGGACGTCGCCCGCCCGGGCAGCGAAGAGAACATCGACAACGAGAAGTACGAGTACAAGCCCCGTGACTGGGCCGCCGCCGAAGAGGCGGGGGCGTCGCTGGCGCCGTACCTGACGCAGCTCAACCGCATCCGCGCCTCCCACCCGGCCCTGCGTCAGCTGCGCAACCTCGAGATCCACTCGAGCGACGACGAGTCGATCCTCGTGTTCTCGAAGTACCTGTCCCGTGCGCACACCCGCAGCGGACGCGCCGACGGCATCATCGTCGTCGCCAACGTCGACCCGCACTCGGCGCGCGAGACGACCGTCCACCTCGACGTCACGAAGTTCGGCCTGCAGCCCGGTGGCACCTACACCGTCCGCGACCTGATCACCGGTCAGTCGTGGACCTGGGGCGACGACAACTACGTCCGACTGGACGCCTTCGTCGAACCGGTGCACGTCCTCTCCGTCGACCTCAACCGAGCCCCGTAGGAGCGACCCGATGACCACCACTCCCCCGACCGAGCCCGACACCTCCTTCGCCCTGGGCGACGACGAGGTCTTCTCGGCCGCCAACGGCACCCACGGCCACCCGCACGCCGTCCTGGGTGCCCACCCCCGCGGCGGTCGCACCGCCGTCCGCGTCGTCCGACCGCTGGCCGACACCGTCACCGTGACCGGCGCCTCCGGGTCGTCCTTCGCCCTCGAGCACGTGGGCCACGGCCTCTGGCAGGGCGTCACGAGCGAGCCCGTCGGCGCGTACACCGTCGAGGCGACCTACGAAGGAGGCGCGGCGTGGGTCTCGGACGACCCCTACCGCTTCGCCCCCACCGTCACCGAGTTCGACCTGTACCTCTTCGGAGAGGGGCGCCACGAGCAACTCTGGAAGATGCTCGGCAGCCACGTCCGCGAGCACGAGGGCGTGACCGGCACCTCCTTCGCCGTCTGGGCGCCGCACGCCCGCGCCGTCCGCGTCAAGGGCGACCTCAACGGCTGGGACGGCGAGCGGCACGCGATGCGCCGCCTCGACGGCAACGGCGTCTGGGAGCTCTTCGTGCCCGGCGTCACGGACGGGATCTACAAGTACGAGGTGCTCACCCCCGACGATGTCTGGGTCGAGCGCGCCGACCCCATGGCGCGCACCTCCGAGGTGCCGCCGCTCACCGGTTCCGTCGTCACGAAGGCCGCCCACGCCTGGGCCGACGACGCCTGGATGACCGCCCGGGCCGAGAACGACGTCCACTCCGGACCGATGAGCGTGTACGAGCTGCATGTCGGCTCATGGCGACCGGGTCTGAACTACCGCGAACTCGCCGACCAGCTCATCGAGTACGTCGGCGAGCTCGGGTTCACCCACGTCGAGTTCATGCCGCTCGCCGAGCACCCCTTCGGCGGTTCCTGGGGCTACCAGGTCACCGGTTACTACGCCGTGACCAGCCGCTTCGGCAGCCCGGACGACCTGCGCTACCTGATCGACCGCCTGCACCAGGCCGGGATCGGCGTCATCATGGACTGGGTGCCCGGGCACTTCCCGAAGGACGAGTGGGCCCTCGCGAAGTTCGACGGTCGCGCCGTCTACGAGCACTCCGACCCCCGCCGCGGCGAGCAGCCCGACTGGGGCACGTTGGTCTTCAACTTCGGCGACTCGCAGGTGCGCAACTTCCTCGTCTCGAACGCGCTGTACTGGCTCGAGGAGTTCCACATCGACGGGCTGCGCGTCGACGCCGTCGCCTCGATGCTCTACCTCGACTACAGCCGCAACGAGGGCGAGTGGTTGCCGAACGAGTTCGGCGGGCGCGAGAACCTCGAGGCGATCAGCTTCTTGCAAGAGGCGAACGCGACGGCGTACAAGCGCCACCCCGGCATCGTCATGATCGCCGAAGAGAGCACGAGCTGGCCCGGCGTCACCCGCCCGACCAGCGAGGGCGGCCTGGGCTTCGGCCTCAAGTGGAACATGGGCTGGATGCACGACACCCTCGGCTACGTCGCCGAGGACCCGCTCTACCGCTCGCACCACCACGGCGAGATCACGTTCTCGTTCGTCTACGCGTTCAGCGAGAACTTCATGCTGCCGATCAGCCACGACGAAGTCGTGCACGGCAAGGGGTCCCTGCTCAACAAGATGCCCGGCGACGAGTGGCAGAAGCTCGCCAACGTGCGGGCCTACCTCGCCTACATGTGGGGCCACCCCGGCAAGCAGCTGCTCTTCATGGGCAGCGAGTTCGGCCAGCCCGGCGAGTGGAGCGAAGAACGAGGGCTCGACTGGTGGATCCTCGACCAGCCCGCCCACCAGGGGCTCCACGGCCTGGTGGCCCGCCTCAACGAGGTCTACCGCGACGAGCCGGCTCTCTGGGCGCACGACTTCGACACCGACGGCTTCGAGTGGATCGACGGCGGTGCCGCGCAGCACAGCGTCGTGGCCTTCATGCGCAAGTCCGGCTCGGGCGAGTCGATCGCCGTCCTGGCGAACTTCTCGGGCGAACCGGTGCACATGCGCTTCGGCCTGCCCGAGGCCGGTCGCTGGGACGAGATCCTCAACACCGACGCCGAGGTCTACGGCGGTTCGGGCGTGGGCAACTTCGGCGGAGTCACCGCCACCGACGAGCCCTGGGCCGGTCGCCCCGCGGCCGCCGACGTCCAGCTGCCGCCGCTCGGGGTCGTCTGGCTCAAGCTGCGCCGCTGATCCGACGCCGACACACGACGGAACCCCCGCGCCCCTTCCGGGTCGCGGGGGTTCCGTCGTCCGTGCAGGAGGCGCGGCTCAGTACAGCAGCATCGCCAGACGACGGCGGGCGGTCGCCACCCGGGGGTCGTCCACCCCGACGATCTCGAAGTACTCGAGCAGGCGGGCCCGGGCGGCGTCACGGCCGTGGGGGTCGAGCGACGGGAAGACGGTCAGCACGCGGTCGAAGGCGTCGTCGATGTGCCCCCCGCTGAGGTCGAGGTCGGCCACGTCGAGCTGGGCGTCGAGGTCGGTGGGGGCGGCCGCGGCCGCCGCACGGACGTCGGCCAGCGACGCACCCTGCAGTCGCTCGAGCAGCGAGACCTGGGCGAGGCCCGCCACGGCGAGCTGGTCACGAGGGTCCTGCGCGATCGCGGTCTTGTAGGCCGTGATCGCCGCGGCGTAGTCGCCCCGGTCGATCGCGTCGTAGGCGTCCTGGTGGTGCGGAGGCAGCGGTTCCGGCTCGGGCTCGACCTCGTCGGCCTCGCCCACCGGGGCGCCGTCGACGACCGCCGTGCCGGTCACGCCGTTCTGCGCGGCCAGCTCGAGCACCTGCTCGAAGACGTCGCGGACCTGGGCCTCGGGCAGGGCCCCCACGAAGAGCTGGACGGGACGACCGCCGATCACGGCGGCGACCGCCGGGATCGACTGCGCCTGGAAGGCCTGCGTCAGCTGGGGGTTGGCGTCGACGTCGACCTTCACGAGCAGCAGGCGGCCGGCGTACTCGCCGACCAGCTTGTCGAGGACGGGCGACAGCTGCTTGCACGGGCCGCACCACTCCGCCCACAGGTCGACGATCACGGGGACGGTGTTGCTGATCTCGAGGACCTGCGTGAAGGTGGCGTCGGTCGCGTCGAGCACGAGGCCCGGCACCGCGACCTGACCGGTGGACGGGGCCGGGACGCCACCCGCGCCTCCCGCGGGCGCACCGTCGACGGGCGCCCCGGCGGACGGACCCGCCGGGGCGGGGGCCGGCGGGCGGTTGACGAGCGACGAGAGGTCGACGGCGCCGCGGAGACCGGCGGGGACGGGAGGGAGGTTGGTCATGGCAGCTCCTTGGCAGAGGTGAGGGCCTGGCTGAAACCGAGCAGGACGATGGGGTCGTCGCTGCCGACGGGCGGGACGGAGAACAAGAGCTCGACGCCGTAGGTCGCCTCGATGCCCTTCGACGACTCGTCGAGCCCCAGCAGGGTCTTGACGGTGCCCTCGGGGTTGACCTTGGCACCCGTGGCCGTCGGCTTGACGGTCTCGATCTCGTTCAACGCGACCGAGACGATGGCACCGGCGTCGTTCGTGGCGAAGGCGACGGGGGTCTCGTCGTCGGCCTGGGACGTGTAGTCGATGGACGCCGTGGTGGGCAGGGCCGCACGCTTCGCGTCCTTGTAGGCCTTGCCGATCTTCTCGCGCAGCGTGTCGCCCTCGGTCTGGAACTGGGCGGCGTACTGGCTCTCGTCGCCGTTGCGCAGGATGTCGCCGTAGGCCTCGGCCAGCTGGTCGGGCTGCAGCGTGAGCAGCTTGACGTCGGGCGAGAGCCGGGCGGCGCCGATCGAGGCGGGTGCGACCGTCAACGGGGTCTGCGTCTGCAGGCTGACCGCGTACTCGACCTTGTACGGGTCGCGGGCGCTCTCTTGCTCGAGGGTGAGGGCGACGGGCGCCACGCTCGCGTCGGCGTCCTGCACGACGACGAACGCCGAGCGCGGCCAGGAGTCGGCCTGCTGAGGCAGCGTCAGCGTGACGGTGCCGGTGGGGATCGCCAGGGGCGCGGCGGCGGCGGCGTCCTTGGAACGGATCGTGTAGTTCGCCTGACGCTGCTCGAGGGCCGGGCCCGTGAAACGGGTGGCGGCGAGGTCGGCGTTGAGCGAGGCGTCGGCCTCGGTCGCCGTGGCCGAGATGCGTTCGACGATGCGCTTGGCCTGGGCGACGCTGATCACCGGGGGCTGCAGCGCGTTGCCCTGGTCGCCGGAGTCCGTGCCGTCGGTCGAGGTGGGCGTCGGGGTCGGCGTGGACGAGTCGGAACCCGCCGCCGGCGCCTGCTGCGGCCAGTAGTCGGCGGTGCAGGCCGACAGGGCGAGCGAGGAGACCAGCACGATCGGCGCCACGGCTACGAACCGACGGATGCCGCGGGCACGACCGCGGCCGGGTGCCAGGGTCTCGGTGCCGGCGGCGTCGAGCGCCTTGACCGCCTTGCGACCGGCCCGACGCGACAGACGGGGTCGTTTCCCGTCACCCGAGCGCCGACGGGGGCCGCGCGTCCGGCGGTGGTGCAGGATCGCCCAGACGTACAGG
The DNA here is from genome assembly GCF_030209595.1 of Frigoribacterium sp. ME-P-080. NCBI lineage: Bacteria > Bacillati > Actinomycetota > Actinomycetes > Micrococcales > Microbacteriaceae > Frigoribacterium > Frigoribacterium sp. ME-P-080. Next base: position 62,463 of record NZ_JARVRR010000003.1, read on the forward strand.
CCGATGCCGATCAGCAGGACCACGAGCCCACCGACGATCAGCGGCCCGGCCAGGGGCGTCGCGGTCGAGAGCGGCCAGGTGATGCGGACGTCGGACGGGGCGGGCTGAGTGCCGTCCGAGACGATGACGAGGGAGACGTCGTCAGGCGCGTCGAGCGAGAAGGTGAGGTCGTTGCCCGCGAACTGGTCGAACCAGAGGTCGGAGTCCGTCGGGTCGGGCACCTCGGTGGTGTCGCCCGCGACCGTGCGGCTGACGAGCCGACCGGACGCCTCGTCGTACTCGACCTCGTTGTAGCTGGCGTCGCCGACCCACCCGAGGACGTCCGACGTGCGGCCGTAGGCGGCGAAGGCGGTGTCGCCGCCCGACACCGAGACCGTCTGACGCCCGTCGCGGCCGTGCAGCGCCGAGGCCGGGACGACCGTGACGGTCGCGTCGGAGTCGGCGGTGTCGACCTGGGACGACACGCTCGGCGGCGGTGCGAAGACGGTGCGCTGGGCGAAGCCCAACGCCACCATCACCGCCGCCAGGACGACGACGACGACTGCGACGATGAAACGCACGTTTCTCTCCCTCCGAGCCACCATCCCGGTCGGGGCGCCAGGAACCGTCGTGGTCGACGACGGGCCTCGCACGAGCCTGGCCAGGGGGCCGGGCGCGGCAGCAGAATTTAAGACGGCTCAGCGTATCCGACGAGGCTGAGAGGCACCTAACCCGTGGATCGGGGTCCGTCGAGGGCCTCCCACTAGCATCGTGTCGCGGGCCGCGCTCCCCTGGTCCGAACCCTGCATCGAAGGAGACACCGTGGCTGCTGACGAAGCCGATTTCGGCATCGAACTCCGGGGCTACCGCAAGGACGAGGTCGACCGCGTGCTCGGCGACCTGCGGCGGGAGCTCATCAAGGCCAACGCCGACCGGGCCGACCGGGCGAGCGAGGTCGCGTTCCTCCAGCAGCGGGTGGACGAGATCCGTGCCGAGCTCGAAGAGGCCGGCACCCCCACGTACTCCGGTCTCGGCAGCAAGCTCGAGCAGACCCTGCGTCTGGCCGAACAGCAGTCCACCCTGGTGATCAGCCAGGCCGACATCGACGCCGAGGCCCTGCGCTCGTCCTCGACGGCCGAGGCGAAGCGCCTGCTGGACGACGCGAGCGAACGGGCCACGGCGGTGCTCGACGACGCCCGGGGCCGCGCCGCGGCGCAGGTCGCCGAGTCCACCGCCGACGCCGACCGTCTGGTCGCACGCGCCAAGGCCGAAGCACGCGACCTGCTGCAAGAGGCCCAGCGCGACGCCATCTCGATCCGCGGCTCGGCCGCCACCGAGGCGGCCCAGAACGTCTCGACGGCACGACGCGAGGCGGCCGCACTGCGTGCCGAGATCGAGCACGAGGTCGCCGAGCAGCGGGCCGCCGTCGCCCGCGACCTCGCCGAGGCCCGCGACGAGGCCGAGACCCTCGCCGCCGACACGCGCGAGGCCCGAGCCGTCTTCGAGAGCGACTCCGGGCGCCAGCGTGCCGACCTCGACCGCGAGGGCGTCACCGTCCGCGCCGAGCTGGCCCGACTCGACGAGACCACCCGCGCCGACCTCGACGCCGAGGTCGGCGCCCGCCGCGCCGAACTCGACCGCGAGATCACGTCCGCCCGCGCCGAGCTGGCCGACGACGTCGCGGCCCAGCGCGCCGAACTCGAACGCGACGTCGCCGCGGCCCGTGCCGAGCTCGCCCACGAGGTCGCCGAGACCCGGGCGCTCCTCGCCCGCGACGTCGACGCCACCCGTGCCGACCTCACCGACGAGGTCGAATCCACCCGGGTCGAGCTCGAGCGCGAGATCGCGACCGGTCGTGACCGCCTCGCGGCCGAGATCGCACAGGCCCGTGCCGAACTCGAGAAAGAGGTCGGCGACGCCCGCACCGAGCTCGACCGCGAGACCCGGCGCCGCCGCGACGAACTCGACCTCGCCGAGACCACGTCACGCGAACGCATCGCGCGCATCACCGTCGAGACCGACGAGCGCCTCACCCGCGAGAGCGAGGCGCAGGCCGACCGTCTCGCCCGCGAGGACGCCGACCGGCGGGCCGAACTCGCGACCGAGATCGAGCAGGCACGCGCCGAACTCGCCGCCGAGACCGCCGAGGCCCGCGCCGCCCTGGCGGACGAGACCGAGGCCCAGCGCGCCCGCCTGGCCGCCGACGACGTCCGGGTCCGCGCCGGGCTCGAGGCCGACCGCGAACGGGCCGTCGCCGACCTGCGCCGCGACGTCGACCAGGGGCGCGCCGACCTCGAGGTCGAGCTGCTGGCCCGTCGCGACGAGGCCGAGGTCGAGCTCACGCAGCGACACCAGCACGCCGTCGCCGAGACCCAGGAGCTGCTCGACGCGGCGGCCGAGCAGCTCGCCGAGGCCACCCGTCGCGCCACCGAGGTCCGGCGCGAGGCCGACGACCTCGAACGCACCGCGCTCGAGTACGCCCGCACCACCCGGACGGACGCCGACGAGACGGCCCACGACGTGCTCACCAACGCCGACGAACGCTCGCGGTCGATCCTGGCCGATGCCCAGCAGCGGGCCGACGACCTCATCGGTGACGCCGAAGAACGCCTGGCCGAGATCACGGCCGAACGCGACGCCGTCGCGGAGTACTTCGAGAACCTGCGTGGCATGATCGGACAAGTCGGCGGCGGTACGTCAGAGTAGGGCGACAGGCCGTGTCGGGCAGTCGGTGCCGCCGTGACCTCGACCGGCCCGTGCCGTCGACAGGAGCCCGCCCGTGAAGATCCACAACCCGTTCCGCATCGGTCTGCTCGCGGGGCTGGGAGTGCTCGTCGCCCTCGTCATCGGGGGCGCCGTCGGGCAGCTCTCGACGATCCTGACCTACGTGGGCGCGGCCTTGTTCATCTCGCTGGGGCTCGACCCGGTCGTCTCGTGGCTCGAGAAGCGCCGGGTGCCCCGGGGTATCGCCATCGTGATCGTCCTCGTGGCCGTGGTGGGCGCCTTCGTGGGCGTCGTCTTCGCGATCGTGCCCGTCATCGTGCAGCAGACCACGAGCCTCATCCAGGCGCTGACGTCGTACCTGCAGAGCGTCACCACCCAGCAGTTCGTCGACAACCTGCAAGAACTCGTCCCCCAGAACGTCTTCGACGTGCAGGACGCGCTCGACTCCATCGTCGACTTCCTGACCAACCCCGACAACGTCGTCACGATCGGCGGCGGGGTCCTCGCCGTCGGCGTCGCGATCGGCAACGGCCTCTTCGGCACGGTCGTCGTGGTCATCCTGACGATCTACTTCACCTCGTCGATCAACAGCGTCAAGCGCGCGCTCTACCAGCTGGTCCCGGCCTCGAAGCGGGCCACGTTCGTCGACATCTCCGAACAGATCAGCCAATCGGTGGGTCGGTACGTCATCGGCCAGTTCACGCTCGCGGCGCTCAACGGCATCCTGAGCTTCGTGTTCCTCACCATCATCGGAGCCCAACAGCCGGCCGTCTTCGCGTTCATCGCGTTCCTGGGGTCGATCATCCCCCTCGTCGGCACCATCAGCGGTTCGGCGATCATCGTGCTGGCACAGATCGCGCTGTTGCCCCAGTCACCGGCCACCTGGGTGACGACAGCCATCTACTACCTGGTCTACATGCAGGTCGAGGCCTACCTGCTGAGCCCGCGCATCATGCGGCGGGCGGTCCGCGTCCCGGGCGTGATCGTCGTCATCGCGGCCCTCGTCGGTGGCACCCTGCTGGGAGTGCTCGGCGCACTCATCGCCATCCCCGTCGCCGCGTCGATCCTGCTGATCATCCGCGAGGTCTACGTGCCACGCCAGAACCAGCTCTGAGACGCGCCACGCCCCGGTCGCTCCGAGCCCGGCGTGGTGGCCAGTCCGCCGTCCGGCGGAGGCACCGTCAGGAGGCGCGGGGCGGCCAGGTGGACGGCAGCGGCAGGGCACCGGGCGCGACCCGACGGACGATCTCGGTCAGCACGCGACTGGTCTGCTTCTCGCCGACCCAGAGGTGCTTGCCTCCCTCGACGGCGACCACCTCGGCCTCGGGAACGAGGGCGAAGCGACGTCGCGCCTCGTCGGGACGCAGGTAGTCGTCGAACTCGGGCACGACGGCCACCACGGGCCGCCCGGAGTCGTGCCACGCGCCGAGTTCGGCGTCGGACGTGCGGTGCAATGGTGGGGACAGCAGCACGACGCCCGCCACCTCGACGTCGAGGCCGTGCTTCAGGGCGACCTCGGTGCCGAACGACCAACCCACCAACCACGGGGTGGGCAGACCGCGATCGCCCACGAATGCCACGGCGGCGGCGAGGTCGGCCGCTTCGGCCACCCCCTCGCCGAACTCGCCCTCGGACCGACCTCGCGGAGACGACACCCCGCGGAAGTTGAACCTGAGCACGGCGAGGTCGGCCAGGGCCGGAAGACGGGCCGCGGCTTTCCTGATGACGTGGGAGTCCATGAACCCGCCAGCGGTGGGCAGAGGGTGCAACGCGACGATCGTGCCGACGGGCTCGCGGTCCGCCGGGAGGCTCAGCTCGCCCACCAGGGTCAGCCCGTCGCCGGTGTGCAGTTCGACGTCCTCGCGGCGCGCGGGCAGCAGGACGCCCCCACGGATCTCGAGAGCGTCGGCGTCGGGGGTCGTCACGAGATCCTCCAGCAGTGGGTATGCCAATGGCGGCGGGCCGCCAGGTCGTCCTCGGCACCGAACAGCCCGTCGGCACGCCAGGCCACGACGTGCGGCGTCGCGGGAGCGATGCCCAAGGAGCAGCCGGGGCAGACGTACTCTTTGACGGCCGACGTCGCCGAGACCGACTGGACGTTGAACGAACGCCCGTGCTTTGTCTCGACCGTCAAGCCGCCGAACGACGCTCGGGTGACGTCGTAGGCCTCGTCGGCGTCACGCCGGTCGCGCGAGCGACGGGAGCGGTTGCTGCGGGGCATGACGACCAGCGTAGCAACGGCCCCCGAGGTCGAGGGCCGTGCGACGGATCAGTACCAGTTGTTGGCGACGGAATGAGCCCAGGCACCGCAGGGGTTGCCGTAGCGGCCGCCGATGTAGTTCAGCCCCCACGTGATCTGCGTGGCGGGGTTGGTCTGCCAGTCGGCACCGACGGAGCCCATCTTGCTACCCGGCAGGGCCTGGGGAATGCCGTAGGCACCACTCGACCGGTTGGACGCGTAGACGTTCCAGCTCGACTCTTTCTGCCACAACGACACCAGGCAGTCGTACTGGTCGGAACCCCAGCCGCGAGCGGCCACGAGTTCGGCGGCGACGGCCTTGGCGCTGCCCGGGTCAGGGGTACCCGCCACGGGAGCAGACGACGACTTCTTGGCAGAGCCGGACGTCGCCCCCGACGGGGCCTCGGGCTTCTCGGTCTCGGCCACCACGACGGGCGGGGGCGGCGGCGGCACGTACTCGGTCACGCCGTAGGCGTCCCGGTCGGCGACGGTCACGGCGGCACCGGCGACCGTGAGGGTCTGACCGGGGGCCGTCAGCACCGACGCAGCGCCCGGAACGCTCGTCGCGGCCTCGGCACCGGCCAAGGGGTTGACGAGCGAGGCCGACACGAAGGCGAACGACGCACAGAAACCGACGAGGGGAAGGGCCACCCGTCGAGGGAATCCGATTCGACGAGCGGCCGGTACGGCATCGCGGACGGGACCGGTGAACTCGAGGGAGCCGGCTGCGGGGCGTCGCACGACGCTCTGCGAGGCCGGCACGCGGACGCGCCGGCGGGTCGAGGGTCGTTCGACCGCGGCCGGGTGCTCTCGTCGAGAGGGACCGGGGGTCGGATTCGCTGCGTGCCTGCCCATGAGTCCGTCCAGGGTAACCGATGGGACGCCGGAGGGCCAGGGACGACCCGACAGCGTGTCGGAGGCTCGGGGGAAGAGGAGAGGCCCGGCCGTGACCGTCAGCGGACGGCGAGCATGACGTCGACCACCGTGTCGAGCACCAGGTCGACCTGGCTCTCGCGGTAACCGCCGCGCTTCGCCCGGAAGACCGACGCCCGGACGTCGTCGATGCTGAGGGGACGGCCGTCGGTGAAGTAGCCGTGCAGCCGCCGGGTGAGGCGGTCGACGTCTCGCGGGTGGTAGCCGGTCGTGAGGATGCCCACCCGGTCGAAGCGGTGGCCCTGCGGTCGCTCGAGACGGGCCACGATGTCTTCCGCCCCGGACCGCGCGGTCGAGAACCAGGTCGACTCGGCGCCCGACGAGACGGCCCGTTCACGCTCCCGACTGGCGAAGGCGTCCTCGAGACGTTCGAGCGCGGCATCGACGTGTGCCGTCGAGTACCCGTTCTTGGTCAACCCGAAGGCCGTGCGTCGGATGCGGGCGGAGTCGATGCCGAGGCCGGTCTCGCCGGCGTAGGCCTTCCGGGCCTCGACCAGGAACGCGTCGACCTCGTCGACGTCGTAACCCCGCTTGCCCTTGGGAACGATCGGGAATGTGCTGCTCACGGCCACCATCATGCCGCATGGGCCGATGGCAAGCCGCTGGACGCGCGGCCGGTCAGTACCGGCGGACGGGCGTCACGCGAAGAGGAGGTACAGGGCGTAGGCCGCGGCGGCCGAGGGCAACGTGCTGTCGAGCCGGTCGAGGAACCCGCCGTGGCCGGGAAGCCAGGTGCTGATGTCTTTGATGCCCAGGTCGCGCTTGATGAGGGATTCGGACAGATCGCCGATGGTGGCGGTCACGATGATGACGCCACCGAAGACGAGACCGAACCACCACGGCTCGTCGAGCAGGAGGACCGACAACAGCACGGCCGCGATGAGGCTGGCGGCCACCGAACCGGCGAAGCCCTCCCAGGTCTTCTTGGGACTGATGCGGGGCGCCATCGGGTGCTTGCCGAAGTTCAGGCCGGTCGCATAGGCACCGGTGTCGACCGCGATCACGACGATGAGAGCCGACAGGGTCCACCACTGGCCGTCGGGTCGAGCAGCCATGAGGGCCATGAAGCTGCCGAGGAACGAGCAGTAGATCTGGACGAACGCACCGGCACCGAGATCACGACCCAGCGCGGAGGCGCCGGCTCGATGCGAAGGACGGGCCGTCTCGACGAGGCGCCACACGGAGACGACGACGATGCCGCCCACCAGAGCGGCCCACTGGCCGCCGGCTCCGCCGTAGAAGGCCGCGGGGACCACGGCCACGCCGGCGAGGACGCTCGGGAGGCGGGGCACGTCGCGCCCGGCGAAGCGCAGGGCACTGGCGAGTTCGAAGCACAACGAACCGATCAGGGCCGCCGCCACGATGATGAAGAACGCCTTGACGAAGATCAGGCTCAACAAGACCGCGGCCCCGAGCAGGACACCCACGGCGATGGCGGCCGGCAGGTTGCGACCGGTGCGCGCCGTCAACTTCTCGTTGCGCGAGTCGAGGCGCGCCTTGCCTGCCCGCAGTTGGTTCTCGATGTCATGGCGGGCAGCTTGCGCTCGAGCGTCGAAGTCGGCCCGGCGACTACCGAGAGTGCTCTTCTGAGCCGGTGACGAGTCGTCGGGGCCGGCGCCGTCGGGTCGCTGTCTCATCAGACCTCGAGCAGCTCCGCTTCTTTCTTCTTCAACGCGTCGTCGATGGAGTCGATGTACCCCTTGGTGATCGACTCGAGCTCCTTCTCGGCACGAGCGACCTCGTCGTCGCCGACCTCGGTCTTCTGGGCGTCGAGCGCCTCTTTCGACTTGCGACGGACGTTGCGCACCTGCACCTTGGCGTCCTCGCCCTTGCTGCGCACGAGCTTGACGAACTCCTTGCGACGCTCTTGCGTCAGCTCAGGGATCGTGACGCGGACGATCGTGCCGTCGTTCGTCGGGTTGGCCCCGAGGTTCGGGAAGGTCGCGATGGCCTTCTCGATCTCTTTGAGGGCCGTCTTGTCGTAGGGGGTGACGATCATGGTGCGCGCCTCGGGCACCTGCAGCGAGGCGAGCTGGGCCAGCGGGGTCGGGGTCCCGTAGTAGTCGATCGGGATCTTCTGGAACAGAGCGGGGTTGATGCGGCCGGTGCGCACCGTCCCGAAGTCGTTCTTGGCGGCGTCGAGCGCCTTGTCCATCTTCTCGCGCGTCTCGGTGAGTACGTCGTTGATCGCCACTGGTGCTCCTTGTTCGGTTCGCGGTCGAGTTTAGTCGTCTAGTTGCTGACGATTGTTCCGATGCGTTCGCCGCGGATGGCGCGGGCGATGTTGCCCTCGCCTTCCATGCCGAACACGTGCATGGGCATGCCGTTGTCCATGCAGAGACTGAAGGCGGTCGAGTCGACGACCTTGAGCCCCTGCATCAGCGCCTCTTGGTACGTGAGCTGGTCGAGCTTGACCGCCGACGGGTCGTGTCGGGGGTCGGCCGAGTAGACGCCGTCCACGCCGTTCTTGGCGACGAGCACCTCGGAGGCCCCGATCTCGAGGGCTCGCTGGGCCGAGACGGTGTCGGTCGAGAAGTACGGCAGGCCGGCGCCGGCACCGAAGATGACGACGCGCCCCTTCTCGAGGTGCCGCTCGGCGCGACGGGGGATGTACGGCTCGGCGACCTGGGTCATCGCGATGGCGGACTGGACGCGGGTGGCAGCGCCGGCCTGCTCGAGGAAGTCCTGGAGGGCGAGGGCGTTCATGACGGTGCCCAGCATGCCCATGTAGTCGGCCCGGCCCCGGTCCATGCCGCGCTGACTGAGTTCGGCACCGCGGAAGAAGTTGCCGCCACCGACCACGATGGCGATCTCGACGTCGGTCGCGGCGTCGGCGATCTCACGGGCGATGGAGCCGACCACGTCGGGGTTCACGCCGAGCTGGCCGCCGCCGAAGGCCTCACCCGAGAGCTTCAGCAGGACGCGTCGTCGTCCGGTGGTTTCCGATGTCATGCGAGTCTCCGTCTCGTCGTGGCCGTAGCCAGGTTAGCGAGTTCGGGCTGGTCGCCGTCCGTCGCCGATGATGCACCCGACGTCGTCACCTCGGCCGGGCATGGGAACGGGGTCCGAGACACGTTCGTCTCGGACCCCGTCATGGTGCTGTCTAGGCGCCGACCTTGATGCGGGCGAAGCCCGTGATCGTCAGTCCGGCCTCGGCGACCACCTTCGCGACGGACAACTTGTTGTCCTTCGCGTAGGCCTGGTCGAGCAGGGCGATCTCCTTGAAGAAGCCGGTGAGGCGTCCCTCGATGATCTTGGGCAGGGCCGCTTCCGGCTTGCCCTCGTTCTTCGCGGTCTCCTCGACGATGGCTCGCTCCTTGTCGACCTGCTCGCTCGGCACGTCGTCGCGCGACAGGTACGTCGGCGCGGCGAAGGCGATGTGCTGAGCGATCGACCGGGCGGTCTCGGCGTCGTCACCCGTGTAGCCCACGACCACGCCGACCTGCGGGGGCAGGTCCTTCGAGGTCTTGTGCAGGTAGATGGCGAACTGCTCGCCCTCGATGCGGTTGACGGTGCGCAGCTCGACCTTCTCGCCCATGAGCGCGGCCTCGTCGTTGACGAAGGCCTCGACGGTCTGGCCGCCGATCGCGGCGGCGTTGCCCTCGGCGGCACTGGAGGCTCCGCCCGCGTGCACCGCCTCGAGGACCTGGTCGGCCAGGGCGACGAACTTCTCGTTCTTCGCGACGAAGTCGGTCTCGCTGGCGAGCTCGATCAGCGTGGCGTAGCCCGAGCCGGGCTTGGCGGCGACGAGACCCGCGGTGGTCTGACGGCCCTCGCGCTTGGCGACGCCCTTCAGTCCCTTGACGCGGAGGATCTCGACGGCCTTCTCGATGTCGCCGTCGGCTTCTTCGAGGGCGTTCTTGCTGTCGACCATGCCCGCGCCGAGGCGGTCACGGAGGATCTTGACGTCAGCGATGGTGTAGTTGGCCATGTGTCTGACTTCCTTTCGTGGAGTCGGAAGGGTGAAGGAGAGGACTACTTCGAGTCGGCGTCGGCCGGCTCGGCCGCGGTGGCCTCGGCGACGGGCTCGACGACCGGCTCGCCCAGGGGCTTCGCGGCGACCTGTGCGTCGGCGTCGTTCTCCTCGACGGGGGCCTCGGCGACGGGGGCCTCGGCAGCAGGTGCCTCGGCGGCGGCGTCGGCGGCCTTGGCCTCGCCCTGCGCGAGCAGCTCGGCCTCCCATTCGGCCATGGGCTCGACGGGCTGGTCGGCGTCCTCGGGCTTCTGGTGACGCTGCACCAGACCCTCGGCGGCAGCGTCGGCGACGATGCGCGTCAGCAGGCCGACGGAACGGATGGCGTCGTCGTTGCCCGGGATCGGGAAGTTGATCTCGTCGGGGTCGCAGTTCGTGTCGAGGATGCCGATGACCGGGATGCCCAGCTTCTTGGCCTCGTCGATCGCGAGGTGCTCTTTCTTGGTGTCGACGACCCAGAGGGCGGACGGCGTCTTGGTGAGGTTGCGGATTCCACCGAGCGTCTTGTGGAGCTTGTCGAGCTCACGCTTCTTGATCAGCAGTTCTTTCTTGGTGAAGCCCTGCGTGGTGTCGTCGAAGTCGATGTCCTCGAGCTCTTTCATGCGGGCGAGGCGCTTGGAGACCGTCTGGAAGTTGGTCAGGAGGCCACCGAGCCAACGCTGGTTGACGAAGGGCTGGCCGACGCGGTTCGCCTGCTCGGCGATGGAGCCCTGGGCCTGCTTCTTCGTGCCGACGAAGAGGATGGTGCCACCGTGTGCGACGGTCTCCTTGACGAAGTCGTACGCCTTGTCGATGTAGCCGAGCGACTGCTGCAGGTCGATGATGTGGATGCCCGAGCGCTCGGCGAGGATGAAGCGCTTCACCTTCGGGTTCCAGCGACGGGTCTGGTGTCCGAAGTGGACGCCGCTGTCGAGCAGCTGGCGGATGGTGACGACGGCCATGGTCGTTCTCCTTGTTCCTGGGCACACCCGCGGGTGTGCCTGCTTGTCGGTTGTCGGGCGACCGGTCGGTCGCCACTGCCTGGTGCCCGGGCACACGTCCGCCGAGCCCACCCTGAGGCGGTTCGGACCGAATGGACGTGGAGGCCGGGAGCGGCGCGAGGCGACCAGGTCGCCTCGACGTCGGTGCGTCCGAGGACGCACAGGGCACGCGAAGTCAGCCTGCTGAGCAGGCTGCATCGCTCATGTTAGCACCACCACGAGCCCGGTGAGGTGGAGGTCGACCCCGGGCGGGGACCCCGACGTACACGAACGTCCCGCCCAGGATCTGGACGGGACGTTCGTGGATCGTGTCGGGCTCAGGCCTTCGCCGACCGCCCCGCATCGGCCTGGACGGCCGAGGTGCCCATCTCCTCGAGCGAGCGCCCCTTCGTCTCGGGGATCTTCGCCAGCACGAAGAAGAACGACACGAGCGCGAAGAACGCGAAGATGCCGTACGACAGCGTGAGGCTGAGGGCGGCGAGGGTGGGGAAGGACACCGTCACGATGAAGTTGGCGATCCAGTTGGCCATGCTGCCCACGCCGAGTGCCGTGGCACGGATGCTGTTGGGGAACATCTCGCCGAGCAGCACCCACATGAGCGGGCCCCACGTGGCACCGAACGACACGACGAAGAGGTTGGCCGCGACGAGGGCCACGGGGCCCCAGGCGCCGGGCAGCGACGGGTCGCCGCTCGCCGAGGTGGTCGCCTGGCTGAAGGCCAGGGCGGTGACGGCGAGGCTGACGAACATGCCGATGGAGCCGGTGAGCAACATGGGCCGACGGCCGACCTTGTCGACGAGCCCGATCGCGATGAACGTGACCGCGACGTTGACGACCGCGGTGATGGTCGAGATGAGGAACGAGTCCTCTTCCTGGAAGCCGACGGCCTGCCAGAGGGTGGTCGAGTAGTAGAAGATCACGTTGATGCCGACGAACTGCTGCAGCACGGCGAGGATGATCCCGACCCAGACGATGGGCTGGAGGCCGAAGCGGGTGCCGCGGATCGACGATTTCTTCTCGAGCTCTGCCTCGGTGCGGATCGAGTCCGTGATCTCCTTGAGGCTCGTCTCGACGGTCTCGGCCGGGACGATCGTCTGGAGGACCTTCTTGGCCTCGGCCTCGCGTCCGTCACCGGCGAGGTACCGCGGCGACTCGGGCAGACGCCAGGCCAGGATGCCGTAGACGACCGACGGGACGATTCCCACCAGGAACATCCAGCGCCACGCGGCGAGGCCGAAGAGCGACGGCTCGGATGCGCCACCCGCCGTGACCGCGAAGAGCTGGTCCGACAGCAGGGCGGCGAAGATGCCGAGGGTGATGGCGAGTTGCTGGAACGACGCCAGGCGACCGCGGATCGCCTTGGGCGACACCTCGCTGATGTAGGCGGGCGCGATGACCGACGCGATGCCGATGCCGAGGCCGCCGATGACGCGCCAGAGGACGAGGTCCCAGACGGCGAAGGCCGCGGCCGCACCGATCGAGCTGATCAGGAACAGACCGGCACCGATCAGCATCACCTTGATGCGACCCATCTTGTCGGCGAGGCGGCCGGCGACGTAGGCACCGATGGCACAACCGATCAGGGCCGAGGCGACCGCGAAGCCCGAGGCGAACTCGGTGAGACCGAACTCGTCGGTGATCGACTGGACCGCGCCGTTGATGACGGACGAGTCGAAACCGAACAGGAACCCGCCGATGGCCGCCGCCACGGCCAGCGCGGTCACCCGCCTGTTCAAGCTCTTCGTCGTTGCAGTGGTGTTCGACACCTGTACTCCTTCACGGCTCGAGGAGCAGGGCTCGTGGCCACGACTCCCCCACAAACGATGTGCACGGGGTGTTCGTGCACGGGTGAACCTTACGCCTCGCCGAGAAAGCTTGCGCAACCGGCAAGGTGCCGGTATGCGCTCTCACCTGCGGCCGACGACGCGGCTTCTCGTCACCCTCACGACGGCGGCCCTCGTCACGGTCCTCGCCGGGTCGCTCTCGGTCACGCCCGCGGTCGCGAACCCCCGGACAGCGAACCCCCGGGCAGCGAGCGCAGGAGGCGCGGTGTGGGCCTGGCCGGTCACCTCGCCCCATCCGGTGGTCCGGCCCTTCGTCGGGCCGCCGAACCCGTGGTCGCCGGGGCACCGCGGCCTCGACGTCGGGACGGTCGAGGGCTCGGTCGTGACGGCCCCGGACGACGGCGTCGTGCACTTCGCCGGGGTCGTGGTGGACCGGCCGGTGCTGTCGATCGCCCACCCGGGTGGGGTGTTGAGCAGCTTCGAACCGGTGGTGGCCGGTGTCTCGAAGGGCGACGCCGTCACGCGGGGGCAGACCGTCGGTGTGCTCGAGCGAGGGCATTGCCCCGACCGACCGTGCCTGCACCTGGGGGCGCGGATCGACGGCGAGTACGTCTCGCCCCTCCTGTTCCTGGGCGGGATCGAGCCGTCGGTGCTGCTGCCGACACGGCCCCGCTGAGCACCGGCCGGCACCGGCCGGGCCGACGACCGCAGGACGGTCGGGTGCTCGGAGGGTCCTCGGGCGTCGTGGGCGTCGTCGGGTGGAGCGCCGTCAGGCGCGCGGGTGTGCCGATCGGTAGCTGTCGCGCAGGCGATCGGTCGAGACGTGCGTGTATATCTGCGTGGTGCCGAGGCTCGCATGACCGAGCAGCTCCTGGACGGCCCTGAGGTCGGCCCCTCCGTCGAGCAGATGGGTGGCGGCCGTGTGCCTCAACGCGTGCGGCCCCGCCGGCCCGCCGCCCGGGAGGTCGGCGAGCAGCCCGGCGACCAGTCGGTAGACGGCCCTCGTGCCGAGCCGCCCCCCGGTCGACGCCACGAAGAAGGCGGCGTCCGTGACCGGGGTGACGAGCGTCGGGCGGGCGAGGTCGACGTACCGCCCCAGGGCCTCGGCCGCCGGCACCCCGAACGGCACGACGCGCTGCTTCGCCCCCTTGCCGGTCACCCGCACGGTCAGCCGTTCGAGGTCCACGTCGCCGAGGTCCGCCCCGACGAGCTCCGACACGCGCAGGCCCGCGCCGTAGAGCAGTTCGACGACCGCGAGGTCCCGGCGTGCCCCGGGGTCGCCCGTGTCCGCCCGGACGGCGAGGGACGCCAACAGGCCGTCGACCTGCTCGCGCGTGAGGACGCGCGGCAGGCGACTCTCGGGCTTCGGCGCACGCAGTCGGGCACCGACGTCGACCGGTGTGCGGTCGGTCTCGTCGAGCCACCGGGTGAAGGCCCGGACGCTCGCCGACCGCCGGGCGAGGGTGGCCCGGGCGAGCCCGGCCTGCGTGCCCTGCCAGAGCCAGTCGCGAAGCAGGTCGAGGTCGAGGTCGCCCACCTCACCCGGGCGACCGAGCCGGTTCTCGGCGAAGGCGACGAGGGAGTCGAGGTCGGCCGCGTACGACCGCACCGTGTGGTCGCTGAGCCCCCGGCCGTCGTGCAGGTGGTCGGCGAACCGTTCGACCTCGCCCAGGAGGCGCGTCACGGCAGCGCCCGCCCCTCGCGTCTCGACCCCGGCTCGTGCATGCCGACAGGCTAACCATCGCGGCGCCCCCTCACCCGTCGCCACCCCGAGCCGGAGCGCCGGGCCGCACCCGACAGGTCGAGCTCGGCGAGCACGTCGCGGACCGTCTCGAGCGACAGCCCGCTCGCGACGGCCAGTTCGTCGGTCTCGCGGGTCGCCGTCGTGCTGAGGGCGTCCAGCACCCGCATCGTCTCGGGGTCGAGCCGTCGGCCCTCGTACGAGGCGACGACGAGGTCGGTCGACACCCCCGCGAGTGCGAGGACCTCGTCGGCACCCGTCACGCACTCGGCCAGACCGGACCGGATCAGGGCGTGGCAGCCGACCGACGACGGCGAGGTGACCGGACCGGGCACGGCCCCGACCGGACGACCGAGCGACTGCGCGTGGGCGGCCGTGTTCAGCGACCCCGAGCGGCCGCCGGCCTCGACCACGACGGTCGCGGCCGTCAACGCCGCGATCAGCCTGTTGCGTTGCAGGAACCGCCACCGCGACGGCTTGCCACCGCACGGAGCCTCGGAGATCACCAGACCCGTCTCGATGACGCGTCGCAGCAGGGCGTCGTGACCGGCCGGGTAGAGGTGGTCGACTCCCCCGGCCATGACGGCCACCGTCGTCGCCGAGGCGGCCAGGGCCGCCCGGTGGGCGGCACCGTCGATGCCGTAGGCGGCACCCGAGACGACCGCGAGACCCCGGTCGGCCACGCCGCCGGCGAGCTCGGCCGACACCTGCTCGCCGTAGGCCGTCGCCGCCCGCGAGCCGACGATCGCGATGCTCGACGTCGGCGCCGGAACGGACGCCGGACCTCGTGCCCAGAGGGCCACGGGAGCGTGATGGCCGAGGTCGTCGAGGGCCTCGGGCCACAGCGGGGTGCCCGGCACGAGCAGCCTCGATCCCACCACGGTCGCCGTACGGAACGACCGGAGGATCACGCTGGTCTCGAGACGGGGCCGCCATCTCGTGAGCGCCCGTCCGAGGTCGAGCCGCTCCACGTCGTCGCGGGTGGCCCCTGCCTCGACCAGGGCCCCAGCGAGCAGACCCGCGCGGGGGTCGTCGTGACCGACCGCCGCTTCGAGCACGAGGCGGAGCCCCACGGTCGGTCCGAGCAGTGACCGGACGACGCCACCCACCGCGTCACCCGGTTCGACCACACCTGTCCAGGCGCCCAGGGCGAACGCCTCGAGGGTCTGTGCCTCGCTGAACTCGTGGGCGCCGGGCAGGAGGGGCCGGACGAGGTCGGCCAGCTCGGCGGGGGTCGCCCGGAGCAGGTCGCTCACAGCGACTGCCGCATGCTCAGGGCCCGGACCACGTGACGGCGGACGGGGGCGGGTTCGTCGTCGAGGTCGGCGAGGGTCCAGGCGACCCGCAGCACGCGGTCGTAACCCCTCATCGTCAGGGCACCGGTCTCGAGCGCCCGGTCGACGGGCTGTGAGTCCGCCGCGGCCAGGCGGTTCGCCGGATCACGCAGCCAGGTTCCTGGGACCTCGCCGGACGACCGCCAGGGTGTTCCCTCGAGCCGGCGGGCGGCACGGCCGCGCGCCCGGTCGACGCGTTCGCGGGCCTGGCGTGTCGTCGTCGGGACGACGTCGGCCGAGGCTCGGAACTGAGACGAGCTGATGCGGGCCACCCGCAACTGCAGGTCGATGCGGTCGACGAGAGGCCCGGAGAGCTTGCCCAGGTAGCGACGCCGCTGGTGCGGGGAACAACTGCAGTCGGAGTCGCGAGAGCCGTATTGCCCGCACGGACAGGGGTTCGCCGCCGCGACCAGTTGGAACCTCGCGGGGAAACGCGCCACCGCCCGTGACCTGTGGACGACGGTCTCGCCCGACTCGAGGGGCTGGCGAAGACAGTCGAGGACCGTCTGTCGGAACTCGGGCGCCTCATCGAGGAACAGCACGCCCCGGGTCGCCCTCGACGCGGCACCGGGCCTGATGACCCCGCTGCCCCCGCCGACCAGGGCCGCCGCGCTGCAGGTGTGGTGGGGCGCCTCGAACGGCGGCCTCCGGTCGAGATCGCCCGTGACGGCGACCCCGGCCAACGAACGGATCGAAGCGACCTCGAGGGCCGAATCGGCGTCGAGGTCGGGCAACAGACCGGGCAGACGGGCCGCCAGCATGCTCTTGCCTGCGCCGGGCGGCCCCACCATGAGGAGGTGGTGGCCGCCGGCCGCGGCGACGACGAGCGCCTCGACGGCGTCGACGTTGCCGATGACGTCCGCGAGGTCGAGTTCGGCCGGCACTGCCGGTTCGGTGCGCGATCGCGTGATGGCCACGACCGGCTCGGGTTCGAGCCCTGCACCGTGCCAGATCGCCGCCTCGCGCAGGCTCGGCACGGCCACCACGCGGATGCCGGGGACGAGGGCGGCCTCGTCCGCGTTGTCGGTCGGCACCATGACGGTGGCGGCCCCTGCCCGGCGCGCACCCAACACGGCGGGCAGGACTCCGTCGACGGGCCTGAGCCGGCCGTCGAGCCCGAGCTCGCCCAGGTGGACGACGCCCTCGACGGACTCGGCGGGGACGAGTTCGGCTGCGGCCAGGGCCGCGATGGCGATGCCGAGGTCGAAGGACGACCCCTGCTTGGGCAGCGACGCCGGTGACAGGTTGACGGTCAGCTTGCGCGCCGGCAAGGCGCACCCGGAGTTGGTCGCTGCGGACCGGACGCGGTCACGGGCCTCACCCAGCGACGTGTCGGGCAGTCCGATGATCACGAACGCCGGCAGCCCGGCACCCATGTCCGCCTCGATCTCGACCAGGGCTCCGTCGACGCCCAGCAGGGCGACCGCCCGCGTCCGCGCCACGCTCATGCTCCGGCCCCGCGGACGTGGTCGATCCGCTCGTGCCCCGCGCACCGCTCCACCGTGATGCCCACGACGTCGATGCGCACCCCCCGGGGCGTCGAGGTGGGATGCGCCTGGCACCAGGCCCCCGCCAGCCGTCGCAGACGGGCCAGCTTGGTCGGCGTCACGGCCTCGAGCGCGTGACCGTAGCCGGTGCCAGACCGCGTCTTGACCTCGACGACGACCACCTCGTCGCCGTCCAGGGCGACCACGTCGATCTCGCCCTCGCGGCACCGCCAGTTGCGCTCGACGACCCGCATGCCCTGCGCCTCGACGTACTCGGCCGCGACGTCTTCGCCGCGCCGACCCAATTCGTCCTTCTTCGCCATGTCTGACCTCCTGCCAGCAGGCTGGCGGAGGCGCGCCCCTCGGAGGGCCGGCGGAGCATCGGCTGGGGACGCCACCGACCCGGCCGCGGCTGGGGACGAGCCGAGTCGAGACGCGACGAGTCCCGCGCCAGGAGGTCGCGTGGCGACGGACGACTACTCGTCGAGTGCGAGTTCTTTCGGGAGCTCGAGGTCGCGGCTCGTGAGCTCTTCGACGTTCACGTCCTTGAAGGTGAGCACCCGGACCGACTTGACGAAGCGGTCGGAGCGGTAGACGTCCCAGACCCAGACGTCGGTCATCGACAGTTCGAAGTAGAAGTCGTGCTCGGTGTCACGCCGGACCAGGTCGACCTCGTTGGCCAGGTAGAAACGCCGCTCGGTCTCGACCACGTAGCGGAACTGCGACACCACGTCGCGGTACTCGCGGTAGAGCGCGAGCTCGACCTCGCGGTCGTAGTCTTCGAAATCGTCCTCGTCCATCGGAGTCGAGCTTACGCGGCCCTCGGGGCAGCGGTCGCCGTCGTCCCTCTGCTGCCGGCGTAGGCGCTCGAGGTCAGTGCAGCCAGGTGAGGCGGTGCAGCGGCGACGGACCCAATTCGGACAGGGCCCCGTAGTGCGCCGACGAGCCGTAGCCCTTGTTGCCGGCCCAGGCGTAGCCCGGGTGGACGCCGTCGGCCTCGATCATCAGCCGGTCGCGTTCGACCTTGGCGATGACCGACGCCGCCGCCACCGACGCGCAGTCGCGGTCGGCCTTGACCCTGGTCGTGATGCGCGGAGGGGTGGCGAGCTGGGGTGACAGGTAGTCGTGGTTGCCGTCGAGCACCACCACGGACTGCATGATGCCCACACCGGCGTGGTGCAGCGCCGTGAGGGCACGCTTGCCGGCGAGCCCGAGGGCGACGACGATGCCCAGCCGGTCGACCTCGTGCGCTTCGGCGAAGCCCACCGCGTGATGGGACACCCACGACGTCGCCAGCGGGTAGAGGGCCTCGCGTCGCTTCTCGGACAGGAGCTTCGAGTCGCGCAGACCCGCGGGGACGTCGAGGCAATCGATGTGGACCGCCCCGAGCCCGACCGCGACCGGCCCGGCGATGGCGCCCCGACCGACCTCGTCGCAGCCGATCACCCAGGTCGCGCCGGCGGCGTGCAGCTCTCGTTCGTAGTCGAGGGTGGGGTCGACGACGGGGCTCATCCGCCCTCTCGTTCGGTGCCGCGGAAGACGTCGGGGTAGTCGCCGAGCCACGTCCAGCGCTCGGTGGGCCAGCTGATGACGAAGGCGCGTCCGACGACGTCGCTCATCGGGACGAACCCCTTGCTCGGGGTGGCGCCGTTGTAGCGGCTGTCCTTCGAGTTGTAGCGGTTGTCGCCCATCACCCAGAGGGAGTCGGCGGGCACCGTGACCGAGAAGTCGTCGGCCGAGACCCGGGTCTCGCCCGTGGGCAGGTTCACGTAGGGCTCGTCGAGGGGGACGCCGTTGACCGACATCTGGCCGAAGTCGTTGCAGCACTCGACGGTGTCGCCCGGCAGGCCGATGACCCGCTTGATCAGGTGGTCGTTGCTGTCTTGTGCGCCGAGCCCGACCAGCGTGAGGAACCACGAGAAGCCGTCGGACACCGGGTTGCCGGTGGTCGTGCTGATGGGAGCCGTGCCGTCGAGCCAACCGCCCGGGTCGGTGAACACGACCACGTCGCCCCGCTTGACGTCGACGAGGTCGGGTACGAGCTCGTTGACGATGATGCGGTCGTTGATCTGGAGCGTCTGCTCCATCGACCCGGAGGGGATGTAGAACGACCGGATCAGGAACGTCTTGATCAGGAACGAGATCAGGAGGGCCGCCAGGAAGATGACGAGCACGTCGCGCACGAAGGTGCCGATGCCGCGCTTTCCGCCGTCGTCGCGTCGAGGACGCAGGGCGCGCCTCACTGTGTCATTCGTCATTTAACCACCCGAGCTCCCCGCCATCTTAGATGGCGAGGAGCTCGCGTGATGTCGCTGAGGGGCGTGACTAGTTGTCGCGCTTCTCCTTGATCTTGGCCTTCTTGCCACGCAGTTCGCGCAGGTAGTAGAGCTTGGCGCGACGGACGGCACCGCGGCTGACGACCTCGATGTGGTCGATGACCGGGGAGTGCACCGGGAAGGTGCGCTCGACGCCGACCTGGAAGCTCACCTTGCGGACCGTGAAGGTCTCGCGGATGCCCTCGTTCTGCTTGCCGATGACGACACCCTGGAAGACCTGGACGCGCGAGCGCGTGCCTTCGATGATGTTGACGTGCACCTTGACGGTGTCGCCGGCGCGGAAGTCGGGGACGTCCGAGCGGAGGTTGGCGGAGTCAACCGCGTCGAGGATGTGCATTGTCGTTCGCTCTCTGCAACCGCCACAGGTCGACTGCGTGTCTGGGGCGCGTCACGCGCCCGTCATGATGAAGAAGGTGTGCTCTGGATCGGCAGACTCCCCTGTGGCAGAGTCGTGCGCAGGCACAAGCGCCTATTGTGCCACAGCGCGGGCACCCGTGTCAGCCTCGCGGCGTGATGGTGATGACGGGGCCGTCGTCGCCGTAGCCGGGCCGACGCCCCGCGGCGGCCCCGGTGCCCGACGCGACCCGCTCGAGATCGGCGAGCGACGTGGCCATGCGGGCCCGCGCCTCCTTCACGAACTGCCAGAGGGCGCAGGCGAACAGGCCCACGCCCGCCGCGATCGTCACGACGGCGCAGAGCGCGAACAGGGCGGTCGAGAGGTCGAGGGACGAGACCCCGCCGGCGACCTGCGTGAAGGCCGACGCGGACGCGGACTCGGCGGAGCTGTCGACGATGAAGAACCCCAGGCCGAGCTGGCCGAGCCAGGACAGGGCGAGCAGACCCGCGTCGGCCCACGACACGGCCTTCGCCCGCCGGACGCTGCGGCGGCCCACCACCACGCCGGTGGCCACCGCCTGCCCGACGAAGAGCAGGGGAACGAGCAGCAACTGGCCGACGAACTGCAGGCCCAGCGGGACGCCGAAGAACGCCCGACCCAGCAGCACCCAGAGCGGCAACACGAAGACGGCCACCCAGAGGAGGCGGTAGAAGATCCTGCGCGTCGTCATGCGGTCGAGGCTACGAGGGCTTCGTGAAGAATGGCTGCATGATCGAACTGCGCACTCCCGACGAGATCGAACGCATGCGACCCGCCGGAGCCTTCGTCGCCCGCGTGCTCGAGGCGACCCGTGCGGCCGCGCGACCCGGCGTCGACCTGCTCGACCTCGACGCGCTCGCGCACCGCATGATCCGCGAGGCGGGGGCCGAGAGCTGCTACGTCGACTACCACCCGTCGTTCGGGGCGAGCCCGTTCGGCAAGGTGATCTGCACGTCGGTCAACGACGCGGCCCTTCACGGCCTGCCGCATCGCTACCGACTGCGCGACGGAGACCTGCTCAGCCTCGACTTCGCCGCCTCGGTGGACGGTTGGGTCGCCGACTCGGCCGTGTCGTTCGTCGTCGGCGAGCAGGCGTCGCCCGAGGACCTCCGCCTGATCGAGACGTGCGAGGTGGCCCTCGACGCCGGCATCGCGGCCTTGAGGCCGGGCGCCAAGCTCGGCGACGTCTCGGCCGCGATCGGACAGGTCGCTCGCGGGGCGGGTTACGGCGTCAACCTGCAGTTCGGCGGCCACGGGGTCGGACGCACCATGCACGGCGACCCCCACGTGCCGAACGACGGACGTGCGGGGCGCGGGTGGCCCGTTCGACCGGGCCTCGTCGTCGCGATCGAGCCGTGGCTGATGCGCGGCACGGACGCGATCGTGACCGACGCCGACGGCTGGACGCTCCGCAGCGTCGACGGCTCGCGGGCCGCGCACGTCGAGCACACCGTCGCCGTCACCGAGGACGGGCCTCTCGTGCTCACCGCGCGCGGATGACCCGGACGGGCCGTCCACGGCGGGCCCTCCTCGGCGGGTCGAGCCGGGACGCCCGGAGCGCGCTGGCTCGGCCCGATCAGTCGAGCAGGTCGGGCCGTACCCGGCGGGTTCGTTCGAGCTGCTGCTCGCGACGCCAGGTCGCGATCGCCGCGTGGTTGCCGCTCAGCAGCACCGGAGGCACGTCGAGACCCCGCCAGGACGCCGGCTTGGTGTAGCTGGGGTACTCGAGCAGGCCGTCTTCGTGGCTCTCTTCGGTGAGGCTCTCGGGGTTGCCTACGACGCCCGGGACGAGACGACCGATGGCCTCGATCATCGCCGTGACGGCGACCTCGCCACCGTTCAGCACGTAGTCGCCCAGGCTGATCTCGCGCACCGTCGCCCGGGTGGCGGCGTGCTCGACGACGCGCTGGTCGATGCCCTCGTACCGGCCGCAGGTGAAGACCAGGTGCGGAGCGAACGCGAGCTCGCGAGCCGTGGCCTGGGTGAAGGGCGTGCCGGCCGGCGACGGGACGATCATGATCGTGTCGTCGGGCGTGGACGTCTCGCCGAAGACGTGGTCGAGCGCCTCGCCCCAGGGCTCGGGCCGCATGACCATGCCGGCCCCGCCACCGTAGGGGGTGTCGTCGACGGTGCGGTGCCGGTCGTGCGTGAAGTCACGCAGGTCGTGCACCTCGACGTCGAGCAGCTTCTGCTGCCGCGCCTTGCCGAGCAGCGAGATGTCGAGCACCCCGAAGAACTCGGGGAAGATCGACACGATGTCGATGCGCACGGGTCAGCGCTCGTCGTCGGGAGCGGACTCGCCGTCGGAGGCCGGCTCGTCGACACCGTCGGCGACCGACCGGTCGACGTCGTCGGAGGCCGGCTCGTCGTCGGTGTCGTCGGCCAGCTCTTCGAAGAGCCCCTGCGGCGGGGTCACGACGACCACGCCGCCCTCGACGTCGACCTTCGGCACGAGGGCCGAGACGAACGGGACGAGGACTTCGCCCGACGCGGTGTCGACCGCGAGCAGGTCTTGGGCCGGCAGGTGGTCGACCCGGGCCACGGTGCCCACGACGACGCCGTCACGCTCGACGCGGAGGCCGACCAACTGGTGGTCGTACCAGGCGTCGGCCTCGTGGGGCAGTTCGTCGGCGTCCTGGTCGACCCAGAGGATCGCCTTGACGAGCGACTCGGCCGCCGTGCGGTCGTCGACCCCGTCGAAGAAGCCCACCGGGTGGCTGTTGTACCAGCGCAGCTCGGTGAGGGTGAGGGTCTTGTCGTGCCAGGCGCTGTCGGCGGGCACCTGGAGGCGGAACACGGCACCCGGCACGAAGCGTTGCTCGGGGGTGTCGGTGAAGAGTTCGAGCTTGAGGGCGCCCTTGAGGCCGTGGGCCTTGGTCAGGCGCCCCACCCGGAGTTCGGTCTTGCGGTCGGACGGCACGGTTCTAGAGATCGCCGTCGACGACGTCGACCCGGACCCGCTTGCCGTCGGCCAGCGCGGTGATCAGGGTCCGGAGGGCCTTGGCGGTGCGACCGGCACGGCCGATGACGCGACCGAGGTCGTCCGCGTGGACGTGCACCTCGAGGACGTCGCCTCGTGGGGAGTTCTTCTCCACGACCTGCACCTCGTCCGGGTGATCGACGATCCCCCGGACGAGGTGTTCGAGTGCAGGTGCGAGCACCGACTACGCCTCGGTGGTCTCGGCGTCGTCGCTGGACTCGGCGGGAGCCTCGGCCTTGGCCGCGGGCTTCTCGGTCTTGGGCACGAGGACCGGCTTCTTCTTCTCGTCGGCGACGAAGGCCTCTTTCGGAGCCTTGGTCTTGACGGTGCTGACGGCGTCGGCGTCGCCCTTGAACTTGCCCCAGTCGCCCGTGAGCTTCAGCAGAGCGGCGACTTGCTCGGTCGGCTGAGCGCCGACGCCGAGCCAGTACTGCGCACGCTCGGACTCGACCTCGATGAACGAGGGCTCCTCGGTGGGGTGGTACTTGCCGATCTCTTCGATGACGCGACCGTCACGCTTGGTGCGCGAGTCGGCGACGACGATGCGGTAGTAGGGGGCGCGGATCTTGCCCATGCGCTTGAGACGGATCTTGACAGCCACAATTCTCCTGTGTGATGTGATGTGGGCGAGTTGCCAGCCGTGAGCGTGGGGGCACACTCGGCTCGAAAGCTCTGATGGGAGTCGAACGTCGTCTGATTAGAGGGTCGGACGACAGAAGACTCGACCTCCCATTGTTGCAGACGAAAGGCCATCTGCACGAATTGCGTCGCATCGTGTCCGACACCGCGCCTCCTCGGCGTCACCGGACGTCACGGGCGGCGCAGGCCGGCCCGCCGGACGGCCCCGACCGGCACCCGACTGGCAGGATGGAACCGCCCTGACGCCCACGGGAAGGCCACGCGGATGCGCATCGATTTCACGACCTCAGAGCGGTCGACCCTCGGCGTCGAGTGGGAACTCGCCCTCGTCGACCACGAGTCGGGAGAACTGGCGCCGCACGCCCCGGCGATCCTCGCCGACCTGGCCCACGTCAACGACGGCGGTCCGGAACGGTTGACCACCGAACTGCTCACCAACACGGTCGAGGTCGTCACGGGCGTGCACCGCCGGGTCGCCGACGCCGTCGACGACCTCCGGGGCACGATCGACCTGGTCCGGGGCCCGGCCTCCATGCTCGGCGCCGACCTCATGTGCGCCGGGACGCATCCCTACAGCCGCTACGCCGACCAGGAGGTGACGCCCGACAAGGAGCGTTACGCCACCCTGATCGACCGGACGCGGTGGTGGGGCCGCCAGATGATGATCTGGGGCGTCCACGTCCACGTCGGCATCGACGACCAGGACAAGGTGCTGCCCATCCTCAACGGCATGCTCACCTACCTGCCGCACTTCCAGGCGCTGACGGCGTCGAGCCCGTTCTGGGTCGGCGAGGAGACCGGGTACGCCTCGAACCGCGCCCTGATGTTCCAGCAGCTCCCGACGGCGGGCTTGCCGCCCCAGTTCGCGACCTGGTCCGAGTACGAGGCCATGGTCGCCGACATGACCCACACCGGCGTGATCGACGACCACAGCGAGTTGCGCTGGGACCTCCGCCCCTCACCGAAGTGGGGCACCCTCGAGACGCGCGTCTTCGACGGCATCGCGACGACCGACGAGCTCGCCGCCGTGACGGCACTGGTGCAGTGCCTCGTCGACGACATGTCCGAGCGACTCGACCGCGGCGAGACCCTGACGAGCATGCAGCCGTGGTTCGTCCGCGAGAACAAGTGGCGCGCCGCCCGCTACGGCATGGACGCCATCGTGATCCAGAACGCGGCCGGCGACGAACGACTGGTGACGGACGACCTGCGCGAACTCGTGACGTCGCTCGAGCCGGCGGCCGAACGCCTCGGCTGCCTCGACGAACTGCACTCGCTCGCGACGATCACCGACCGCGGGGCCAGCTACCAGCGCCAGCTCACCGTCGCCGCCGCGCACGGGGGCGACCTGCGCCCCGTCGTGGCGTCGCTGGTCCGCGAGTTCGACGAAGGGCTGTCCGCAGCCGAGTGACCAGCCGCCTGCGGTGCGGCGGGAACACGACGACGCCCGCCCCGCAGCAGGCGGGGCGGGCGTCGAGGACCGTCAGGAGGCGCGGGTCGGCTCAGCCGCGTCCGAGCATCTTCTGCAGCGACGCGAGTTCTTCGGGCGAAGGCGCCGCGCCACCCGCGGCGGCCCCGCCGCCGCCGAGCCCGAAGCCCGAGCCGCCGGGAGCCGAGGACGCCGGCCTGGCACCCGTGGTGAGGGCAGCGTTCTGTGCGGCACGCTTGGCCGGGTTGCCGGCCTTGGAACCCTTCTTCTTGGGCTGCGCCTTCTTGCCGGCGTACGAGGCCCCGGGGATCGGCCCCATGCCGGGCACCTGGGGCACGCCGCCCTTGGCGACGGTCTTCATCATCTTCGACGCCTGCTCGAAGCGCTGGACGAGCTGGTTGACGTCGGTGACCGTCATGCCCGAACCGCGGGCGATGCGGAGGCGACGCGAGCCGTTGAGCAGCTTGGGCATCGCTCGCTCTTGCTTGGTCATCGACTGGATGATCGCCTCGGTGCGGACGATCTCGCGTTCGTCGAAGTTCTCGAGTTGCTCGCGCATGCCCTTGGCACCCGGCAGCATGCCGAGCATGCCCTTGATCGAACCCATCTTGCGCAGCTGCTGCATCTGCGTGAGGAAGTCGTCGAGCGTGAAGGAGTCGGTCGCGATCTTCTGCGCGACCGCCATCGCCTCTTCTTCGTCGAAGGCCTGCTGGGCCTGCTCGATCAGCGAGAGGATGTCGCCGAGGTCGAGGATGCGGCTCGCCATGCGGTCGGGGTGGAACGGCTCGAAGTCGTCGAGCGACTCACCCGTCGAGGCGAACATGATGGGGCGGCCGGTGACCGAGGCCACGCTGAGTGCGGCACCACCGCGGGCGTCTCCGTCGAGCTTCGAGAGCACGACGCCGGTGAAGTCCACACCGTCCTGGAAGGCCTTGGCGGTCGCGACGGCGTCCTGACCGATCATCGCGTCGATGACGAAGAGCACCTCGTCGGGATCGACCGCCTTGCGGATGTTCGCGGCCTGCTTCATGAGCTCGGCGTCGACGCCGAGACGGCCGGCCGTGTCGACGATGACGGTGTCGTACTGCTTGTCGCGGGCGTACTTGATGGCCTGCTTCGCGACCTTGACGGGGTCGCCGACGCCGTTGCCCGGCTCGGGCGCGAAGACGTGGGCACCGGCCTGCTCACCGACGACCTGCAGCTGCGTCACCGCGTTGGGGCGCTGGAGGTCGGCCGCCACGAGCATGGGCGTGTGGCCGTCCTTCGCGAGCCACTTGGCCAGCTTGCCCGCGAGGGTCGTCTTGCCGGCACCCTGGAGGCCCGCGAGCATGATCACGGTCGGCGGGTTCTTCGCGAACTCGAGCCGGCGCTGCTGACCACCGAGGATCTGCACCAGTTCTTCGTTGACGATCTGGACGACCTGCTGCGCCGGGTTCAGCGCCTTGCTGACCTCGTCGCCGAGGGCGCGGTCGCGGACCGTGTTCGTGAAGGCCTTGACGACGTCGAACGCGACGTCGGCGTCGAGCAGGGCACGACGGATCTCACGCACGGTGCCGTCGACGTCGGCGGGGCTCAGCTTGCCCTTGTTGCGGAGGTTCTTGAACGTTTCCGCGAGGCGGTCGGAGAGGGTTCCAAAAGTGGCCATGGTGCGCCCATCTTAACCGACCGTCGGCCTCCTGTGCTGCGTGGCCGCGCCTCCTCGGCCCGTCGTTGTTGTACCGAGTGCATCAATGGGCCTAGCCTCGGGGTGTGACCACGACGCGACGCACGGGCCTCACGGGCCCGCCACTCGACTACGACGAGGGCCTGCGCCTGCAGCGCGAGCTGCACGCCGACGTCGTGGCCGGCCGACTGGACTCGGCCCTCGTCCTCTGCCAGCACCCGTCGGTGTACACGGCGGGCACGCGGACGCAGCCCGCCGACCTGCCGCGCGACGGCTCCCCCGTGACCCGGGTGGACCGCGGCGGACGCATCACGTGGCACGGCCCCGGCCAGCTCGTGGCGTACCCGATCGTCCGCCTGCCCGAACCGCTGGACGTCGTCGCCCACGTCCGGGCGCTCGAGGCGTGCCTGATCGCCGTGTGCTCGGGCGTCGGGGTGTCGGCCGTCCGCGTCGAGGGGCGCAGCGGCGCCTGGGTGCGCGGACCGCTCGGCGACGAGAAGGTCGCGGCGGTCGGCGTGCGGGTCGCCGAGGGAGTGACGATGCACGGCGTCGCCCTCAACTGCGACGCCGACCTGTCGCCGTACGCCGGGATCGTGCCCTGCGGCATCAGCGACGCCGGCGTGACCAGCCTGACCCGCGCCTCCGGGAGGCGCGTGGCCGTGACCGACGTCGCGGACGCCCTCGAGACCTCCCTGACCGCCTACCTGACCAGCCTCGAGACCGTCGGCCGCGTGCCGGCCCGACCCGACCCCGTGGGAGCCCACCGATGACGACGACCGCCCCCGAGGGACGACGCCTGCTGCGCGTCGAGGCCCGCAACGCCGAGACCCCGATCGAGAAGAAGCCGACCTGGATCAGGACGACCGCGAGGCAGGGCCCCGAGTACCGCGCCCTGACCGAGCTCGTGGCCGACAAGAAACTGCACACGGTCTGCCAGGAGGCCGGCTGCCCGAACATCTTCGAGTGCTGGGAGGACCGGGAGGCCACGTTCCTGATCGGCGGCTCGCAGTGCACGCGGCGCTGCGACTTCTGTCAGATCGACACGGGCAGGCCGAGCCCGATCGACCGCCGCGAGCCCCTGTCGGTCGCCGAGTCGGTGCGCGAGATGGGGCTGCGCTACGCGACCGTGACAGGCGTCGCGCGCGACGACCTCGACGACGGAGGCGCGTGGCTCTACGCCGAGACCATCCGTCGCATCCACGAGCTGAACCCGGGCACGGGGGTCGAGATCCTCGTCCCCGACTTCAACGGTCGCCCCGACCTGCTCGCGCAGGTCTTCGACGCCCGTCCCGAGGTCTTCGCCCACAACGTCGAGACCGTGCCGCGCATCTTCAAGCGCATCCGCCCCGCGTTCACCTTCGAGCGGTCGCTCGACGTCATCCGGCAGGGGCACGACGCCGGCCTGGTCACCAAGTCGAACCTCATCCTCGGCATGGGTGAGGAACGCGACGAGGTGATCGACGCCCTCGAGCGCCTGAGGGAGGCGCACACCGACGTCATCACGCTGACCCAGTACCTGCGTCCCAGCCCGCGACACCTGCCGGTGGCGCGATGGGTGCACCCGGACGAGTTCGTCGACTTCCGGGAGATCGCGGAGGACATGGGGTTCAGCGGCGTGCTGGCCGGGCCGCTCGTGCGCTCGTCGTACCGGGCGGGCCGACTCTGGGCGAGGGCGACCGAGACGCGGGGCGAGGTCGTGCCCGAGTCCCTGCGACACCTGCTCGAGGCCGGGGCCGGGCGCCAGGCCGTGTGACCCGTGCCCGCCGGGGCTCGCTACGCGATGAGGTTCTGGACGAACACGTGCGGCGTGAAGCCCGTGAGGTCGCCGATGCCCTCGCCCTGCCCGACCAGCTTGATCGGGATGCCCGTCTGTTCTTGCACCGCGAGGACGAAGCCGCCGCGGGCCGAACCGTCGAGCTTCGTCAGCACGAGGCCCGTGACCCCGGCGTGCTCGATGAAGGCCTGCGCCTGGGCGAGGCCGTTCTGACCCGTCGTCGCGTCGAGCACGAGCAGCACCTCGGCGATCTCGGTCTGCTTCTCGACGACGCGTTTGATCTTGCCGAGCTCGTCCATCAGGCCCGACTTCGTCTGCAGGCGCCCGGCGGTGTCGATCAGGACGATCTCGATGCCCTCGCGCATGGCGAGCTCGACCGTCTGGAACGCCACGGACGCGGGGTCCTGCCCCTGTTGCTGCGGGCGGACGATGCGCGCCCCCGCCCGATCGGCCCAGGTCGCGACCTGCTCGACGGCCGCGGCCCGGAACGTGTCGGCCGCGCCCACGACGACCGAGCGGTCGTAGTTGCGGAGGAACTTGGCGAACTTGCCGATGGTGGTCGTCTTGCCGACGCCGTTGACGCCGACCATGAGCACGACGGCGGGTCGCGCGCTGAGCTTGAGGGTCGAGTCGAGCTTGGAGAGGCGCTCCTCGAGGGTCTCGCGCAGCATGCGCTTGAGGTCGGCGGGGTCGGTGGTCGAGTAGCGCTGCACCTTCGCCTGGAGGTCGTCGATGATCTGCTCGGTCACGTCCGGGCCGAAGTCGGCGCCGATCAGGGCGGCCTCGAGGTCGTCCCACGTGGTCTCGTCGATCGTCTTCTTGGCGAACATGCCACGGAGGGCACCGGAGAGGGACCAGGGAGAAGCCATGCGGGCCAGCATATTCGGCCCCGGGCGAGACCGCGGACGTGCAGAGGCTGTAAGCTCGCCAGGTTGAAGGGGAGTACTCCCACGCGGTGGCGTCGTCAATACGGAAGAGACCGATCTCGACCCGGTGCACCGGTTCGCAGCCGTCCTGATCAGGACGCGTCGCGAGTGGAGGAGACCTTCGGTACCCGCTGCGTACTGGAGGTACACACATGGACGTCCACTTCTTGACCTGGGCGATCACCATCGCCGGCATCATCGGCCTGCTGTTCTTCGACTTCTTCAGTCACGTGCGCACGCCGCACGAGCCGACCATCCGCGAATCGGCCATCTGGTCGGGCGTCTACATCGGCATCGCCGTCCTGTTCGGCGTCGGGGTCGGCGTCTTCTCGAACTGGACCTTCGGTGGCGAGTACTTCGCCGGCTACATCACCGAGAAGGCCCTCTCGGTCGACAACCTGTTCGTCTTCCTCATCATCATGACGAGCTTCGCGGTGCCCCGCATCTACCAGCAGAAGGTGCTGCTCGTCGGCATCGCCATCGCCCTGCTGTCGCGTGGTCTGTTCATCGCGGCGGGCGTCGTCATCATCGAGAACTTCTCGTGGGTCTTCTACCTCTTCGGCATCCTGCTCTTCTGGCTCGCCTACAGCCAGGTCAAGGGCGGCCACGGCGACGACGAGAAGGACGAGGCGGACAGCAAGCTCATCCGTGCCCTGCGCCGCGTCATCCCCACCTCGCAGGACTACGACGGCCAGAAGCTGACCACCAAGGTCGACGGCAAGCGCCTCTTCACCCCGCTCTTCCTCGTGATGGTCGCGATCGGCCTGACCGACGTGCTCTTCGCGCTCGACTCGATCCCGGCCATCTTCGGCCTCACGCAAGAGGCCTACATCGTCTTCACGGCGAACGCGTTCTCGCTGCTCGGCCTGCGCCAGCTGTACTTCCTCATCTCGGGCCTGCTCGAGCGCCTCGTCTACCTCGCCCAGGGCCTCGCGGTCATCCTCGCCTTCATCGGCGTCAAGCTGCTGTTCCACGCCCTGCACGTCAACGAGGTGCCGTTCATCAACGGCGGCGAGCCGATCACCTGGATCCCCGAGATCCCGATCTGGTTCTCCCTCGGCTTCATCGTGCTGACGATCGCCGTCGCGACCGTCGCCAGCCTCGCGAAGACCCGACGGGACGCCCGCGCGAAGGCCGACGTCACGGCGAGCACCGACGACGACCACTGATCCCCCGACGGGCGGCCCCCACCGGGGCCGCCCGTCGCCACTCCCCCGCGGCACCCCCGCGGCCGCACCACGGAACGGAACACCCCGATGCGCCTCGAACTCATCCGCCACGGTCAGACCGACTGGAACCTCGCCGACAAGCTCCAGGGCTCCTCGGACATCCCCCTGAACGACACGGGCCGCGGCCAGGCCCTCGAGGCGGCTCGCCTGCTGGCCGGCGTCGAGTGGAGCGCCATCGTGTCGTCGCCACTCGGGCGTGCCCGCGAGACCGCGGAGATCATCGCCGCCGAACTGGGCATCGAGCTGGGTGACGCCTACGACGAACTGATCGAGCGCGACTACGCGTCGCACGAGGGCCGCACCCCCGAGTCGCCGATCCCCGACCAGCCGAACGCGGACTACCCCGACATCGAACCGCGCGAGTCGGTGGCGGCCCGCGGACTCGGCGCCCTCGAGATGATCCGCGACACGCGGCTGCCCCTCGACGGTGACGACGCCCACATCGTCGTCGTCTGCCACGGCACGATCATCCGGTTCACCCTCGCCGAGATCCTCGGTCGCGAGGTGCCGCACATCGAGAACGCCGCGGCGAACACCGTCGAGTGGGACGGCACCGCCTGGCACGTGCTGAGCATCAACGGCGGGGTCGTCGACACGCCGATCGACTGACACCCCGGTGCCCCACGAGGCGCGACGAGAACGCAGGAGGCGCGGCCACGCAGGTCGCGCCTCCTGCGTTTCGCGTCGGGGGGCTCAGGAGGCGTCGGCGACGCCGCGATCAGCCGTGGGGCCCGCGGCGGTGCCGCGCTCGGCGACGACGCGCTGGCCGACGACGGCACTGACCCCGTCCTGACGCATCGAGACGCCGTAGAGCGCGTCGGCGATCTCCATCGTGCGCTTCTGGTGCGTGATGACGATCAGTTGGCTCGACTCGCGGAGGTCCTCGAAGATCGTCAACAACCGGCCGAGGTTGGCGTCGTCCAGGGCCGCCTCGACCTCGTCCATGATGTAGAACGGGCTCGGCCGGGCCTTGAAGATCGCGATCAGCAACGCCACGGCGGCCAACGACCGCTCGCCCCCGGACAACAGCGACAGCCGCTCGATCTTCTTGCCGGCGGGCTTCACCGTCACCTCGATCCCGGTCGCCAGCAGGTCGTCGGGGTCGGTCAGGTGGAGCGAACCGCTGCCCCCCGGGAAGAGGATCGGGAAGACCCGGTCGAAGGCGGCCTGGGTGTCGGCGAACGCGCTCGCGAAGATGGTCTGCATCTTGTCGTCGATCTCGTCGATGATCGTCAGCAGGTCCGCGCGCGTGCCGGTCAGGTCGGCGAGCTGCTCGGTGAGGAAGAGGTGGCGCTGCTCGAGCGCCGCGAACTCCTCGAGGGCCAGGGGGTTCACCCGGCCGAGCCGGGCCAGCTTCTTCTCGGCCACGGCGAGCCGGCGCTGCTGCGTCGCCCGGTCGAAGGGCACGCCCCGAGGAGGCGCGGTGGCGGCCCTGGCGAGGGTCGCGTCGTCGAGGTCGGCGGCACCGTCGGCTCCCCGGGCGGCACGGCCAGCGCCGTCCCCCGTGGCGTCGTCCTCGCCCGCGGCGTCGTCCTCGCCCGCGGCGTCGACGTCGACCAGGTCGACCTCGTCGTCCACGGACGGGCGGGTCACGACCTCGCCGTCGCTCGGCACGAGGACGTGTGGGCCGTACTCGGCGACGAGGACGTCCTCGACGAGGCCGAGCTCGGAGCCGGCCCGTTCGAGCAGCCCGGACAGGTGAAGAGTCTTCTCGTAGATCTCCATCTCGAGGCCGTGCACGCTCTCGGTCACGGTGGCGAGCCGGTCGCGCAGCTCGCGCTCGGCTCCGCGGAGCGCCTGCAGCTCGGTGTTCTGCTCGGTCCGGGCCGCCTCGGCCTCCGCCAGGACCGCGCGCGCCTCGGCCACCGACCGGGCCGCGGCGTCCAGGGTCGGCGGCAGGGCCTCGAGCACCGACGACGTGGCGGCCATCTGGCGATGCCGCACCACCGTCTGACGGGCCTGGAGTTCGGCTGCCGCCCGTTGCTCGTCGAGTTGACGCTGCAGGGCCTCGGCCCGGGCGATCTCGGCCCGGACCCGTTCGCGGACGGTCTCGAGGGCGATGCGGCGCTCGGTCTCGACGGCGCGCGCCGTCTCGACCTCGGCCAGCAGGCCGTCGCGCGCCGACGCGTCGAGCATCGGACGCGGGCGGGCGGCGTGTTCGTCGTGGGCGGCCGCGGCGGCGTCGACGGCGCGGCTCGCGGCGTCGACGGCCTCGACCGACGCGTCGAGCGCGACCGAGAGCCGATCGACCTCGGCCTCGGCGGCCTCGACCCGGGCACGCAGACGACCGAGCTGCTGCCCGTGGGAGGTGACCCGCGCCTCCTCGTCCCGGGCGGCGGCCGCCGCCTCTTTCGCGCGGGTGCGCGTCGTGGCGAGCCGTTCCCGGAGCTCGGCGAGCCCGGGAGCGAGCCGCTCGATCTCGGTGGCCACGCCGGTGAGCCGCTCGGCGGCCGCATCGCGCTCGGCGACGAGCTCGAGACGCGACCGCTCGACGCCCGACCCGCCGCGCAGCACGTAGTCGGTCAGCACCTCGCCGGCCCGCGTGATGACGGTCACGGGGACCGGGTGGCCGGCGAGTGCCCGCCAGGCCGAGCGGGCGACCGCGAGGTCGTCGGCCACGACGGTGGCGGCCAGCAGTCCGAGCACCCCGGGAGGCGCGGTGACGACGGCCGTGGCGGCGACGGTCCCGGCCGGGAGGTCGACGTCGAGCGTCGACCGGAGCCGCTCCGGCTCGGCCACGACGACCTCGACCCGACCGAGCTCGGCCTCGGTGGCGTGCGCGACCGCGTCGACGGCGGCCTCGACGTCGTCGGCCAGCACCGAGTCGACCACGCTGCCGAGCGCCGCCGCGACGGCGGCCTCGTAGCCGGGACTCACCTGGACGTGCTCGGCCACCAGGCCGCGGATGCCCGGTCGGCCCGCGGCGACCAGGGCGGCCGTGGCGTCGTTCTGGTCGAGGGCCAGCGAGAGCGCGCTGCGGCGGGCCGCGAGGGCGTCGCGCTCACGCTCGGCCGCGTGCAGGCGGTCGCGCTGCTCGTCGACGCTCGCCGTGAGGGTCGACAGCTGTTCTTCGGCCTCGGCCTGGACGGCGGCGTGGTCGACGCCGTCGGCGTCGGCGTCGGCCCGCGGGGACCGCTGCTCGAGCTCGGCGTACTCGGCCCGCCCGGCGTCGCGACGCGCCTCGGCGGCCTCGAGTGCCGCGCGCTGCCGCAGCTGCTCGCCCCGGACGGCAGCGAGCCCCGACCGTGCCGCCTCGAGGGCACCGCGCAGGCGGGTGGCCGCGAGGTCGTGCTGCGAGACGAGGACGCTCTGGGCCTGGATCTCGACGTCGAGGGCGTCGAGGGACGCCCGGGCCGTGGCCAGGTCGG
This sequence comes from Frigoribacterium sp. ME-P-080, assembly GCF_030209595.1. NCBI lineage: Bacteria > Bacillati > Actinomycetota > Actinomycetes > Micrococcales > Microbacteriaceae > Frigoribacterium > Frigoribacterium sp. ME-P-080. Next base: position 96,357 of record NZ_JARVRR010000003.1, read on the forward strand.
CCCCGGCCTGCCCCACCGCCGCCTCGGCCTGCGAGACGTCGCCGCGCAGGCGCTCGGCCTCGTCGCGGGCGTCGGCGACCATGCCCGAGCTGACGGTGGTCGCCACGGCGGGTCGGTCCCCCTGCTGGGCGAGCAGCTGGAGTCGCTGCTGCGCGAGGCTCGACAGGCTGCGCAGGCGCTCGTGGACCGACTCGAGTCCGAAGACCACCCGGCGGGCCTCGTCGACGGCGTCGCCGACCATGGCCTGCTCGAGGCGGTGCTCGCGCTGCTTGTTCTCGTCCAGGCGGCCCTGCAGGACGAGGCGCTCGCTCTTGCGCTCGGCCTCGCTGCTCGACCGGGCCGTGAGCGACTCGCGGAGGGCGACGACCTCGTCGGCCAGCAGACGGGCGCGGGCGTCGCGGACGACCGCCGCGATGGTCTGCGCCTCACGGGCGATCTCGGCCTGGCGCCCGAGCGGCTTGAGCTGACGACGGATCTCGCCCGCGAGGTCGCTGAGGCGCGTGAGGTTCGTCTGCATGGCCTCGAGCTTGCGGAGGGTCTTCTCCTTGCGACGACGGTGCTTGAGGATGCCGGCGGCCTCCTCGACGAAGCCCCGGCGGTCCTCGGGAGTGGCGCGCAACACGGCGTCGAGCTGCCCCTGCCCCACGATGACGTGCATCTCGCGGCCGAGGCCGGAGTCGCTGAGGAGCTCTTGCACGTCGAGCAGTCGACAGCCCTCGCCGTTGATGGCGTACTCGCTGCCCCCGTTGCGGAAGAGCGTCCGACTGATCGTCACCTCGGTGTAGTCGATGGGCAGCGCACCGTCGGAGTTGTCGATCGTCAACACGACCTGCGCCCGACCGAGCGGACCGCGGGTCGACGTGCCGGCGAAGATGACGTCCTCCATCTTGCCGCCGCGCAGGTTCTTCGCCCCCTGCTCGCCCATCACCCAGGCGAGGGCGTCGACGACGTTGCTCTTGCCCGAACCGTTCGGGCCGACGACGCAGGTGACCCCCGGCTCGAAGGCGAACGTGGTCGCGGAGGCGAACGACTTGAAGCCCTTGAGCGTGAGGCTCTTCAGGTACATGCGCCGCGCCTCCTCGGGACTCGTGACGGGTGGTGACCCGCGCTCAAGGATAGGGGCGGAGGCCCCGCGGACCGGGGAGGCGGACGCCCTCGGCCGTCGGGGTTCAGCGCGTGCGCACCCGCTGACAGCGGGGGCAGAAGTGGCTCGACCGGTTCATGAAGGCCTCGCGCACGATGAGCGTGCCGCACCGTGGGCACGGACGCCCCTGCTGCCCGTACGCCGCGAGGCTGTGGCTGAAGTAGCCCGACTGGCCGTTGACGTTGACGTACTGGGCGTCGAAGCTCGTGCCCCCCTCGCCGAGGGCCTTGAGCAACACGACCCGCACCTCGGCCAGCAGCACCCGCGCCCGAGCCCTCGACAACGACTCGGTGGGCTGTTCGGGGTGCACCCGCGCGGCCCAGAGGCTCTCGTCGGCGTAGATGTTGCCCACCCCGCTCAGCAGTCCCTGGTCGAGGAGCGCCCGCTTCACCGCCGTGCGGCGGTCCAGCAGACGGGTGATCACCCGCGCCTCGTCGAAGGCCGGGTCGAGCGGGTCGCGCGCGATGTGCGAGACCTGCTGCGGGACGCGGCGCACCCAGGCGGCCGGGTCGGCGTCGGTGCCGACGGTCGTGGTGGCGGTCGTGGTGCCGGGTGTGGCCTCCCCCGCGGCCAGGACGTCGGAACCGAGGAGGCGCGGGCCGGCGAACCCCGCCGCGCGCCCGTCCAGGGTGGGCACCGTCTCGTCGAGGGCCATCGAGCCGAAGATGCGCTGGTCGACGAAGGCGAGCCGCACGGGGCCGAGCGACGGGCTCTCGACGTCGAGCCGGATGCGCATCAGGCGGTCGGGCTCGGCATCCCGGCTGCGGAGCAAGACCTGCCCGCTCATGCCGAGATGCGCGACCAGGGCCAGGGGCTGCTCGTGCCGCTCGACCGGTTCGAAGGGGAACCAGAGGAACTTGCCCCGGCGGACGGCCGAATCGATCGTGCCGCCGACGAGACGGTCGACGAAGTCGTCGCTCGGACCACGGTGTCGCTTGAGCGACCGCTGGTCGAGCACCTCGACGGCCGTCACCACGGCGCCGGACACCACCGGGTGCAGACCGGCACGGACGACCTCGACCTCGGGCAGTTCGGGCACGGTCAGTCGACGGAGGCGGCGGCCCGACGGGCGGCGGCGACGCCGGCAGCCGACGCGTTGAGGGACGTCCACGCCCCGAGGGCGGCGGCCATCTCGGCCTGCTTCTTGCTGCTGCCGGACCCCTCGGCGACTCCCTGGTCGTCGCCCAGGGCGACGACGGCGTGGAACCGTTTGTCGTGGTCGGGCCCGCTGTCGGTCACCGAGTACGAGGGCATGCCCCGGCCGAGGGTCGCTGCCAGTTCTTGCAGGCTGGTCTTGGGGTCCATCGCGGCGCCGAAGCGATCCGGGTCGACCAGCAGAGGAGCCACGAGACGCAGCACGAGCGCCGTGGCGGCTTCACCGCCGGCCTCGAGGTAGGTCGCCCCGATGATGGCCTCGACCGTGTCGGCCAGGATCGAGTGCTTGTCGCGACCACCGGTCAGCTCTTCGCCGCGACCGAGGCGCAGGTGCGGGCCGAGGCCGATGATCCGCGCCACCTCGGCCAGGGCGACGGTGCTGACCAGGCTGGCCCGACGTTTGGCGAGGTCGCCCTCGTCGAGGTCGGGGTTCTCGGTGAAGAGCATGACCGTGACGGCCTGGCCCAGGATCGAGTCGCCGAGGAACTCGAGGCGCTCGTTGTTGCCCACGCCGCCGTGCTCGTACGAGTACGACCGGTGGGTCAGCGCCTGGTCGATCAGGTCGTCGCTGAGCTCGATCTGCAGTCGGGACAAGAGAACAGCCCGGTCGGCACCAGGGCTCGACTCGGGCTGACTCATGCGCTCACCGCGAGGGTGGACGGGTTCACGTCGGTGATCAGACGTCGGCGACCTTGCGGCCCTTGTACTCCATGTACAGGGCAGTGCCGGCGCTGTCTTCGACGACCTTGGCACGGTGCGGGAGGCTGTAGGTGACCTTGCCGTTCTCGATCGTCTTGACGAGCTGGACCGGCGTGGCCTTCCACTGCGAACGACGAGCGTGCGTGTTGGAGCGTGACTGCTTGCGCTTCGGGACGGCCATGGGTTTCTCTTCTCTCTGTCGGCACCCTCGCGGGTGCCTGGGTCTGACGATGGTGGGTGACGCGGTGGTGTTCAGTGCTGCTCGTCGGCCGGGCGCTGGTCGTCGTGACCGGTGCCCTGTGACGTGCCGTCGGCGGGTGCCGATTCAGCCTGGAACCCTGCCAGTGCCGACCAGCGGGGGTCGGCGATCTCGCGGGGCTGGTAGTCGGGGATGTCGTCCACACGCTCGCCCGTTTCGGGGTCGAGGCCCGGACAATCCGGCCGACAGACCGGCTGGAAGGGCAGTGACAGAACCACTGCGTCTCTGACCACGGGTTCAAGATCCACGTGATCGTCTTGAACCTGATAGTCAAAAGCTTCGTCGACATCGTACGCGAAAAGCTCGGCGAAATCGACTTCGACGGGCTCGGAGATGTCACGGAGGCATCGGCTGCACTCGCCGACCGCCGTGCCCGACACGTGTGCGGACACCAGGATGCCGTCGTGCAGCCCCTCGAGCTTGACGTCGATCGCGATCTCGGCACCCTTCGGCACCGAGATCTGGCCCTCGCCGAGTTTCTCGGGCACGACGACGTCGAGCTCGTGCTCGCGCATCTCGCCCGGACGGTGCACGAGGTCGAACACCGGGACGGTGTAGGGGGTCTGGGTGAAATGAGGCACGAACGAAGAGTTTACGCCGTCGAGCCGGACGCCGCCTCCGTGCCCCCGACGAGCGACCGCGGCGCGATCGTGGCGGTGAGACGCTGCCCCACGGACGAGGAGGCCCGGAGCCCGGCGATGACCCGACGTGCGTCCGCCTGCACCTGTCGGGCGGCCGGTTCGGCTCCGAAGCGCTCGGCCTGCAGGGCGTCCAGCAGCGCGACGGACGCGGCCCGCGCCTCCTGGGCCGTGGCCGTCCGGCCGGCGGACGGTGCGTGTGACGTCGTCGCCGCGGCACCGTCGCCGAGAGCCGCGAGTCGCTGCGCCAGCAGGTCGACGACAGCCGGAGGGGTCATCGTGGCCGTCACCGGGACGCCGAGGTCGCGAGCGGTGTCGACCACCTCGTGCCAGGCGTGCAGGGCCAGGTCGGGTGGCGACGCCGACAGGCGGCGGCGACGGCGACCGGCCCGCAGCCCCGAGGGGACGACGAGGGCCGCCAGCGCGAGCGCCGCGAGCACCGACAGGGCGATCGTCGGCACGGCACCGACGCCGGTTCCCTGGCCGGAGGCGGTGGACGTCGGCGTGGCACTCGCGCCCGGGGCCGCGCTCGTCGGGGCGGCCGACGCCGAGGGCGCCGTGCTCGCGTCGGGCGAGGTGCTGGCGTCGTCGCTCGGGACGTCGCTCGGTTCGACGCCGGTCTGCTGCAGGTACTGCTGCGGGGCGCCGAGGCCGACGGTCGGCTCGAAGGGGACCCAGCCGAGCCCGGCGAAGTACAGCTCGGGCCAGGTGTGCAGGTCGTCGCTGCTGACCCGGAACGCGGCGTCGTCGCCGACGCCCTGCAGGTCGCCCGGCAGGAAGCCCACGGCCACCCGCGACGGGATGCCCAACGTCCGCGCCATGACGGCCATCGCCGAGGCGAAGTGCACGCAGTACCCGCTGCGGACCTGCAGGAACGTCTCGATCGCGTCGAGGCCGCTGCCGTCGTAGCCGCGCTCGACCGGGGTGTCCTCCGAGTAGGTGAAGTCGCCGTCGCGGAAGAAGTCCTGCAGCTCGACGGCCGCGTCGAAGGGGTTCGCCGAACCGGCCGTCACCTGCGCCGCGAGGTCGGTGACGGATTGCGGCACCTCGTCCACCGAGAGATAGGGCGCCATGTCGGGCCCCGTGTCGTCGAGCGAGGCGACGACCTGCTCGGGGCTGGGATCGACGGGCCGGCTCGTCACCTCGTACTCGAGGCCCTGCGTGCCCTCGGAATCGCTGCGGACGGTGACGCCGCTCTCGTCGACGAACCGCCACCCGTCGTCCAGGCCCTCGATGGTCGCGGGCGGCACCGGCACGGGCAGGTACGGGCTGCGGAGCGCCCCGATCGTGACGTCGGTCGTGACGTCGCGTCGAGCGGTGCCGGGGTCGATGCCGGGAGCGTCGGGCAGCGCGTCGAGCGTGTTGAGCGGGTCGAGCGGCACGTCGGCGGGGCTCCAGGTGCGGCCCGAGAAGTCGACGAGGTCGACGAGCTTGAGGTAGTTGCCCTGCGGGTCGTCGGTCCGGTACGACAGGACGGTGACCGGGGCACCCCGCCGGAGGTCGTCGCCGAGGTCGATGATCGGGTTGACGCCGGTCGCGAGTCCGGTCCCGGTGCCCGAACCGGTCAGCGGCGCCACGCCCGCGAGCGGGACGACGGCCGTCAGCAACCCCGCCACGGCGACCGACGCGGCGGCTCCGACGAGGCCGGCGCGCGAGGGTCGTCGGCCGGTGGACACCATCAGCAGCACCAGGAAGGCCAGCACGGTGGCCACCACCCAGGGCCAGCTCGTGACGACGCCCGGGACGAAGGTCGGCACCGCCAGCACGAGGGCGGGGAAGACCCCGGTCACGACCGGCAGCTGCCCCACCGACGACAGCAGGTCGGTGACGACGGCGACGACGAGCACCGAGAGGGCGACCGTGACCAGCAGGCCGTCGTTGACCTCGACGGGGGCCGAGCCCTCGACGATCGCCGCGTTCGCCTGCGCGGACAGCTCGGGGAGGCGCGCGAAGGTGGACCCCGTCGGCACGACCCCCAGCAGGGCCGTGCCGCCCGAGGCGAACGCCGTCGTGACGAGGGCGCCCAGCACCGCCCCACCGACGACGCCCAGCCAGGAGGCGCCCCCCAGCGCCCGCACGACGAGGGAACCGCCCAGCACGACGGCGGCCACCACGGCCCCGGCCACCCACCAGCCGATCCCGACGAAGACGGGGTGCAGGCTCGCGAGCGACAGGACGAGCACGAGCCAGAGCAGGGCCGTGGTCTGCCCGCGGACGGCGCCCGCGGGCTCGGCACCGAAGAACCCCGTGCGGGTCGGCGACTCAGTCATCGAGGACTCCCGACGTCGTGATCAGGCGGCCGACGTCGACGCTCGAGTCGGTCTCGACGACCCGCCAGCCCGAGTCACGCAGCGCACCGGCGACCTCGTCGGGGGTCAGCACGCGGTCGTCGGCCCGAGCACGACCGTCGGCGGGGCGGGTGGGTCGCGAGGTCAGGCCGGCGCCGAGGGGCAGCGCGGCTGTGACGACGACCGCGACCGCCGACGATCCGGGGGCCCTCGAGGCGACGAGCAGGTCGAGGTCGGGTCGGCCCAGCCCGGAGACGACCGCCACGACGGGCTCCCGGGGTGACGGGGCCGGAGCGGGCGCCCCGGGCGCGTCGTCGAGCCGCAGGTCGGCGAGGTCGTCGAGGAACATCGTGGTCGAGTCGGGATCGTGCCGGGCGACGAGCGTGCCGCCGGGTGTCGTCAGCAGGGTCGCCGAGCCCGCGTGGCCCACCTCGACCGCGACCGTCGCGGCGAACGACACCGCCCATTCGAAGGCGTCGCTGACGAGAGGAATCGCGGCCGTCGCCGCCCTGACCCCGACCCTGCTCGTCGGGGGCAGGGTCGGACGGGCGTCCGGCCATCCCTCGGCCGCGACGGCGATGACGACCCGCGCACTCGGCAGGCCGTGCTGCTCTTCTTGCCGGACCATGAGCTCGCCGTGCCGCGCCGTGGCCTTCCAGTGCACCCGTCGCATCGGATCGCCCCGGCGGTACTCGCGGGTGACCGGATCGTCCTCGCCGCCGGCCAGGCTGTGCTCGCGCTGGCGCCTCGACCCGTCGCCCAGCGCACGGGACTCGCGGCCGAGTCCCACCTCGACGACCTCGGGCACCACGACGAACTCCGCCACGCCGGCGGCCACGACCCGTCGACGGGCCACGCCGTACGACTCGACGAGGTCGACGTGCAGCGGGCCGATGCGGTGTCGGCCGCGCGGCAGGTCGTGGTGGCGGAAGACCGCCGAGGAGGCGCGGCCCGGCACCAGCAGGACGGCTGCGGCCTCGGCATCGGACAGTCGTCCGAACGGCAGCTGTTCGCGGACCCGCACGGTGCCGGAGGTCCGCCCCCCACGAGGGAGGACCGCGACCGTCTCGACGGCGGACCACCCCGCGACGCCCCGGTCGGGAGTGAAGCGACGGGTGACCCGCACGTCGGCCGTGCGGAACAGCAAGGAGATCGTGACGGCCACGATGAGCACGACCAGGGTCGTGCCGGCGAAGACGAGGGCGGGGGCCTGGAGCAGCCAGCCCACGAGCACGACCAGCACCCCGGCGGCGAGCACGCCGACGCCACGGCCGGTCGGCCTGGGGACCCCACCCCGTCCCATGGTCAGCGCGCGTCGGCCGCGTCGCCGAGCGGGACGGCGGTCTGCTCGACGATCTCGGCCACGAGGTCGTAGGCCGCCGAGGCGGCACCGGCACCGGCTCGACCGGCGAGGATCACCCGGTGACCGAGGACGGGACCGGAGAGGGCGTCGACGTCGTCGGGGACCACGTAGCCGCGGCCGTTGAGCGCGGCCCAGGACTTCGCCGCGCGCATGAGCTGCAGGGTCGCGCGGGGACTGGCCCCGAGCCGCACGTCGGGGTGGACCCGGGTCGCCTGGACGATCCGCACGGCGTACTCCTCGACGGCCTGGGCGGTGTAGACGGTGCGGACTGCGGCGATCATGCGCGTGAGCTCGTCGAGCGACACCAGCGGGCGCAGGGTGTCGAGAGGGCTGACCCGCTCGCGTTGCTGCAGCATGCGCAGCTCGCTGCGGGCGTCCGGGTACCCCAGCGAGATGCGGGCCATGAACCGGTCGCGCTGGGCCTCGGGCAGGTTGTAGGTGCCCTCCATCTCGACGGGGTTCTGCGTCGCCACGACGAGGAAGGGCGACGGGAGGGGATGCGTGATGCCGTCGACCGTCACCTGGCGCTCTTCGAGGCTCTCGAGCAGCGCCGACTGCGTCTTCGGCGAGGCACGGTTGATCTCGTCGCCGATGACGACGTTGGCGAAGACCGGACCGGGCTTGAACTCGAAGCCGCCGCTCTGCCGGTCGTAGACCGAGACGCCCGTGATGTCGCTCGGCAGCAGGTCGGGGGTGAACTGGATGCGGGTCACGGTCGCGTCGACGGCCTTGGCAAGCGCTCGGGCGAGCTGGGTCTTGCCGACGCCGGGGACGTCCTCGATCAGCAGGTGGCCCTCGGCGAGCAACACGGTGAGCGCCGTCGAGATGGCGCCGTCCTTGCCGTCGATGACGGTGGCCACGGCCTCGAGGACGCCCCGTGCCCGCTGCTGGACCTCGTCGAGCGACATCGTGGGACCGGAGCCGGCCGCCCGGACGGCGGCGGGCTCGACGGTGTGGTCGTTGGTCGTGGTCATCGCGGCGTCCTCGTCGGGTGGGGTCGGGGTCAGGTCGTGCTGAGGTAGGCGGCGACGGCCGCCGGCACGTAGGGCGATACGTCGCCGCCGAGCGAGGCCACCTGTCGCACCAGCGAGCTCGACACGTGCGCGTGGGCGGGATCGGGCAGCAGGAAGACGGTCTCGACACCGGCCAGACTGCGGTTCATGATCGCCATCGGGGTCTCGTAGGCGACGTCGACCTGCGAGCGGATGCCCTTGACGAGCACGCTCGCCCCGACCTCGGTGCAGTAGTCGACGAGCAACCCGACGCTCCAGCTGTGCACCGTGACGGTGTCGGGCAGCCCCGCCGCCCGGAGCGACTCGGTGAGCAACGAGACCCGCTGCGCCAGGGGCAACAACGCGCTCTTCTCGGGGTTGTGCACCACGAGGACGTGGACCTCGTCGAAGATGTTGGCGGCCCGGGCGATCACGTCCACGTGACCGAGGGTCACCGGGTCGAACGAACCCGGGACGACGGCGATCCTGCTCATCCGGTCACTGTAGCCCGCCGACCCCGGACGGATGCCCAGGGCGAGGACCGGGTCGAGGACGCGTCACGCGTCACCACCGGCTCAGTTCTTGCCCATGGCCTCGCGGCCCCGGTCGTCGAGGCGCCGCGCGATGGCGGCGGCGAGGGCGGGGTGGTCGACCAGGCGGGGATCGGCGTCGAGGACCTCGGCCGCGTGCTCGCGGGCGAGTCCGATGAGGTCGCCGTCGCGGGCGACCCTCAGCAGCCGGAGCGACGAGCGGCCGCCCGACTGGAGGTTGCCGAGCACGTCGCCCTCTCGGCGCAGGTCGAGGTCGACCTGCGCGAGCTCGAAGCCGTCGAGTGTGGCCGCGACCGCGTCGACCCGCTCGCGGGCCACGGTGTCGGCCGCCGCGTGGGTGACGAGCAGGCAGAGGCCCGGGTGGCCGCCACGGCCGACGCGGCCGCGCAGCTGATGGAGCTGCGAGACGCCGAAGCGGTCGGCGTCGAGCACGACCATGGTCGAGGCGTTCGGCACGTCGACCCCCACCTCGACGACCGTCGTCGCGACGAGGACGTCGATGTCACCGGCCGCGAAGCGGCGCATGACGTCGTCCTTCTCGTCGGACGACATGCGGCCGTGCAGGGGCTCGACCCGCAGGCCCTGCAACACGGGGATGGTGGGCACCCGGGCCATGACCCCCTCGACGCTGGCGCGTTCCGGCGCCGGTGCGTCGGAGGGCTCGGCACCGTCGGGGTCGTCACCGGGCGCGACCTCGGCGTCGGGCGGGTCACCCGGCTCGGCCGTCACCGCGTCGATCGCCGGGCACACGACGAAGACCTGTCGCCCCTTCGCGACCTCTTCGGCCGAACGTTGCCAGATGCGGCCGCCCCAGGTCGGGTGGTCGGCCAGGGGGACGACGAACGACTCGATCGGCTGACGGCCCTTCGGCAGCTCGGCGATGGTCGAGACGTCGAGGTCGCCGAAGACCGTCATGGCCACGGTGCGTGGGATCGGCGTCGCCGTGAGGACGAGAACGTGCGGCGGCGTGGCACCCTTCTTGCGGAGCGCCTCGCGCTGGTCGACGCCGAAGCGGTGCTGCTCGTCGACGACGACGAGGCCGAGGTCGAAGAACTCGACGGCCTCGCTGATCAGTGCGTGGGTGCCCACCACGACGTGCGCCTGCCCGCTGACGATGGAGAGCAGTGCCTTCTTGCGCTGGGCCACCGTCATCTGGCCGGTCAGCAGGGTCGGGCGCAGTCGGGCGGCGAGGTCGGGCCCGAGGGTGGCCGTGATCGACCGCAGGTGCTGAGCCGCGAGCACCTCGGTCGGAGCCAGCAGGGCCGACTGCCCACCGCTCTCGGCCACGGCGAGCATCGCCCGGAGGGCGACGAGGGTCTTGCCCGAGCCGACCTCGCCCTGCACGAGGCGGTTCATGGGCACCTCGGCCTCGAGGTCGCGGGTGATCTCGTCGCCGACCAGGCGCTGGTCACCCGTCCGCTCGAACGGCAGGGCCGCGTCGAAGACGGCGAGCAGGCCGTCGGGGGCGGCACGACGGGGGGTCGCGGCCGATCGACGCACGAGGGCCCGCTGTTGGAGCAGCGCGCTCTGCAGCACGAAGGCCTCGTCGAACCGCAGGGTGTCACGAGCCGTGAGGTGGTCACGATCGCTCTCGGGCCGGTGGATGCGCTCGTACGCCTCGGACACGGGCATGAGGTCGAGCTCGGACCGGACCGACGCCGGCACCGCGTCGTCGATCGGCGGCAGTCCGTCGAGCAGCACCTCGACCGACTTCTGCACCTGCCAGGACGCCACGGAGGCGCTGGCCGGGTAGATCGGGATGGGCTGCTTCGCCCACTTCTGGGCCTGCTGGTCGCCGACCCCGGCGACGGCCTCGTGCGAGGCGTCGAAGAGCTCGTAGTCGGGGTGCGCGAGCTGACGGAGCCCCCGGTAGTCGCCGACCTTGCCCGCGAAGATGCCGCGGGCGCCGGGCACGAGGTCCTTCGCCCGCCAGGCCTGGTTGAAGAAGGTGAGCGTGAGGATGCCCTGGCCGTCGCCGATGCGCACCTCGAGGATCGACCCGCGCCGGGCCCGCATCGTGCGTTCGCGGACGTCGAGCACCTGGGCCACGATGGTGACGGACTCGCCGAGCGGCAGCTGGTCGAGGGCCGTGAGCTCGCCCCGGCGGGCATAGCGCCGAGGGAAGTGCGTCAGCAGGTCGCCGACCGTGCGCAGGCCGAAGGCCTTCTGCAGGGCGGTGGCCGTCCGGCCGCCGAGGGCCCCGGCCAGCGACGCGTCGAGGGGTGAGTCGGGCACGCACACCACGCTAGCGCGCGCCCCCGACAGCGCCCGCCCCCGGCGGACGCGCCTCCCGGCGTCAGAGGGTGAAGGAGTACCCGCCGGAGGCGCGGGTCGCCTTCGCGAGGTCGGCCCCCTGCCCGTCGTCGTTGACCTCGAGGGCCCTCAGCTGCCGCCCCACCCCGCGCGCGGACTGCTTGCAGAAGCCGACGGCGAGGTGACGCTCCGCGTCGGAGTCGGCCCGCGCCTCCTGGAGGGCCGTCGAGGCGCGGGACAGGACGGCCGTCTGCGCGTAGATGCCGCTCGCCGCGTCGGCGAGGCGCTTCTGCACGAGCTGCTTCTCCTGCACCTTCTTGCCGTGCTTGCGGAGCGCGCCCTCGGTGCGCTCGCGCAGTCGCGAGACCTGGTCGCCGAGCTCGGCGGCCTGCTTGGCGAGCGCGGGATGGACCCCGACCGGCCGTTCGGGCCGGATGCGACGCTGGACGCGGCCCGCGACGTACGGCGCGAGCACCCCGAGCGCCCGCCCCGGGTCGCCGATGCGGAGCGACGCCACGTCGGGCAGTTCCTCGCTGAGCGTCTTGAGCCCGTTGAGGGCGACGAACGCGCGGAGGACGTCGTTGGCCCCCTCGAAGATCGGGAAGATCCGGAAGTCGCGCAGGGCCTTCGACAGCGGGTGACCTTCCATGTACGCCTCGCCGCCGTGCAGCTGGACGGCCCGGTTGAGGGCGTACCAGCCGGTGTCGCTCGCCGCGACCTTGGTCAGGGCGGACTCCAGGGCGAAGTCGGTGTCGCCGCGGTCGACGAGGCCCGTGGTCAGGTACGACATCGATTCGACGCCGTAGATCTGCTGGGTCATCCACGCGAGCTTGTCGCCGACCATCTCGAAGTCCGCGAGCGGTCGTCCGAACTGGTGCCGCGCCTCCGTGTGCTCGAGGCTCAGCTCGAGGAACCGCTTCATGCCGCCCGCGATGGCCGTGCCCATCGACATGCGACCGTTGTTGAGCGTGTTGACGGCGATGCGGAAGCCGTCACCGGGCTCGCCCAGCAGGTTCTCGGCGGGCACGCGGACGTCCTTGAAGTGCACGCGCTGCAGGTGGTTGGCCTTGAGGCCGTGCGTCTCGAACCGCGGGCCGGCGCTCAGCCCCTCCATGCCCTTCTCGACGATCAGCGCGACGTGCCCGAGGTCGCTCTGCGCGAAGACCGTCAGGACGTCCTTGTCGCCGTTGCCGATCCACCGCTTCTCTCCGTTCAGGAGCCAGCTGCCGTCGCTCTGCCGCTCGGCCCGGGTCTCGAGCGCGTAGGCGTCGCTGCCCACGTTCGGCTCGGTGAGCACGAACGCCGCGAGCTTGCGGCCGCTCGCCAGGTCGGGCAGCCAGCGGGCCTTCTGGTCGTCGGTGCCGAAGAGGTGCAGCGGCTTGGTGCCGATCGACTGGTGCACCCCCATCACCGTGGCCAGGGTGCCGTCGACCCGACCGAACTCCTCGTACACGCGGCAGTAGGCGCTCTGGCCGAGTCCGAGACCGCCGTACTCCTCGGAGACGAAGAGTCCCATCAGGCCCCGCTCGCCCAGCTCGCGCACCAGGTCGTCGCCGATCCACCCCTCGCGTTCCGCCTTCAGCGGGTCGTAGCCGTCGAGCACCTCGCGGGCGGACGCGGACACCGTCTCGACCCGGGACTTCTCGGCCGCCGTCATGTGCGGGTACGGGAAGGCGAGTTCGGAGGCGATGCGCCCCGCGAACAGCGACTTGGTGAACGAGGGCCTCACGGTGCGATCGACGCTGGTCATGGGACCCGATGCTGCCGACGCGGGCGGGTGGCGACAACTCGGTTGTGCAGGTCCGACGACCGGGCGCGGGAGTCGACGGTCGCGCGTTGTCGGGATGCTCGAACCCGACGGGCGACGGGTGGCGGGTGACGACCTGGCAAGGTTGACCCCATGTCCCGCATCATCTCCGGCTTCGCCGACAACCTCTCGCTCGTCGTCCCCAAGGTCGGGACGCGGCCCACGAGCGACCGGGTCCGCGAGGCGCTGTTCTCGTCGCTCGACGCGCGCGACGAGATCCGGGGCCGGCGCGTGCTCGACCTCTACGCCGGGACGGGCGGCCTCGGGCTCGAGGCCGCGTCGCGAGGAGCCGCCTCGGTCGTGCTGGTCGAGAAGGCCCCGGCCGCCGCGAAGGTGCTGCGTCGCAACGTCGAGTCGGTGCTCGCCCGGGCTCCCCGCCCGCCGCGCGGCACTCCCCCGCGCGTCGACGTCGTGACCCAGCCCGTGCGGTCCTACCTCGAGGGCGGTTCGGCGCTCGTCGACCTCGTCTTCTTCGACCCGCCCTACGAGTTGTCGGCCGCCGACCTCACCGCCGACCTCACGGCCCTGCTGCCCTCGCTCGACGCGCAGGCCCTCGTCGTCGTCGAACGCGCCTCGCGCGACGGCGAACCGGGCTGGCCCGAGGGCCTCACCCTCGACGTGAAGAAGCAGTACGGCGACACGACCGTCTGGTTCGCGCTGCGCGACTGACCCCCGCAGGAGGCGCGGGTCGGCTCGTCAGCCCTGCGCCCCCGACCACAGGCGGTACGGGTCCCACCCGCCGGCCTCGCCGGGTTCGGAACCGTCGACGGTGACGCGGGGCGCGCCTCCTGCCGGGTCACGGACCGTGCCGACGGCGCGGAACCCACCGGGCAACGCCACGTCGGGCGGGAACGTGGCGAACAGGGAGTGGTCCTCACCACCCGAGAGCGCGAGCCGTGGGTCGTCGCCGAGGGCAGGGCCCCACAGGTCGACCACGACACCGCTGGCGCGGGCCACCCGACCGGCGTCGAGGGCGAGGCCGTCCGACAGGTCGAGCATGGCGGTCGCCCCTGCGAGCGCCGCCGAGCGGCCGTCGGCCACGGGCGGGGTCGGGGCGAGGTGCCAGCCGACGTCCGGGTCGCGCTCGCGCAGGGCGGCGGCCGCGGCGGTGTCGGGCGACCCGTCGTGGTCGACGCCGAGACGGAACAGCAGGTCGAGCCCCCGCGCCGAGCGGCCGAGCGCGCCCGACACGGCGACGACGTCGCCGACGCGCGCCCCGTCCCGCCGCACGGGCGCGCGCCCCTCGAGGTCACCGAACGCCGTCACCGCGACCGTGAAGGTCGGCGACACCGAGAGGTCGCCGCCGACGACCCCCGCGCCCGGGGCCATCACGGAACAACCCGCGCGCAGACCGTCCGCGAAGGCCTCGAGTTCGGTGACGCCCGTGTCGCCGGGCACCGCGAGGGCGACCACCAGCGCCGTGGGCCGAGCGCCCATCGCCGCGACGTCGGACAGGTTCGACGCCGCGGCCTTCCAACCGAGGTCGTACGACGTCGACCACGCGCGCCGGAAGTCGGGGCCGTGCACCATGAGGTCGGTCGTCACGACGAACCGACCATCGGGCGCCGCGACGACGGCGGCGTCGTCACCGGGACCGAGCAGCGTGTCGTCGCCGCGGGGCAGGCGGGGCAGGATGCGGGCGAGGGTGGCGAGCTCGCCGACGCCCTCGACGGTGTCGGCGTCGTCCGGGCGGGGGTCCGTGGAGCGTCGTTCCATGTGCTGAACGGTAGCCTGGATGCGATGTCGAACCCGTCCTCGCGCCTCACCGCGCGCCTCCGTCCCCGCCTTCGCGTCCCGGCCCTCGTGCTCGTCGGGGCCGGTCTCGCGACGACGCTCGTCGGCTGCTCGCAAGCGGTCCCGATGCAGCCCGCCGCGGGGGCGAACGACCCGGCCTGCGCGCAGGTCACCGTCCACCTGCCCGAGGTCGTCGACGACGGTCAGGACCGCCGCGAGACCGACGCGCAGGCGACGGGCGCCTGGGGTTCGCCGACGAGCGTGCTGCTGCACTGCGGCGTCGAGACGCCCGCCGTGTCCGACCTGCCCTGCTACGACATCCAGGGCGTGGACTGGCTCGTCGACCAGGACCCCGACGACGCCGACACCTCGATCCTCACCACGTACGGCCGTGAGCCGGGCGTTCAGGTGATCGTCGACACCACCAAGGCGAACGGCGGCAACGTGCTGCGCGACCTGGCCGACTCGGTCGGTTACCTGCCGAACGACGGCAAGGAGTGCGTCGGTGCGGGCGACCTGCCGGGCTCGGCCGGATCGGCCGACGACCCGTCGGCGACACCCACGCCGTAGGCCCGGTGGCCGGGACGGACGGGCTCCGTCAGCGCTCGGTCTCGAGGCCGAGGGCGATGAGCTCGTCGATCAGCTCGGGGTAGCTGAGTCCGCTCGCGAGCCAGCAGGCGGGAAACATCGAGATGGGCGTGAAGCCGGGCATCGTGTTGACCTCGTTGACGACCCAGCCGTCGTCGGTCAAGAAGAAGTCGACGCGGGCGAGGCCGGTGCCGTCGATGGCCTCGAAGGCCAGAGCGGCGAGACGCTGCATCTCGGTCAGGTCGCCGGGTGCGAGGTCGGCGGGGCAGACCAGGTCGGCCCCGGGGGCGCCGAGGTACTTCGACTCGAAGTCGTAGAACGTGTCGCCGGCGAGGACGATCTCGCCCGCGACCGAGGTGCGGGGAGGCGCGCCGTCGCGTCCGCCGAGCACGGCGCACTCGATCTCGCGGCCGACGACCGCGGACTCGACGAGCACCTTGTGGTCCTCGGCGAAGGCCTTCCGCATGGCCGCCGGGAGGCCGGCGGGCGAGTCGACGCGCGACACCCCCACGCTCGATCCGGCTCGGGCGGGCTTGACGAACATCGGGTAACCGAGCGCCTCGACGTCGGCGGCCACGCGCTCGGGTGCGGCGTCCCAGTCCCGACGACGCACGGTGCGCCAGGGGGCGACGACCACGCCGGCGGCCTGCAGCACGGTCTTGGTGAAGTGCTTGTCCATGCCGAGCGACGAGGCGAGCACGCCCGCGCCGACGTAGGGCAGCCCGGTCAGCTCGAGCAGGCCCTGCACCGTGCCGTCCTCGCCGAACGGACCGTGCAGGATCGGGAACACCACGTCCACCTCGCCCAGCAGGCGCGTCGTGCCGTCGGGCTCGGTGACGGTCAGCTCGCGGGTGGTGGACGACTCGGGCCAGTGGACGCGGGTGCCGTTGTCGACGACGGTCGGCAGCGTCTCGGCGTCGAGCTCGAACCGTGCCGCGTCGTCGGGCTGGAGCGTGAACGCCCCCTCGACGGTGATGCCCACGGGCACCACGTCGTAGCGGGAGCGGTCGATCGCCGAGAGGACTCCCCCGGCCGTCGCGCAGCTGATCGAGTGCTCGCTCGAGCGGCCGCCGAAGAGGACGACCACGACGGTCTTCGCCACCCCGGGTGTCGAGGCACCGACGGACGAGGCGTCGTTCGCGGCGACGCGCGGGGTCGTGGTGGGCTCGGTGCTCGCCATGAGGGGCCTTTCGTCGGTGTCACGGCCCGCGGGCCGACCCGCGGTGGGCGGGCTCTGGTCGTCACGCGCCCCGGCACGGCCGACCAGCGGTCACTCGCCCTGCGGCTCGTCCGTCTCGGTCAGGTGCGGGGCGATGTTGCGCGGGTCGAGTGTACCGGCGAGCACCTCGGCCACCTGCTGGACGATGGGCATGTCGACGCCGCGGGACCGCGCGAGTTCGAGGATCGGAGCGACCGAGGCCAGTCCCTCGGCGGTCTGGTTCATCTGGCGCACGACGTCGCCGAAGGCGTATCCCTGCCCGAGCAGTCGTCCCGCGGTGTTGTTGCGCGAGAGGGGCGACTCGCACGTGGCGATGAGGTCGCCCAGGCCGGCGAGGCCGGCGAGGGTCTCGGCCTTGGCCCCGAACGACACCGCGAACGCGGTCATCTCGGCCAGCCCGCGCGTGATGATCGAGGCCTTGGTGTTCTCGCCGTACCCCACGCCGTCGACGATGCCGATGGCGACGGCGATCAGGTTCTTGAGGACCCCGCCGAACTCGGTGCCGATCACGTCGGTGTTGACGAACGAACGGAAGTACGGGTTGGTGGCGGTGGCCGCGACCAGGGTCGCCGTGTCGAGGCTGTACGACGACACGACCGCGGCCGTGGGCTGCCGCTTCGCGATCTCGAGGGCGAGGTTGGGCCCCGACGCGACGGCGATCAGGTCGCGGTCGATGCCGAGCTCGGCCTCGATCACCTCGCTCATGCGCAACCCGGTGGCCTTCTCGACGCCCTTCATCAGGCTGACGACCGGCACGCCGGACGGGACCATGCCGCGGATGGCGGTCAGGTTGTCGCGGAGCGTCTGGCTGGGGACCGACAGGTAGACCTGCTCGGCACCCGCCAGAGCCTGTTCGACCGAGGGGGTGGCGACGAGGGTGCGGGGCAGGTTGATGCCCGGCAGGTAGTCGCTGTTGCGCTTGCTCTCGGTGATCTCGCGGGCCACCTCGGGACGGCGGGCCCAGAGCGTGACGTCCGCGCCCCCCTCGGCGAGGACCTTGGCGAAGGTCGTGCCCCAGCTGCCCGACCCCAGGACGGCGACCCGGCGCGGGATCGAGTCGCGCATGACGATCGAGATCGCCTCGGTCGTGACCGCCCCTTCTCCGAGGGCCTCGATGGCGCCTTCGCGTGACTCGGAGCTACTCAAAGCGGCCTGTCTCCTTCTGGTGGTTCTTGGTGGGGTTCCAGCGTTCGGCGGGTGCCCTCTCGCCCCGCAGCCGCTCGACCAGCTCGGTGACGGCGTCCATCACCAGGGCGGTGGCGGCCGTGACCGAGGCCTGGTCGAGGGGACGATCGCGGAAGGCCGAGAGGTCGACGGGGTCGCCGATCACGACGGTGATGCGCTTCCGGGGGAAGGCGTGCAGCCGACTCGAGTAGCGACCCATGAGGTGCTGACTGCCCCAGTGCGCCATCGGGACGAGCGGCACCCCGGCGGCGAGGGCGAGGCGCACGGCACCGCTCTTGCCCTTCATGGGCCAGAGGTCGGGGTCGCGGGTGAGGGTGCCCTCGGGGTAGACGATCACGCCACCACCCCGGGCGACGAGCAGACGCCCGGCCGCCAGGGGGTCGTGGTCGTGGGTGCGACCCGCCCGCTCGACGGGGATGTGCCCCATCGCGTGCATCATGCGACCGAAGACGGGGACCCGGAAGAGGGACGCCTTCGCGAGGAAGCGCGGCACCCGCCCGAGAGACCACATCACACGGCCCACGACCACCGGGTCGATGTTCGTGTAGTGGTTCGGGGTCAGCACGAACGCACCCTCGGCCGGCAGCTTGTCGCCGTCGACGATGTCGATCCGGGCCATCAGGTCGAAGAGCGGTGCCGCCGGAGTCGCGAGGACGCGGAAGAACGCACCCTTCTCCTTGCGACGCCTCCGCGCCGGGACCGGGACGACGGGAGCGTCGGGGTCGGCTGTCGACACCGGCCGATCAGCCCTTGAAGTCGAAGTCGGCGCCCAGCTTGCGCAGCTTCGCGATGAAGTGCTCGTAGCCGCGGCTGATGATGCCGACGTTGCTGATCTTGGACTCGCCCTCGGCGGTCAGGGCCGCGATGAGGTGGCTGAAGCCGCCCCGCAGGTCGGGAACGCGGATGTCGGCACCGTGCAGGGCCGTCGGTCCGTTGATGACCGCGGCCTGCTCGAACTCGCGACGCGCGACGCGACGGTCGTGGTCGGGCAGTCCGTCCTTGTGCACCGTGATGTCGGCGCCCATGTCGTTGAGGGCCTCGGTGAACTGGAAGCGGTTCTCGTAGACCGTCTCGTGCACGACCGAGGTGCCCTGCGCCTGCGTCAGGGCGACGATGAGCGGCTGCTGCCAGTCGGTCATGAACCCGGGGTGGACGTCGGTCTCGACGACGACGGGCTTGAGCTCGCCACCGGGGTGGAAGAAGCGGATGCCGTCCTCGTGGACGTCGAAGTCGCCGCCGACCTTGCGGAAGACGTTGAGGAACGTCATCAGGTCTTTCTGGTCGGCGCCCTCGACGAAGATGTCGCCCTTGGTCGCGAGTGCGGCCGAGGCCCAGCTCGCGGCCTCGTTGCGGTCGTTGATCGCCCGGTGCGTGTAGCCGCGGAGCTTCTCGACGCCCTCGATGAAGATCACGCGGTTCGGCTCGACCGAGACGACGGCGCCCATCTTCTGCAGGATCGCGATGAGGTCCATGATCTCGGGCTCGATGGCGGCGTTGCGCAACTCGGTGACGCCCTTGGCGAGGACCGCGGTCAGCAGCACCTGCTCGGTGGCCCCGACGCTCGGGTAGGGCAGCTCGATGTTGGCACCGGTGAGCCCGTCGGGCGCGGTGAGGTGGATGCCGTTGTACGACTTGTCGACGACGGCGCCGAAGGCGCGGAGGGCGTCGAGGTGGAAGTCGATGGGCCGGTCGCCGATGCGGCAGCCGCCGAGGTCGGGGATGAACGCCTCGCCCAGGCGGTGCAACAGCGGCCCGCAGAAGAGGATCGGGATGCGGCTCGACCCGGCGTGGGCGTCGATCTCGGCGAAGTGGGCGGACTCGACGTTGGACGGGTCGAGGATCATCTCGCCGCGGGCCGGGTCGGTGATGCGCACCCCGTGGACCGAGAGGAGGCCGCGGACGACGTTGACGTCGCTGATGTCGGGGACGTCCTTGAGGATGCTGGGGGTGTCTCCCAGGAGGGCGGCGACCATGGCCTTCGTGGCGAGGTTCTTGGCACCGCGCACCTCGATGCGACCGATCAGCGGTTTGCCGCCCCGGATGACGATCTCATCGGAGGTGAGCCCCACACGGGCACCTGCTGCTGCTGCGTCTTGGACGAGAGAGTTCACTTACTTCACCGGCAATGTCTTCGGGCGCCAGGCGGCGCGGCGGGATTCGAATTCTGTGATGGCCGCTTCGTCGCGGAGGGTCAGGCCGATGTCGTCGAGGCCTTCGAGGAGTCGCCACTTAGTGTAGGCATCGACTTCGAATCCGACGGTGAGGCTGCCGACCGTGGCGGTCTGCGCCACGAGGTCGACCGTGATCTCGACGCCCGGCTGCCGGTCGATCTCGGCCCAGATGCGCTCGACGTCGTCCTCGGCGACGGCCGCCGCGAGGAGCCCCTGTTTGCCGGAGTTGCCTCGGAAGATGTCGCCGAACCGCGAACTGATGATCACGTCGAAGCCGAAGTCGCGCAGCGCCCAGACGGCGTGCTCACGGCTCGAGCCGGTGCCGAAGTCGGGACCCGCGACGAGGACGCGCGCGCCCTGGAACTCGGGTCGGTTCAACACGAACTCGGGGTCGTTGCGCCACCCGAAGAAGAGGGCGTCCTCGAAGCCGGTCTTGGTGACCCGCTTGAGGAACTGAGCCGGGATGATCTGGTCGGTGTCGACGTTCGAGCGCTTCAGCGGCGCGGCGACACCGGTGACGGTGGTGAACTTCTGCATCAGCGGACCCCTGCCCGATCGGTGCCGTCGGCGAGGACGGGTTCGTCGGACGTGCGGACGGCCGTGGAGGCCGCCGCGTCGTCGTCGGCCTGGAGGTCCCACGGCGAGGACAGCGTCCCGCGCACCGCGGTGGCCGCGGCGACGAGGGGCGACACGAGGTGCGTCCGACCGCCCTTGCCCTGGCGACCCTCGAAGTTGCGGTTCGAGGTCGACGCGCATCGCTCGCCCGGAGCGAGCTGGTCGGGGTTCATGCCCAGGCACATCGAGCACCCGGCGAAGCGCCACTCGGCACCGAAGGCGGTGAAGACCTCGTCGAGCCCCTCGGCCTCGGCCTCGAGGCGGACGCGAGCCGACCCCGGCACGACCATGACGCGCACGCCCTCGGCCTTGGTGCGCCCGCGGATGATCGACGCGAACGCACGGAGGTCTTCGATGCGGCTGTTGGTGCACGACCCCATGAACACCGCGTCGACCGGGATGGCCTTCATCGGCGTGCCGGCCTCGAGGGCCATGTACTCGAGCGCCCGCGTCGCCGCGGCCTTCTCGTTGGGGTCGACGACGGTCTCGGGGTCGGGCACGGAGTCGCTGAGCGACACGCCCTGGCCCGGGTTGGTGCCCCACGTGACGAAGGGCTCGAGCGTGTCGGCGTCGAGGAAGATCTCGGCGTCGAACACCGCGTCGTCGTCGGTCGGCAGGGTGTCCCAGTAGGCGATCGCCTCGTCCCAGTCGGCACCCGTGGGGGCGTGCGGACGACCCTGCAGGTAGTCGTACGTGGTCTGGTCGGGAGCGACCATGCCGGCCCGGGCACCCGCCTCGATCGACATGTTGCAGATCGTCATGCGCCCCTCCATCGAGAGGGCGCGGATCGCGCTGCCGCGGTACTCGAGCACGTAGCCCTGCCCGCCGCCGGTGCCGATCTGCGCGATGACGGCGAGGATGATGTCCTTCGCGGTGACGCCGGGGCGCAGCGTGCCCTCGACGGTGACCGCCATCGTCTTGAAGGGCTTCAGCGGCAGGGTCTGCGTCGCCATGACGTGCTCGACCTCGCTGGTGCCGATGCCGAAGGCCATGGCGCCGAAGGCCCCGTGGGTCGAGGTGTGCGAGTCGCCGCAGACGACGGTGATGCCCGGCATGGTCAGCCCGAGCTGCGGGCCGACGACATGCACGATGCCCTGCTCGGCGTCGCCCAACGGGTGCAGGCGGACGCCGAACTCGGCCGTGTTGCGACGGAGCGTCTCGATCTGCGTGCGACTGGTGAGGTCGGCGATCGGCTTGTGGATCGCCAGGGTGGGCGTGTTGTGGTCTTCGGTGGCGATCGTCAGGTCGGTGCGACGCAGCGGCCGATCGGCCTGGCGCAGTCCGTCGAACGCCTGGGGGCTGGTGACCTCGTGCACGAGGTGGAGGTCGATGTAGAGAAGGTCGGGGGCGCCGTCTTCGCCCTTGACGACGACGTGGTCGTCCCACACTTTCTCGGCCAGCGTCCTACCCACGGGCACGCCCCTTCTCCTGTATCGACGGAAAGATGATCCGTGGAGTCTACGCCAGTGCCTCCGGCACGTTTCTCGACGGTCGTGGGGTGAACCCCGCCCCGAGGGCGGCCATTCCCGGCGCACCCGGGGGCTGCGGCGAGCGCGTGGGACGAGGGCTCCGAATAGCATGACGACACCCGTCGGGCGGACGACGGCTGCGCTCGACGAGGAGGCCGACCATGAGCCACCCCGAGCGCGCACGCGACCACCCCGGGGAGGCGCGGGTCGTCGGTCGCTGGCACCGCGCCTCCCCGGGTCGTCGCGTCGCCGCCGTGCTCGGCGCCCTGGTGGTGGCGTCCACGCTCGTGGCCGCCGGGGCGGTCTCGGTGGCTCCGGACTACGGGGACGGCCGTCCGTGGACGGGGCTCGCGGTCGACGACCTCCGACGGTCGCCGGACGCGACCGGTTGGACGCTCGACCTGGCGGCGACGCTCGCGCCCGACGCCCCGCGGCGCTGTCTGAACTTCTGGACGTCCCCCGCGGTCGACGGACTCGTGGCGGTCGGCACCTCGGTCGACCTGGACTTCGGGGACGCCCTGGGGGCGCCGGCCTGCCGCTCGTACGCGTCCGAGGCGAGCACGAGCCTCGTCGGGCTGGTCGAGACGGCCACGGGCACGGTCCGCTGGGTGCACGACCTGGCCCGAGACGTCCCCGACACCGACGCCCTGAGCATCCCCGCGACGCAGGTCGTCCCCTCGGCCGGTCGCGTGCTCGTCCAGACGCAGACGACGGGGGCGACCGTGCTGGCCGCCCTCGACCTGCGCGACGGCTCGCTCGTCGAGTCGACCCGCGGCCGGCGCGACCTGCCGAGCGTGAGCGTCGACTCGCGGGGACCCCTGCAGTTGCGCACCTTCTCGGGCATCGCCGGGTCGGGCGATCGGTACCAACTCGTCGAGGCCTCGCGTCTGGCCGACCCGGTGTGGGAGGGCGGGGTCGACTCGGGCAGTTCTCCGGCGCTGCTGAACGACGGCGCCCTCGTGTCACGGGGCGGTGAGACCGTGTTCGTCGACGCCGCCACGGGCCGGGAACGTCCCTTCGCGGCCTCACCGGACGAGATCGCCGTGCCGCCCGTCGGCTCGCCCGTGACGACCGGGGACGGGCGCCGCATCGTCGCCTTCGGCATCGAGAGGACCAGGGCCGACGGCACCGTCGAGGCGCTCGACGAGGACGGGGAGGCCGTCTGGAGCCGACCCACCTCCGGGCGCCGCCTGGCCGTCACGCCGTCCTGCGTGGTCGTCGTCACCGACGGCGACACGGCCGCGGAATGCCTCGATCCCCGCGACGGCTCGGTCCGCTGGAGGACCGACCTCGGCGCCCCGTTCGCGGTCGAGGCCGTGCCGGGTCAGCGCGCGACCGACGTCTTCGTCGTCGTGCAGCGGTCGGGCGGGTCGCGCCTGCTCGCCCTCGACGGCGCCGACGGGCACACCCGCTTCAGCTCGTCCGTGGGGCTGCTCGACGACCTCGCGGCGGCGGGCCGGTCGGTGCTCTACCTGCAGACTGAGGACGGACGCTCGTCGGGGCGGGAGGTCGCGGCCCTCGACCTGGACGACGGTCGGCCGCTGTGGGCGACCTCGTCCTCGGGCACCGTGGTGTTCTGGGGCGGTCATCTCGTGCGCATCGACGACCAGGGGGTCGCCCGACGACTCGTGGACACCGCCCGCGTCGGGGCGACGTCGTGAGGGCGGGGCGTCGTCTCGCCGTGGCCTACGCCGCCGTGGTCCTGGCGACGCTGGCGACCACGGTGCTGGTCGCGCCGACGCAGCCCGAGTACGGGTCGGACCCGCCGTGGCAGGGCATCGCCGTCGACGACCTCCGGCAGGAACCCGGCACCACCGGGTGGCGCGTCGACCTCCGTGCCGCTCTCGCCCCCGGGGCCCCCGCCGAGTGCCTCCGCTACCGGGCGACGCCCGTCGCGCAGGGGCTCGCACTCGTGAGCGCGGCCGGGGCCTGGACCTACGGATTCGCCAACGACGGCGACTGCGCCACCCCGACCCAGGGGGTCGGCACGCGCATCGGAGCGCTCGACGTCGACCGCGGCACCTTCCGCTGGGTGCACGACGTCGCCGACGACCTCGCCGGGCTCGGCCTGACCGGCCCGGCCCTCGTCTCGTCCGTGACGGCGGTGCACGAGGCGGGACTGGTGCTCGTCCGGGCGTCGGTCGACGGCGAGCAGGTGCTGATGACGTTGTCCGTCGAGACCGGGCGACCCGTCGAGGTGGTCGAGACCGGTTCGGCGGGTGACGGGGACCAGTTCCAGACCGTGGGGGCCGTCGTGGTGACCGGTCGGCAGCAGGGCGTCGGCGGCGTCTACCGCTACGACCTGCGCGACGCCCGTGACCTCGACCGCGTGACGTGGAGCGGACCCGCCTCGACCACGGGCGTCGCCCTCGCACTGAGCGACCGGTTGGTCGTCGCGCGGGCCGACGGCTCGGTCCAGGTCGACCTCGCCACCGGTACCGAGCGCCCCTGGGCGGCACGGCTCGACCGTCTCATCGGCTACGTCGTCCACGACGACGTCGTCTACGCCCCCCGAGGAGGCGCGGCCACGGGACGAGGCGACGCCGGCTTCGTCGCGTTGACCGCCGACGGCGAGCGCCTCTGGAGCTCGGACCGGGACGTCCGGGGCGGCTACTCGGTGACGCGTTCGTGTCTCGCCGTCACCGACGTGCGCGCGCAGACGGTGACCTGCCTCGACCTCGCGACGGGAGACGTGCGGTGGACCGACCCGGCGTCGAGCTCGTCCGCCGTCGACGGCCTGCCCGGCCAGACCGACGACCGCGTCTTCGCGACGGCGACCGCCGCGGGCCCGGGGCCCGTGGTGGTCCGTGCGCTCGACGGCTCCAGCGGCTCGGCCGGCGCCCGCCTGTCGCTGCCCGACGGAGCCGTCCTCGCGGCGGCGGGACGGACGGTCGGCTACGCCCTGGCCTACGGCACATCGGGTGGGCGGTCGACCCTCGTCGCGTTCGACCTCTCGAGCGGGCGCGCCCTCTGGGAGCACGCCGCGGAGCTGCAGGTCTACGCCTGGGCGGGGCGGCTGGTGGACGTGGACGTCGAGGGGGTCGCGCGGGTGCTGGTCTCCCCCGAGCGCGTCGCGGTCCCGGCGGGCTCGTCCGGAGGGTGACGCCTCGGCCGCTCGTTCGAACACGTGTTCGAATCGGGCGTAGGGTGTCGGCATGAGCCTCCCCTTCACCGCCTCGCTGCTGGACGGCCTGTCCGACGGCCCCGACCTCGCGCCGCTCGTCGGGCGAGTCGACCACCTCGACCTCGGCGAGGGCGCCTGGCTGGACGTCGTCCCGGGCTGGGCGTCGAATTCCGACGCCCTGTTCGAACGTCTCGTGACCGACGTGCCGTGGCGAGCCGACCGCCGCCAGATGTACGACCGGGTGGTCGAGGTGCCCCGGCTCGTCTCCTCCTACGACGCGGGCGACGCGCTCCCCGATCCCGTGCTCGCCCAGGCTCGAGACGACCTCAACGCGTACTACGCGCTCGAGCGTGGCGCCCCCGTCGAGCAGCGCTTCGACCGGGCGGGGCTGTGTTTCTACCGGACGGGCGACGACAGCATCGCCTGGCACGGCGACCACGTGGGGCGCACGATCGACCGCGACACGATGGTGGGCATCCTCTCGCTCGGGGCACCACGCACGCTCGCGGTGCGGTCCCGCTCGACCGGCACGACCCGGCGGTTCCCGCTCGGCCACGGCGACCTGCTGGTGATGGGCGGCAGCTGCCAGCGGACCCACGAGCACGCCATCGCCAAGACCAAGAAGGCCGTCGGCCCACGCATCAGCGTGCAGTTCCGACCGGTGTGGCCCACCTAGCCCGCCCCTGACGGACCGGTCGGCCGCGCGGACCACGGGGCCGTCGCTCGTATGCTGTGCACACGATCGACGACGAGGTGGACGAGTATGCCGGCAACCCGTGACGACGTGGCGCGTCTGGCAGGCGTCTCGTCGAGCACCGTGTCGTACGCCATCAGCGGGCGACGGACCATCTCCGTCGCCACCCGCCGCCGGGTCGAGGCGGCGATGGCCGAGCTGAACTACACGCCCAACGCGTTCGCCCGGGGTCTCGCCGGCGCACGGGGTGGCATCCTCGCCCTGCACTACCCCTACGGACGCCGCGGCGTCACGTCGTCCGAGTTCGAGTACGTGGCGGCGGCCACCGACCGGGCGAGGGAGCGCGGCTACCACCTGCTGCTGTGGTCGAACCCCATCGACGACGTCGAAGGACTC
The DNA here is from genome assembly GCF_030209595.1 of Frigoribacterium sp. ME-P-080. Classification (NCBI taxonomy): domain Bacteria; kingdom Bacillati; phylum Actinomycetota; class Actinomycetes; order Micrococcales; family Microbacteriaceae; genus Frigoribacterium; species Frigoribacterium sp. ME-P-080. Next base: position 122,701 of record NZ_JARVRR010000003.1, read on the forward strand.
GGCAGCCTCGTCAGCGAAGGCCTCGTCGACGGTGTGATCCTCATGGAGCTCACCGCGCGCGACGACCGCGTCGCCGTGCTGTCGCGGTCGCGCCTGCCGTTCACGAACATCGGTCGCCCCGACGACGTCGAGGGACTCTGGTTCGTCGACGCCGACTACGACTCGCTGGCCCGACAGGCCGTCGACCACCTCGCCGACCTCGGCCACCGACGCGTGTTCTTCCTCGGTCAGAGCATCCGGGCCCCCGAGCGCGGATCGGGTCCGCTCGACCGCACGACGAGGGCGTTGCGCGGCCCGGCCGACGAGCGGGGCCTGACGCTCGAGACGCACGCCGCCACCGACTCCGTCCCGGGCGGCCGCCGGGCCTTCGACGCGTTCGCCGCCTCGACGGCCCGCCCCACGGCCGTGCTGGCCTTCAACGAGATGGCCCTCGCCGGCTTCGTGCAGGCCGCCGCGGCGGCAGGCCGGTCCATCCCGGACGACCTCACGGTGGTCGCACTGAGCATCGGCGACCTCGCCGCCGAGATGACCTCGCCGCCGCTCACCACCGTCAACCCTCCCGGAGCCGACATCGCGGCCGCCGCGGTCGACGACCTCGTCGACCGCATCGAGGGTCGACGTCACGACGCCCCCCACGTCCTCGTCGCACCCCGTCTCGTCGTGCGGGGCACGTCGGCCGCCGCCCCGTCGGAGCGGACTCGGTAGCAGACGCGGTTGCGCGCCTCCTGCGAGTATGTGACACTCATCGTCGACGCGCGTCGACGACGACGTGCGGCGGACGATCACCCCGACAGCACGGGCCGTCCGCTCTTGCGACTCAATGAGGAGACACCAATGCGAGCATCCCTGCACCGCCGCTTCACGGGCCCCCTGGCCATCCTGGCGGCGTCGAGCTTCCTGTTGGCCGGATGCTCCGGCACGGCCGACCCCAACGACCCGAACGCCGGAGGCGCGGGTGCCGGTGACGTCGGAACCGCCGACGGCGTGGTCAACGTCTACGGCACGATCAACGGCGACGAGGCGACCCTGCTCGAGCAGTCGTGGGCCGACTGGGAGAAGGCCAACGACATCGAGATCAAGTACACGGGCGACAAGGAGTTCGAGAAGCAGATCGGCATCAAGGTGCAGGGTGGCGACACCCCCGATCTCGCGATCTTCCCCCAGCCCGGCCTGCTGGCCGACACGGTCGCCTCGGGCAAGGTGCAAGAACTGCCCGCCGACGCCCTGGCCAACGTCAAGGAGGGCTGGTCCGAGGACTGGCAGAAGTACGGTCAGGTCGACGGCAAGCAGTACGGGGCCCCGTTGATGGCGAGCGTCAAGGGCTACGTCTGGTACTCCCCCGCCAAGTTCGAGGAGTGGGGCGTCGAGGTCCCGAAGACCTACGACGAACTCGTCGCCCTGTCCAAGACCATCCAGGAGAAGACCGGCGGCCCGTCGTGGTGCGCCGGCTTCAACTCGGGCGAGGCCAGCGGCTGGCCCGGCACCGACTGGGTCGAGGACCTCGTCCTGCGCGAGGCCGGACCTGACGCCTACGACTCGTGGGTCGCGGGAGACACCGAGTTCACCGACCCCGAGATCAAGGCCGCGTTCGACTCGGTCGGCGACATCCTGCTCGACCCGACCCTCGTCAACGCCGGCTACGGCGACGTGAAGTCGATCAACTCGACGGCCTTCGGAGACGTCGCGACCAACGTGGCGAACGGCAGCTGCGCCCTGACCCACCAGGCCTCGTTCTTCGAGGGCTTCCTGACGGCGGCGAACAACGCCAGCGGACAGCCGGCGACCGTCGCCGAGGACGGCGACGTCTGGGCCTTCCTCACCCCGCCCATGAAGGAAGGCGACCCCGCAGCCGTCACCGGCGGTGGCGAGTTCGTCGCGGCGTTCTCGAACGACGACGACACCGCCAAGGTGCAGGCCTACCTCGCCAGCGCCGACTGGGCGAACAGCCGCGTCTCGCTCGGCGGAGTCATCTCGGCCAACAAGGGACTCGACCCCGAGAACGCCGGTAGCGACCTGCTGAAGGGCGCCGTCGAGATCCTGCAGGGCACCGACACCACCTTCCGCTTCGACGGTTCCGACCTGATGCCCAAGTCGGTCGGCTCCGACAGCTTCTGGAAGGGCATGGTCGACTGGATCGACGGCACCGACACCGACACGGTGCTCGACGAGATCCAGGCCGGCTACACCTCGTAACACCCGCGCCACAGGGGCCACCGCACGTCGGTGGCCCCTGACCCCGCGCCCGCTCGCCGCCCCGCTCGCCGCTCCGAGCGGCGGCGGCGACGGGCCGCGTCCTGCTCGGACCCGAACGTGAAAGGACAGAGATGTCCAGTTTCTTCCAGTGGCTGGCGGGAATCCCGCCCCTGGCGCAGATCCCCTTGATCCTCATCGCCTTCACCGCCCTCGTGGCCGTGGTGCTCGTCTTCGTCGAGTTCGCCCCCCGCCGAGGCACGCAGTACACGATCATCCGACTGGCCGTCTGCGTGGTCGTCCCGGTCGTCGTGCTGCTGGCGTTCGGCCTTTACAACTCGGTCATCTGGGTCGCCGCCGTCGCGGCCGTCCTGGGAGGCGGACTGTTCCTGCTCGACTACCGCTCGAAACGCGGTGCCGGCTACTCGCTGCAGCTGATCGCCTTCATGACCCCGGCCGTGTTCTTCCTCGTCATCGGCCTGATCTACCCGACCATCACGACCGCCGGCCAGGCCTTCATGAAGAACGACGGATCGGGCTTCGCCGGGCTCGACAACTTCGTCTGGGTGTTCACGAGCCCCGACGGCCTGACCGCCTTCGGCAACACCCTCGTCTGGGTGCTGCTCGCACCGATCACGGCGACCGCGATCGGCCTCGCCTACGCCGTCTTCATCGACAAGAGCCGGGGCGAGAAGTTCCTCAAGCTGCTCGTGTTCATGCCGATGGCCATCTCGTTCGTCGGCGCCTCGATCATCTTCAAGTTCTTCTACGACATCCGCCAGGGAGAACAGATCGGCCTGCTCAACGGCATCCTCGTCGCCTTCGGCGGCCAGCCCGTCGACTGGCTGGGGCTCGAACCGTGGAACACGCTGCTGCTCGTGATCGTGCTGATCTGGACCCAGGCCGGATTCGCCATGACCGTGTTGTCGGCAGCGATCAAAGGCGTCCCCGCCGAGCAACTCGAGGCGGCGTCGCTCGACGGCACCAACGGGTTCCAGGCGTTCCGGCACATCACGGTCCCCGGCATCCGAACGACCATCATCGTCGTGCTGACGACCATCTCGATCGCCTCGCTGAAGGTCTACGACATCGTCTCGGCCATGACCGGCGGACGCAACGACACGACGATCCTCGCGTTCGAGATGGTCCGGCAGTTCCAGCTCGGCAGCCGTACCGGCTACAGCTCGGCGCTGGCGGTCATCCTCTTCGTGCTCGTGCTGCCGATCGTCATCTACAACGCCCGCCAGATCCAGAAGCAGAGGGAGATCCGATGACTGCCACACCCACCCCCGTCGGGGTCGCCGTCGGCTCGGGCACCGAGAGACAGCTCAAGCGAGGAATCGCGAAGATCGAGACCTCGAGCGGCAAGCTGAAGAAGGGCACGACCAGCCGCGGTGCCACCATCGCCGCGTTGATCATCGCCGTGATCTGGACCCTGCCCACGGCCGGGCTGTTCATCTCGTCGTTCCGGCCCGCGAACGACATCAAGACCACCGGCTGGTGGACCGTCTTCGCCAACCCGGGGTTCACGCTCGACAACTACGTGAACGCCCTCAACTCGGGCGACAGCCTCACGCTCGGGAAGGCGTTCCTGAACTCGCTGGTGATCACGTTGCCGGCGGCGCTGATCCCGATCACGATCGCCAGTCTCGCTGCGTACGCGTTCGCCTGGATCGACTTCAAGGGACGCAACACGATGTTCGTCCTGGTGTTCGCCCTGCAGATCGTCCCGATCCAGATGGCTCTCGTGCCGCTGCTGCGACTGTTCTCGGACGGTCTGCGCATCGGCGGTCTGTACATCCTGCCGGGGCTCGGGGTGAACGGTCTCGACGGTTCGTTCGCGAAGGTCTGGATCGCCCACACGATCTTCGCCCTGCCGCTGGCCATCTTCATGCTGCACAACTTCATCTCGGAGATCCCGGCCGAGGTCATCGAGGCCGCCCGCATGGACGGCGCCGGTCACGGGCAGGTGTTCTTCCGCATCGTGCTGCCGCTGTCGATGCCCGCGATCGCCTCGTTCGGCATCTTCCAGTTCTTGTGGGTCTGGAACGACCTCCTCGTGGCCACGGTCTTCACGTCCGGTCAGGGCTTGCCGATCACCAAGGCGCTGCAGGACCTCTCGGGGTCGTACGGCCAGTCGTGGGAGCTGCTCACGGCCGGGGCGTTCATCTCGATCATCGTGCCGCTCATCGTGTTCTTCGCCCTGCAGCGGTTCTTCGTCCGCGGCCTGCTGGCCGGCGCCACGAAGGGCTGACCCCGTCGCAGCACGAGAGACCGCCGGGCGATCGCCCGGCGGTCTCTCGTCATGTCGTCCGGTCTTGCGCTGGGCCGGGCCGGGCCGAGTCGGACCGTGCCGTGCCGTGCCGTGCCGTGCCGGACCAGGTACAGGAAACTAAGAAACCGCCAGGCGAGAGCCTGGCGGTTTCTTTCGGTGCTGGTGACCCCAACGGGATTCGAACCCGTGTTACCGCCGTGAGAGGGCGACGTACTAGGCCGCTATACGATGGGGCCGTATTTGCAACTCGTCGAGTATGCCACACCGCGCGAGCCCGTCACAAATCGAGGCACCGGCGCGTCGAGATCGACCCGCCCGACGCGCGTACAGTCGCTGTCATGCGCCTCACGAAGCTCGAACACGCCTGCCTGATCCTCGAGAAGGACGGGCGCAAGCTCGTCGTCGACCCCGGGTCGTTCACGGCTCCCCTCATCGACCTGCACGACGTCGACGCCGTCGTGGTCACCCACGAGCACGCCGACCACTGGACGCCCGACCAGCTGACCCACCTGCTCGCCACGAACCCCGGCGCGACGGTCTACGGCCCCGCGGGTGTGGCCACGGCCGCCGAGGGCTTCGACGTGCACGTGGTCGGCGACGGAGACACGGTCGAGGTCGGCCCCTTCACGCTGGCGTTCCACGGCTCGCGCCACGCGGTCATCCACGAGAGCATCCCGGTCGTCGACAACGTCGGCGTGCTCGTCGACGGATCGCTGTTCTACCCGGGTGACCAGTTCACGGTCCCGCCGGTGCCGGTCGACGTCCTCGCGACGCCCGTCGGGGCGCCCTGGCTCAAGGTGGCCGAGGTGATCGACTACGTCGCGGCGGTCGCGCCCCGACTGGCCTTCCCCACCCACGAGCAGACCCTCTCCGGCCCCGGGCTCGCCATGCACTTCGACCGCATGAAGGCGTCCGCGCAGTCGATCGGTGGCGACGCCGTGAAGCTCGAGGCGCACGAGTCGATCGAGCTCTAGCCCCACCCGCGACGGGCACTCCCCCGACGACGAACCGCCCCCCTCCGGCCTGACCGGATGAGGGGCGGTTCGTCGACGGCCGCCGTGACTACAGCGTGACGTCGATCTCGCGCAGCGTCTTGGCGTCGATGGCCACGCGCACCTTCTCGACGAGCTCGTCGGGCGCGGGGCTGTCGATGGTCAGGACGCTCAGCGCCTGGCCACCGGCGCTCTGGCGGGCGATCTGCATGCCCGCGATGTTGATGCCGGCGTCACCGAACTCGCGACCGTAGACCGCCACGATGCCGGGGCGATCGGTGTAGACCATCACGAGGTGGTGGGCCGCCAGGGGGACCTCGACGTCGTAGCCGTTGATCTCGACGATCTTCTCGACCTGCTTCGTGCCGGTCAGGGTGCCCGAGACCGAGATCTGCGAGCCGTCGCTGAGCGAGCCGCGCAGGGTGATGACGTTGCGGTACTCGTCGCTGGTCGGGTCGGTGAGCAGACGCACGGTGATGCCGCGCTGCTCGGCCAGCAACGGCGCGTTCACGTAGCTCACCGACTCGCTGACGATGTTCGTGAAGATGCCCTTCAGGGCCGCCAGCTTCAACACGCTGACGTCGTACTCGACCAGGTCGCCGCGCACCTCGACGTCGACGCTCGTCAACGGGCTGTCGGCGAGGCCCGAGAACACCTGACCGATCTTCTCGACCAGGGGGATGCCGGGTCGCACGTAGGGGTCGATGACGCCGCCGGCCACGTTGACCGCGTCGGGGACGAGCTCGCCGCCGAGTGCGAGCCGCACCGAGCGGGCCACCGAGACACCGGCCTTCTCCTGCGCCTCGTCCGTCGAGGCACCCAGGTGCGGGGTGACCACGACGTTCTCGAGACCCAGCAGCTTCTGGTCGACCGGGGGCTCCTTCACGAACACGTCGAGTCCGGCACCGGCGATCTCGCCGGTGGTCAGGGCCTCGTACAGGCCGTCCTCGTCGATGAGGCCGCCGCGTGCGACGTTGACGACGAAGGCCGACTTCTTCATCGCCTTCATCTGCTCGAGGCCGATCATGCCGGTCGTCTCGGGGGTCTTGGGCATGTGGATCGTCACGAAGTCGCTCGTGGCGAGCAGCTCGTCGAGCGACAACAGCGTGACCCCGAGCTGCTGGGCGCGGGCCGGCGTGACGTAGGGGTCGTAGGCGACGACGTTCACGCCGAAGGCCTGCAGGCGCGCCGTGATGAGGGCGCCGATGCGGCCGAGGCCGACGATGCCGACCGTCTTCTCGTAGAGTTCGACGCCCGTGTACTTCGACCGCTTCCACTGCCCCTGGGCCAGGGCGGAGTGCGCTGCCGGGATGTGCCGCGCGAGGCTGAGGATGTGACCGACGGTCAGCTCGGCGGCGGAGATGATGTTCGACGTCGGTGCGTTGACGACCATGACGCCGGCCGTGGTGGCCGCCTTGATGTCGACGTTGTCGAGCCCGACGCCGGCGCGCGCGACGACCTTGAGCGACGGGGCGGCGGCGATGGCCTCGGCGTCGACCTGCGTCGCCGACCGCACGAGGATCGCGTCGGCGTCGGCCAGGGCGGCCAGCAGTGCGGGGCGGTCGGTGCCGTCCACCGATCGCACGTCGAAGTCGGGCCCGAGGGCGTCGACGGTTGCGGGTGACAGTTCTTCTGCGATCAACACGACGGGCTTGGCCACGGGGCGGACGTCCTTCTCTGGGTGATGTTCGGTGAGGGGCCGCGACGCGCCGTGGGCGCGGCTGATGACGACTCTATCGACTCGCGCGGATCGTTACGTCCGCATGACGACGTCCCCGGCGGGCGGCGTCACGGACGCGACCCGCGCCTCCTGGGCTCGCTCAGACGGTCGTGACGTAGGCCGTCAGGGTCAGCGACACGGCCGCCACGAGACCCAGGGCCGCGAACAGCGCCAGCGTGAACTTCCACAGTTCACGACGGCGCCCCACCACGATCGCCCCGACGAAGGCCAGCGGCGGCACGACGACACCCACGATGAGCGGCACCCACGGGGGTGAGACCACCAGGCCGTCGAGGCCGTTCTCACGGTAGAACTCGTTGTTCTGCGTGAAGACCTGCGGCACGAGCACGAGGTTCGAGATGGCCTCGAACAGGTCGAAGGCGAAGAAGACGGCGAAGACGATCGCCACGGCGAGGTAGAAGAAGAAGGAGGCGCGGCCCGGTTCGCTCGCGTCGCCTGCCGTCACCGAGACGGCGTCGTGCTCGTGGCCGTGGTCGTGCTCGTGCTCGTGCTCGTGCTCGTGGCCGTGGTCGTTCATGCGGAGCCTCCCGTCACGAGGGGCCAGGGGGCCACGAGGAGCGCGCCGAGGGCCATCCACGCGAGGCGACGGCCCGTGCGATCGACGGGGACGAGGACGATGACGGCCACGAACCACGCGATCGGGGCCACCACGGCGAACAGTTCGCCGAGGTTCCACATGAGCGACGAGATCGCATCGGTGAACGGGTTGGTGAAGTCGCCGACGGCGACGATCCAGCCCGCGGCCCAGAGGAGGAACACGCCGCCGAGGACGCCGTGGACCACGAGCGACGCCGAACTCATCACCGCGGGGCCGTCGTCGACGTCGTCCTCGTCTTCTTCGTCCGGGTCGTCGGACTCGTCGACGGGCTCGTCGCCTGCACCGTCCGACCGCCGGGCACGACGCGGACGACCCGTCGGCGCAGGCCCCTCGACGTGGCTGCTGTCGGCCTCGTCACCCCAGGTCAGGGCGTCGTCGGCGTCGCCGCCGGTCGGCACCCGCGGGTCGGCTGGCGTCATGCGGTGAGCTTGGACGAGACCGCCGCGAGCAACGCGGGGAACAGCGGGTGGTCGTCCTGGACGCCGGTCAGCGTGCGCGTCAGCTCGTCGGCGGCGAGGCCCGAGCTCAGCAGCGACTGCAGCTCGACGCTCTCGACGTCGTCGGGCACGGAGAAGTCGAGGGCGGCACGCACGGCGCGGACGAGTGCGTCGTAGGGCAGCCCACGCTCGGCGGCCTGGGCCGCGGGGCCGACGAACCGCTCGTGGCGGCTGAGCTTGCGGAGGGGGTTGCGGCCGACGCGTTCGGTCGTGTCGGGGAGGTGCGGGTTGGCGATGCGGACGAGGTTCTTCTCGATGTAGGACTGCTGCTCGTCGGCGTCGAGCTCGTGCTTGGCCACGAGCAGGCCCTTCGTCTCGGCGAGGACGCCGCGGACCTCGGCCATGACCTCGGCGTCGTCCAGGGCCTCACGGATGCTCGTGAGCCCCTTGCGGAACCCGTGGTAAGCGGCCGCGGCGTGGGCGGTGTTGACCGTGAAGAGCTTGCGCTCGATGAAGGGCTCGAGGTCGGCGACCCAGGTGACGCCCTCGATGTCGGGGCGGTGCTCGCCGAACGGCGTGCTCTCGACGACCCATTCGAAGAACGACTCGATGGTGACGTCGAGCGTGCCCCCGGCCTGCTCGGGCACGATCCGGTCGATGGCACAGTTCGCGAAGACGGCGTTCTCGGCCGGATCGTGCTCGCGCACCGCGGCCGCCAGCGAGTCGGTGGCGTTGATGGCGTTCTCGCACGCGATGACGGAGAGCGGCGCCCGATCGGCGGACCGCTGGGCCAGCCCCTTGGCGATGACCGGCGCGACGAACGGCAGGATGCGGGCACCGACCGCGGTGGTCACGACGTCGGCGGTCGCGATCTCGGCGACGAGGGCCGCCTCGTCGGTGCGGCTGTTGATGGCGCGATAACCGTCGACGACGGTCGTACGGCTGTCCTCACCGACCTCGTGCACCTCGAACGACGACTGCGAGTGCAGCGCCCCGATCAGGTCGTCGTTCACGTCGGCGAAGACGACCTCGTAACCACTCGCGTGGAGGAACTGGGCGACGAAGCCCCGACCGATGTTGCCGGCGCCGAAGTGCACGGCCTTCTTGCTGTGAGCCATGCCATAGATCATGCCACGACGTCACCGCGCCGGCGGACGGCGAGAGGGCCCCGCACCGGGTGGTGCGGGGCCCTCTCGGGTGGTTCCGGTGCTGCGTCGAGGTCAGCGCGCAGCGCTGCCGTCGACGTAGTCGGAGTCCTGCTGCTTCCAGGCGAACAGGGCACGCAGCTCTTGGCCGGTGGCCTCGATCGGGTGCTCCTCGCCCTTCTTGCGGAGCTCCGTGAACTCGGGCGCGCCGGCGTCCTGGTCCTCGATGAAGCGCTTCGCGAAGGCGCCCGACTGGATGTCGGCGAGCACGGCCTTCATGTTGTCCTTGACGTCGGGGGTGATGACGCGGGGGCCCGAGACGTAGTCGCCGTACTCGGCCGTGTCGGAGACGCTCCAGCGCTGCTTGGCCAGGCCGCCCTCCCAGATCAGGTCGACGATCAGCTTGAGCTCGTGCAGCACCTCGAAGTAGGCGATCTGCGGCTGGTAGCCGGCCTCGGTCAGGGTCTCGAAGCCGTACTGGATCAGCTGCGAGGTCCCGCCGCAGAGCACGGCCTGCTCGCCGAAGAGGTCGGTCTCGGTCTCTTCGGTGAAGGTGGTCTTGATGCCGCCGGCACGCAGGCCGCCGATGCCCTTGGAGTACGACCAGGCGAGATCCCACGCGGCGCCGGAGGCGTCCTTCTCGACGGCGACGATGACGGGCACGCCGCGGCCGGCCTCGAACTCGCGACGGACGGTGTGGCCGGGGCCCTTGGGGGCGACGAGGACCACGTCGACGCCCTCGGGCGCCTCGATGTAGCCGAACCGGATGTTGAAGCCGTGGCCGAAGACCAGGGCCTTGCCGTCGGCGAGGTTCGGCGCGATGTCGTCGGCGTACACGTGACGCTGGACCTGGTCGGGCGCGAGGATCACGATGACGTCGCCCCAGGCCGAGGCCTCGGCGGGCGTCTGCACCGTGAAGCCGGCCTCCTCGGCCTTGGCGCGGCTCTTCGAGCCCTCCTTGAGGCCGACGACGACCTCGACGCCCGAGTCGCGGAGGTTCAGCGCGTGGGCGTGGCCCTGCGAGCCGTAGCCGATGACGGCGACCTTCTTGCCCTGGATGATCGACAGGTCGGCGTCGTTGTCGTAGACGATTTCAGTCACGGTGTGGTTCTCCTTGGGTGGTGACGGTGGGGTGTCGGGGCGAGGAGGCGCGGTGCGCGACCCCTCGCGGGTTCAGTTCTTGAAGACGCGGTCGGTGATCGACTTCGCGCCGCGGCCGATGGCCAACAGGCCCGACTGCGAGATCTCCTTGATGCCGTATGGCTCGAGCACGCGGAGCAGCGCCGTCGTCTTGCCGGTGTCGCCCGTGACCTCGATGACGAGGGCGTCGGTCGACACGTCGACCACCGAGGCGCGGAAGAGGGTGACGGCCTCGAGCACCTGCGAGCGGGTCGTGTTGTCGACGCGCACCTTGATCAGCAGGTGCTCGCGCTGCACGGACTGCGAGTAGTCCAGCTCGACGATCTTGATCACGTTGATGAGCTTGTTCAGCTGCTTGGTGACCTGCTCGAGCGGCAGTTCTTCGACGTCGACGACGACCGTGATGCGGCTCAGCCCCTCGACCTCGCTCTTGCCGACGGCGAGGCTCTCGATGTTGAAGCCGCGCCGGGCGAAGAGGCCGGCGACACGGGTCAGCAGACCCGGCTTGTCTTCGACGAGCAGGGACAGGACGTGGCTCATGCGTGTTCTCCGGTCATGTCGCCGTCGCGGGTGGTGTCGGAGGCGCTCGTGCCCGGCGCCTCGTCGTCCCACTCGGGAGCGAGGGCGCGGGCGTGCTGGATCTCGGAGTTCGAGACCCCCTGCGGCACCATCGGCCAGACCATCGCGTCGCGGCTGACGACGAAGTCGATGACGACCGGGCGGTCGTTGGTCGCGAGGGCGAGCTCGATGGCCGCGTCGACCTCGTCCTCGGTGCGGACCCGGATGCCCAGGGCGCCGTAGGCGTCGGCGAGCTTGACGAAGTCCGGCACCATGCGCGTCTCGTGACCCGTGTTGAGGTCGGTGAACGAGTGGCGCCCCTCGTAGAAGAGCGTCTGCCACTGCCGCACCATGCCGAGCGACGAGTTGTTGATGATCGCGACCTTGATCGGGATGTCGTTGATGACGCAGGTGGCCAACTCCTGGTTGGTCATCTGGAAGCAGCCGTCGCCGTCGATCGCCCACACCACGCGGTCGGGCTGGGCGACCTTGGCCCCCATGGCGGCCGGGACCGAATAGCCCATCGTGCCCGCGCCTCCGGAGTTGAGCCAGGCGTGCGGGCGCTCGTACTCGATGAACTGGGCCGCCCACATCTGGTGCTGGCCGACGCCGGAGGCGTAGATCGCCTCGGGGCCGGAGAGCTGCCCGATGCGCTGGATGATCGCCTGGGGTGACAGCAGGCCGTCGTCGGGCTGGGTGTAGCCGAGCGGGAACTGTTCGCGAAGACCCTCGAGGTGCTCCCACCACGCCGCGATGTCGGGCTTGACCCCACCCGTGACCTCGGCGAACGCGCTCGTGAGGTCGGGGATGACGACCTTGGCGTCACCCACGATGGGCACGTCGGCGATGCGGATCTTCGAGATCTCGGCGGGGTCGATGTCGACGTGGACGACCTTGGCACCGGGCGCGAAGAGCTCGGCCTTGCCGGTCACCCGGTCGTCGAAGCGCGCGCCGAGGGCGATGATGAGGTCGCTCTCCTGGAGTCCCAGCACGGCCGGCACCGTGCCGTGCATGCCGGGCATCCCGAGGTGTTGCGGGTGGGTGTCGGGGAACGCACCGCGGGCCATCAGGGTGGTGACGACGGGAGCCCCGGTGAGCTCGACGAGGGCCTTGAGCTCGGCCGACGCCCCGGCGCGGATCACGCCGCCGCCGACGTAGAAGACGGGTTGCTTGGCGTCGGCGATCATCTGGGCCGCGGCGGTGATCTGCTTGCCGTGCGCCCTCGTCACCGGTCGGTAGCCCGGCAGGTCGACGACGGGCGGCCAGATGAAGGGTGCGCTGTTCTGCTGCGCGTCCTTCGTGATGTCGACGAGCACCGGGCCGGGACGCCCCGTGCTCGCGATCTGGTACGCGGCGGCGAGCGTCGCCGGGATGTCCTCGGGCTTGGTCACCAGGAACGAGTGCTTCGTGATCGGCATCGTGATGCCGACGATGTCGGCCTCCTGGAAGGCGTCGGTGCCCATGAGGGTCGAGAAGACCTGCCCGGTGATGGCCAGCAGCGGCATGCTGTCCATGTAGGCGTCCGCGATCGCCGTGACGAGGTTCGTCGCGCCGGGGCCGGACGTCGCGATCGCGACGCCGACGCGACCGGACGCGGCGGCGTAGCCCTCGGCGGCGTGCCCGGCGCCCTGCTCGTGGCGGACCAGGATGTGTCGGATCGCCGTCGAGGCCATCAACTCGTCGTAGAACGGGATGATGGCTCCGCCGGGCAACCCGAAGACGTCGGTGACGCCCAGGTGCTCGAGCGACTTGAGGATGGCGCCCGACCCGGTCAGCACGGGAGGCGCGGTCGGCGCCCCGACGGACGCGCCGGCGCTCGGCCGGGCCGTCCGCGTCGCGGTGCCGGGCGTGGGGGTGGACTCTGCAGGCATCAGTGCCGGTTCCCTGTTCGTGGTCGGTGATCGATGGTGACGGTGCGGGACGCGGCCGTGCACGGGGTGCGACGTCGCGACGGCTCGACCGGCGGTGGGACGCGTCAGTAGGTGACGGCGCCCTCGGCCGCGGAGCGGACCTGGCGTGCGTACTTCGCGAGGACACCGCGGGTGTAGCGCGGGGGAAGCGGTGCCCAGCCGTCTCGGCGGGCTTCCAGCTCTGCGGCGTCGACGAGTAGGTCGATCGAGCGAGCGGCGATGTCGACCCGAATCAAGTCACCATCGCGCACGAAGGCGATCGGACCGGAGTCGACCGCTTCGGGTGCTATGTGGCCGATGCACAGGCCGGTTGTGCCGCCTGAGAATCGTCCGTCCGTCAACAGTAGTACATCTTTGCCGAGCCCTGCGCCCTTGATGGCCGCGGTGATGGCGAGCATCTCGCGCATGCCCGGGCCGCCCTTGGGGCCCTCGTAGCGGATGACGACCACGTCGCCGGACTCGATGCGCCCCTCGGTGAGGGCGTCCATGGCGCCACGTTCGCGTTCGAAGACCTTCGCCGGCCCCTCGAACACCGACGCGTCGAAGCCCGCCGTCTTGACGACGGCGCCCTCGGGGGCCATCGAGCCTCTGAGGACGGTGAGGCCGCCGGTCGCGTGGATCGGGTTGTCGAGCGTCCGCAGCACCTCGCCGTCGAGCGGCTTCGGCTTGATGGACTCGAGGTTCTCGGCGACGGTCTTGCCGGTGACGGTGAGGCAGTCGCCGTGCAGCAGACCCGCGTCGAGCAGCGCCTTCATGACGACGGGGACGCCACCCATGCGGTCGACGTCGTTCATGACGTACTTGCCGAAGGGCTTGAGGTCGCCGATGTGCGGCACCTTGTCGCCGATGCGGTTGAAGTCGTCGATGGTCAGGTCGACCTCGGCCTCGTACGCGATGGCGAGCAGGTGCAACACGACGTTGGTCGAGCCACCGAAGGCCATGGCCACGGCGATGGCGTTCTCGAACGCCTTCTTGGTGAGGATGTCGCGCGTCGTGATGCCCTGACGGAGCATCTCGACGACGGCCTCGCCCGAACGGTGGGCGAAGTAGTCGCGGCGGCGGTCGGCCGACGGCGGGGCCGCCGAACCGGGGAGGCTCATGCCGAGGGCCTCGGCGACGCTGGCCATGGTGTTGGCCGTGTACATCCCGCCACAGGCGCCCTCGCCCGGCACGATGGCGCACTCGATCGCCTTCAGGTCGTCGTCGCTCATGTTGCCGGCCTTGTAGGCGCCCACGGCCTCGAACGAGTCGATGATCGTGACGTTCTTCTCGGTGCCGTCGCTGAGCTTGACCCAACCGGGGGCGACGCTGCCGGCGTAGAGGAAGACGCTGGCGAGGTCGAGCCGGGCGGCGGCCATCAGCATGCCGGGCAGCGACTTGTCGCAACCGGCGAGCAACACCGACCCGTCGAGCCGCTCGGCGTTCATGACGACCTCGACGCTGTCGGCGATCACCTCGCGTGAGACCAGCGAGAAGTGCATGCCCTCGTGGCCCATCGAGATGCCGTCGGACACCGAGACGGTGCCGAACTGGAGCGGGTACCCTCCCCCGGCGTGGACGCCTTCCTTGGCACCCTGGGCCAGACGGTCGAGCGACAGGTTGCAGGGGGTGATCTCGTTCCAGCTGCTGGCGATGCCGATCTGGGGCTTGCTCCAGTCCTCGTCGCCCATGCCGACGGCACGGAGCATGCCTCGCGACGTGGTGGCCTCGACGCCGTCGGTGACGACGCGGCTGCGGGGTTTGATGTCGATCCCGTCCGGGGTGGGCTTCTCTGGCATGGGTCGAGTTTAGGGCGTGACCGCGCTCGTGCCGTCCACCGTCGCCGACGGCCTCAGAGCTCGCCCGGCTCCCCCGCGGCGTCTCCGGTCGACCGCGTCCGCCGACCCTCGTGGTCGCGGGCGTCGTCGTCACCCTGCCTGTCGTCGAGCCCGGACGAGTCCCCGACCCGGTCCATCTCGACGGCCAACGCGTCGGCCGACCCGACGGGCAGGTCGGACACGTCGAGATCGGCGACGTCGCCCTCGGTCGTCTCGGCGATCTCGCCGGCCGCCCGGGCCACGGCGTCGTCGAGTTCGTCCACGACCAACCGATCGCGCAGGAGGTCGCCGTTGCGGTACCCCGCCCGACCGATCATGTGCGCCGAGATGGGTGCGGTGAGCATCTGGAAGACGAGGACGACGAGCAGGGACGCGATCGTCCCCACGGTGTGCTGGTCGAGCGCGATCGCCGCCAGGACCAGGATGAGGCCGAAGATCTGCGGCTTGGTCGCGGCGTGCATGCGCGACAGGGCGTCGGGGAACCTCAGGAGGCCGATGCCCGCCGCGACCGAGAGCAGTGCCCCGCCGATGAGCATGACCGAGGCCGCCACGTCGTAGACCGTCTCGGGGATCACGAGGGATCCTGCTTCGAGACGTAGCGCGCGACCGTGATGGAGCCGAGGACGGCCGTCAGCGCGAGGGCGAGGATGACCGGGATGGTCCGGGTGTGGCCGTTGAAGACCATGTCGGCGGCGAGCACGCAGATCAGGGTGGTCAGCAGCATGTCGGACGCGATCATGCGGTCGAGGATGGACGGCCCCCGCACGATGCGGATGACCGACGCGAGGCCGGCGAACGCGAAGAGCGCTCCGACGACGTAGGCGACGACGGTCACGAGGGACCTCCTTCGTGGGACGAGGAACGGCTGACCGCTTCGTGGACCTCGGCCGCGGCCGGGGTGCCCTCCGCGATGCGACGGCGGTCGTCGTCGCTGCCGAGCACCCGGACGAGGCGGGCCTCGACGACCAGGACGCCGTCGCGGACGCCCTCGACACCGGCGAGGTCCTCGACCGCGAGCGCGTGCAGGTAGAGGATCGACCGCTCGCGGTCGGCCTCGACCACGAGCGACCCGGGGACGAGCGAGATCGCCTCGGCGACGAGGGTCATGATGAAGTCCGACCTCGTGTGCAGCTGCACCGCGACGATCGCGTTCGAGGTCACGCCGCGAGGTCGGACGGCCTGCCAGGCGACGATGACGGAGGCGCGCACCAGGTCGACCACGAAGTGCGCCAGGAAGACCACGGCGTACCAGAGGTTGAACCGGCCGCTCAGTTCGACCGGGGGCAGGAAGAACACCCGGGTCACGAGCAGCGCCACGGCGACGCCGGTGACGAAGGCCAGGACGGTGAACTGGTTCCACAAGGCCATCCAGAGGACGACCAGTCCGACGAGCAGGGGGAGCTGCCGGGCGAGGCTGCGGCCGACCTCGCCGCGGGTGGGACGGCCGGTCACGGGGTGCTCCCCTCGTCTGCGGAGTCCGAGGCGGGTTCGGGCTCGGGCGACGACGGGTCGGACGTCGTCTCGCCCTGACCGCCCGGGAAGACCGTCTGCACGTAGTCGTTCGAGCCGTAGACCCGGCCGGCCGCACGTTCGGCGACACCGTAGAGCGGGCCCGCGGCGAAGGTCAGGGCGAGCGAGACGAGCACCATGCCCGCGGTCGCGCCCACCATGGTGCGGGGGTTGGTGCGACGTCGCTGGACGGCCACCCGACCCGGGGCCTCCTCGAGGTGCTCGGTGAAGGGTGACTCGTGGTCGTCGACATCGGCCTTCGGGCGCCAGAACGCGAGGTTCCAGGCACGCATGAGCGCGTAGAGCGTCAGCAGCGACGTGAGGGCCCCGGCTCCGATGAGGACGTACACGAGGGGATCGTCGAGCCGGGCACCGGCCTCGAAGAGCGCGACCTTGCCGATGAAACCGGAGAACGGCGGGATGCCGCCCAGGTTGAGGGCCGGGATGAAGAAGAGGACGGCGACGATCGGTGCCGCCTTGAGGAGACCGCCCAGGCGGGTGATCGACGCCGTGCCGCCTCGCCGTTCGATCAGGCCCGCCCCGAGGAAGAGCGTGGTCTGCACCGTGATGTGGTGCACGACGTAGTAGATCGTGGCGGCCAGGCCCTCGACGGTCCCGAGTGCGATGCCGAAGATCATGTAGCCGATGTGGCTGACCAGGGTGAACGAGAGCAGACGCTTGATGTCGGCCTGGGCCACGGCCCCGAGGATGCCCACGATCATCGTCAGCAACGCGATGATCAGCAGGTAGACGTTGACGTTGCTCTCGACGAACAGCACCGTCTCGGTGCGGATGATGGCGTAGACGCCCACCTTGGTCAGCAGGCCGGCGAACACGGCGGTGACGGGGGCGGGAGCGGTCGGGTACGAGTCGGGCAGCCAGAACGACAGCGGGAAGATCGCCGCCTTGATGCCGAACGCCGTGAGCAGCATGACGTGGATGATCGTCTGCACGTCGGGCGGGATGGTGTCCATCTTCTGGGCGATGTCGGCGATGTTGACCGTGCCGAGCGCTCCGTAGATCATCGCGATGGAGGCGAGGAACAGGACGGACGACACCAGGCTGACGACGATGTAGACCACGCCGGCCCGGATGCGCTGCTCGGTGCCGCCGAGGGTGATCAGCACGTAGCTGGCCACCAGGAGGATCTCGAAGCCCACGTAGAGGTTGAAGAGGTCACCCGCGATGAAGGCGTTGAACACGCCCGTGGCGAGGATGAGGTAGGTCGGGTTGTAGATCGAGACCGGTGCCTCGCCGTCACCGTCGGCCTGGCCCTGCCCGACCGAGAACACGAACACCGCCAGCAGGACGATCGACGAGATGCTGAGCATGAGAGCGGCGAGACGGTCGACGACGAGCGTGATGCCGAACGGCGCCTGCCAACCGCCCACCTGCACGGCGATCGCTCCGTGCGTGTCTACGACCACGAGCAGCACCAGGCTGATGACGACGACGAGCGCCAGGGCGACGATCGAGACCACGGCCTGCGAGCGGGGCCGCCGACCGGCGATCAGGGCCGCCGCGGCTCCGAGCAGCGGGATGAGGACGACGAGCGGCACGAGGTAGCTGAGGTTCATGCTCGGTGCCCTTTCTCGTCGTGGTGAGGCCGGTCGTCGCGCAGCGACCGGTCGTCCGTCGGCACGGCCGCTTCGGCACGGCTGCCGAACTCGCTGTCGCCACCGGCCTCGTCGTCACCGTCGCCCTGTTCGGACTCTTCTTCGGCCGGGACGCCTCGACGCCCGATCTCGAGGTCTTCGGCGTCGTCCGCGAGGGTGTCTCCCTGGGCCAGCCGCCACGACCGGTAGATCAACGCGAGCATGAAGGCCGAGATGCCGAAGGTGATGACGATGGCCGTCAGCACGAACGCCTGCGGCAGCGGGTCGGCGAAGTCGGCCGGATCGGCCTGGCCGTCGACCACGGGGGCCGCGCCGCGCCGTCCGGACATGAGGAGGATGAGGATGTTCGTGGCGTTCCCGACGAGCAGGAAGCCCAGCAGCACACGGGTCATGCTGCGCTCGAGCAGCAGGTAGACGCCGCAGGCGTACAGCGCGGCCATGACGACGATCAGGACGAGGGAGACGCTCATGCGCGGCCCCGCTCGGTCGGGGGCGTACCGGCGACGGACACGGGGAGCGCCTCCTCTTCGGGTTCGGACACCTCGCTCGGGTGGCCGAACGCGTCCTCTTCTTCTTGACGGTCGACCTCGGCTCCGAGGCTCCGGAGCACGTCGAGGACGAGCCCGACGACGACCAGGTAGACGCCGACGTCGAAGAAGGTCGACGTGACGAACTCGACGTGGCCGAGCAGCGGCACCTCGGCCTCGACCCAGGTCGAGGTCAGGGCGTCGACGCCGAAGAAGAGCGGGACGAGTGCCGTCGCGGCGACCGTCAGGAGACCGGCACCGAGGAGCTTGCCGGCATCGAGGGGCGCGGCCGCACCGAGTTCGTACCGACCGCCCGCGAGGTACCGGGCCACGAAGGCGAAGCCCGCCACCAGACCGCCGGCGAAGCCGCCGCCGGGCAGGTTGTGACCGGCGAAGAGCAGGTAGATCGAGACGACGATGATGGCGTGGAAGATCAGCCGCACGACCACCTCGAGCAGGATCGACCGGTTCTGCGGGGCGAGTTTGCGCCCGGCCAGCAACCAGGCGCGCCGGTCGCCCTCGGTGCTGTCGCCGATCTGCGCCGTCGCCCCGCCGACGGGCACGACCGGCGCCGGCTCGCGCACGGGCCGGACCCGTGCCAGGAACCGCTGGGCACGCGTACGCCGCTCGGGCCGGGGCAGGACGTCGGCGCGGGAGGTCAGGAAGACCAGGCTCGCGACACCGGTCGCGGCGACGATGAGGACCGCGATCTCGCCCATGGTGTCCCATCCGCGGATGTCGACGAGCGTCACGTTGACGACGTTGCGGCCGTGACCGCCGTCGACGGCGAGGTCGGGGAAGGCGCCGGAGACCGTGGGGATCGAGCGTGCCCCCAGGGCGACCACGGCGATGGCGGCCATGACGGACCCGACCGAGATGCCGATGACGGCCCGGATCGCCCGGTGGGTGCGGCCGTTTCGCTCGCCCAGACGGGCCGGCAGCCGACGCAGCACGAGGACGAACGCGATGAGGGTGATGGTCTCGATCAGCGCCTGCGTCAGGGCCAGGTCGGGGGCCCCGTGCAGCGCGAAGAGCGCGGCCATGCCGTAGCCGGTCACCCCGACCAGGACGACGGCCTGGAATCTCTTGTTGGAGAGCGCCGACGCGATGGCGCCGATGATCATCAACCCGCCGATGGCCAGCTGCGCCGGGTAGTCCCAGAGCACGGCGGTGGTCGGCCAGTCGCTGTTGAGCGCCAGCGTCACCACCGACGAGGCGATGAACACGACGAGGATGGTGGCGAGGTAGAAGGGCAACGAACCGCGCTGCGTCGTCGCGGTCGTCCGCGACGCCGTCCGGTCGATGGTCGCCATGATCCGCACGTACCCGTCGGAGGCGCGGGGCAGGAACGAGACGGCCTTCTGCACCTGCGACACCCGGTCGCGCTGCCAGAAGAGGAGGGCCCCGACCCCGAGCGAGACCGCCGTGAAGCCGAGCGCGGGCTCGAGACCGTGCCAGAGCGCCAGGTAGTAGGGGCCGTGCTCGCCCGGGGCCGCGGGGAGCGTGTCGGCATAACGAGCGAAGACCGGACCGACCTGGTACGAGACGAGGCCGAGCACCAGGCCGGCGACGGCGAGGACGATCGGCGACGCCAGGAAGTCGACGTGCTCACGGACGAAGTCGACCGGCTCGACGCCCTTCTTGCGACCGAAGGCCCCCCAGAGGAACCGCAGGCTGTAGGCGGTGGTCAGGATCGAGCCGACGACGACGCCGACCAGGGCGACGACGCCCCAGGCCGACCCGGTCACGGCGTCGTCGTAGAGGGCCGTGAGCACGGCCTCCTTCGCGACGAAGCCGAAGGTCGGCGGCACGCCGGCCATCGAGGCGAGGGCGAGGAGCGTCACCACGAGGAGGACGGGAGCCTGTCGACCGAGCCCGCAGAGCTTGCGCAGGTCTCGCGTGCCCGCCCGGTGGTCGATGACCCCCACCACGAGGAAGAGCGTCGACTTGAACAGGGCGTGGGCGACCAGCAGGGCGAGCCCGGCGAGGGCCGCGTCGCGGGTGCCGAACCCCACCACGATCGTCAGGAAGCCGAGTTGGCTCACCGTGCCGTAGGCCAGGACCAGCTTGAGGTCGTGCTGACGGAGCGCACGGTACCCGCCGAGGACCATCGTGACCACCCCGACGGTGACGATGATCTCTTGCCAGCCGGGCTGATCGTGGTAGCCGGGGGCGAGACGGGCGACGAGGTAGATGCCGGCCTTGACCATCGCGGCGGCGTGCAGGTAGGCACTGACCGGCGTCGGAGCCGCCATCGCGGCCGGGAGCCAGAAGTGGAACGGCACGAGTGCCGACTTCGACAGCGCCCCGACGAGTACGAGCACGACGGCGACCGTGACGACCGTCCCGGTGGGTGGCTGCTCGACGAGCTGGGACAACGAGCTCGTGCCGCCCTGGACGGCGAGGATCACGAGGCCGACGAGCATCGCGAGCCCGCCCGCGGTCGTCACGATGAGAGCCTGCAACGCGGCCCCGCGGCTGGCCTGCTTCGCCGTGTAGTGCCCGATCAACAGGTACGAGAAGACGCTCGTGGCCTCCCAGAAGACGAACAGGACGAACACGTCGTCGCTCGTGACGAGGCCGTACATCGCTCCGGCGAAGGCCACCAGCACGGCGGCGAACCGTGCCCGACCGGCCTCGTCCCGCTCGAAGTAGCGCGCACAGTAGACGAGCACGAGGCCGCCGATGCCCGTGACGACGAGCGCGAGGACCCAGGCGAGGACGTCCATGCGCAGGGTGAGCGAGATGGCGAGCTGCGGAATCCACGGCACGGCCTCGGTGGGCACCTCGCCCGACAACACGGCGGGCCCCTGGAGGGCCGTGAAGGCGAAGGCGGCGAAGGGGACGACGGACGCCCAGAGGAAGAGCGAACGGCCGAGGCGTCCGCCGACGCAGGCCACGACGACGGCCGCCACGGCGAACGCTGTCAGGACTACGATCACGAAGACCTCCGTCGGCTGGCGACCTCGTCGGACCGGCTCGGCTGAGCGGCGGCGGGGAGTCGCGGCGGGGTGTCCAGACTACCTTGCAGTCACCTGGGAATGCTCAGACCCGGCCATCACACCCGTTCAAGGCATGCGCTGTCAGGCATGACCGAGATGCCCACGCAGGCCGGCCAGTTCGACGAGCAGGTCCGCCACGGCGGCGGGGTCGGCGACGCGATGCATCGCCCCCGTCTCGCCCGGGCCGACCTTGATCGACAGGTCGCCCTCGCCGAGTGCCCGGAAGCCGTCCTCGTCGGTGACGTCGTCCCCGGCGTAGAGGACGCCCGTGGCCTGGACGGCCTCCCGGAGCCGGTCGATGCCGTCGTTCTTGCCGGTCGCCCGGACGGCGAACTCGAGGACGTTCTTGCCGACGCGCTCGTGCATGCCGCCGAGCGCCTCGACGGCCTCGCGGGCCGCCGCGTGGACGGCCTCGGTGGTCGCGGCGTCCGCGAGCCGCGTGTGCAGGGCGAGGCCTGCGGGTTTCTCTTCGACGAAGACGCCCTCACGCCCCTCGGCCACACCGTGGACGGCATCGGACAAGCGCGCACGGCCGGCCTTCTCGTCGTCGCTCAACGAGGTCTCGTGACCGTCGACCCGCACCTCGATGCCGTGCGAGCCGACCAACAGCACCTCGTCGGGGGTCTGGCTGACCTCGATCAACGAGGCGAGGTCGCGCCCGGACACGAGGGCGACGGTGGTCTGGTCGAGTGCCGACAGGCGCATGATCGCGTCCAGGGCCGCGGGCAACGCCCGGGCCCGCAGGGGCGCGTCGACCTCGGGCGCCAGGGTGCCGTCGAAGTCGAGCGCGACGAGGAGGCGCGGGGTCGTCGCGAGACGACCGAGCGCGTCGCTCAGGGCCAGGGGGTCGGAACCGGTCACGAGACGTCACCGTCCGTCGTCGCCGAGGCCGGGGCGGGCGTGATCTGCTGCCCGGGTCGCACGTTCTCGAGGGCCTGCAGGAAGGACGCCGACCACTTGGCCACGTCGTTCTCGAGGACGCGACGGCGCAGGGCCCGCATGCGGGTGGTGCGGTCGCGCTTGGGCATCTCGACGGCGCGCATGATGGTGTTCTTGAGGCCGCCGATGTCGTGCGGGTTGATCAGCAGGGCGCTCTTGAGCTCGTCGGCCGCGCCGGCGAACTCGCTGAGCACGAGCACGCCGTCGTTGTCGCGCCGCACCGCCACGTACTCTTTCGCGACCAGGTTCATGCCGTCGCGGAGGGCCGTGACCAGCATGATGTCGGCGGCGAGGTACAACGCCACCATCTCTTCGCGCGGGTAGCCGTGGTGGTGGTAGCTGATGGCCGTGTGGCTCATGGTGCCGTAGTCGCCGTTCACGCGGCCGACGGTGAGCTCGATCTCGTCGCGCAGCAGCTTGTACGTCTCGACCCGCTCACGGCTCGGGCTCGCGACCTGCACGAGCGTGGCGTCCTCGACGCTGAGCCGACCGTCGGCGAGCAGCTCGCCGAACGCCTTCATGCGGTGCCGGATGCCCTTCGTGTAGTCGAGACGGTCGACGCCCAGCATGATCGTCTTGGGGTTGCCGAGGCCCTCGCGGATCTCGCGCGCCCTGGCCTGCACGTCCGGGCGCGCGGCGAGCTCTTCGTAGCTGGCGGCGTCGATCGAGATCGGGAAGTGCTTCGCCAGCACCCGACGGACCTTGGTGCCCCGGCGCGAGACCGGCGCGGACTCGTCGTCGACCGGGACCTCGATGTAGGGGCGCGTCGTCGAGTACCCGAGCAGGTGGCGGACGGCGCGGGAGAAGTTCGACGCGTCGTCCGCCCGCTGGAAGCCGATGACGTCGGCACCGAGCAGGCCCTCGACGATCTGCTGCCGCCAGGGCAGCTGCGAGAAGATGCCGAGCGGCGGGAACGGGATGTGGTTGAAGAACCCGATGGTGACGTCGGGCCGGGCCTCGCGCAGCATCTTGGGAACGAGTTGCAGCTGGTAGTCCTGCACCCAGATGGTGCCGCCCTCTTCGGTGATCTCGGCCGCGCGGTCGGCGAAGCGCTGGTTGACCTGCACGTAGGACTCCCACCAGACCCGGTGGTAGGTCGGGGCGGCGATGACGTCGTGGTAGAGCGGCCAGAGCGTGTCGTTGCTGAAGCCCTCGTAGTAGCGCTGCACCTCGTCGGCGCTGAGCGGCACGGGGACGATCTCGATGCCGTCGGACTCGAAGGGCTCGAACTCGAGGTCGGGTTGGCCCGCCCAGCCCACCCACGCCCCGTCGTTGGCCTTCATGACGGGTTCGAGGGCGGTGACGAGACCCCCGGGCGAGTGCTGCCACGACGCCGACCCGTCGTCGGCGATGACCCGGTCGACGGGGAGGCGGTTGGAGACGACGACGAAGCCGTAACGTTCGGGGGTGTCGGGCATGGGGTGGGTCGGCTCCTGTCGCATCGCCCGCTCGGACGCGGGACGGCCAGATTATCAGCGGTGCCCCAGACGGCTCCTGGCGACCGGCGTACCCCACCCGGACGATCGTCAGACGAGGCGCAGGGTCGCCTCGGCGGCCCGCACGAGGGACGCCCCGTAGCTCGGTCCGTGTCCGGCGGCGTGCACGGCCAACGGGTGGAGCTGGTGCAGTGGCACGCGACCCCGCCACCCCTCGCC
Source organism: Frigoribacterium sp. ME-P-080 (assembly GCF_030209595.1). Taxonomy (NCBI): domain Bacteria; kingdom Bacillati; phylum Actinomycetota; class Actinomycetes; order Micrococcales; family Microbacteriaceae; genus Frigoribacterium; species Frigoribacterium sp. ME-P-080. Next base: position 146,752 of record NZ_JARVRR010000003.1, read on the forward strand.
CAGCGGCGAGCGCGCCTCGTAGCCCGCCAGCACGTCCTCGAGGTGCGGGCAGCCGAACAGGGCCAGCATCGCCAGGTCGGTCTCGGGATGACCGCCGTGGGCGGCCGGGTCGATGAGCACGACTCCCCCGGCGTCGAAGAGCACGTTGCCGGCCCACAGGTCCCCGTGGAGGCGGGCCGGGGGCAGGTCGTCGTCGAACGCGCCCTCGGCGACGAGGCGGCAGGCTCGCTCGACGACCTCGAGGCCCGCCCGGTCGAGACCGCCCGCCCGGACGGCGACGCGGGCGTAGGGCAGGACCCGCTGCTCGGCGTAGAAGACCCCCCAGGTCGCCTTCGGTCGCACCGTCATCGGACGGCTGCCGATGAAGCACGGCCCCGCCCACCCCCGAGGAGGCGCACCGAACGCCTCCGCACCGCTCGCGTGGGTCACCGCGAGGGCCTCGCCGAAGGCCCGTGCGGCCTCCGCCGTGGGACGGACCTCGTGCACGGGATCGAGGTCGATGCGCCCCGGGGACGCGGCCTGGACGCCGACCGTGCGCGCGCCTCCTCGGGGCGTGGCCTCGGCGAGCCAGGCGAGACCGGCCGCCTCGGCCTCGAAGAAGCCGGCGGGGGCGTCGGCACGCTGCTTCGTGTAGGAGGTCACGGGAATAGCATGCGCCCCATGACCGACACCCGTCCCCCGCGCACCGAGGGGCCTCATGGCCCCACCGACGACGGCGCCCGTCCCGACACGACCATCGTCACGCGCGCCTACCGAGGGGGCCAGCTGATCGCCCACGACTTCCCGCTGCACGAGGTGAGCGACCACCTCGAGACGGACGGCTGCCACGTGTGGATCGACCTCACCGACCCGACCGCCGGCGACCTCGCCTCGCTCGAGGACGAACTCGGACTGCACGAGCTCGCCGTCGAGGACGCGCTCCAGGACGGACAGCGGCCCAAGGTCGACCGCTACGACAACCATCTGTTCACCGCTCTCTACGACGTGCGGTTCGACCGGGCCAGCGGCGTGCTCGACACGAGCGAGGTGAAGGCGTTCATCACGGAGCGCGCCCTCGTGACGATCCACCATCCGGAGTTCGACGTCACCCGGCTGCAGGCGACCTTCGACCAGAACCGCGACCTGGCGTCGCACGGCGTCTCGTACTTCCTCTGGGGTCTGCTCGACTGCGTCGTGGACCGGCACTTCGACGCCACGGACGCGCTGGACGACGAGATCGAGGGCATCGCCGACGACCTCTTCGACCCCGCGCCCCGGACCCTCGACGTGCAGAAGCGCTCGTTCGCCCTGCGGAAGAGCCTCGTCCAGCTGCGCCGGGTCGCGTCGCCGATGCGCGAGGTGCTGAACACGCTGCTGCGCCGCGACCTGAAGGAGGTCGACTCCGCCATGCACCCGTACTTCCAGGACGTCTACGACCACGTGCTGCGCGTGGCCGAGCAGAACGACTCCCTGCGCGACCTCGTCTCGACCATCCTCGACACGAACCTCAACCTGCAGTCCAACCGCATGAACCTCATCATGAAGAAGGTGACGAGCTGGGCGGCCATCATCGCGGTGCCCACGGCGATCACCGGGTTCTACGGGCAGAACGTGCCGTATCCGGGGTTCCAGTCCGCCGCCGGCTTCGTCACCTCGTGCGTGCTGATCGTGGCGATCGGCGGCCTGCTCTGGTGGCAGTTCAAGCGCCGCGACTGGCTGTAGCCCGCCGTTCCCGCACTGTTCACCGCGGGGTCGACGGCGCCGAGACACCCCGGTCGTAGCCTGGCCGCGTGATCACGGTCGGAATGAGCACGTCCTGCGTCTTCCCGCTGTCGACCGACGAGGCCTTCCGGCTCGCGCGGCTCACCGGCTTCGACGGGGTCGAGGTGATGGTGACGGCCGACCGGGCGACCCGACGCCCCGAGCTGCTCCGTGCGGCGACCGCCCGGTGGGGGCTGCCCGTGCTCTCGGTGCACGCCCCCGTCCTGCCCGTCGCGCACTTCGCCTTCGGTCGTGACCAGGTCGACAAGCTGCGGCGCTCGGCCGGACTGGCCCGCGAGCTGGGCGCCACGACCGTCGTCGTCCATCCGCCGTTCGTCTGGCAGCGGTCCTACGCGGCGCGGTTCGTCGACGTCGTCCTCGAGATCGCGACCGAGACGGGCGTCACCCTCGCCGTCGAGAACATGTTCCCCGTGAGGTTCGGGCCGGCCGGGTTCGACCCCTACCGCCCGGGACACGACCCCTCGTCCCTCGACGTGGAGGCGGCCACCCTCGACTTCTCGCACGCCGCCGTCGCCGGGCGCGACGCGCTCGACCTCGCCCTGGCGCTCGGGCCGAGGTTGCGCCACGTCCACCTGACCGACGGCGTCGTCTCGTCCCGCCCCGGCGGGCTGCACGACCAGCACCGGGTGCCGGGTCTCGGCACGCAGCCGGTCGCCGAGGTGCTCACCCACCTGGCCCGGTCGGGGTGGGCCGGCACCGTCGCCGCCGAGGTGCACACCGAAGGGGAACAGGAGGCGCGGCTCGGCCAGCTGAGGCGGACCCTCGCCTTCGCGCGCCGTCACCTCGCGACCGCGCCCGCGTCGGGCCCGAGCGCCCGGGACCCTCAGACGAACAGCACCGTCGCGACGACCGCGAGCGGCACGGCGACCGCCGCCACCCCGAGGCCGGCGAGCACGAACCGCCCCCACGCGACCTCGACGCCCATCGACGACAAGCGCGAGTGCCAGAGCAGCGTGGCGAGCGAGGCCCACGGCGTCACGAGACAGCCGATGTTGACCCCGACGAGCACGGCGACGAGCCGCAGCGGCGACCCGGCCACCGGCTCGAGGGCGAGGTAGGCCGGGAGGTTGTTGGCCACGTTCGCGGCCACCGCGCTGCCGCCCGCCAGTCGCAGCAGGTCGGGCAGTCGGTCGCCGGTGCCCACGACGGCTCCGAGCAGGTCGGCCAGGCCGAGCGAGTGAGCGGCCTCGACGACGAGGAACAGCCCGCCGGCGAAGAGCAGCGTGCCCCACGGCACCAGTCCGAGTCGGAGGACGCCGCGGCGGCGGACGGCCGTGGTGACGACGAGCACGAGCGCCGCGACGGCGGCGGGGATCCATACCTCGACGCCCGAGACCAGGGCCGGCACGAGCAGCCCCGTCGCGACCGCGGCGACGCCGAAGAGCACGCGGTCGGCCACGGGCTCGGACGCCGGCGCCTCGAACCGGCCGACCAGCTGACGGCGGTAGCGCAGTCCGATGGCCACGACGGGGACGACGACGCCCACCACGGCGGCGGGTGCGACCAAGGCGGCGAACTGCACGGGGGCCGGTGATCCGAGCTCGTGCAGCGCGAGCAGGTTGGTGAGGTTCGAGACCGGCAACAGCATCGAGGCGCAGTTCGCGAGCCACACCGTCGTCAGCGCGAACGGCATCGGCGGCAGGCCGGCGTGCCGGGCCACGATCACGACCACCGGCGTGAGCAGCACCGCCGTCGTGTCGAGCGAGAGGAACACCGTGCAGAGCACCGCGAGCGCCACGACCAGGAGCCACAGCACGAGCACCCGCCCTCCGGCCAGCCGGGCCGAGGCGGACGCCAGCCACGAGAAGAGTCCGGCCTCCGCCGCGAGCTCCGCGACGATCGTCAGGCCGACGACGAAGCCGAGGACGGGCGCGACCCGTTCGACGAGCGCGAGCAGTTCGTCACCGGTCAGGACGCCGGTGAACACGGCCACGAGGCCGAGCAACACGAACACGCCTCCGAGCAGGGCAGTGCGCACGGCATTCTCCTTCGACCGCAGGACGCACCGGCACGGGACGCCGGGCAGCTCAACCTACCCCCACCCGGACTCGTGCCACGTCACGCGGTACCGTGGTCGAAACGACCCCTGGGAGCCCCACCGTGCGCAAATTCCTCTTCAACGGCGCGATCATCAGCGCGATCTTCTCCGGCATCAGCCTCCTCAAGAGCCTGAGCGCCGGCCCTCGTGACTGGCGCCTCGCCCTCATGGCGATCAGCTGGGCGGCGTCGACCGCGATCGCCGTGGGCAACGCCATCGAGGCCGCGAACGACGACGACTGACGTCCGCCGAGACACCGAGGAGGCGCGTCCCGCTCTGGCGGGGCGCGCCTCCTCGTCCGTGTGGTCGCGTCAGCGACGCCCGTCGACGCCGGGCGTCGGCCCGGCCGGGTCGCCGTCGGGACGGCCGGTCGGCAGGCCACCGGGTCGTCCCGCGACGTGCGGGTCGTGTTCCGCCTCGGCGCCGAGCGAGGCCTGGTACTCGGCGACGTCGTGGATCGGGATGGCCGCCGTGAAGAGCGCCGTGCGTTCGGAGTCGGCGTTGTCGCCGCTGAACAGGGCGGAGGCCTCCGACGTCGACCGGTGGGCCCGTCCCTTCGGCGCCGGTTCGGCCTCGACCATCTGCACCCGCGTCCGCGGGATCGACTGCGGGCTCTTCGCGTGCAGCCAGGCGATCAGGTCCTCGCGGACGAGGCAGCGCAGGTCGAACAGGGTCGGTGCGTCCTTGGCCGTGACGAGCACCCTCACCCGCACGTAGCCGGCCTGGGCGTCGGTGACCTGGAGCACCTTGGTGCGTCCGTCCCAGAGGTCCGTCCCCGCGAGGATCACGTCGAGCTCCTTCCGCATGGCCCCCGGATCGACCCGCCAGTCCAGGTCGAACTCGACCGCTCCGAGCAGCTCGCTGTTGCGCCGCGTCCAGTTCTCGAACGGGGTGGTCGTGAAGTAGGTCGACGGCAGCACGAGACGCCGGTCGTCCCAGACGTGGACGACGACGTACGACAGGGTGATCTCCTCGATCAGGCCCCATTGCCCCTCGACCACGACGACGTCGTCGATGCGGATGGCGTCGCTGAAGGCCAATTGGATGCCCGCGAAGACGTTCGCCAGGGTCGACTGCGCCGCGAGGCCCGCGACGACCGAGACCAGCCCCGCACTCGCGAGGACGCTCGCACCGACCGCCTCGACCCCCGGGAACCCGAGCAGCACGGTGCCCGCGGCCAGGATCACGATCAGGGCCACGGTCAGCCGTCGGAGGATGAGCACCTGGGTGCGGACCCGACGCGCCACCCGGTTGTCGGGGGTGTCGACCCGGTAGCGCGACAGGCCGAGGTCCTCGAAGAAGATCGCGAGGGCACCCACGAACCAGGCGACGACGACGATGACGGCGCAGCGGAAGGCCTGTGACACCCACCCCTCCCCCGGGTAGTCGGCGGGGAGCAGGGCGTCGAACGACGTGGTCAGCGCGACGACGAGCAGCACGACGAGCAGCGTGGCGCGGAAGGGGCGGCGCATGCGCGTCACGAAGGCCTGCGCCCACTCCTTGCGCTTGGCGACCACGCCGACGACCAGGCCGACGACGGCCGAGATGACGAAGGTGAGGACGACGGCGGCGACGAGCGAGATGACGAGTTGTATCCAGGGCATCCCCCGAGCCTGTCGCATGACGCACGGCTCCGTCCCGGCTGGCCCCTGGGACGATGGAACGGTGAGACGATCCACAGCTTCCCGTCACGAGTCCGCCCCGCCCTCTCCTCCCCGGCGTCACGCCTCCCGGCGACGACGCGTGCTCAAGGGCGTGGCCCTCGGACTGTTCGCCGTGGTCGTGCTCGCCGCCACGGGGTTCTTCGTCTGGGCCAAGACGCCGATGTCGGCGACGGCGTCCTCGCTCGCCTCGGTGTCCGCCGACGAACGGGTCGAGGTGACGAGCAGACCCGACACGGTCGTGATGCGACCGACCGAGACGGCCGCCACCGGCCAGGGTCTCGTGTTCGTCGCCGGTGCCCGGGTCGACCCGCAGGCCTACGAACAGACCTTCGCGGGCCTCGTCGCCACCGGCGTCACCGTCGTCGTCGAACGACCCACGCTCGGGTTCGGCATCCTCGACCCCCGCCCGCTGTCGACCTTCACCGACCTCGCCCCCGAGGTCGACGCGTGGGCGGTCGGCGGTCACTCGCTCGGCGGGGTGCGTGCCTGTCAGTACGCCGCCGACGACAGGTCGGTGGACGCCCTGGTGCTCCTCGGCTCGTACTGCGCGACGACCGACCTCTCGGACGACGACGAGCTCGCCGTCCTCAGCCTCGGTGGTTCTGAGGACGGCCTCAGCACCCCCGCGAAGATCGCGTCCTACCGCGACATGCTGCCGGGCAGCGCGTCGGTGGTCGAGATCGACGGGTCGAACCACGCACAGTTCGGCAGCTACGGCGAGCAGTCCGGAGACGGTTCGGCCACGATCTCGGACGAGGAGGCGCGCGAGCGCATCACGCGTCAGCTCACGTCGTTCTTCGCGGGCGTCGGCGTCTAGCCCCCGAGCGCCCGTTGCGCCCTATCGGTGGCGCCGCACGGACGGGCGGGCCCGGCGGCGGTTCAGATCGAACGCTTGCGCTGCCGCAGGGCCTCGAGGGCGAGCCCCTCGGAGGGGTACCGCCCGACGACCTCGCCCCAGCGGGGGTCGGCGCCGCGCAGCGCGACGAAGGCGCCCTGCTCGGCTCGGACGTGGCCGAGCACGCGGTCCGGGGTCGACACCTGGACGAGGTCGGACGAGACGGTGCGCGTGATGACGCGGGCCATTCTCCTCAGGACGTCGGTCGGTGCGGTGGTGCTCACGGGTGGTGCCTCTCGTGGTGCTCGTGCGGGTGGTGCGACGACGTCTCGGTGACGTCCGTCGACGACGCTACCCGCGCCTCCCGGGGTGTGACCTCGGGGTTCGCTGTGCGTCGGGTGTCGTCCGGCTGTGGTTTCACCCGGCTCCGTCACCCACCCACCGGGCCCCGCCCCGGCACCCCGCCGGGCGCCCGGTACGACGACGCCCCGGGCGAGCGGGGCTCGGCCGGGGCGACGTCCTAGGCGGATCGGATCAGCTGGTGAGGCCGTCGACGTAGTCCTGGTTCTCGGAGATCCACTTCTCGACGACGGGGGCGTAGTCGTCGCCGTCGACCTCGTCACCGTTGAACATGGCGTTCTCGAGCGAGGACAGGGTCTCGGTGTCCATCTCGAAGCCCTGCAGCCACTCGGTCAGCTGCGGGAAGTCCGCCGTGAAGCTCTTGCCGCCGAACGAGTGGATGCCCTCGGCGTCGCCCAGGGTGCCCTCGGGGTCGGCGAGGTCCTTGATGGGGAACGCGTCGTAGGCCCAGTGCGGGCTCCACAGCGTCACCGCGATGTTCTCGCCCGCGTCGGTCGCGCTCTTGAGCTCGGTCAGCATGGCGGCGGTCGACGAGGTCTGCAACTGCAGGTCGCTCAGGCCGTAGGTGGGGATGGTCTCGTCCTGGACGGCGGCCGTGAGGCCTGCACCCGGCTCGATGCCGACGATCTTGCCGCCGAACAGGTCCGCGTTGGCCGCCAGCTCGTCGAGCGAGTCGATCGGGGCGTCCTCGTTCACGGCGACCGCGAGCTTGGCGCCGTCGTTCCAGGCGCCGAGATCGGTCAGGTCGTCGCCGTACTGCTCGATGTACGAGGCGTGGGTGGTCGGCAGCCAGGTGTCGAGCACGACGTCGTAGTCGTCGGTGGTGAGCCCGCTGTAGACGGGGGCCACGTCGGCCGGCTCGAGGTTGACCGTGTAGCCCTCGTCCTCGAGGACGGTCTTCCACAGCCACGAGGCCGCGATGCCTTCGTCCCAGCCGTTGAACACGGCGAGGTCGACGACGGCCTGGTCGCCGTTGTCGAGGGTCTCGCCCTCGGCCGACGAGCTGCTGCCGGGAGGCGAGCAGGCGGCCAGTCCGAGGACGGCGGTGGTGCCGAGGGCGATCGATGCGGCGATGGTGCGCTTCTTCATGTGTTCCTTTCGGGTGGTGCAGGAGGCGCGGGTCGGGTGGGTACGTGCTGCTCCCGTCCCGCAGGTGGTCGGGGTCTAGGCCGAGGCCGTCGCGGGTTCGCCGCGGTCGGCCGGGGGCAGGGGCTGCTCGGCCTCGGCGCGGTCGGGAGCCGGGGTCGGCGGGACGGACCGGCGGTTCTGCGCCCGGGCCAGCCGTCGGGCGTGACGGTCGGACCCGAGGGCCGCCGTCATGCGGTCGAGGACGATCGCCAGGATGACGACCGAGATGCCGGCCTCGGCACCCAGCCCGACGTCGATGCGGTTGAGGCTCGCGACGATGTCGCCGCCCAGTCCCCCCGCGCCGACCATGCCGGCGATGACGACCATCGAGAGCGAGAGCATGATCACCTGGTTGACCCCGGCCATGATGCTGGGCTTCGCGAGGGGCAGCTGGATCTGACGCAGGATGCGCCACGGTGACGAGCCGAACGCCTGGCCGGCCTCGACCACCTCCTTGTCGACGCCGCGGATGCCGAGCTCGGTCAGGCGGACGCCGGGGGCCATGGCGAAGACGATGGTGGCGACGATGCCGGGCACGACGCCGACGCGGAACAGCAGCAGGGCGGGGATGAGGTAGACGAACGCGGGCGTCGTCTGCATGAAGTCCAGCACGGGCCGGATGATCTGCGACGCGACGCTCGACTTCGCCGCGAGCACGCCCAGAGGGATGCTCAGCGCGATGGCGAGCGTGCTGGCGACGAGCACGAGGGCGAGGCTCGACATCGCGTTGTCCCACTGGTTGACCGTTCCGATGAACAGCAGGCCGACGGCCGTGCCGAGCGAGAACTTCCAGCCCTTCGCGACGAAGGCGAGGGCGGCGATCACGATCACGACCGCCCAGAAGGGAGGTGCGCCGAGGAAGTACGCGACCCACTCGTAGAAGAACGTGAAGACCAGGCGGACGACGTCGAAGAAGCCGCCCAGGTGGGTGGTGATCCAGTCGACGACGTCCGAGACCCAGGAGCCGAAGGGGATGCGGAGGTACTCGTTCATCGGGTGGCTCCTTCGAGGGTGGCGTCGAGCTCGACGTCCGAGATGCGGGTGACGGGCTCGAGCACGGGGATGGGCGAGGTGGTCGTGTCGACGTTGCCGAGCGCCGCGAGCAGGGTCACGCGGGGGATGACGCCGAGCAGGCGGTCGGCGTCGTCCACGACGGCGATCGGCAGCGGACTCTCGACCGCCAACTCGAAGAGGTCGACCAGCGCGGCCTCGGGCCCGACCTTCGAGAACTCCGCGTTGACGATGGCGGCGAGGTCGGTGTCGTTCGCCTTGACCTGGCGCATGACGTGCCGGTCGCGCACCCAGCCGAGGAGCTTGCGGTCACGGCCGGTGACGAACAGGGCGGCGGTCTGGAGGTCGCGCAGGGAACGCAGGGCGCCCCGGGGGCCGACCGTGAGCGGGACGACCGCCCGGGCGGGCTCCATGACGCTGGCCGCCGTGAGGACCCGCGCCCGGTCGACGTCCTGCACGAACTGGGCGACGTAGTCGTTGGCGGGGTCGGTGAGGATGTCCTCGGGCGTGCCGATCTGGACGATGCGGCCGTCGCGCATGACGGCGATGCGGTCCCCGAGGAACATCGCCTCGTTCAGGTCGTGGGTGATGAAGACGATCGTCTTGCCGAGCTTCGCCTGCAGCTCGACGAGCTGCTCCTGCATCTCGCGGCGGATCAGCGGGTCGAGGGCCGAGAACGCCTCGTCCATCAGCAGGATGTCGGTCTCGGCGGCGAGGGCGCGGGCGAGGCCGACGCGCTGCTGCATGCCGCCCGAGAGCTGGCTCGGCAGCTCGTCCTCCCAACCCGCGAGTCCGACGATCTCGGTGACCTCCCGAGCCTTCGCCAGACGAGCCGCCTTCGCGACCCCCTGCACCTCGAGGCCGTAGGCGACGTTGTCGATGACGGTGCGGTGCGGCAGCAGCGCGAAGTGCTGGAACACCATCGACACGTTCTGCCGACGCACCTCGCGGAGCCGCTTGGCCGGGACGTCCGAGATCGCGGAGCCCGCGACCTCGACCGAGCCGGACGTGGGCTCGAGCAGGCCGTTCAGCATGCGGATGAGGGTCGACTTTCCCGAGCCGGAGAGCCCCATCACGACGAAGATCTCGCCGGGCCGGACGTCGAACGAGGCGTCGATGACGGCAGCGGTGCCGAGGCCCGCGGCCTCGGAGCGGGAGGCGCCGGCCTCGAGTCGGGCGACGGCGTCCTTGGGTCGGCGGCCGAACACCTTGTACAGGTTCCGGGCACGCACGGCAGGCGTAGTGGTCACAGGTGTCTCCAGGCGCGCCGAGGGGGCACCGGCCGCTCGGGCCGGTTCGCCGTCGGCGGCGATCGGGTCGGGCGAACGGGTCGACGACGCGTGCGGACCGTGTCGGCTCAAGCCCACCGTGGAACCACGGGGCGAACCTGTCCTCCGCCGGGTCGGTCATGGGACCGGACCCTCGCGCCACCAGACCGTACGACGACCGGAACCCGAACTGATCGGACCATCGGTCGGCGCGTCCTGATGATGACGGGCCCGGTCTCCCGGGCCTCCACGACCGTAGCCGACATCCGTCGTCCATCCGAATTGCGAACCGGCCCGACGGCGCCGCGGGTGTACCCCGGACACCCTGTGTCCCGGCGTGTCGCCCATGCCTGCGGGCCTGGTGATCGTCACCCATTCGTTACCCGCATGTGAATCGGCACCGCGCCTCCTGGGGGTTCGCCCGTCTCGCGGCGGTGATGCGGGCGAAACCGATAGGGGCTACGGTCGACCGATGACGAGTCCCACGAACGGGGGCGGCGACGCCTCCACCGAGACGCACCTCCCGCAAGACTTCTCGCACGAGCAAGAGGGTTTCCAGCACGGGCTCAAGCCGCGTCAGCTGCAGATGATCGCCATCGGCGGGGCGATCGGCACGGGGCTCTTCCTCGGCGCCGGCGGTCGACTGGCCTCGGCCGGTCCGGCTCTCGCGATCGTGTTCGCGATCTGTGGCGTCTTCGCGTTCTTCATCCTGCGTGCCCTCGGCGAGCTGGTGCTGCACCGCCCCTCCTCGGGGTCGTTCGTCTCGTACGCCCGCGAGTTCTTCGGTGAGAAGTTCGCCTACGCGGCCGGGTGGATGTACTTCCTGAACTGGGCGATGACGGCCATCGTCGACGTCACCGCGGTCGCCTTGTACCTGCACTACTGGTCGGCGTTCACCGCGGCACCCGACTGGTTGCTGGCCCTGGTGGCCCTCGCCGTGGTGCTCTCGGTCAACCTGCTGGCCGTGAAGGTCTTCGGCGAGATGGAGTTCTGGTTCGCGATCATCAAGGTCGCCGCTCTCGTGGTGTTCCTCGTGGTCGGCGTCGTGTGGCTCGCGGCGGCGTTCCCCGTGACGCACGACGGTGCCGCGGTCGACACCGGCTGGGGCCTCGTGGCGTCGTCGGGCATCCTGCCGAACGGCCTGCTGCCGGCTGTGATCGTGGTGCAGGGCGTCGTCTTCGCCTATGCCGCGATCGAGCTGGTGGGCACGGCGTCGGGCGAGACCCAGAACCCCGAGAAGGTCGTGCCGCGCGCGATCAACACGGTCATCATCCGCATCGCGGTCTTCTACGTCGGGTCGCTGGTGCTGCTCTCGCTGCTGCTGCCGTACACGGCGTACAAGGCGGGCGAGAGCCCGTTCGTCACGTTCTTCGGCAGCATCGGCAGCCCCGAGGTGGGCGACGTCGCGGGGTCGATCATGAACTTCGTGGTCGTGACGGCCGCGCTGTCGAGCCTGAACGCCGGGCTGTACTCGACCGGCCGCGTGTTGCACTCGATGGGCATGAACGGCTCGGCCCCGAAGTTCACGACGAAGATGTCGAAGGGCGGGGTGCCGTTCGGCGGCATCCTGTTGACCGCGAGCATCACCCTGCTGGGCGTCGTGCTGAACGCGATCGTGGGGGCGAACACGGCGTTCGAGATCGTGTTGAACATCGCGTCTCTGGGCATCCTGACGGCGTGGGGCACGATCATCCTCTGCCAGATGCGACTGCGTCAGTGGGCGAAGCAGGGCAAGGCGAAGGAGCCCTCGTTCCGGTTGCCGGGGGCACCGGTCACGAGCTACCTGACGCTGGCCTTCCTGGCCGCGGTCGTCGTCCTGATGGCGATCGACTGGCCGATCGGGTCGTTCACGGTCATGTCGCTCGTCGTGATCATCCCTCTGTTGATGCTCGGGTGGCACCTGCAGCGCGACCGCATCCTGGCTGCCGCCCGCCTCCGTGAGGGCATGACGGGCCCGTACCCCGTGACCGGCCGCGACGCCGCCTCGCAGCTCCCCCGCGACGGCCAGTAACCCCGCCACCCCCTGAGCGCAGGAGGCGCGGGCCGTCCCGCCCGCGCCTCCTGCCGTCTCCCCCCGCTGACGACCCAAGCAACCTCACTCCCCCCGTGACGAGCGAAGCGACGTCACCCCCCGTGACGAGCGAAGCGACGTCACCCTCCGTGGCGAGCGAAGCGACGTCACCCCCGAGCAACGGCGACCTGGCGGGCCCGGCTTGCTCCCCGTCCGTGACGAGCGAAGCGACGTCACCCCCGTGACGAGCGAAGCGATGTCATCCCCCCGTGACGAGCGAAGCGACGTCACCCCCGAGCAACGGCGACCTGGCGGGCCCGGCTGGTTCCCCGTGCGAGGTGGGCCGCGGTCCGCGGAGCGGACCAGACCCATACGACGAAAGAATCCCCCGCTTCTGCGACTGCAGAACACGGGGGACCCAATCCTTCCGTGCACCCCCTCGGACTTGAACCGAGAACCCACTGATTAAGAGTCAGTTGCTCTGCCAATTGAGCTAGAGGTGCGTGCTGCGATCTCTCGCAACGACGGTCAACACTAGCATGAGATCCGACCCACTCAGAACCACCGGCGCCGTCCGCGGCGCCCGCAGATCGGAGCACCATGTCCACGAAGCTCGAGAAGGGCGCTGCGGCGCCGACGTTCACCCTCGACGACGAGAACGGTTCGCCCGTCTCGCTGGCGGATTACTCGGGGCAGAAGGTCATCGTGTACTTCTACCCGGCGGCGTCGACGCCGGGCTGCACGACGGAGGCGTGTGACTTCCGCGACAACATCAACTCGCTGAAGTCGTCGGGATACCAGGTGCTGGGCGTCTCGAAGGACGAGCCGGCCGCCCTGCAGGAGTTCAAGGACGAGCAGGGGCTGAACTTCCCGCTGCTCAGCGACCCCGAGCTGACGGTGCACCAGGCGTACGGCGCCTACGGCGAGAAGAACAACTACGGGCGCATCGTGACGGGCACGATCCGTTCGACGTTCGTGGTCGACGAGCAGGGCGCCGTCGAGCTGCCGCTCTACAACGTGAAGGCGACGGGGCACGTGGCGTCGCTCCGCAAGAAGCTCGGCCTCGACTGACCCCTTCGGCGACGAGGAGCGCAGGAGGCACGGCGCCGGTCTCGAGGACCGGTACCGCGCCTCCTGCGTGTCGCCTCGCGACGGCGGCGGGCGGGTCGGTCAGTAGACGTGGGGGTCCGAGTCGCGGGCCGAGGTGGCCGCGACGACCGACGGCACGAGCAGCAGGACCACGACGGCGACGGCCGGCACGAGGAGCGCGAGGCCGATGGTCGGGTTGGCGAAGACACCCTGCAGGCTGCCGATGCCCACCGCGAACTGCAGCACCTGCCACACGATCGCCGCTCCCCTGATCCAGGCCCGGCCGCGCAGGGCGCCGATCACGATGGACCCGAGCCAGGCGGTCGCCAGCAGGGTCAGGACGAAGATCGCGACGGCCGACGGGTACGAGTCGGGACGGGCGACGAGCAGCTCGACGAGCAGGAACGCCGCCGTGGCGGCGACCAGCAGGAACTCGGCGGAGAGCAGCACGATCACGACCCAGAGCAGCGCGGGTCGACGGGTCTCGGCAGACCGACCGGTCTCGTCTCGGGCGCCGTCCGGGCCTGCTGTGGTCACGTGTGAGCCTCCGAAAAATCCTTGATTTGGCCGTACCAGTATGCGACCATATTCGAGGTCGAAGTGACGCGCACATTGCGGTGCGCGCCTCCCGAATTCTTCTCTTTCCCCATCCCGAACCAGGCGCTTCGACGTGCCTGGTTCTGCACTTTTAAGGAGTACCCATCGATGGATTGGCGCGACAAAGCCGCTTGCCTGCAGGCTGACCCGGAGCTCTTCTTCCCCGTCGGCAACACGGGTCCCGCCGTCGACCAGATCGACAAGGCCAAGGCCGTGTGCGGCCGCTGCACCGTGACCGAGACCTGCCTGCAGTACGCGCTCGAGACCTCGCAGGACTCCGGCGTCTGGGGCGGCCTGAGCGAAGACGAGCGTCGCGCGCTCAAGCGCCGCGCGGCCCGCGCCCGCCGCGCCAGCTGATCGACCGTCGACCGCCCGCTGCGGTCGACCTCCGGCCCTCGGGGCCGATGACGAAGCCCGGCACCTGATCGCAGGTGCCGGGCTTCGTCGCGTCCGGGGCGGGGTCGTCGCCGGCCTCCGTCGTGGCTCAGGGCTGGGTGAGCCAGCGGAACGGGATCTCGATGGTGACCTCGGTGCCGTTGCCGACGAGGGTGTGCCAGTCGATGGTGCCACCGAGTTCGCCCTGGATCAGCGTGCGGACGATCTGGGTGCCGAGCCCCGAGCCGACCTTGCCCTCGGGCAGCCCGACCCCGTTGTCGCGCACCTTGACCGTCAACTCTTCGGCCCGACGGTCGGCGACGATCTCGACCTCGCCGTCGCGACCGTCGAGGCCGTGCTCGACGGCGTTCGTCACGAGTTCGGTCAGGGCGAGGGCCAGGGGCGTCGCGTACTCGCTCGGCAGGGCACCGAAACTGCCCGTCATGGTGGGGCGGACCGTCGTGTTGTGACTCGACGCGACCTCGGCGATCAGCATGAGGACCCGGTCGAAGACGGTGTCGAAGTCGACGTTCTGGCTGAGCCCCTCGGACAGCGTGTCGTGCACGACGGCGATCGACTGCACTCGGCGCATGGCCTGCGTCAGTGCCTCACGGGCGACGTCGGTGTGGGTGCGACGTGCCTGGATGCGCAGCAGCGAGGCGACCGTCTGCAGGTTGTTCTTGACCCGGTGGTGGATCTCGCGGATCGTGGCGTCCTTGGTGATCAGCTCGCGCTCTTGGTGACGCAGCTCGGTCACGTCGCGACAGAGGACGATCGCCCCGACGCGCTCACCGCGGTCACGCAGCGGGATCGCGCGCAACGACACCGTGACCCCTCGCGCCTCGATGTCGGTGCGCCAGGGCGCCCGGCCCGTGACGACCAACGGCAGGGACTCGTCGATCACGAGCTTGCCCGCGAGCAGGCCGGTAGTGACCTCGGCCAGCGACTCGCCTTCGAGTTCGCCGGCGAACCCCATGCGGTTGAAGGCCGACAGGCCGTTGGGGCTGGCGAACGTGACCATGCCGTCGACGTCGAGGCGCAGCAGCCCGTCGGAGGCGCGGGGTGCGCCCCGTCGCGGACCCGTCGGCGCCCCCAGGTCGGGGAAGTCGCCGGCGGCGATCATGGCGAAGAGGTCGTTGGAGCACTGGTTGAAGGTCAGTTCTTGACGGCTCGGGGTGCGCGCCTCGCTGAGGTTCGTGTGCCTCGTGATGATCGCGATCGGTGCGTCGGTGACGTCGGGCCGGCTGGCCCCCAGGCGGCGGAGCACGGGCACGGCCCGGACGCGCGTGGGCGTCTCTTCGTACCAGTCGGGTGCGGCCGAGTCGACGATGCGGGTCGTCGTGAACGCCTGCTCGATCTGCTCGCGCCACTCGGGCCGCACCTCTTGTCCGACGAAGTCGCGGTAGAAGAGCGTGGCCGAACTCGAGGGCCGGGCGTGGGCGACGGCGACGAAGCCGTCGGCCTTCGTGGGGACCCAGAGGACGATGTCCGCGAAGGCGAGGTCGGCGAGCAGCTGCCAGTCCCCCACCAGCAGGTGCAACCACTCGACGTCCACCTCGCTCGAGAGGCCCTGGGCGAGAACGAGATCACTGAGCGTCGACACCCGCCCAGTCTAGGTCGACGGTCCGTCCGGCGACGTCGGCCACTCCCCGGCGGGAGGACCCGACCACCGCTTCTCCACAGACCGTCGAGTCGGTCTGGTTTTGCAATCTCACATGTCATATCTTCTAGTCATGCCCGGACGCACGTGAACAGGAAGACTGCCCATGCCCTCGAACCACCACGCCCTCGCCCTCGTCGAGCCCCAGGGGCCCACCGCACCACCTCGGCCGCACCTGAGACCCGTTCCGCCGCTCGCGGACCCGGGCCCGACCGTCCCCGGCCCCGGCGCTGGGCCTGCGGAGGGTCGACCGTCCGGTCCCCGACCCCTCGTCCGGACCGTCCCTCCGGCCGGCACCTCGTCCGGGTCCCCCTTCCCGGACGATCCGGACCTGCTCGTCGAGAACCTGGTCCGCTGCGTCCTCGAGATCCTGGCCGGGGCACGAGAACTCGACCAGGTCTCGCGGTGGGTCACCGAGGACGTCTTCCGGACCCTGCACAAGCGGGTCGTCCTGGCCGCCCGGGCCCGGTCCGCACACGGCATGCGTGCTCGGCGACCGGTGTTCACGATCGGCGGCATCCGGTCGAGTTCGCCCGCCGACGGGGTGATCGAATCCGTCGTCGTCGTGCACGGCCGCGCTCGGAGCCGAGCGGTCGCCGTCCGACTCGAGACCTACGACAGCCGGTGGAGAGCAGCGGCCGTGCACGTGCTCTGACGGTCGGCCCGGTCACCGCCGACGGACGACGCGCCCCCGAGCCAGGCTCGGGGGCGCGTCGATCGTCGTTCGGACGACGGGATCAGCGGGTCTTCTTACCGGCCGCCCGACGCTCGGCCCGGTTCACCGGAGCCTCGCCGTCGCCGGTCTTCTGGCCGAAGGCGCCGACCTTGCCGTCGTCGGCCTGCCGTGCCGCCGGGCCACCGGAGGCGCGAGCCGCCGCGATCTCGGGCGAATCGGAACGCTCGGCTTCGTCCTGAGCCTTCTGGGCCTTCGCGGTCGCACCCTTCTCGAGCTGACCGCGCTGGTTGCGTACCTCGACCTCGCCGTCGATGTTGGGAGCCGAGTAGGCCAGCTGGGCCTGCGGTTGCTTCTCGGCCTCGAGCCCCTTGGCCGCGATGACCGGTGCCTCGGTGGCGCCGACCTGGCCCTGCACCTCGACCTCGAGGTTGAACAGGAAGCCCACGGTCTCTTCGCGGATCTGCCCCATCATGCTCTGGAACAGGGCGTAGCCCTCGCGCTGGTACTCGACGAGCGGGTCTCGCTGGGCCATCGCGCGGAGACCGATGCCGTCCTTCAGGTAGTCCATCTCGTAGAGGTGGTCGCGCCAGCGACGGTCGATGACCGACAGCACGACCCGACGCTCGAGTTCGCGCATGGCGGGCTCGCCGAGGGTCTCGGTGCGCGCCTCGTAGGCGACCTTGGCGTCGGAGAGGATCTCCTGCCCGAGGAACGCCCGGGTCGCCTTGCCCTTCGAGCCGGCCTCGGTGATGACCTCGTCGATGGTGATCGAGATCGGGTACAGGGTGCCGAGTTCGGTCCAGAGGGCGTCGAGGTCCCAGTCGTCGGGGCTGCCGTCACCCGTGTGCTGGTCGATGACCTCGTTGACGACGTCCTCGAGGAACTTCTGGCTGCGGTCCTTCAGGTCGTCGCCCTCGAGGATGTGGCGACGGTCCCCGTAGATGGCCTCGCGCTGACGGTTGAGGACGTCGTCGTACTTGAGGACGTTCTTGCGGATCTCGGCGTTGCGCGACTCGACCTGCGACTGGGCCGAGCGGATGGCCCGCCCCACGATCTTGTTCTCGATGGCGAGGTCGTCGGGCACGTTGCCGCGACCCATCAACGACTCGGCGGCGCCCGAGTTGAACAGGCGCATCAGGTCGTCGGTCAGCGACAGGTAGAAACGGCTCTCACCGGGGTCGCCCTGACGACCCGACCGACCGCGCAGCTGGTTGTCGATGCGACGCGACTCGTGGCGCTCGGTGCCGAGGACGTACAACCCACCGGCGTCGATGACCTTGTCGGCCTCTTCTTGCACGGCGGCCTTCTGGGCGGCGAAGACGTCGTCCCACGCGGCCTCGTACTCGTCGGGGGTGTCCACCGGGCTGAGACCCTTGGCGTTCATCTCGGCGACGGCGAGGAACTCGGCGTTGCCGCCGAGCATGATGTCCGTCCCGCGACCGGCCATGTTGGTGGCGACGGTCACGGCGCCGGCGCGACCGGCCTGGGCCACGATGGCGGCCTCTCGAGCGTGGTTCTTGGCGTTGAGCACCTCGTGTTTGACGCCCTTCTTGGCGAGCAGTCGCGAGAGGTACTCGCTCTTCTCGACGCTGGTCGTGCCGACCAGCACGGGCTGGCCCTTCTCGTGCCGCTCGACGATGTCTTCGACGACCTGGTCGAACTTGCTCGTCTCGTTCTTGTAGACGAGGTCGGTCTGGTCGATGCGCTGCATCGGACGGTTCGTCGGGATGGGCACGACGCCGAGCTTGTAGGTGCTCATGAACTCGGCGGCCTCGGTCTCGGCCGTACCCGTCATGCCGGAGAGCTTCTTGTAGAGGCGGAAGTAGTTCTGGAGGGTGACCGTCGCGAGGGTCTGGTTCTCGGCCTTGACCGTCACGCCCTCTTTCGCCTCGATGGCCTGGTGGATGCCCTCGTTGTAGCGGCGACCGCTGAGGATGCGACCCGTGTGCTCGTCGACGATCAGGACCTCGCCGTTGATGACGACGTAGTCCTTGTCGCGCTTGAACAGCGCGTCGGCCTTGATGGCGTTGTTGAGGAACGAGATGAGCGGGGTGTTCGCCGACTCGTACAGGTTGTCGATGCCGAGGTAGTCCTCGACCTTCTCGATGCCGGGTTCGAGGACCCCGACGGTGCGCTTCTTCTCGTCGACCTCGTAGTCGGTGCCCGCGACGAGGCGCCGGGCGACCGTGGCGAACTCGGTGAACCACCGGTTGGCCTCGCCCGACGACGGGCCCGAGATGATCAGCGGCGTGCGGGCCTCGTCGATCAGGATCGAGTCGACCTCGTCGACGATCGCGAAGAAGTGGCCACGCTGCACCATGTCCTGCGCCTGCCAGGCCATGTTGTCGCGGAGGTAGTCGAAGCCGAACTCGTTGTTGGTGCCGTACGTGATGTCGGCGGCGTACATCTCGCGACGCTCGGCCGGGGTCTGGCCCGACAGGATGCACCCGGTCGTCATGCCGAGCGCCCGGAAGACGCGCCCCATGAGCTCGGACTGGTAGCTGGCGAGGAAGTCGTTGACCGTGATGACGTGCACGCCGCGCGACGCGATGGCGTTCAGGTACGCCGCCGTGGTGGCGACGAGCGTCTTGCCCTCACCGGTCTTCATCTCGGCGATGTTGCCGAGGTGCAGGGCCGCGCCACCCATCAGCTGCACGTCGAAGTGCCGGAGGCCCAGGGTGCGCTTGGACGCCTCGCGGACGGCGGCGAACGCCTCGGGCAGGAGGTCGTCGAGCGACTCGCCCGACGCGTACCGCTCGCGCAGCTCGACGGTCTCGTTGCGCAGCTCGTCGTCGGTGAGGGTCGTGAAGTCGTCCTCGAGCTCGTTGACCGCCTTGGCGTAGGCCTTCAGCTTGCGCAGCGTGCGGCCCTCGCCGACGCGGAGGACCTTCTCGAGGACGTTGGCCACTGGTGTGCTCCCATGTGTTCGGTCGAACCCGCGGAACGCTCCGCGGTCTCGCTGAGGTGATCCGCATCGGAGCACCGAGGTGTCGAAGGTCCGTCCTGGACCGGCCCACGATCGTAGCAAGCGTAGTGGCCGACCCCCTGGGAGGCGACAGGGACGTGCCCGCGCCTCCCGGGGTGTCGGCCACCCGGTGGGTCAGGAGGTCAGCTCGCCAGACCCGCCCGCAGGGCCGTCGCCGTCTCTTGCAGGTCGGGCGAGTCCTGGTCGAGCCCGATCACGCCGTAGTCCCAGCCCTTCCGGCGGTACACGACGCTCGGACGCTCGGTCTCGGCGTCGATGAAGAGGTAGAAGTCGTGGCCGACGAGCTCCATGTAGTAGAGCGCGTCGTCGACGGACATGGGCGTCGACGCGAAGACCTTCTCGCGGATGACCACGGGGCAGTACTCCTCTTCGAGCTCGTCGGCGGGGGCCTCGTCGCCCACCACCGTCACGGCCCCGGTGCGGACCTGGTCGAGCGTCTCCGCCGCGGCGGGGGTGACGCCCACGCCGCTGAAGTCGGCCGTGGCCGCCTCGCGCAGCGACGTCGGTCGGTGTTGCCCGCGATGGATCTTCTGCCGGTCCTTCGCCCGGCGCACCCGTTCGAGGAGCCGACCGATCGCGAGGTCGAACGCCGCGTACTTGTCGGCGGCCGTGGACTCGGCCCGCACGAGGGGGCCGGGGCCGATCAGCGTGATCTCGACCCGGTCGTCGCCCGCCTGCCCGCCGGACTTCTCGTGGTGCCGCGACACCTTGACCTCGAGGGCGAGGGCCTTCGTGGCCAGCGCCGCGACCTTGTCTGCCTTCTCGGTGGCGTACTCGCGGAAACGATCGGTGATGCCGACGTTTCGACCCGTGACGGAAATTTCCATGACGACCTCCTGTGGCTATCGACGTGCCGCCTGTCAGCCAGGCGGATGTCCTTTCACGCCTTTCGCCCCACCGTAGCCACCCGGACACCCCCGTGTCACGCACCGTTCACCGTTCGCTCAGGGGCGACCGGCACCCGAGCCCGACGGGGTGGCGGCCACGCACGCCGCACCGACCACGATCGCTCCCCGGGCGACCAGCGCACGACGCGCCTCCTGGAGGGTGCCCCCGGTCGTCACGACGTCGTCGACGAGGACCACCCGCGACCCCGTGAGATCGCGGGTGGCGCGGAGGCTGCCCTCGCGGTCCCTCAGACGCTGCTGTCGGTCGCGGCCCTTCTGTCCGCCGCCGGCCCGCGCCGTCGGCACGAGGACGCGCGAGCCCACCACGAGACCGAGCCGGCGCAGCACCAGGTCGACCGGGTCGTAGCCCCGCCGACGCCGCCCCCGTCGGGACGCCGGCACCGGGACGACCAGCAGCGACCGACCGCCCGGGCGCGCGTCCCCGTCGGGTGCCCCCTCGGCCGTCACCTGACCGGCACAGGACCGGAGGGCGGCACCGAGAGCCGGGGCGAGCACCTCGGCCAGGCGCACGCGTCCGCCGTTCTTGAAGGCCAACACGACGCCCCGCGCCTCGAAGGCGTAGACGAGTCCGGCGAAGACGGTCAGCCCGTCGGGGAGGTCGATCCGGACGACCTCGGGGACGAGCCGACCCCGGCAGTCGCCGCACAGGCCGACGTCCGGGGCGTGGCAGCCCGCGCACGAGACGGGCGACACGACGGACAGCGCCTCGCGGACGGCCCGCCCCAGGGCGTCCCGCGCATCGACGGCGGGACGGGGACGAGGCGACCGGGGCACACCGACAGCGTGGACTCCCCCGGGTGCGCCCGCCGCGCCTCCGTCGTCGGACGAGGACGACCGACCCCCCACCTGAGCTGGGGAGGAGGCGACCCGGGGCGTCAGCGCTGGGTCGCCACCAGGTCGGCCGTCAACCCCGTGGCCTGCCAGCTGCTGCCCCGGGGTTCGAGCACGTCGCCGTCGGCACCCAGCAGCAGCAGTCGGTCGAAGCCGTTGCCCCCGACGATCGCGACCGCCTCGCCCGACGGACGGCCGGCGCTCGAGGAGTCCCCGCCGACCTCGGACATCGTCACCCGTGACGACTCCCCGACGGTGGTCAGGACGGCGACGGTCAGTTGGTCCGCCCAGGTCGCGTCGACGGGGGCGCCGTCCGGAGCCGACAGTTCGAGGGTCGGGCCCAGCCGGAGCGGGACCCCGTCGGCGTCCCGCACGACGGCGGCCACGAGGAGGCGCGACTCGCCCTGGTCGTCGAGCAGCAGCAACGCGCGGGTGCCGTCGCGCGAGATGCGGAAGGTCGTGACGCTCGGCCCCGCCGGCAGCGACGTCACCACCGGGTGGGGCGTGCCGTCGAGGGCGTACGCCGTGAGGCTCGTCGGGTCGTCGGCGACGAGCGACCAGACGAATCCCGCGTCGTCGAGCGAGGGGGCGACGAGTCCGGTCCGGGCGTCGACCAACCGGGCTCCTCCCTGAGAGGTGACCGCGTACGCGCCCGACGAGGTGCCGACGGCGGCGGCCGTCTGGTCTGCGGACAGCTCGACCGACCGGGGGCGGAGCGCCTCCACCGCGTCCGAGAGGCCCGGGAGCTGGCTCGTGGCGCTCGAGGTGGCGAATCCCAGCACGCCGTCGGCCAGCACGAGGGGCCGGGCGTCGACCGCGGGGTCGCGCACCGGCACGGGCTGCTGCATGGCCGGCACGCTCAGAGGAGCGCCCTCGACGCTGAGCTCGACGGCGGTGACGGTCGCCAGGGTCGAGAAGCTCGCCAGCAGTTGCGCCTGCATCCGGGCCCGGGCGGCGGGCGTCGCCTCGAGGGCGTCGGCGGTGAGGTCGACGCGGGCCGTCCCGTCGTCGACCGTGATGGCCGTCAACGACAGCTGGGTGCCCTCGGGGAAGGCCGAGACGACGGCCCCCTGCAACCAGTCCGACGGTCCGTCGAGCAGGGCCGTCGCGAGGCGCGTGCTCGTCGACGACCGTGCGAGGAACCACCGCTCGTCGGGCACGAGATAGGTGAAGGTGGGGTCGTAGAAGTAGGCGGCGTGCGACCGGAAGACCGAGTCGAACGTGGCCGGCGAGAGGACGATGCCATCGGGGGCGTCGCTGATGCGCCACTCGCCGCCCTCGCGGACGAAGGAGAACGCCAGGGACGTCGTCGTGGAGGACGTGGCCGGCGTGTAGTGCCCCGCCGAGTCGACCGTCGCCGAGCCCACGAACGCGTAGTCGAGCGTCGACCCGCCGACCCGCGAGGTCGACCCGACCCCGGGCCTGATGGTGACGCTGGCCCGCGGCTCCCACTCGTCGGCGAAGCCGGTGCTGAGGAACTGCCGGGCCACCCCGTAGTTGTCCTGGGATCCGGTGCCCGCGGACAGGAAATCGCGCAGCAGCCTCTCTTGCGAACTGCCGGCGACCGGCCCGTTGGGCCGGAACACGAAGTCGCTGACCACGTCGTCGCTGACGGTGTCGCCCTGCTGCACCTGACCGGCGTCCGGGATGCCGACGCACCCGGTCAGGGTGATCGCGGCGCCCACGAGGGCCGCCAGCACCACGGACCGGCGGCCCCGCCGGGCGTTCCGTCGTGGGTCAGTCATCGTCGGCACCCCCCGCGGACCGCGACGGGATCGGCATGCTCGGCGTCTCGGCCACCGGGACCGAACCCGACCACGGTTCGCCCGTCACCGGCACGGTCGTCTCGCCCCGACGGTCCGGCGGCACGACCGGCAGGGGCGCCCCCTCGATGCGACCGCCCGCCACGCGGGGCAAGGTGACGACGAACCGGCTGCCCGAGCCCGGCTCGGACCAGACCTCGAGCCGGCCGCCGTGCAGGGCCGCGTCCTCGAGGCTGATCGCCAGGCCCAACCCGGTGCCCCCGATGGTGCGCTTGCGAGAGGGATCGGCCCGCCAGAACCGGTCGAACACGCGCGAGGCATCGGCCGGGCTCATGCCCACACCGTGGTCGCGGACGGCCACCGCGACGGCCGTGGCGTCGCTGTCGACCTCGACCTCGATCGGCCGCCCCTCGCCGTGTTCGATGGCGTTGCCCAGCAGGTTGCGCAGGATGCGGCGCAGCCGCCGCGGGTCGATCTCGGCCTCGAAGTACCCGCCCCGGGCGACGACCGAGACGACGCTGCCGGACCCGTCGGCGAGCGGCCCGAACTCGTCGACACCGTCCTCGACGAGACGGACGACCGTGACGGGCTCGGTCTCGAGCTCGACGGCACCGGCGTCGAACCGCGAGATCTCGAGCAGATCGGCGAGGAGCAGCTCGAACCGGTCGACCTGGGTGTGCAGCAGCTCCGCCGTCCGGGCGGCCGAGGGCGTGAACGACGTGCGCTGGTCGTAGAGGACGTCGCCGGCCAGCCGGATCGTGGTCAGCGGCGTCCGCAACTCGTGCGAGACGTCGCTCACGAAGCGTTGCTGGACGCGCGACAGCTCGGCCAGCTGCGAGATCTGGCGCTGCATGGCGTCGGCCATCCCGTTGAAGGAGCGCCCGAGCGTGGCCACGACGTCCTGCCCCTTCTCGGGGATGCGTTCTTCCAGGTGGCCGGCCGCGATCTTCTGGCTGGTCTCGGCCGCCGTGCGGATCGGCCCCACGACCAGGCGGACGACGAGGTAGGTGATGGCCGCGATCAACAGCACGAGCGCCAGCGAGCCGATGCCGAGGGTCCGTTGCATGAGGTCGAGCGTGGCCTGCGCGTCGCTGAGGTCGTAGACGAGGTAGAGCTCGTACTGGCCCGCGGTGGGCACCTGCAGGGTCGAGCCGACCGCGATGCCCGGCGAGCCCCCGCCCTGCGAGGTCGGAGGGAGCGACACCGACTGCATCGAGAGGCGCTCGTCGTCCGCCGCCACCGCCTCGCGGAGGGCCGGCGAGATCACGGAGTCGGGGAAGTCGGGGCTGGCGATGTTCTGGATGGTCTGCGGGCTGTTCTGCCCCGGGGTCCGGAGGATCGCGATGCTCGTCCCACCCGGGCTCGAGGTCGAACCCAGGATGGCGGTCTGGGCCTCGTTCTGCAGCGCGTCGAGCTCGACCTGGTTGGCGTCCTCGGTGGCGGTGGCCGAGTCGAAGATGTTCTGCGCCAGCAGCGTCGCCCGGACGCTCTCGGCCTCGACCTGCTCCCGGCGCTGGTCGTAGAGGCTCGTGCCGATCGTCACCGAGATGAGCGTGCCGATCACGGTCACGGCGACGGTCGACAGCACCACCGTGAGCGCGACGGTGCGGAACGACAACGACGACCGCCAGAAGCCGACCACCCGGGTCGGCCACGTGCGCCACGCCGGCGCCCGCCACGACCACGGACCGCCCGAGCGGACGGGTCCGCCCTGGTCGGGCCCCGCGACCGTCGACACGAGCGCCACCCGACCGGGCTACGAACCCGCGCCGGCGCGGTACCCGACGCCGCGCACGGTCGTGACGATGCGGGGCGCGTCCGGATCGTGCTCCACCTTGGCGCGAAGCCGCTGCACGTGCACGTTCACCAGACGGGTGTCGGCTTTGTAGTGGTAACCCCAGACCTGTTCGAGCAGCATCTCGCGCGTGAAGACCTGCTGCGGCTTCGAGGCGAGCGCGAGCAGCAGCTCGAACTCGAGCGGGGTCAGGGCGATCGGGGTGTCACCGCGCCGCACCTCGTGCGCGGCGACGTCCAGGCGGAGGTCACCCACCGTGAGCACGTCGTTCGTGGGCTCGGTGGCCGGGCGGAGCCGGGTGCGGATGCGCGCGACGAGTTCTTTCGGGTTGAACGGCTTGACCACGTAGTCGTCGGCCCCGCTCTCGAGACCGCGGACCACGTCGGCCGTGTCGCCCTTCGCCGTCAGCATGATGATCGGCACGCCGCTCTCGGCCCGGATGAGGCGACAGACCTCGATGCCGTCGAGGCCGGGCAGCATCAGGTCGAGCAGGACGAGGTCGGGTGAGGCCTCGTGGAACGCCTCGAGGGCGGCCGCGCCGTCGCCGCAGAAGTGGGGGTCGAACTCGTCGGCGCGAAGGACGATGCCGATCATCTCGGCGAGCGCCGGGTCGTCGTCGACCACGAGGATGCGCGGGTTCATGTTCTCCGTCTGGGCTGGGCCGCTCGGGAGGCGGCACGTCAGGACAGATTAGTGCAGGAGGCGCTCGTCGGCTGGCAGCGCCCGGTCCGGTGTGGAAACATGAACACACTCGTGAGGACGACCTCACGGTCAGGACGACCAGGGGGACCATGAGCGATCCGAACGCCTGGAGCACACCGGGGGGCGACACGTCCCCGCCGCGCTGGGGCGAGCGCGTCGACCCCACGTCACCCGGCCCGCTCCCCGCGGGGCCCGTCCCGGGGGCCGCCCCGGGCGGCACCACCCCGCCGGCACCCGGCTGGGCTCCGCCGCCGAAGCCGGGCCTCGTCCCGCTGCGCCCCCTCACCTTCGGCGAGATCCTGGGCGCCTCGTTCCAGGTCTTCCGCCGCAACCCACGGACCACGTTCGGCACGGCCCTGCTGTCGCAGGTCGTCCTGCTCGTGGTGACCGTGGTGATCACCGGCGGCAGCGCCTTCCTCGCCTTCGGACGCGTCGAGCAGGCCCTCCCCCGGGACCGTGACGCGGTCCTTGCCGGCGCCGTCGCCGTCGTCGCCGCGTCGGCCCTCGTGCCGATCGCCCTGCAGGTGATCGTCACGGCCCTGTTGCAGGGGCTCTTCGTGCTCGAGACCTCGCGGCAGACGCTCGGGGAGAAGCTCCGACTCGGCGGCCTCTGGGCGATGGCCAAGGGCCGCGTCGGCACGCTCGTCGGGTGGTCCGCCCTGCTCACGGTCGCCTACGTCGTGGCGCTGGCGCTCGTGGCCGGCGTCGTCGTCGTCGGCGTGGCCGTCGGCTCCGGGCCGAGCATCGCCGTCGGCGTCGTGCTCGCGGTCCTCCTCGGCCTGGGCCTCCTCGTCCTCGGCGTGTGGCTGACCGTGAAGACTGCCCTCGTGCCGAGCGCCATCATGCTCGAACGGCTGACGCTGGGCGCGGCCGTGAGGCGCTCGTGGTCGCTGACCCGCGCCTCCTTCTGGCGGACCTTCGGCGTGATCGCCCTGGTGTTCCTCATGGTCCAGGTCGCGTCGCAGGTCGTCGCGACGCCGTTCTCGGTGCTGTTCAGCGTGTTGACGGGCACGCTCGCGCCGACGGGGGACGTGACCGACCCGACCTTCCTGGCCCTCACGGCGGGCACCTACGCCGTCACCCTCGGCATCACGGCCGTCATCGGCGCGATCGGGTCCGTGCTGCAGGCGGCGTCGGCCGGCCTCGTCTACGTCGACCGACGCATCCGCACCGAAGGGCTCGACCTCGAACTCGTGCGCTACGTCGAGCGCGGCGGGCGGGCGGTCGGAGGACAGCCCGACCCGTACCGCACGCCCGAGGCCCCGGTCCCGCCGACGACGCACCCGGGAGCACCGCGCTGGTGAGCCCGCTGCCCTTCGCCGCCGGGCCTCCCCTGACCCCCGACGCCGACGACGCCCGGCGCGAGGTCCTGCGCGAACTCACCGGGCCCGAGTACGTGGCGGCGCAGCCGTCCTGGCTCGACCGTGCGGCGCAGGCGTTCTGGGACTGGCTGGGGTCGATCCGGTTCGGAGGGACCGAGGGGGCGCCGGCGGTCGCGTTGATCGTGCTGCTCGCGGTCGTCGTGGTGGTCGTCGTGGTCGTGCTGCTCGTCTACGGGGTGCCGCGACTCAACCGCCGGTCCGCGCGTGACCTCGCCCTCTTCGGCGACGACGACGTCCGTGACGCCGACGCCATGCGGGCCGCGGCCCGGGAGGCGGCCTCCCGGGGCGATATGACGCTCGCCGTCGCCGAGGCCTTCCGGGCGATCGCCCGTTCGCTGGCCGAGCGGGGCGACGTCGCGGTCTCCCCCGGCACCACCGCACGCGACGTGGCCCGCCGGGCGGGCGACGTCTTCCCCGACCTCCGGGCCGACTTCGCGGACGCCGCCACGGCCTTCGACGGCGTCCGCTACCTCGACCGCCCGGGCACCGACGAGGACTACCGGGCCGTCACGGAGCTCGACCGGCGCGTCACCTCGTCCCGGCGGGTGCCCGCGTGACCGCCGCCGCACCGTCCGAGGCGCCCACCTCCGTCTCGACCCCCACCGTCGCGGTGTCGGTCCGACGTGCCCGGTTCTGGGTCGCACTCGCCCTCGTCCTGGCCCTCGGCGTCGGGGCGGCTCTCCTCGTGGGCTCGGGCTCGGGAGAAGGCCGCGCCCTCGGCCCCGCGAACGCCGCCCCCGGCGGGGCCAAGGCACTCGTCGAGGTGCTCGGCCGCCAGGGCGTCGACGTGACCGTCACGACCACCCTCGACAAGACCCTGGACCGACTCGGGTCCGGTGGCGGCACGCTCCTCGTCGACGACGCCTCGGGGTTCCTAGTCGGCGACCAGTGGGGGCGTCTCGTCACGGCGACCTCCCACCTCGTGCTCCCCGCCCCGGGGCCCGCCGCGCTCGACGCCGTGGCCGCGGGCGTCGCGTCGACCGGCCCGGTCGACGAGGGCACGGCCGGGCCCGCCTGCTCGTCACCGGCCCTCGCGCAGACGTCCCGGGTCGACGTCGCGGGCGTCGCGTACGACGTCGACGCCCCCGGCGCCGTCCGCTGCCTGCCGACCGACGACGGCTACGGGCTCGTCGAGCTGGAGGACGGCGACACGCGCGTGTCCGTCCTGGGAGCCACGGACGCCCTGACCAACGGCTCGATCGGGACGCACGACGACGCGGCCTTCGCACTCGCGCTGCTCGGCGGGTCCTCCGAGCTGACCTGGTACCTGCCCTCGGCCGGCGACCTGCCCGAGGGCGAGGGCACTCTCGCCACGCTGACGCCGTCATGGGTGACGCCGTCGCTGGTCGTGCTCCTCCTGGCCGGAGTGGCCGCGATGGTGTGGCGGGGTCGACGCCTCGGAGCTCTCGTCGTCGAGCGGCTGCCGGTCACCGTCAAGGCCTCCGAGACCACCGAGGGGCGCGCCCGCCTCTACGAGCGCTCCGGGCAGCGCCGCCATGCCCTCGACCAGCTCCGCATCGGCACGCTCGGGCGACTCGCGCGCACGACGGGTCTGTCCACGACCGCGTCGGTCGACGAGATCGTCGCCCGGGTGGCCGCACTGATCTCGGCCGACCCCCGGGGCCTGCGGCACGTTCTCGTCGACGCCGACCCGGTCGACGACCGCGAGCTCGTCGCGCTGAGCGACAGCCTGCTCGACCTCGAGGGTGCGGTCCGTCGGGCGACGACTCCGTCGTGACCCGCCCCGCGCCTCCCCCGCCTCGTCCGATCGCCCCCGCATCGACCCCCACCCCGGAGAAGACCACCAGATGAGCTCAGAACTGCACCAGACCTTCGCCCGAGTCCGAACCGAGGTGGGCAAGGCCGTCGTCGCCCAGGACGGTGCCGTGACGGGCCTGATCGTGACCCTGCTGGCCCAGGGTCACGCCCTGCTCGAGGGCGTCCCCGGCGTGGCCAAGACCCTGCTGGTGCGCGCCCTCAGCCACTCGCTCTCGCTCGACACCGCCCGCGTGCAGTTCACGCCCGACCTGATGCCCGGCGACATCACCGGATCGCTCGTGTACGACGCGAAGTCGGGCGAGTTCGAGTTCCGGGCGGGGCCGGTGTTCACCAACGTCCTGCTCGCGGACGAGATCAACCGCACGCCTCCCAAGACGCAGTCGGCGCTGCTCGAGGCCATGGAGGAGCGCCAGGTCTCGGTCGACGGCGTCAGTCGCGCGTTGCCGACCCCGTTCCTGGTCGCGGCCACCATGAACCCCGTCGAGTACGAGGGCACCTACACGCTGCCCGAGGCCCAGCTCGACCGCTTCCTGATGAAGCTCACGCTCGACCTGCCGCCGCGCGAGGCCGAGGTCGAGGTGCTCGGCCGTCACGCCGCCGGCTTCTCGCCCCGCGACCTGCGAGCCGCGGGCGTGACCCCGGTCCTCGGGCCCGACGACCTCGCCCGCGCCCAGGCGGAGGTGGCCCGGGTCGGTGCCTCCCCCGACGTGCTCGCCTACATGGTCGACCTGGCCCGGGCCACGCGCGAGAGCCCGTCGGTCAAGATCGGCGTGAGCCCCCGAGGGTCGACGGCCCTCCTCGCCGCCTCGAAGGCCTGGGCGTGGCTGACCGGCTTCGACCACGTCACGCCCGACCACGTCCAGGCCATGGCCCTGCCCGTACTACGACACCGCCTGCAGCTGCGGCCCGAAGCCGAGCTCGAGGGCGTCGACGCCGACGCCATCGTCCGCTCGGTGCTGCAGCAGGTCCGGGTCCCGCTCTAGCCATGGCGATCACCGGTTGGTTCGTGGCGCTCGTCGCGCTCGGCGTCGTGCCCGTCGTCCTGACGGGCAGCGGGTGGGCGATCGTCGGCTGGCTCGGCGTCGTCGCCGTGCTGACGGTGCTCGACGTGGCCCTCGCGGCGTCGCCCCGGTCGCTCACCATCCGGCGCGAACTGCCGGGGGCGATCCGTCTCGGCGAGAGCGCACCCGCCCGGCTGACCGTGGTGAACGACGGCCGACGCACGCTGCGCGGACTCGTGCGCGACGCATGGCAGCCGTCGGCCGGAGCGACCCCGACCCGCCGTCGCCTGTCCCTGCGTCCGGGGCGGGCCGCGACGCTCACCGTCACGCTGACCCCGTTCCGCCGGGGCGAACGCCGCGCCGACGGCGTCACCGTCCGCACGGTCGGTCCCCTGAGGCTCGCCGGTCGACAGGCGACGCACGAGGTGCCGGGCGCGGTCCGCGTGCTCCCGCGGTTCTCGTCGCGCAAGCACCTGCCGTCCCGTCTGACCCGTCTCCGAGAACTCGACGGGCGCACGAGCGTGATGATCCGCGGCCAGGGCACCGAGTTCGACAGCCTGCGCGAGTACGTGCGAGGGGACGACGTCCGCTCCATCGACTGGCGGGCGACCGCACGCCGCGACGACCTCGTCGTGCGCACCTGGCGGCCCGAGCGCGACCGTCGGGTGGTCGTCGTGGTCGACACGGGTCGGACGTCCGCGGCCCGCATCGACGACGAACCGCGGCTCGACACGGCCTTCGAGTCGGCACTGCTGCTCGGGGCGTTGGCCTCGCGGGCGGGCGACCGGGTCGACGTCGTCCTCTTCGACCGACGGGTCAGGGGTCGGGTGCAGGGCGCGACCGGGCCCGCCCTGCTCTCGTCGATGGTCGAGACCATGGCCCTCGTCGAGCCCGAACTGGTCGAGACCGACTGGGCCGCCGTGCCGGCCCTCGTCCGCTCGGTCACGTCCCGTCGGGCGCTCGTCGTCCTCGCGACCACCGTCGACAGCCCCGGCGCCTCCCGCTCCTTGCTGGCGGCGATCCCCCAACTGACCCGCCAGCACCTCGTGGTCGTCGCGTCGGTCACCGATCCGGCCCTCGACGAGACGGTGGTGCGACGGGGCACCCGCGACGAGGTCTACCGGGCCGCCTCGGCCGAGCGGACCCGACTCGACCAGGGCCGGGTCGCCGCCGCCCTGCGTCAGGTCGGCGCCGACGTCGTGACCGGAGCGCCGGCCGACCTGCCCCCCGCCCTCGCCGACCGCTACCTCGCGCTCAAGGCGGCCGGCCGCCTCTGACGCAGGCTCGGTGGCCGACGACGCGGGATCAGTCGGCCACGAGTTGCGTGGCCCCGGCCTCGAACTCGTCGAGGTCGCCGGTCTGTCCCGCCCGGTGGGCCCGTCCGCCGAGCAGCCACTGATAGGCCAGGAACCCCAGGAGGGCCACGGTGCCGATGCCGATCTTGATCGGCCAGGGCCAGGCCTGCCGGGTGACGAACCCCTCGATGACGCCCGAGACCAACAACGAGAGCATCAACCCGACCGCGATGGTCACGAGCGCGCGTCCGTCCTGAGCCAACGCCTGCGCCCGGGTGCGGGCACCGGGCGCCACCCATGACCAGAAGATCATCAGACCGGCCGCCCCGGCGACGAAGATGCTGTAGAGCTCGAGCTGACCGTGCGGAGCGATGTACAGGAAGAACTGGTCCAGCCGCCCCTGGTCGGCCATGAGCCCGGCCGAGATCCCGACGTTCATGGCGTTGCTGAGGATCGCGTAGGGAACCCAGACCCCGGTGATGCCGAACGCCACGCATTGCGCCGCGATGTACGCGTTGTTCGTCCACACCTGGCCGGTGAACGACGTCGAGGCGCTCTCGGAGTAGTAGTTCACGAAGTCCTGCTCGGCGAACTGCCGGCGGAACTCCTCGCTGCCGAACGAGGCCAGAAGTGCGGGTGTGTTCGCGGCCCAGATCGCGAAGACGGCCGCGACGACCACCGTCACGAGCGTCAACACGAGCGACAGCCACCGCACGCGGTAGAGGGCGGCCGGCAGCTGCGCGACGAAGAAGGTCGGCAGTTGGCTGAACAGGTTGCGGCCCGCGCCCGTGAACCGCAGGCGTGCTCGCGACAGGGTCATGGAGAGCCGGTCGGCCACCACCGAGTCGCCGGTGGCGGTCTTCAGCGCCGACAGTTGCCCGGCCCCCGACTGGTACAGGCGGACGAGCTCGTCTGCCTCGGGCCCGCTCAGTCGCCCGCGCCGGGCGAGGCGCTCGAGTTCGGCCCAGTCGTGGCCGTGAGCGGCGGCGTAGGCGTCGATGTCCATTCTGCTTAGATACTAGGCATGTCCCGCACGAAGGCACGAGGCGCCTCCCCGGTGGTGCTGCGACCCGACCAGGTCGAGGCCTTCACGGCGGGTGGGGACGAACTGGTCACGGGCGAGGCGGTCGCTCTCGACCTCCGACCGACGAGCTTCGTGTTGCGCGCGGCCGGGGTGCTCATCGACTACCTGGCCTACGCCCTGCTGCTCGTCGGTGCGTTGGTGCTCGTCTCGTTGCTGAACGACGGCGGGGTGCTCGACGACGCCCTGTCACAGGCGTTCCTCGTGGCGTCGATCGCCATCTGCTTCATCGTCGTGCCGACGGTGGTCGAGACCGCGAGCCACGGGCGGTCCCTGGGCAGACTCGCCGTGGGCGCGCGCATCGTCCGCACCGACGGAGGGGCGATCGGCCTGCGCCACGCCCTCACCCGAGCGCTGGTGGGGCTGCTCGAGATCGTGTTCACCAGTGGCGGCCTGGCCGTCGTCGTCGCCCTGCTGAACGGCTCGTCGCGGCGTCTCGGCGACCTCATGGCCGGCACGTACAGTCGCAACGAACGCGTGCCCAAGGCCGCTCACGTGGTCTACGGCGTGCCGGCGCACCTGCAGGGGTGGGCCGAGATCGCGGACGTCGGGCGCCTGCCCGACGGCCTGGCCCGTCGCATCGCGTCGTTCCTGCAGCAGGCGCCGCAGCTCTCCCCGGCCAGTCGGCGACGCGTCGCCGACGAGTTGGCGGCCGAGACCACGCCCTACGTCTCGCCCGTGCCGTCCGGCGACCCGGAGTTCCTCCTGGCCGGCGTCTCGGCGCTCCGGCGTCGGCGTGAGTCCGCCGCCCTCGCTCGCGAGTCCGCGTTGCTCGACCGCCTCACCCCGGCGCTGACCGAGACGGTCCGGGGCTTCCCCCGGCGCTGACCCGCGTCGCCGCCGACCCCGGCCTCCGCGTCAGGACCGGACGAGCCTCGCGATCGCCGCCGAGGCCTCGCGGACCTTGGCGTCCGCGACGTCGCCTCCCTCTCGGGCCGCCTGGGCGACGCAGTGGGCGAGGTGGTCCTCGAGCAACTGGAGCGCCACGGTCTCGAGGGCACGGGTCGCCGCACTGACCTGCGTCAGGACGTCGATGCAGTACGTGTCGTCCTCGACCATGCGCTGGATGCCCCGGACCTGGCCCTCGGCGCGGCGGAGGCGCTTGACGATCTGTTCCTTGTCGCCGCTGTAGCCGACGTGCGTCGCCGTCGCGTGCTCACCCTGCTGCGCCACCCGCGCCTCCTCGTGTGTCGTCCGGTCACGCCGTGTCGACCGGTCCCGCCAGGATACCCCCAGGGGGTAACCGCTCCGCCCGTTCGGCCGCACCCGGCCGACCGTCAGCCGCGGATCAGCCCGAGCACGTCGTCGCGGACGCGCTCCATGCCGGCGGGCGTCGCCGCCTCGGCGTTGAGGCGCAGCAGCGGCTCGGTGTTCGACGGCCGGACGTTGAACCACCAGAACCCGTCGTCGGACGAACCACTGACCGTGAGGCCGTCGAGCTCGTCGAACTCGCCGACCCCGGTGTAGGCCTCGACGATGCGGGCGTACGCCGCCGGCACGTCGGTGACGGTCGAGTTGATCTCGCCGCTCGCCGCGTAGGGCGTGTACCGGTCGGTCAGGGTCGAGAGGGGCTCGGCCTGCGACCCGAACTCGGCCAGGACGTGCATGGCGGCCAGCATGCCGTTGTCGGCGCTCCAGAAGTCGCGGAAGTAGTAGTGCGCCGAGTGCTCGCCCCCGAAGATGGCCCCGGTCGCCCTCATCTCGTCCTTGATGAGCGAGTGGCCGACGCGGGTGCGCACCGGCGTCGCGCCGGCCGCCTCGATGGCCTCGGGCACCGCGCGGGACGTGATGAGGTTGTGGATCACCGAGATCTCGACGTCGGGCTCGGCGGCCCGGACGCGCGCGATCTCGCGGACGGCGACGATCGCCGCCACGGCCGACGGGGTCACGGCGTCACCCTTCTCGTCGACGACGAAGCAGCGGTCGGCGTCGCCGTCGAACGCGAGGCCCAGGTCGGCCCCGTGCTCGAGGACGGCCTTCTGCAGGTCGACCAGGTTGGCCGGGTCGAGGGGGTTGGCCTCGTGGTTCGGGAAGGTGCCGTCGAGTTCGAAGTACAGCGGGACGATCTCGATCGGCAGCTCAGGCAGCCCGGCGGCCTCGCCCAGCACGGCCGGGACGGTGAGCCCGCCCATGCCGTTGCCGGCGTCGACGACGACCTTGATGGGCCGGATGCCCGCGAGGTCCACGAGACCGCGGAGGTACGCGGCGTAGCCCGGCAACGCGTCGTGCTCCCGCACGGCGCCCGGCTCGGCGACGGCCTCGATGCCGTCGGCCAGGAACGAGGAGGCGCGGTCACGGATCGAGGACAGCCCCGTGTCGAGGCTGATGCCCTGGGCGCCGGCCCTGCTCATCTTGATGCCGTTGTAGGTGGCCGGGTTGTGGCTCGCGGTGAACATGGCCGCCGGGGCGTCGAGCGAGCCGGAGGCGAAGTACGACTCGTCGGTCGAGCACAGGCCGAGGGCGACCACGTTCGCACCCCGGGCCCGGGCCCCGCGGGCGAAGGCCTCGGCGAAGCCCGGCGAGGAGTCCCGCATGTCGTGACCCACGACCAGGTCGTGGCCGGCGCCGTCGATCTCGTCGGCGAAGGCCGCACCGAAGGCCTCGACCACCTCGTCGGTGAGCTGGGTGCCCACCAGTCCCCGGACGTCGTAGGTCTTGACGAAGGCGGTCAGGTCGACGGGGGCGTTCTCAGAGGTCATGACCCAAAACTACCCGGCGCAGGACCTCCCAGCCCTGCGGGACCGACAACGAGCCCGCGTGGCGGGCGCACAGGTCGTAGCCGTGCGGCTCGACGCGGTCGCTCAAGGGCCCGACCACGACCATCGAGTCGGCGTACACGTAGGTCAGCGTGGCGACGGCCTCGTCGTGGCACGTCACCTTGCTGCAGGGTCGACCGTTCATCTGCCCGACAGACTATCGCGAGGGTCCTCGGGGGCCGACCCGCGCCTCCTGGGCGGGCCTACGATGGGTTGATGAGCAGGCCCCGCCGCGCACGCGTCACCGACCGTTCCCGTCGGCGCGACCGCCATGGACGCGGGCTGCGGTCGTCCGCCGCCGGGCCTCACCTGCCCTTCCTGCGGACGAGGGTCGACCTCTTCGACGACATCGTCGCCGCAACCGCCGACTACCTCCGCGAGGCGTGGCCCGACGAGCTCGCCGACACGTCGTTCGAGGTCGCCGGCCTCCCCGCCGAACCGGACCGCACCCGGGTCGAACGGTGGTCCGTCGACCGGGCCGCCGGCCGGGTCGTGCTGTACCGCCTGCCGATCGAACGGCTCGCCCCCTCGCACGACCGGCGGGGGGCCGCCGAGGACGAGTGGAACCACCGGGTGCTCGTCGAGGGCTACGTGTTCCGGGCCGTCGCGGACCTCCTCGGCAAGGACCCGTGGGAGCTCGCTCCCGACCGCTGGCGCGACGGCTGACGCGCGACGGGGTCGTCGGGGTCGTCGGGGTGTGTGCCCCCGACGTCAGGGGTAGACGGTCACCGGGGTGGACGCCGGCAGCGGCGAGGTCACCGGCCAGGCGGCGACGGCTCCGGGGGCCGAGAAGCTGACGCCCGCGCGCAGGTCGTCGGCGTTCCCGAGCCGGAC
Organism: Frigoribacterium sp. ME-P-080; assembly: GCF_030209595.1. Classification (NCBI taxonomy): domain Bacteria; kingdom Bacillati; phylum Actinomycetota; class Actinomycetes; order Micrococcales; family Microbacteriaceae; genus Frigoribacterium; species Frigoribacterium sp. ME-P-080. Next base: position 182,338 of record NZ_JARVRR010000003.1, read on the forward strand.
GGCGTCGCCCCGTTGCACGTCGACGCCGACCGTCGACCCACCGGGTACCTCGACGTCCCGCTCGTCGCCGTCGCCCACCGTGACCTCGGCCGTGACGGCGTCCTGGCCCGGGTTGGCGAGCCAGAGGCGTCCGCCCTCGCCGTCGGGCACGACCACCTCGGTGTCACCGGAGAGACGGGGCGACGAGGCGGCCCAGCTGAGGTCGACGCCTCCCGCGTCCGCGGCGACCGTGGAGGTCCGGGCGGCCACGGCCACGGCCGTCGACGACCGGACGGTGGCCGTGTAGACGCCGTCCTCGAGCCCGTCGATCGGGACGTCGGTGACGCGCCCGCCTTCGACCCGGGTCTCGAACGAGGTGCCGGTGCCGTCGTCGGTGGCCAACGAGACGCTCAGCTGCGAGGGACCCTGGCCCGGGACGAGGACGCGCAGCACCGACTGGAGGTCGGAGGACGACGGGTCGGCGAGTGCTCCCTCGAGGTTGGCGGAGTCGCGGACGACGATCCCCGTGACGACCGACTCGCGAGACGGCGCGGCCGAGCCCGTCACGATGTCCACCCCACCCGGTTCGAGGGTGCGGACGACGCTCTGCTGGAGCGTGGCGACGATCTGCCCGCCGCGACTCGACACGTGGACGGCCGGCGAGACGAGTCCGGTCGCGAAGCCCGAGAGCGGGACCACCTTCTGGCTGCGGGGCGCGACGACGATCCCGTCGATTCCGGGGCCCTGCACCTCGCCGGTCTCGGAACGGATGTCGAGGTCGACGGTGGCGTTGACGTCGCTGGGGTTGACGAGGCTGATGAGCGACACGCGTCCCGTCTCGGTCGAGCCGCCGATCAGCCAGGTCGAGCTGGTGGGCTCGGTGCAGGGTGCCGAGGCGAAGCCGCGCAGGTCGCCCTCGTCGACCGACTGGCTCTGGGCGGCCGCGACGAGGGGCACGTCGGCGCCCTCGACGGGTGCCGTGACCACGGACGGTCGCGAGTCGCTGCCGTCGGCACCGGCGAGCTCGTCGACGTCGACGTCGCCCTCGCTCGACTCCCGGGCCACGGCCGCTCGACCCACCGAACTCGCGGTCGTGGCCTGCTGCCCCTCGGCGTCCGAGAGCTGCAACAGGGCACCGGTGCAGACCCGCTGCTGGTCGACCGGCACGGGCGTCACGAGCTGCCCCGCCGGCACCGTCTCGAAGGAGGGGAGGCGGACGACCGTGGCACCGCCGACGACCGCGGCGGCGACGGCCAGACCGACGACGCCGACCGCGACGCGTCCCGTCGTGGAGAAGACCGATCGCTTATTCATCTCGCTCCTCGTCGAAGGTCGTGGCGGGCTGCTCGGCCTCGGGCGTCCCGGCCCGGGATCGACGTCGTCGCGGCGACGTCGGGATGGCGAGCAACAGGGCGGAACCGAAGACGAGTCCCCAGCTGATCAGGACGATCGGTCGCAGCGGTCCCGCAGCCGGACGCGCCTCGCGCTCGTCCTGCGCCTCCACGTAACGCCAGAGGAGGCCGTTGGACGTGTCGCCCACCGGCAGGAAGTCGGCGTCGGCGTCGAGCGCCTCGCCCGCACGCTGGCCGAGTCGGTCGGCGTCGCCGTCGTCGTCGGTGGCCGTCAGCAACACGAACCCGACGCCCAGTCGACGCAGGTCGTCGGTCGGGTCGAAACCGCTGCGGCTGACGAGGTTGCCGGCCAGGACGGTGAGGTCCTCGTTGACCGAGGTGAGGCGTGGGGCGGTCGAGTCGAGCGTCGACTGGTCGTCGAGCGTCGCTCCTTGACCGTGCTCGAGCGACACGGCGAGCGAGCCGTCCGACTGGGGCGTGAGGACGAGCGTCCCGACGTCGGGTGTCGCCTCGGCCTCGGCGGTGACGTAGGCCGACAGGATGCGCCCCGAGCTCGGACGGACGTCGGCCACGGGGCCGAACGACGCGATCACGGTGGGGGCCGCAGCGGCGACCGCCAGCACGGCGACCAGGGCGCCGGCCGGCGGGGCGACCCGGGGCAGCCGGTCGAGGGTCACGGCCGCGGCGCCGACGAGCCCCAACAGGTAGAGGCTCAGTCCGCTGCCGGCCCAGATCGTGGTCGTGTCGCTGCCGACGCCCGTGACGGACACGTGGGTCGCGGCGACGGCCGTCAGGTAGCCGAGCAGGGCGAGCGAGAGGGCGGGGACCGCGCGGCGCTGCGAGCCGACGAACGGCGAGGCCACGGCGAGCAGCGCCAGTGGGGCGATCGCGACGGCGACCAGGACGGCGAGCGTGGCGGACGAGAAACCCGTCCCGGCGATCAGTGCCGTCCAGCCGTTGAGGCCCGTCTCGGGGGACGTGAGCAGCAGCTGCAGCGGTGAGGCCGGGTCCGACCTCGTGGGGACTCCGGGGTCGGCGAACACGGCCCACCATGTGCCCCGCTGCAGCTGGGCGACGACGAGGGGCGCGAAGAGGGCCAGCGCGGGCAGCGGCACCGCCACGAGGCGATGGGTGCCGCGGGGGCGGCTGACGATCGACCCGAGCCAACCGACGAGGAGGGCCGGCACGAGCGAGGGAGCGGCCGCCGCGACGACGGCGAACAGCAAGGAGGCGGTGGCCCCGGCCGTCCACGACCTCGCGGCCCCGATCATGGCCCAGACGAGGAACGGCAGCGCCACGTGCGCGAGGACGGCACCGAGGTGACCGGACTGCAGACCCGAGAGCAGCGGGGACGAGAGGGCGTACAGCGCCGCGGCGACGGCCGGCACCCAGGTGCGGCGGGTCACGCGGCGGGTGGCGAACCACGCGCCCAGCGCGGAGAGCGGCAGGGCCACGAGGTAGACCCCGAGGACCGCGGTCGACGGCGACCAGGGCGTCAGGCTGCCGAGGACCGCGACGAGCGCGGCGAACGGGTCCGAGGGGCCGAGGAACCCGGTGCCGATCTCGCGCCAGCCGTAGCCCACCGACGACCAGAGCTGACCCACCGAGGTGCTGAGCGGCAGGAGTCCCCCACCCGTGACGGCCGGGTTGCCGAGCAGCGGCAGGAACGCCACCACACCGACGACGGCGGTGACCAGCACGACCCAGAGGCCGCCCGAGTGGACGAAGCTCGCCCGGGGGTCGGGTGCGTCCTCGACGCCGGCGACCTGTGCGTCACGTTCGGTGACCCGTCGTTCTCGGAGCATCGCGCGGGACGCGCGCAAGGGCTCCACCGAGCTCCAGCCGACGCTCTTGGTCCGGGCGAGGGCCCGACGAGCCGATCGCACGTGCGAGCCGCCGAAGGCAGCCCGGAACGCGGTGGCGAACTCGCCCACCACGGCTCCCGGGTTCTTGGTGAGCAGGTGCCAGACGCTGCGCACGACCGCCAGCGGCACCAGGCTGAGCCAGTGCAGCGGCAACAGGGCGGCCGCCGAGTAGACGAGGCGCCGGTGCAGTTGGGCGGCACGGTGCAGGCGCGCCCGGCGGGCGTGCCCGACGGGCCCGTGGCCGAACTCCTCCGGCGGTCCGGCACTGTCGACCTTCGCGTCGGGCACGAGGACCACGCGGTGACCGGCGAGGCGGGCACGGATCGAGAAGTCGAGTGCGGCGTCGACGTGCGGCAGCGCGGGGTCGAAGCCGCCCAGGGCGGTCCAGACCGTGCGACGGACGAGCATGCCCCCCGCCGCGACGCCGAGCACGTCGTCCGTGACGTCGTGCTGGCCCTGGTCGAGTTCGTTCTCGACGCGGGCGAGCGAGGCGCCGTACCGGGTGACGGTCTCGCCGAACTCGGCGATGACACCGGGCTGGCCCCACTGCATCAGCTTGGGGCCTGCGACCGCGACGGAGGGCGACACCTCGACGGTCGTCATGAGGCGCTCGAGCGCCTCGGGCGCGGGTGCGTTGTCGTGCCCGAGCAGCCAGACCCACTCGTCGGGGTCCCCGTCGCCCGGGTCGGAGAGTCGCACGCCGTGCGCGGCGGCGGCGCCGAACGTCTTCGCGTCGGGAAGCGAGGCCAACTGGGCGGCGCCGCTCAGCGACAGCCGACCCGCGGCCGAGTCCTTGCCGCCCGTGTCGACCACCACCAATGCCTCGGGGGGCCGCGTCTGACGCGACAGTCCGTCGAGGGTTCGGTCGAGGTAGGTCGCTCCACCAGGGGCGACGAGGATCGCTGTGACTCTCGGCTGCATGACTCGTGCAGCCTAGGTCGCACCGGCGCGGGCACCGACTCGGCGCGCCGACGCGACGGGCGAGACGTGCCGACCCGCGCCTCCTGGTCCCGACGATGTCGGGCCATCACGACGGAACGGCACCGACCCGGAGGGGTCGATGCCGTCGGAAGCCGAGGATGCGCGGGTCAGGCCCGCTTGCGGAGCTTGCGACGCTCGCGCTCGGACAGCCCGCCCCAGATGCCGAAGCGCTCGTCGTTCTGCAGGGCGTACTCGAGGCACTGGGCCCGGACGTCGCAGGAGGCGCAGATCTTCTTGGCGTCGCGCGTGGAGCCGCCCTTCTCGGGGAAGAACGCCTCGGGATCGGTCTGGGCGCAGAGCGAGTCCGCCTGCCAGGCCAGCTGGTTCTCGTCGTCGGCGACGATGGTGCGCGACGACGATCCGATGCCGGGGACGCCCAGCTGGATCGGGTCGACGTGCCAGTCGTCCGGGACGCCGGCGCGGTTCTCGTGGATGCCCACAGCGCATCTCCCCTCGTGTCGATCGCCCGTGAATGTACGCGACAAGGTAATTACACCGGTGTCATTACCCATCCGTCAAGTCGAGGGCCAATAAACCCTCCACCCCCCGATCAGGGGCAAGGGAGCCCCGGCGTGTCGGGGGACGTTTCGACGGGAACGGGTGATGTCGGGTACGCGGTGGACCGTCAGCCGCGAGGCGCGGCCTGCCAGGCGCTGGTGACCATCTCGAGCAGCGTGTGCCGCATCTGCCAGTCGAGGTCGCGCGCCGCCAGGCTGCCGTCGGCGACGATGCGGTCGGGGTCGCCGGGACGACGCGGAGCGATCTCGGGCGTGAAGTCGATGCCGGTGCCCTCGCGCATCGCGGTCATGATCTCGGCGACCGAGACGCCGCCGCCCGAACCGAGGTTGTAGGCCGGCTCGACCGGCTCGCCCGCGTCCAGTCGGCGGGCCGCCGCGACGTGCGAGACCGCCAGGTCGGCGACGTGGACGTAGTCGCGGACGCACGTCCCGTCGGGGGTGTCGTAGTCGTCGCCGTTGATGCGCGGGACGCGGCCCTCGACGAGCGCGGCGAAGACGAGCGGGAAGAGGTTGTGCGGGCTGGCGTCCCAGAGGTCGGGCCGACCCGAACCCACGACGTTGAAGTAGCGCAGGCTGGTGTGGCGCAGGCCCTCGGCCACCCCCTGGTCGCGCAGCAGCCACTCGCCGATCAGCTTGCTCTCGCCGTAGGGCGACGCGGGTGCCTTGGGCGTGTCCTCGGTGACGAGTTCGGTCGGCGGCGTGCCGTAGACGGCCGCGCTGGACGAGAACACGATCCGGTCGACGCCCCGGCTCGACATGGCCTCGAGGAGGCGGGCGGTCCCCGTGACGTTCTGGTCGTAGGTGTGCAACGGCCGCTGGACCGAGACCCCGGCGTACTTGTAGCCCGCGACGTGGACGACGCCGGTCACGCCGTGCCGGTCGATGGTCTGCTCGATCAGCTCGCGGTCGAGGAGGGAACCCCGGACGAACGGGACGTCGGCGGGCACGAAGGCCTCGAGGCCGGACGAGAGGTCGTCCAGGACGACCGCGTCGATGCCCGCCCCCGTGAGCTCGCGGACGACGTGAGAACCGATGTACCCGGCACCGCCGGTGACCAACCATGACATGGGGCCAACCTATCGGGTGCCCGACGGGTCACGGGTGCCACCACGAGCGCTGGGTGGGGCGCACGGAGCCGGACGTCACGCGGAGCGGACGACTCCGCCCGGCCGCCCGGCCCGGCTCAGGCCGGCGTCGCCACGTAGGCCGTGCCGCCGCCGGTCATCGCGAGTCGGACCTCGTCGGGGGTGACGAACGCGGACTCGCCACGACCGAGCCGGATGGTGCCGTCCTGACCCTTGACGTGGACCTCTCCGGCGGTGACCAGGACGATGCTCGGACCGCCGATCTCGACGACGGCCCCCGCGCCCTCGGCGTCCACCCGAAGCATGGCGAAGCCCGTGCCGGGAGGCGCGAAGCGCTCGACCCCCCGGGCGACCGTGGTCGGGTCGAGACGGGGGACGGGCAGTGGTTCGAAGTCGAGCACCTTCAGCAGCTCGGGGACGTCCACGTGCTTGGGGGTCAAGCCGCCGCGCAGCACGTTGTCGGAGGGCGCCATGAGCTCGACGCCGAAGCCGCCCAGGTAGGCGTGCACGTTGCCGGCGGGCAGGAACAGCGCCTCCCCGGCACGCAGCGTGACCCGGTTGAGCAACAGCGAGACGACCACGCCGGGGTCGCCGGGGTAGCGCTCCGCCAGGTCGACGACCGTGGCGATGCCCGCGCCGTCCGCCCGGTGGGCGGCGGCGAGTTCGCTCACCGCCGCGATGGCCGCGGACGACTCGTCGTCGCCCTGGAAGAGGAAGGCCAGGGTCGACCGCAGGGACTCGCCCAGGTGTCGGCGGAGCAGGTCGAGGCGCCCCGAGCCGTCGTCGAGGAGGTCGAGGTCGGCCAGGGTCCGGGCCGGCTCGCGGAACCCGCAGAGGGCGTCGAAGGTGTCGCTCAACGCCACGATGATCTCGGGCTTGGCCGAGGAGTCCTTGTAGTTGCGCTCGGGGGCGTCGAGCGGGATGCCCGCGGCGTCCTCGCGCGCGAAGCCCTCGCGGGCCTGCTCGGGGGTGGGGTGCGCCTGGATGGACAGCGGGCCGTCGGCCGCGAGCAACTTAAGCAGGAACGGCAGGTGGTCCCGGTCGCGGCCGAGCGCCCTGCCCGGCTCGGCGGCGAACCAGTCGGCGAGGGTGTCGGCACCACCCACGACCGCCGGGGCGACGACGACGCTCGGCGAACCCGGGTGCGCACCGAGCCACAGCTCGGCCTCGGGGCGGCCGCTCGGTCGACGACCGAGCAGGTCGGCGATGGCCGTCGTCGAGCCCCAGGCGTAGTCGCGGGGCGTGTTGGTGATGGCGAGGAACATGGCTTTACCTGCTTGTCGGAGGTCGTGCTTGGTCGCCCCCTACAAAGCGGTGAGGTCGACGACGCCGGGGCGTTGATCAAAGCTACCAACCCCTTGGCGGCGGCTGGGGCGCTGCCTAGGCTCCTGTCGTCCCGACACGAAGCAATGGAGCACGGATGTCATCAGCGACCCTCACCTCGTTCACCTCCCTCGTCAGCGACTTCTACGGTTACGAGGACCTCCTCTCGGACCGCGAGAAGGGCGTGCTGGCCGACCTGCGCCACTACCTCGAGACCGAGGTCAAGCCCGGGGTGAACCGCCACTGGGCCGACGCGACCTTCCCGCACGAGATCGTGAAGGGCCTCGCCGGCCTGGGCCTCTTCGGCATGCCGTGGGAGGAGACGCGCCCGTTCGAGAACTCCGCCGTCTTCCGCGGCTGGGTCGCGCTCGAGCTCGCGCGCGTGGACGCGTCCGTCGCGACCTTCGTCGGCGTGCAGAACGGACTCGCGATGGGCTCGATCGGCGTCGGCGGCTCGCCCGAACAGCGTGCCGAGTGGCTGCCCCGCATGGCGAGCGGTGACCTGGTGGGCGCCTTCGGCCTGACCGAACCGCTGTCGGGGTCCGACTCGGCCCAGGGACTCCGCACGATCGCCACCCGCGACGGCGACGACTGGGTGCTGAACGGCTCCAAGCGGTGGATCGGCAACGCCACGTTCAGCGACATCACGATCATCTGGGCCAAGAGCGCCGAGGACGGCCAGGTCAAGGGCTTCATCGTCCCGACCGACACCGCCGGCTACACGGCGACCAAGATCGAGGACAAGCAGAGCCTCCGCATCGTCCAGAACGCCGACATCACCCTCGAGGACGTGCGCGTGCCCGAGAGCCACCGACTGCAGCAGGCCGATTCGTTCCGCAGCACGGCGGCCGTGCTGCGCCTGACGCGGGCCGAGGTCGCCTGGGCGGCCGTGGGCAACTCGATCGGCGCCTACGAGGCCGCCCTGGCGTACGCCAACGAGCGCGTGCAGTTCGGCAAGCCGATCGCCAAGCACCAGCTGATCCAGGACCTGCTGGTGAAGTGCATCGGAAACATCACCGCCTCGATCGGCATGGTGGTGCGGTGCTCGCAGATGCTCGACGAGGGCACCCAGCGCGACGAGCACGCCTCGCTCGCCAAGGCGTTCACCACGGCCCGCATGCGGGAGACGGTGGGGTACGCCCGCGAGGTCATGGGCGGCAACGGCATCGTGCTCGAGTACGACGTGGCCCGGTTCTTCGCCGACGCCGAGGCGCTGTACAGCTACGAGGGCACCCGCGAGATGAACACCCTCATCGTGGGCCGCAGCATCACGGGCCAGGCGGCGTTCGTCTGATCCGGGAGGGGCGGCCCCCGGTCGCTCCTCCCCGCCTCCCCCGTCGTCTAGCCTGGTGCCCATGACCACGACGTTGCCCGCGCGGCCCGCCCGGACGGCGCCGACGCGCGGAGCCACGACGTTCGCGACGCTGGCGTTCCTCGTGTTGTTCGGTGGCGACGTCCTCCGCAACGGCACCGGCTGGTGGGGCTGGGGGGCGGCCTGCGTGGCGATGGTCGTCGCCGCCGTCGTCCTCGTCGTGCGGCATCCGCCCCGGGTACGGACCCTCCCGCGCCTCCTCGTCCTCTTCCTGCTCTTCGCCGTGGTCTCGATCGCGTGGTCGCAGTACCCCGCCGGCTCCGCGATCGGCATCGTCCTCACGCTGATGACGACCGTGGGCGCCCTGGCGGTCACCGTCGTCGCCTCGTGGCCGACCATCGTGACCGCCCTCGGACGGGCCTTGCGCATCCACGTCGTGGCCTCCCTGCTCTTCGAGGTCGTCGTCGGGCTGGTCGTCCGCCAGCCGGTCTGCCCGGTGTACCTGGACTGCACGGATCGGCCGGCGGCGTGGTTCTGGTCGCGCGACGTGCTCTTCGAAGGCGGTCGCATCCAGGGGCTGCAGGGCAACAGCAACATCCTCGCGATCATCGCCCTGCTCGCCCTGATCGTCACGTCGGTCCAGGCGGCGGACCGGTCCATCGGTCGCGGCACGGCGGTCGTCGGTCTCGTCACCTCGCTCCTGGCGCTCGCCCTGACCCGGTCGACGACCGTCGCGGTGGTCGCGGTGGCCGTCGGCCTCGTGTTGCTGCTGGTGGTGGCGACCCGACGCCGTGAGCCCGGCCGCCGGGGGCCCGTCTTCGGCGTGGCGGCGCTCGTCGTGCTGGCGGCCGTCACGGTGGTCGTCCTCGCCCGCGGCCCGCTGCTCGCGCTGCTGGGGAAGAGCGGCGACCTGACGGGTCGCACCGACATCTGGTCGGCCGTCTACGACCTCGGCGTCCAGCACCCCGTCGTGGGCTGGGGTTGGGTCAGCTACTGGTTCCCGTTCGTCGAACCGTTCACCGACCTCGCCGAGCGCAACGGCGTCGTGTACCTGCAGGCGCACGACGCGTACCTCGACGTCTGGTTCCAGCTGGGCTGGATCGGCCTCGCGTTGTTCGGGCTCACGATCGTCGGCGTCGTCCTGAGATCGTGGTGGTGGGCCGTCGACCGCCGCATGCTCTCGCGCGAGGTCGCGGCGCCGTGGTCGGCCCTCGACCTGTTGCCCTTGCTGCTCGTGACGGCCCTGCTCGTCCACGGGTTGACCGAGTCCCGGCTGATCGTCGAGTGGGGCTGGGCCACGTTCGTGGTCGTCGTGCTCGTGACGCGCCGCGACCCCTTCGGCTGGACGGGCCACGACCGGTGACGTCCGGCCACGGCCACGGGTTCGACCGCAGCCGCGATCCCCTGCGCCGGTACCTCTCGGCCTGGATCGGCTTCTCGGCCGGCGGTCACTTCTCGCAGGCCCTCTCGGTCGCCATCGTGCTCTACGCGTTCTCGACCCAGTCGGTCCGCGCCCTGATGGGCTGGCCGGGCTCGCTCGCCGTCCTGGGCACCCTCGTGGTGCTCGCGACGCTCTCCCTGGTCGGTGGCCGACACCACATCGAGTGGCACGGCATCCTGCCGGTGTCGCTCATCGCCCTGTTCGGCTTCATGGCCCTCAGCGTCTTCTGGAGCGAGTACACCTGGGTCACCGTCGGCGGTGTGGCCTACGCCGTCGGGTTCGGCGCCCTCGGGCTGTACCTGGCCCTGGGCCGCGACCTGGTCCAGGTGGTGCGGGCCTTCGGGGACGCGCTCCGCATCCTGCTCGTCGTGTCGCTGTCGCTCGAGGTGCTGAGCGGGCTGCTGATCGACCAACCGATCGCGTTCCTCGGAATCCAGGGCAACCTCGCCGCGGGCGGTCCGATCCAGGGCATCTCGGGCACGCGCAACTACCTGGGCTTCCTGGCGACGCTCGCGGTCATCACGTTCGCCGTAGAGTTCCTCACCCGGTCGGTCCCTCGGCGGCAGGCCGTCGCCTCGGGCGTGCTCGCCCTCACGGCGCTCGGTTTCGCCCGCTCCCCCGCGACGGCGATCGCGGTCATCGTCCTGATCGTGGCGGGAGTGGCGCTCGACGCGCTGCGCCGGGCTCCCGAGTCGAGACGGTCGCTCATGCAATCGGTCTTCGCGGTGATCGTGGTGCTGGGTGGTGCGCTGGCCTACGCGGGTCGCTCGCGCCTCCTGGACGCGGTGGACGCGACCAACGACCTGTCGGTGCGGTCGCTGCTCTGGGCGCGCATCCGCGAACTGGCCGCGGTGCACGACATCGTCGGCTGGGGCTTCGTCGGGCAGTGGCCGACCGGGATCTTCCCGTACTCGACGATCATCGCGCCGAGCGGCCGACCGCACGAGACGGGGCTCAACGCGTTCTTCGACATCTGGCTGCAACTGGGCCTGGTCGGCGGGTTGCTCCTCGTCGTCGCCGGCACCCTGGCGTTCGTGCGCAGCTGGATCACGGCGTCGGGTCACCCGATCGTGGCGTACGTCTGGCCGGCGCTCGTCCTGGTGCTGATCGGGGTCACCGCCGTCGCCGAGAGCTTCGTGTTGTTCGAGGGAACCCTGATGACCTTCGTCGCCATCGCGACGATCGCCGCCCGCAAGCGGTCGTGGCGGTCACGGCTGCCGCAGGCGAACCGCCGGTAGGAGGCGCGGCTCGGTCGGGTGCCGTCGCGGACGTCGGTCGCCGGTCGAGACCCGGCGCGCCGCTTCAGTCCTCGACGACCCAGCGCGGCCCGGGGCGGTTGCCGAGCAGGGTCTGCAGGCGGCGTCGGAAGCCCCACTGCGTGACGCGCAGCATGGCCTCGACGACGATGGCCTGGCTCATCTTGGACTCGCCGAGCTCGCGTTCGCGGAACTCGATGGGCACCTCGACGACGCGCCCCCCGCCGTCGAGGACGCGGAGGGTCATGTCGACCTGGAAGCAGTACCCCTTCGAGTCGATGCCCGTGAGGTCCATCGCCTCGAGGGCCTCACGCGTGTAGGCCCGGAAACCGGCGGTGACGTCCTTGAGCTGCAACCCGAGCGCCAGCCGGGCGTAGAGGTTGCCGCCGCGGCTGAGGACCTGGCGCGACACCGGCCAGTTGACCACCGAGCCACCCGGGACCCACCGGGACCCGATCGCGAGGCTCGGCGTCGACGCACCCGGTGCGCTGACGAGCGAGATCATCTCGGGCAGTCTCTCGGGCGGGTGCGAGCCGTCGGCGTCCATCTCGATGACGACGTCGTAGCCCCGCTCGAGACCCCAGCCGAAGCCCATGACGTAGGCGGACCCGAGCCCGAGCTTGCCGGTGCGGTGCGCCACGTGGATGCGGTCGTCGTCGGCGGCCATCGTCTCGGCGAGCTCGCCGGTGCCGTCGGGGCTGCCGTCGTCCACCACGAGGACGTGGATCTCGGGGACGGCGGCGAAGAGGCGCCCCAGGATGATCGGGAGGTTCTCGACCTCGTCGTAGGTGGGGAGGACGACGAGGGCGCCGGCGCCGGTGTGGGCGGAGGTGGTCATGCGGTGCTTCCGGTTGCGGGGAACCGGCGACGCGTCGGCGTTCCGGTCGGCTGGGCCCTGGGGGGCACGCCGATGACGACTCTAGACCGAGCACCCGATCCGGCCCACACGAGTCGAGCGTTCAGGGGACGTCGTCGACGACGTCGCAGGGCAGGAGGGCGCCCCAGCCCGCCGGAGCGCCGGCCACGTCGGCGACCTCCGCCCCGCCGTCGCAGACGTCCCCGGCCGTCCCCAACGAACGCTCCCACCGAGGCCCGTCGGCGCGCACCGTGTCCGGGCCGACGAACCAGGTCGCCGCGACGACGGCGAGGACGACGAGGGCGGCCGCGCCCGCCGCCCGGAGACGTCGTCGTGTCGAGAGGAGCAGCGCGTCGACGGCGCACAGCACGACGACGACGAGGAACATCGACGGCACCACCCCGTAGCGGGTCAGCCCGAGTTCGGCCACCCGTCCGGGGTCGGCGAACCAGAACTTCGTGTCGGGACCGTGGTTCACCACGACGTCGAGCGTCCAGAGACCGATCGACGCCACCGCCACCACGGAGGCGAGGACCATCCGCCCGGACGCCACCCGACCCGATGCGTCATCGTCCGGCCCGCGGACGGTCGAGCGCCGGGAGGACCGGACCACGACCAGCGCCGACGCCACGAACGGAACGGCCGCGACCAGGACCGCGGCCCATCCGGCGCGGTCGAGCAGGTCGCCCATCACGGAGGCCGAGGGCACCCAGGTGCCGAGGACGACGGACGTGAGGTAGCCCAGGACGACCTGCGGCACCGTCGAGGCGGCACCCGGGGCATCCGCCCGGGGCGTCAGGGCCGCGACGACGAGCTGGGCGACGAGCGCCGCGCAGAGGACGGCCACGGGGACGAGGTCGCGTCGCGACGGAGCCGTCCGACGGCGGACGAGCCGGGCCAGGACGACGAGCGGCACGAGGAGGACGGCCTGGATCTCGGTGAGGCCGATGAGCAGTGCCGCCACGGAGGCGAGCACGGTGGACGTCGCGCTCCGGTGTCGGTGCAGCAGCAGGAACGGGGTGAGCCACAGCAGGTACCAGTGCAGGTTGGCGAGGTTGCCCGACACCTCGAGCGGGGCGAGCGGCACGAGGACCGTCACGGCCGCGAGTGCGAGCCGGACGACCGGCGACGCCACGAGGCCGCGTGAGCAGCACCAGACCCCGGCGGCCACGACGCCGGCGACGAGACAGGAGAGGACCGTGACACCCGACGCGAGGCTGCCGACGGGAAGCCACGACCACGCGAGATCCGCCACGATGCGGGGGACGACGTGCAGGTAACCGTCGTAGGGGACGAACCAGCTCTCGAACGGGCCGCCGGCCGCTCGCTGCTGGACGAAGACCCGCCCGTCCTCGGCCCAGAGAGTGTCGCGGGCCGCCGGGGGCAACCGCAGCCAGGCCACGAGGGCGGCGACGACGGCGATCGCGACCGCGACCGGAGCACGAGCACCTCGGCGCGTCGGACGACCGGGCCGTCCACCCGGACCGGGCGTGACCGCACGGATCGCAGGGGTCGGGGTCGATGTCGTCATGGGCTCATTGTGCCGGTCGGGGCCCGACCTGTTGGTACCATCGGGACCATGTCATCGGCCCTGGCGCAGACTCTCATCGTCATGCCCGCGTACAACGAAGAGGACGTCGTCGCCGACGTCGTCACCGAGGTCTTCGACAAATTGCCCGGCGTCACCGTCCTCGTCGTCAACGACGGTTCGCGGGACGACACGGTCGCCCGGGCGCGATCCGCCGGAGCGACCGTGCTCGACCTGCCCTTCAACCTGGGGGTCGGTGGCGCCATGCGCACCGGCTTCAAGTACGCGCAGCAACACGGTTTCCGGTACGTCGTCCAGGTCGATTCCGACGGTCAGCACGACCCGTCGGGAGTCCCGCTCATCCTCGACGCCCTGGCGTCGGTCGACGTGGCCATCGGCGCCCGCTTCGCCGGCGAAGGCGACTACCAGGTCACGGGTCCCCGCCGATGGGCGATGGTCGTGCTGGCGGCGGTCATCGGTCGGATCGCGCGGACGAAGCTGACCGACACGACCTCGGGGTTCCGCGGTGCCGGGCCCCGGGCGATCGAGATCTTCGCCCAGCACTATCCCGCCGAGTACCTCGGTGACACCGTCGAGTCCCTCGTGCTGGCGGCCCGGGCCGGGTGTTCCATCACCCAGGTGCCCGTCTCGATGCGCCCCCGGGCCGGCGGCACCCCGTCCCACAACCCCGTGAAGGCCGCCGTCTACCTCGGACGGGCGGGCCTCGCCCTGATCATCGCCCTGTGGCGGCCCCCGCTCGCCCTCAGCGTGGAGGCCCCCACCACATGAGCGTCACCACCTACGTCTTCGGCATCGTGTCGGCCGTGCTCGTCCTCTACGTCGTCTTCGAGATGCTCCGTCGCCGACGCGTGCGCGAACGCCACGCCCTCTGGTGGATCTTCGCCGGGGTGCTGGCGCTCGTCGTGGCCGTCTTCCCCGGCATCCTGACCGGCGCCGCCGCGACACTCGGCATCACCGCACCGACCAACCTCGGGTTCTTCCTCAGCACGATCATCCTGTTCCTCGTCTCGGTGCAACACAGCGCCGAACTCACGGTGCTCGAAGAGAAGACGCGCACGCTGGCCGAGGACGTCGCCCTCCACGACGAACGCATCCGTCGACTCGAACGCTCCGTCCACCGGGCGGATCAGGCCTGATGGGACTCCCCCGCGTCACCGTGGTGACCCTCGCCTACGGCGACGAGCCCGTCCTGCACGAGTCGGTCTCGTCCGTCCTCGCCTCCACGGACGTCGACGTCGACGTGGTCCTGGTCGACAACGGGTGCACCAGCGATGCGGTCTCGACGCTGCCCACCGACCCGCGCCTCCGGGTCGTCACACCCTCCGAGAACCTCGGGTTCGCCGGCGGCGTCAACTTCGGGGCTCGACTGGCCGACGGAGAATTCCTCGCGCTCGTCAACAGCGACGCCGAGGTGCGGCCCGACACCCTCGCCAAGCTGGTCGCCGTCGCGTCCCGCCCCGAGGTGGGCATCGCCAGCGGAAGCATCCGCCTGGCTTCCGACCCCGAGGTCATGAACTCTGCCGGCAACCCCGTCCACGTCGTCGGACTCAGCTGGGCCGGCGGGCTCGACGAACCCGCCGCGGACCATGCCCAGGAGGCGCGGGTCGCGTCCGCTTCGGGTGCCGGCCTGGTCATCTCCCGAGAACTCTGGCTGCGCCTCCGCGGATTCGCCGACGAGTACTTCGCCTACCACGAGGACGTCGACCTGAGCTGGCGGACCTGGCAGCAGGGGTTGCAGGTCGTCTACGTGCCCGACGCCGTCGTCCTGCACCACTACGAGTTCAGTCGCAACGCGCTCAAGATGTACCTGCTCGAGAAGAACCGACAGATCTTCCTGCGGACGGCCTACGGGCCTCGGCTCCGGGCCCTGACGTGGCTGCCCGCCACCGCGCTCGACGTCGCCATGCGCGTGGTGGCACGCGCGCAGGGGTGGTCGGCCGAGAACGCGCGGGCCCGTCGCTGGATCGCCGACAACTCGGCATGGTTGCGCGAACGTCGCGACTGGGTCCAAGAGGTGCGCACGGCGTCCGACCGCAGCCTCGTGCCGCTGCTCACGGCGACGTTGGATCAGCAGGTGTTCCCGCTGCCCAAGGGTGCCGGCGTGCTCCAGACCGCGATGCGCGCCTACTGGGCCGTCGCGCGCCGACTCGTCTGATCGACGTCCCCCGGCGAGGCGCCGACGGGTGCTCGGAAGCCGAGCACGAGGAGCGCCACCAGGTTGAGGCCTGACCCGGTGACGAATCCGACCGTCCCGGCTTGCACGCCCAGCACGGGCCCCGACCCGACCATCACCGCGACGCCGACGACGAAGCCGGCCACGGACGTCAGGGCGACGGCCTTCGAACGGCCGGCCGACAGCAGCAGCGCCGAGGGGATCAACGCGACGGTGAAGACGAAGACGCCCACGATCAGGACCCTGAGCAGGGGCACGGCCTCGGCGGCCTCGGCAGGGTAGAACAACGGCAGGTACAGAGGCGCGAGAGCAGCGAGGGCCCCGAAGACCGCGGCGAAGACGGCGGTGAACGCGACCAGGAGCAGCACGGGACCACGCTGACGCAACGAGACCTGCCCACTCCGGTGCGCGAAGGCGGGGATGATGATCTGGCTCACGGCCTGCCCGAGCATGGAGGCCGGGGTGGCGAGGGTGAAGGCCGCCGCGTACACGCCCGCGGCCGTTCCCGGTCCGTAGACCTGGGCGGCGATCATCGCGAGCTGGAGGAGACCGTTGGTCGTCAACCCGGCCACCACGTTCCACGAGGCGAAACGGAGGGCCTCCTGCCGGCCGTCACCGTCCGCCTCCGACAGGTCGTCGGCGTTCGCGAATCCGTTCCCCCGGGGCCGGCACGCCAACGCGAACACCGTGTAACCGAGGGCCAGGGGCAGCAGCACGACGTCGCCCACTCCGCCGAGGCAGACGACGACGAGGAGGCCGAGGCTCACGACGCTCCCGATCGAGTCCCACAGGGCCACCCGTCCCGCGCGGTGGTAGCCGAGCTGGACGCCACGGCAGAAGGCGTAGGCGCCGTAACCCGCGACGAGCCAAGCAGCCAGCACCGCGGTCGTGAGGCCGTTGCCGAGGAGCAGGGCGACGGGCACGGCCGACACGGCCAGGATCGCGGACGACACCAGCATGCTCAGGGAGAAGACCCGGATCAGCTGGGCGTCGGACACCCTGCGGTGGAGCGCGAGGGCGATGAACCGCGAGACCGTGTTGCCGGCCGCGGTGGGCCAGAGGAGCGCCGCGAAGATCGAGAGCGAGAGCAGGGTGCTGGCGTGACCGAGCGCTTCGGTGCCGAACGCCCGCCCGATGAGGACGGTGTACGCGAGACGCGAGACCCCCTGGACGCCGATGCCCAGGGTCGAGAGCACCGCCGCCGAGAGCACCGACCTCGTTCCAGTCGCCTCCGGCGGGACGCCGTCGGCGCTGCGGTCTTCGACCTGGGGCATGTCGCGTCTCCTCACCGGGCACGCTGCCGAACCCGAGGAGACACTCTATTCGCCCGATCGATGCCGCCCGTTCGGTACCATCGTCGGGGGCCGTGGGCCCGCGACGCCAAGGGGAGCATCACCATCGAGACACGCACCGAGACCATGACGGACGACACGACGAGCTCCCGCACCCGAGGTGCACGACCCCGGGTCGTCCACGGCACCGGGCGCCCCCGCCCCTGGGCCGTCTTCGTCGCCGCGTTCGCGGTCTTCTGCGGCCTCGGGGGCGCCTGGGCGGTCGCCAGCCCCCTCATGTCGGTTCCCGACGAGCCGGCCCACACCATCCACGCGGCCGCCGTCGTCCGGGGGCAGCTCAGCGGCGATCCGGTCGAGCAACAGGGATGGACGCGCGTCACCGTGCCGGAGTACGTGGCCCAGACGACCTCCCTGCCCTGCTTCGCCTTCAACGACGACGTGGACGCCTCCTGCCAGGCCACCGTCAGCGACTCCGACGCCGACACGTCGGCCGTCACGACGGCTGGTTCGTACGACCCCGTCTACTACGCCTTCGTCGGACTACCGAGCCTCGTGCTCGACGGCAAGGCGTCCCTCTACGCCATGCGGGGATTCAGCGTGATCCTCTCCGCAGCCCTCCTCGCGTCCGCCGTCGCGGCCCTGGTCCAGCGCCGGTCGTCCCGCTGGTCGTTGATGGCGGTCGTGGTCCTCACCACTCCGATGGTGCTGTTCATCACCGGTTCGGTGAATCCCAGCAGCATGGAGATCTCGGCGGCCGTCGCCCTGTTCGCCTGGCTGACGTTGCTCCGCGAACGTGCCGACGAGGGGCTACCCGTCCATCGGATCGCCATGGTGGCGGTCTCGGCGTCCCTCTTGGCGAACACCCGCAGCATCGGCCTCCTCTGGCTCCTCGTGATCGTCGTCGCCTCGACGCTCGACCTCGCTCTCTGGCGCCGGCTCCTCCGCAGCGTGGCGTTCTGGGTGGCGGCCGCCGTCATCGGAGCGGCCTCGGTCTTCAGCTTGCTGTGGGTGCTGGCCACACAGAGCCTGAGCCCCACCGTCCCGAATCCGGGCGTGGGCTCGACCTTCGAGTCGGGCTTCATCCGCATGATCTTCCTCACGTTCGAGAACGGGCAGGGCTACGTCGGAATCTTCGGCTGGCTCGACGCGCCGGCCCCTGCCACGACCGTCGTCCTCTGGAGCTGCTGCATGATCGTGCTGGTGCTGGCCGCCCTGGTCTTCGGCCGCGGTCCGGCGCGACTCGGTACGGCCGTGCTCGCCCTCGCATTCGTGGTCGCCCCTCCGATCATCCAGGGCATCGCCGTGACGGACTACGGCTACATCTGGCAGTCCCGGTACATCCTGGCCGTCTTGGTCTGCGTCCTGCTCTCGGCCGGCGCAGCCCTCGACGAGGCGTTCCCCGCTCCGACCACCGGGCGGATGAAGACGCTCGTCGTCGTCGTCCTCGCCGCGCTCGGGGTCATGCAACTGCACACGTTCGTCTGGACCCTCCGTCGTTACGTGGTCGGCTGGTCCGACCAGAGCGGTGGCTGGGGTGCCATGTTCACCGACCCCCGATGGGCACCTTCGGGGGGCTGGATCGTGTGGACCGTCGTCTTCGCGGCCGTCTGGGCCACCGGGGCGGTCCTGACCGCGCGGGCGATGTCGGGCTCGGCGCCCGGGCGCGACGAGCCGGCTGCTCGCCGGTCCGTCGAGGCCACGGCATCCTCGGCGGCCGTCCCGGCGTCCAGGGACGCCTGACGCACGGCGCCGCCCGGGTCCGTCCATCGGACCCGGGCGGCGCCGGGGTGTCGCCCTCGGAGTTCGCGTCTCAGCGGGTGTCGATGCGGCGCTTCACCTTCGCGAGGACGCTTCGCACGCCCTCGCTGCGGTAGTAGTGGTAGACGCGGCCGACGTCGTGCCGGATGCCGTACTGCTTGCGCCGGTTGCGGACCTGGACCTTCGCGTGCGTGGGCACGGCGTGCTCCACGTCACCGGTACCACCCGTCTTGTCCGCCGCACGGACGGGTTCGCGGACGAACTCGACGAGGGGCTTGAGGACGTTCTCCCAGGTGAACTGCTCACGCACCCTGGTGACGTTCGCGACGTGACGTCGGCGCGCCTCCTCGTCGAAGAGGACCGATTCGAGGGCCGATGCGAGACCCTCGACGTCGCGTTCGTCCACGACGACTCCGAGGTCCTCGACCGCCACGAGTTCGGCGAAGGAGTCGCCTGCCGTCGTCACGATGGGCAACTCGGCCCACAGGTAGTCGAGGATGCGGGTACGGAACGAGAACGTGGTCTCGAGGTGCTCGTAGTGCGTCGAGACGCCGGCGTCGGCTTCGCGGAGGAAGGCACCTCGATCGTCGTAGGGAATCCAGGCATCGTTGAAGAACACGTTGACGCCGGTGAGCCCCAGCTCGTCGGAGACCGCCCGCACCTTCGCCACGATGTCCATCTCGGGGACGTCGGGGTTCGGGTGCTGCACTCCCATGAAGAAGAGCTTGACTTCGGGTCGCCTACTCGCGAGGGACGCGATGGCGCGGACGAGGGTGATGGGATCGAACCAGTCGTAGATGCCGCCTCCCCAGACGACGAGTTTGTCGTCGGCATCGATTCCCGGGAGGACCCCCTTGAGGACGGGATGATCGTGCTGGGGCGGCGTCGACGAGAGGCCGAACGGCACGACGCCGATGAGGCTGCGCAGTTCGGGGTCACGCGAGTACGTGCGTGCGTTGACGCGGCCCGAGCCCGCGAGTTGACCCAGCCAGAAGAGCCTCTGGCGCTCCGAGGCACAGATGAAGTAGTCGCCGAGCTCGAGCTGGTGGTTCAGGGTGTCGGCGGCGTCGAGGATCTGGCGGTCCCAGGCCTCGACGTCGGTGCTGCGACCTTGTTCGAGCTGCTCGAGGTGCAGGGGGTCGTAGACGTCGACCACGAGCACCTTGCGCGTCTTCTCGAGCGAGGGGAAGAGCCGCAGAGCATGTCCCTGCACGATGATGACGTCCGCCCAGGCCTCGTGCTCGACCATCTGCTTCGGATGGCGGTGCGGCACGGTCACGACGTCGTAGGTCTCGTCGATGGGGGTGGATCGCGTCATGCTGACGACGCGGACGTCGTGTTCGAGGGCGAGTTCTCGTGCCATGTTCGTCGCACGGATGGCTGGTCCCGCCATCTTGGCGCCGATGGAGTCACCGGTGACGATGAGGACGCGACGCCGCTTGACGACCTCGAGCACGTCGAGGGAGGCGACGATCTTGTCGTACCCCGCGAGATAGCTCTCGATCGGGTATGCGGGTTCGTCACGGTTGCCGAAGAGATCGAGCAGCTGACGATCGTCCTTGACCCGGGAGGCCTGGATCTCGCGCCGGGATTCGGTCAGCGAGGGCAACATCTCGACGAACTGGTCGATGCCGTAGATGCCTGCCATGCCCTTCTTCGGGACGGGCCGCGTCTCGACGGAATCGTCGCCCGGGTTCCGCAGGTCGAGCTCGGTCGAATCGAGTTCGCTGCGTCCGACGGCACGCCGCACGACCAGTGCGAGCGCACCGGGCAGAGCCTTGTCGAGCTGCTCCTGGCCGAGGTTCTTGTACAGGGTGAAGAGGGCGTTGCGTTCGAGAAGGTAGGTCTCGCGGAAGTCACCGAACTTGTTCATCGACGCGTGGTGCTTGTGGTAGGCGATCGAGCGTGGCTGGTATCGGAATCGCCAACCCAGCAGGTTCAGGCGCCATCCGAGGTCGACGTCGTCGTAGAACATGAAGTAGCGGTCGTCGAACCCGCCCAGCTGGTCGAAGAGCTCGGCCCGGATGAACATGGCCGCGCCCGTCCCGAACAGGACGTCCTTCTCGGTCTCCCAGGCGCCGGTGTCGGGCCCCCCGGCGTGCGGCTTGTAGCCCATGCCGTACCAGGTCATGGCCGCCTCGGTGAAGTCGACGTTGACCCCGTCCCAGTCGAGGACCTTGCTGGCCACGGCTCCGATGTCGGCTCCGGAGGCGAAGGTGTCCATCGCGGCCCGGATCCAGGCCACGTCGGGGCGGGCGTCGTTGTTCAGGAAGGCCACGATCTCGCCCGAGGACTGTTCGACGCCCAGGTTGCACCCTCCGGTGAAGCCGAGATTGCCCCCCGACTCGATCAGGGTGAACTCGAGCGACGACGCCTTGAGGCGGGCGACGTGGTCCGCACCCGAGTCGTTGTCGACGACGATGATCTCGAGCTTGTCGGCGGGCCAGTCCTGAGCGGCCAACCCCTCGATGCTCGTCAGCGTGTCGTCCGTCCCCTTGTAGTTGACGAGGACGACGGAGACGACGCCCGGTCTGCGGTCTTTCACGTGATGACTCCCTTTGGTCGGCGCGACGTCGTCCGTCCCGAGGACGACGAGGGCGCGGACAGCGCCATGGCCCGTCCACCTTACCGTCGGCACCCCGGTGGCCGAACCGGGTGGGAGGGTGCGGCAGCCGTACCCACCGGTAGAGTGACGACCGGTCTTCGCCGGGAGCGCCGATCCGGCCTCACCGCTCGAAGCCACCCCGAATCGATCGACAGAACCCGAGACGATGACCCCTGACGCACCCGCCCCCCACACGTCGACGCATGACGCATCCGATCTCTACCAGGCCCTGGCGCGTGACGAGCTGGCAGACGGCGATCGTGGCCGCGTCCTCTTCTGCGTGTCGACCGTCGACCTGGGCCAGGGGGCCGGAGACCTCTACGTCGCCCTCGGCCTCGCGGCCGCCCTGCACCGCATCGGATGGGGCGTCTCGTTCTGGCCGACCGAACGATGGGACGACGCGCCCGACGAGGCGGCCGACGTGGCCGTGGTCATGATCGAGTCGTTCGTGCCCGGCCTCTTGCCGCCGTCCACGGCGACGGTCGCGTGGGTCCGCAACTGGACGGCGTCGTGGGCCCGGCTCCCGTACCTGGACGACTTCGACGCGGTCTGGGCCTCATCAGGGGCGGCCGCGCGTCACGTGTCCGCCGCCTACGACGGACCGGTCGAGATCGTCCCGATCGCCGTCGACCCCGACGTCTTCGACGCGCCCGGCGTCCCTCGCGACCTGCAGGTCGTCACGACGGCGAACTTCTGGGGCGCCGAACGCAAGATCCAGCGCGCCCTCGACCGGTTGGCGGAGACGGTTCCGGTCGACTGGTTCGGAGCCAACGGAGCCCACCTCGAGAGGTCGCCCCACATCCGGCACCACGACCGTGTCGACTTCTTCTCCCTTCGCGGGGTCTACGGTCGGAGCGTCCTGGTCGTCGACGACCTCATCGATCCCGCGCGCGAATTCGGCACGCACAACAGCCGTCTCTACGAGGCGTTGGCCTGTGGGGCCCTTCCCCTGGTGAACACCCGGGACGGGCTCGACGAACTCGGCCTCGGTGAGCTGCCCGTGTACTCCGATGCGGACTCGCTCCGGGACGTGGCCCTGGGCCTCCTCGCCACACCGGAGGCGACGGCACGACTCGTGGGATCCCTCCGCGACGTCGTCCTCAGCCGTCACTCCTACGACGATCGCCTGCCGACGGTCACGGCGTCCTTCGCGCTGGCGACGTCGAGGGCACGACCGCGGACGTCTCGTCCGGCGATGCTCACCTGGGCCACGCTGCAGCAGGAACGACTCCGCAACGCCGTGCGGGAGGGCGACGGGCATCTCATCACCGTCCGGAGGCTCGAGAAGGAGATCGCGACCCTCCGCGACGAGATCGGTGCCCTGCAAGCCGACCTGCTCGCCACGGTCGGCCCCCTCGAGGAACTCGACGAACTCAAGTCGAGCAAGGCCTACCGGACCCTCGAGCGCTACCGAGGCCTCGTCGGCCGGGTCTCGCCGCCGCGCTGACCTCGGCCAGGCGTCCACCCCGCCGGTCGGTGTCCGCCCAGCCGGCCGAGCACGACCATGAGGCCTGCCGGGCCGACCGTCAGCGGACCGTGACCGGGGAACAGACGACGGTGTTGGCTCCGGCTCCGACGTTGATGGAGTAGAGGCACACCGAATGCTGCCCGGCGGCGAGGCCTGCGACGGACGCGGAGAACTGGTGACGCGGGCCGAACGCGGGGAAGGCCGTCCCGAGGCTCGACTTCTCGACGTCGGCCGTCACCTTGGTCTGCAGGACGCCGTCGACGTAGACGTGCACCCGGAGGGGGTCGACGGTGTCCGGATCGATGGTCCAACCCCGGGCCAGCACGGCCCCCGCGCTCGGCGACGAGACCTCGTCGAGCAGCATGGACGGGGAGCCCGTGACCGCGGAGACGGTCCGGCAGTCGACGGTGTTGCCACCCCCACCGACGTTGATGGCGTAGGTGCAGAGGGTGTGCGCACCCGGACCGACCCCGGTGAGCGTCGCCGTGAAGGCGTGCTTCTCGCCGTAGCCGGGGAACGACGTGCCCAGACTGGCTTTGGCCACGTCGGCCGTCACCTTCGTCACGAGACGCCCGTCGAGGTACAGGTGGACGCGGACCGGGTCCACGACGTCCGGATCGAAGGACCAGCCCCGGACGGTGATCTGGCCGAGAGCCGTGCCCTGGGCCTGGTCGAGGAAGAGCCGCGGCGAGCCCGTCGGCGCTGCCACGTCGGCGCAGCGGACGGCGTTGCCGCCCGCCCCGACGTTGATGGCGTAGACGCAGACGGAGTGGGTGCCCGCGGAGAGTCCGGCGACGGGCACCGAGAAGGCGTGCTTGTCGCCGTAACCGGGGAACGCCGTCGCCAGGCTCGCCTTGGAGACGTCGGCCGTGACCTTCGTGGACAGGGCACCGTCCACATAGACGTGGACGCGCACGGGATCGACCGTGTCGGGATCGATCGCCCACCCGCGGACGAGAAGCTTGCCGGGCGACCCCATCGACACCTCGTCCAGGAACAGCGAGGGTGCGCCCGACGCCATCACGACGGTCTGGCAGGCGACGTCCACGGTCGAGCCCGCTCCGACGTTGACCCCCTGGACGCAGACGCGGTGCGAGCCGCCGGACACGCCCGTGACGGTGCTCTCGAAGGCGTGCCGGGTGCCCCAGCCGGGATAGACCGCGGGCAGGCCGGGGACCTCACCAGAGGCGATCTGGCTCGAGACCTGGCGTCCGTCGACCGTCACCCGGGCGGTGATCGGGTCGGCGGTGTCGGGGTCGACGACCCAGCCCTTCACGGTGAGTGAACCGGCCGAGGCCGAGACGCTGTCGACGTACCCGAACGGGTCACCCGTTCTCACGACGAACTCGCGACAGTCGAGCAACGTGTTCACGCCCGTCCCCACGTTGATGGCATAACTGCAGACGCTGTGCCGGCCGGCCGACATGCCCGTGATGTTGGCCGAGAAGCCGTGTGCGGTGTTGCCCTTGCCGAGGACGCCCGCCAGGCTCGGGTAGTCGTTCCCGGCGACGGTGCTCGCGGCTCCGCGACCGTCGACGTAGAAGTCGACGCGGATGGGCGCGGCGCTGTCGGGATCGACGGCCCAGCCGCTGACGGTCACCTGTCGGAAGCCTGCCGCCGCCGTGTCGACGTAGCCGTAGGGCGAACCGCCGCCCGTCGTCGAACCGAACCAATCGGTGTAGATGCGGAAGAAGTTGCGGTTTCCGTAGGCCGAGCACGAGTCACCCGTGCCGTACATGTTCGCGAGGGCCGCGGCGTTCGGCGTGTACGGCGTGTAGATGTAAAGGGACGCGGTGGCCTGGTTCTGGATGAACACGGGCTTCGTCCCGCAGCTCGCGTTGGGGTGATAGAAGATGTTGTTGGTTCGGCCAGCCTGGTAGCTCCACGACGTCGGAGTGGCGGCGTAGCGCTTGAACTGCAGCGCCGCCCCGTAGACCTGGTTGAAGAAGCCGTAGTACTGGGCGTCGCAGGCGGCCGTGTCCGGACAGCCGTAGCCGGTGGCGGACCTGTACATGTACGCGGTCGGGGCCGAGGACGTGACGATGCCCTGCTCCTTCTCGAGGAGCACGAGGAGCACCTTCGGACTGATGCCACAGATCTGGGCGACGTTGTAGATGACCGCTGCGGCCGACTGACCGGGCCCCCCGGGATATGTGCCGCAGCGGGCCCCGCTGTCCTGTCGGGTGAACGTGTCCATCGTGTAGCTCTTGAGGCAGGCGGGCCCGCTGGAGGCCCGACAGGACGGCACCTGCTGGTTGAGGAAGGACTGGACGTTGTCGAGGGTCATCGACCCCGCCGCATAGAAGTTCGCATCGCTGATGATGTTGCCCGGGTCGAAGTCCGCACCGGAGGCGGCCGAGGCGGGCCGTGGATCGTCGGCGGCGATCGACACGACGGTCAAGGCCGAGGCGACGAGCGCGACGGCGAGGAGACGAGCTGTCCATTTCTTGATCACGCGGGTACCTCTACTTGTACGGCTTCGGACGATGCCGCGGACGAACCGACCACGTATCGGAGGGTGACGTTCCAGAGACCCGGCGCCAGCTCGGCCCGGGGGACGACGAACTGACCGCAGTCGACGCTCGAGGCCGAGGCCTGGGGCACGGAGTCACGGACGACGCGACTCGATCCCTGGACGAGGACGAGACGGCACGTCCCGGCGGGATCGAGCTGACCGCTGACCACCCCACCGGCCTCGAGCTGCCCCGACGCGGCGTTCCAGGTCGCGAAGGTGACGAGGGGGGACGCGGGGTAGTCGGCAGGGTCCGGCTCGTCGACCGGATCGGAACCGTTCGATCCCGGGAGGGGGGCTCCGGTCACGAACTCACCCCCGGTGACGGGTGCCGCCGAGGTCGCGGAACCCGTCGGAGCGACGGGCTCCGCGGAGGGGGCCTGTGAACCCGGGCCGGTGGTCGACACGGTGGGAGACGGCTCGGACCCCGACGACGTGCACGCTCCGAGGGAGAAGGAGAGGACGACGGCGGCGCCGACGGCGAAGACCAGCACGGGCGCCCCGTGGAGGGAGTGGTTCATCCAGATGTGCCCCGTCTGATCGATTGGTCGAAAACAACCGTAACCCAGGGGATTGCCAGGTGCGAGGGCCATGCGGTCGTCAGTACCTATCGGCCGCCGACCGGGAGCCGTCAGACCGGGCGGCCGCCGAGCAGGTGCCGGTTATGCTGGCCCAGTCCTTTTCCGCCGACCGGATCGCGTGATGACCTCCAACTCCCGTATCGAAGCACTCTCCCGCGAACCACTCGTCGTCATCGGCGCCCCCGCGAAGGCCTTCCGCGGCACCGGCAAGTCGCTCCGAGACATCCTCGGCCAACGAGAGATGCTCTCGCTCCTCGTGCGTCGCGACCTGAAGGCACGCTACAAGGACAGTGCGCTCGGCTTCGTCTGGTCCCTCGTCAGGCCCCTCACGCAACTGCTCATCTACTACGTCGTCCTGGGGCAGTTCCTCGGTGCCGCGAGGGGCATCCCCGACTTCGCGATCTACGTCTTCACCGGGCTGACGGCGTACACGCTCTTCAGCGAGATCGTGGCCGGCTCCACGAGTTCGATCGTCGGCAACAGCGGACTCATCAAGAAGGTCTACATCCCCCGCGAGGTCTTCCCCCTCGCGAGCGTCGGTGCGGCATTGTTCAACTTCTGCATCCAGTTCGCCATCCTGCTCGCAGCCACCCTCGTCCTCGGCAAGTTCCCCCTCACCGGCGAATTGATCTACCTGGTGCCCGCGCTCCTGGTCATCGTCGTCTACGGAACGGCACTCGGGCTGGTGCTCTCCGCCCTCAACGTCTACCTGCGTGACGTCCAGTACCTCATCGACGTCGGCTTGATGGTGTTGCTCTGGGCGTCGCCGATCGTCTACGCATGGTCACAGGCGAAGAGCGTCCTGGGCAGTGGACTGCTCCTGCAGATCTACACCGACAACCCCCTGACCCTCTCGGTCCTGTCGTTGCAGCGAGCCATCTGGACGGCGGGCCATGACACCGTCGCCTACCCCGAGCACCTGATGCTGCGTCTGCTCGTCGCCCTCGCGGTGGGCCTGCTGCTGCTGTTCGGGGCACAGCGAGTCTTCTCCCGACTGCAGGGCAACTTCGCCCAGGAACTGTGAGCGCCATGAGCAACGACGACATCCTCAGCACACCTCCGCGCCCGGCCGTCGAGGCGCCCGACGTCATCGTCGTGAAGGGCGTGTCGAAGAGGTTCACCGTCCGCAAGGACAACTCGCTGAAAGAGCGCCTGGTCACCCTCGGCAAGATGGGTCGACGTCACCGACAGGACTTCTGGGCCCTCAACGACGTCGACGTCAGCATCCAGGCGGGCACGACGGTGGGACTCATCGGCCAGAACGGCTCAGGCAAGAGCACGCTCCTCAAGGCGATCGGCGGCATCATCCAGCCGACGACCGGCACGGTGTCCCGCCGCGGACGGTTGGCGGCCCTGCTCGAACTCGGCGCGGGATTCCACCCCGACCTGACGGGACGCGAGAACGTCTACCTGAACGCCGCCCTCCTCGGCCTCACGCGTCGCGAGACCGAGGACCGTTTCGACGACATCGTGACGTTCTCGGGCATCGGCGACTTCATCGACACCCAGGTGAAGTTCTATTCGTCCGGAATGTACGTCCGGTTGGCCTTCGCGGTGGCGGTGCACACCGACCCCGACGTGCTCCTCGTGGACGAGGTGCTGGCGGTCGGCGACGAGGCGTTCCAGCGGAAGTGCCTGGACAAGATCCGTTCGTTCCAGGCCGAGGGCCGGACGATCATCATCGTCACGCATTCGCTCGCCCAGGTCCAGGAACTCTGCACTCGCGCGGTCTTCCTGAACAAGGGCACGGTGTTGTTCGACGGCGAGCCGAACGACGCGGTGGCCATGTTCCGCGACCTCCTCGAGGATCGGCGCCAGACGGAAGCGGAGCAGGCCCACGACCCCCTCGTCGGCTCGGGTCACGTCACGAACGTCTCCGTCGCGGCGTCCGGCCGGGTCGGCGACACCCGCATCCTGCCCGGTGACGATCTCGAGGTCACGATGGAGTTCGAACACGCGACCGGCATGGACGACTGGATCGCAGCGCTGCAGATCAACAGTGCGTCCGGTCAGGTGGTCTACGGGACGACGAGCACGCGCATGGGCATCGACCTCTCCCGGTTGCAGGGCACCCGCAGGCTGAAGTTCGTCCTCAAGGACGTCGCGTTCGGTGAGGGCAAGTACTTCGTCAACGCCTCACTGATGGACCCCCGAGGTGTGCACGTCCACGACCTGCCCCAGGGAGCCTCTTTCGACGTGCCGGCCTACGCGCTGGCGGTCGGCACGGTCCATGCCGAACCCGAACTCGTCCAGCTCTGAGGTCCCGACGACCCTCGTCGTCGTCGTCAACTGGAACAACGCAGATCTGACGTCTCGGTGCGTCGCCGCGCTCGACCGCGAAGCGACCGCACCCGAGGGAGCCGACTTCGAGGTCCTCGTCGTGGACAACGGTTCTGACGACGACTCGGTGGATCGTCTGCGAGACGGAACGACCGGTGACCGCCTCCTGGCCCTCACGCGCAACGGCGGCTTCGCAGCGGGGGTGAACGCGGCCATCCGGCATCACCCCGCGGATCGCTACGTGCTCGTCAACAACGACGCGGTCCCCGCTCCGGGGTTCGTGCGTGCACTGGTGGCGCACGTCGACGCGGCGCCGACCGCCGTCGCCGCGGTCACCGCGCGCCTCGAACTCGAAGGGCGATTCGTTCAGGTGCCGACCACGGCCGGACGACCCGACGACTTCGTCGCCGCGAACGGTTCCCGCTGGCGTCGAGACGACCACGGCCGCACGCTGGTGAACTCGACCGGTGGTGTCGTCGACCGATCAGGCAACGGACTGGATCGCGACTGGTTGGTCCCCCGGGAGGCCGTGACCGGCGGGCGGGACGTGTTCGGTTTCTCGGGTGGAGGCGTCCTGCTGCGAGCGTCCGCCCTCGAGGACGTCGGTCTCTTCGACGAGAGTCTCTTCATGTACTACGAGGACACCGAGCTCAGCTGGCGGCTGGCGGAACGCGGTCACGTCGTGCATCACGAACCGGCTGCCGTCCTGGTCCACCGCCACTCCGCCTCCTCGGGCACGACGTCGTGGACGTTCGTCTTCCACAACGCTCGCAACCGCATCAAGGTCGCGGTGTGGCACGCGTCGGTGGCAACGGTCGTGCGAGCCGTCCTGCGGACCGTCGTCCGCGTCCTGACCACGACGGCCCGCCGATCCCCCGACGCGCCCGCGGTCCGGGCTGCCCTCCTCGCGTCGTTGACGGGACTCCCCGCCGACCTGCGGCACCGTCGCGAGCTGGCTCGTCGTGCGACGTACCGACGTCGGGACATCGACCTGACGACCGGACTGCGCCGACCAGGCGGACCAAGCCGCTGAGGGCGGGCCGGTCGGACGCTCGACGGTATGCTGGTCGACGGTTCATCGAGTCAGTCAGCGAAGGGCGGCGTGTGCCTCACTACTCCGTTCTCATCGACGGCACGGCCATGCCGGTCGACCTGGGAGGCGTGGGTCGCTACGTCGAGGGTCTCCTCGGCGCCCTGGACCCCCTCGACCTCGACCTCGCGGTCGTGGTCCGCCCCGAGCACCGGCAGCACGTCAGCGACGTCGCTCCCGGTGCGAACGTCGTCGTGGGTCCACGGTGGCTGCGGACGAAACCACTCCGCTTCGTGTGGGAGCAGCTCGGGCTGCCCGCTCTCGCCAGACGCCTGGGCAGCGATGTCGTGCATTCGCCGCACTACACGTTCCCTCTCCTCCGGCGTCGGGGGTCCGTGGTGACGCTGCACGACGCGACGTTCTTCAGCGACCCCCAGTGGCACTCCGTGACCAAGCGCCTCTTCTTCACGGCCTGGACGCGCCTCGCACTCGGTTCGGGACGACCCTGTGTCGTGCCGAGCGACGCGAGCGCCCGAGAGTTCCGGCGACACGTCCGACGAGTGCGGTCGACCCTGACCACGACGGCACTCGGCGTCGACTTCGATGTCTTCCACGCGCCCGGGCCGGACGAGACCGCCGTGTTCCGAGCCGCCCACGGACTGTCCGACTCCGAGCGGTGGGTGGCGTTCCTCGGGACCATCGAACCCCGGAAGAACGTCGGGCCTCTCGTCCGAGCCCATGAGCGACTCCGGCGCGAACGCGAAGACGTCCCGACTCTTCTCATCTCAGGGGCACGCGGTTGGGACGACGACGCGGTCGCCGAACTCGACCGCGTCGCGGCCCAGGATGCGGTGCGCGAACTGGGCTACCTCCCCCTCGAGCAGCTCCGCAGCCTCCTCGGCGCCGCCGAGTTCGTGGTGTACCCGAGTTCGGGCGAAGGCTTCGGCCTGCCCGTCCTCGAGGCTCTGGCCTGTGGCGCCTGCGTGCTCACCACCGACCGCCTGTCCCTGCCCGAGGTGGCGGGAGACGCGGCCGACTACAGCGAGCCCGACGAGGACGCTCTGCTCGACGCCCTGCGGCGCCTGGTCTCCGACCGTGCTCGGCGCGACGAGTTGCGCGACCGGGCGATCCCCCGAGCCCGCCTCTTCACCTGGGCCGCGACGGCCGACGCGACCCTCGAGGCGTATCGCGAGGCTGCCGCGTGACGGCGCGGATCGCGGTCGTCACGGTCACCTTCGACACGGGTGAGACCTTGAGGCCTCTGCTCCAGAGCATCCCGGCCGCCGCCTCCGTCCCGGTCGTGACGGTCGTGAGCGACAACGGGTCGAGAGACGTCGACCTCGTGCGCTCCATCGCCACCGAGCACGGTGCCCGGTTCGTGGTGTCCGGTCAGAACCTCGGATACGGCGGCGGCATCCGCTACGGCCTCTCGACGATCGACGAGGACGTCGAGTTCGTGCTGGTGACGAACCCGGACGTCGTACTCGAAGCAGGGTCCGTCGACCGCTTGCTCGCCGCTGCCGATCGACTCCCCCTCGGCGGCTCGTTCGGCCCACGGATCGTCGACGAGGCCGGTGACGTGTATCCCTCCGCTCGGCGGCTCCCCTCACTCCGGACGGGGATCGGCCACGCCGCGTTCTCCCGGGTCTGGCCGCACAACCCCTGGAGCCAGAGCTATTGGGCGGCGCGCGAGACGACCGACGAACGAACGGCCGGCTGGCTCTCCGGCGCCTGCGTCCTGGTGCGGCGCACCGCTTTCGACGCGATCGGTGGATTCGACGAGGGGTACTTCATGTACTTCGAGGACGTCGACCTCGGCGCACGACTGGGCCGCGCCGGTTGGGACAACGTCTACGTGCCCGACGCCGTCGTCATGCACAGCGGCGCTCATTCCACCTCGAGCAATGCCAAGACCATGGAGCGCGTGCACCACGCGAGCGCCTACAGGTACTTGTCGCGACGCTATCGCGGCCCCCTGCTCTGGCCGGTGCGGTTGGTCCTCCGCGTCGGCCTGCGCGTCCGAGGCTGGTGGGTGACTCGATGAGCATTCCTTCACGGGCACTGTCCCGTCTCCGGCACGAGGCGCGTCGCGCAGCGCGGCGACTCGTCGATGCCGCCGGCCAGGGAGAGCGCCTGTCACTCGTGCTCGCCCGTCGGAGAGCGCTGTCCACCCTCGAAGCGGGCGGATGGCACGAGCGCCTGCTCGCGGTGCTCGAAGGAGGGGTGACGTCGACGAGGTCTGCTCGATGGACGGCGCCCGACGACGACTCCATCCCGCTCGTCATGTGCCTGTGGAACAGGCCCGAACGGATCCACGACATCGTCACGATGCTCGAGCGACTGGACCCGGCCCGCCCGGTCCGGGTACTGCTCTGGAACAACGATCTCGCCCTGAGGGCGGAGTACGCCTGGCTCGACGATCACGTGCCCTCGGGCTCGCTCCGCAGCGTCGACGTCGTGCACAGCCCGACCAACCTCGGCGGGCTCGCACGGTTCGTCGCGATCCGCCTGCTGCGCAACGGTGGTTACGAGGGTCCCGTGGTCATGCTCGACGACGACCAGGACGTCCGCCCGTCGTTCGTGGACGACCTCTTGGCAGACCACTCCCCTCGACGCATCGCTGCCTGGTGGGCGTTCGACTTCGGTCCGTCGTACTGGGATCGCGTCCAGATCTCGGTCGGCAGCATCGCGGACCACGGAGGCACGGGAGGCACGATCGTGGACGCGTCGCTGGTGGACGACGACCGGTTCTTCCTGTCGCTCCCGGAGCGCTACGCATTCTTGGAGGACCAGTGGATGTCGCACTACGCTCGCACGCTCGGCTGGACGATCGTCAAGGCCGACACCGAGATCGGCTTCGTCCTCGAGCACAAGAACCAATACCACGGGTTGCATGAACGCAAGGACGAGTTCCACCGAGGACTCGAGGATGGTTCGTTCCCGATCGGACCCGAGATCGGGTCGTCGGCCAAGGGGCGTCGTCAGGGTCGGTTGAACCCCAGGCCGCCCCACCCCGCACACGCAGCGGGCGCGTAGCCGACTCGCTCGACAGGGCCGTTCGGGCCCCCGACGAGGACGAAGGACGCGGGCCGAGCTGCCGGCGGCGGCTCGGCCCTCTCCGTGGTCAGGCCTTGAGGAGATTCTGGAGGTAGACGCCGTAGCCGCTCTTGGCCAGGGGCGCCGCCAACGCAGCGAGGTCCTCGTCGTCGATCCAGGCGTTCCGCCAGGCGATCTCCTCGATGCACCCGATCTTGTGGCCCTGACGGTCTTCGATGACACGGACGTACTCCGATGCCTGCATCATCGATTCGAAGGTACCGGTGTCGAGCCACGCGGTCCCTCGATCGAGCACCTGCACCTGCAGTTCGTCCGCCTCGAGATAACGCTCGTTGACCGTCGAGATCTCGAGCTCCCCCCGGGCGCTCGGCTCGATCGTCTTGGCGATCTCGATGATCTTGTTGTCGTAGAAGTAGAGGCCGGGCACGGCGTAGTTGCTCTTCGGAGCGATCGGCTTCTCTTCGATCGACACGGCTTTGAACGACTCGTCGAACTCGACGACGCCGTAGGCCTTCGGATCGGCCACGTGGTAAGCGAAGATGGTCGCACCGCTGACGTCCGCGTTCTTCTTCAGATTCGACCCCAAGCCGACCCCGTGGAAGATGTTGTCCCCGAGCACGAGAGCGACGCTGTCGTCGCCGATGAAGTCCTCACCGATGATGAACGCCTGGGCCAAGCCGTCGGGCGAGGGCTGGACGGCGTACTGGATGTCCATGCCGAGCTGCGAGCCGTCACCGAGCAGGGCACGGAACTGGTCGTTGTACTCGGGTGTCGTGATGATGAGCACCTCTCGGATGCCAGCCATCATGAGCGTCGACAAGGGGTAGTAGACCATCGGCTTGTCGTAGATGGGCATGAGCTGCTTCGAGATGCCCTTGGTGATGGGCCACAGGCGCGTACCGGACCCGCCGGCGAGGATGATCCCCTTCACGTCAGACGCCCTTCTCGAGGGCGGACGCCCCGTCGAGCGAGTCGTAGAACGCCCGCATGTCGGACCAGGTGGGCAGCAGCCCTGCGTCGGCCGCCTCGGAGAGAGAGGGCGCGTCGGTGTCCTTGGCAGACAGCAACGGTTCTCCGGCTTCGTCGGGGAAGACCAGGCCGATCTCGGGATCGAGGGGGTCGATGCCGTGCTCCTTGTCGGCGTTGAACGTGTCGGTGACCAGGTAGCTCACCGTCGCGTCGTCGCTCAAGGCGACGAAAGCGTGCCCGAGCCCCTCGGCCAGGTAGATGGCACGGCGGTCGACGTCGTCGAGGAGGACCGTGTCCCACTGACCGAACGTCGCGGAACCGACACGGATGTCGATGACGTAGTCGAGCACCGCACCGTGCGTGGCGGTCACGTACTTCGCCTGCCCTCGAGGCACGTCGGCGAAGTGGATGCCACGGACGACGCCCCTCTTCGACACCGACGTGTTGGCCTGACGCAGGTCGATCGGATGACCGACTACGTCGGCCAACTTGTCGAAGCGGTACCACTCGAGGAACACGCCACGGTCGTCGCCGAACTGCTTCGGAGTGATCTCGTAACTGTCTGGGATCTTGAGTTCGCGGATCTGCACCCGGGCAGCCTACCAAGCCGGATGGACGCGGTCGCGGGAGGAGCGAGCGGGAGCACGACGAGGCTCCCGACGGGGGGTGATCAGCGGCCCGACCAGTCGGCGCCCGTCTTCAGTTCGGTCCGCGGGATGCCGAGGGAGGCGATGAGATCGTAGAACCCGGCGGCGTTGATGTTGCGCGGAGCCAAGCCGACGGCCCGCAGCGCGACCACCGTCGATTCGGTCGTCACGTGGCGGATCATGCGCGGGGCGACGACGCAGACGTAGCCGCGGCCGACCTCGGGAAGGCTGTCTGGGCAATGGAGGACGATCATGGAGTTCCTTTCTCGAGACGCTCAGCGGCGCCAGTAGTCGGAGTCGCCGGTGATGGCGGTTCGAGGGACGGAGAAGGCATCCACCAGGAGGTAGAAGTTCTGCCGGCCGACCTCGTAGTAGGGCACTCCCACGACCCGGAGGGCGTTCACCTTGTCGATGGTCGTCAGATGCCGGAGGGAACGGAATCCGAGCAACGCCGTGTACCCGGTGCCGACGCCGTCCAGTGCCTCCGTCGCCCGGACGGTGACGAGGCCGCTGTCGCCCTGGACGGCACCCGCGGGCCCGGCATAGGCACCCACGTAGTCGAAGTGCCAGGGCTCGGGTCGGGAGAACGTGTTGCCCGTGGGACTCCACCCGTACGACGGCGCGTTGGCGTCCATCCACCGCTTGGCCACGCTGCCGGCCTGATCGACCCCGGCCCCGAAGTCGCAGGAGATGCCCCAACCGTGGTTCGACGTGCCCGGGTAGGCGGCCAGGTTGCCGGTGCCCGCCTGGTAGCGGTTCCAGTAGTCGACCTGCCGCTCGTAACTGCGATAGCCCTCGGTGATCGTGAGGGATCGTCCCACGGCGCTGCGGAAGGCGAGGCTCAGGGAGAGGTACTGACGGGCCGCGTCGTCCCGGAGGTACCCGGAGCCGGCCACGGACGCCTGGACGGGCGACATCAGCGCTGCGGGGACCTTGCCGTTCGTCTGGCCACCCCAGGCCTGGAGCGCGGCGGCCGCCAAGGCCTCGGCCACGGTGTCCACGCCCGCCGTCGTCTCACCGAGTTGAACAGCGGCGGCCGCCCGCTCGGGCCTCGACAAGGCGGCCGCCGCGGCGACCGCACCGGCGACGCCGACACCGAGCAGGAGGCCACGGCGATCGAGGGAGGGCGCCCCGGAGGGCAGACCTCTGGAGTCGGATTCGTCTAGGGGCATGCGACGACGTTCGCACGAGCGACGCCGACGGTCCAGACCTTTCTCCCCGGGTCGTGTCGTCCCCCGGGCCGTGTACCCCGGTTTTCCGGCGCTCCCGAGGATCGCTTCCCCCCACGACTGGGGGCAGTCGACGGGATCGACCGCCCCGCCTGCTGTCGACCACCGTCACAGCCGCGGCGCTTCCGGGACCTCCCGAAGGCGAGCGACCGGTCCGATATGATGGCTCGACCGCCTGCGATCGACCCCAAGGGACCACTGTGAAAATTCTCGTCACCGGTGGAGCCGGCTTCATCGGCTCCAACTTCGTCCGCCGCACCCTCGAAGACGCCTACCCGGGCCTCGAAGGGGCCGAGGTCGTCGTCCTCGACGCGCTCACCTACTCGGGCAACGAGGCCAACCTGGCGAGTGTCGCCGACTCCCCCCGTTACACGTTCGTCAAGGGCGACATCCGTGACGGTGCCCTGCTCGACACGCTCTTCCCCGAGGTCGACGCCGTGGTCCACTTCGCCGCGGAGTCCCACGTCGACCGCTCGGTCCGCGACGCCTCGATCTTCGTCGAGACGAACGTGCTGGGAACGCAGCAGCTGCTCGACGCCGCCCTGCGCAACGACCTGAAGCGCTTCGTGCACGTCTCGACCGACGAGGTCTACGGCTCCATCGCCGAGGGCTCCTGGGCCGAGGACCGACCGCTCGAACCGAACTCGCCCTACTCCGCCTCCAAGGCCGGGAGCGACCTGCTCGCCCGCAGCTACCACCGTACGCACGGGCTGAACGTCTCCATCACGCGCTGCAGCAACAACTACGGCCCCTACCACTTCCCCGAGAAGGTCATCCCGCTCTTCGTCACGAACCTGATCGACGACGTGCACGTGCCGCTCTACGGCGAGGGCAACAACATCCGGGACTGGCTGCACGTCGACGACCACACCCGTGGCATCGCCATGGTGCTCGTCAACGGTCGCGCCGGAGAGATCTACAACATCGGCGGCGGGACCGAGCTCACCAACAAAGAGCTCACCGAGATGTTGCTCGAGGCCACCGGCAAGGACTGGTCGTACGTCGACCGCGTCCAGGACCGTCTGGGCCACGACCTGAGGTACTCCGTCGACATCTCGAAGATCCGGGACGAGCTCGGCTACGAGCCCCAGGTCCCGTTCGAGAAGGGTCTCGCCGACGTCGTCCAGTGGTACCGCGACAACCGCGAGTGGTGGCAGCCGCTCAAAGAGCGCGCCGCCCTGTGATGGCCGCCCCTCAGAACTCGAAGTACCTCGTCACCGGGGCCCGGGGCATGCTCGGCACCGACCTGCTCGAGGCGCTCTTCGGGCGTGACGTCACGGTCCTCGGCCGCGCGGACCTCGACGTGACCGACCGGGACGCCGTGTTCGCCGCTGTCGAGGGACACGACGTGGTCATCAACGCCGCCGCGTACACCGCCGTGGACGCGGCCGAGACCGACGAAGAGACCGCATTGGCCGTCAACGGCACCGCCGCCGGTCTGCTGGCCGAGGCGACGGCATCCGTCGGGGCGAAGCTCGTCCAGGTCTCGACCGACTACGTCTTCGACGGCGACGCCACCACGCCCTATGCCGAGGACGCCACGATCGCGCCGGTCAGCGCCTACGGCCGCACGAAGGCCGAGGGAGAGAAGCTCGCCCTCGCCGCCAACCCGGAGGGCACCTTCGTCGTGCGCACGGCGTGGCTGTACGGTGCCCACGGGGGCAACTTCGCGAAGACGATGGTCAAGCTCGCAGGCTCGCACGACACCGTCAAGGTCGTCGACGACCAGCTCGGTCAGCCGACGTGGACGGCCGACCTCGCGGCCCAGATCGTCGCGCTGCTCGACTCCGACGCTCCGGCCGGCGTGTACCACGGCACCAACTCCGGCAGTACGAGCTGGTTCGAGTTCGCCCGGGCCGTCTTCGACGAAGCCGGACTCGATCCGGCCAGGGTCTTGCCGACGGACAGCTCCACCTTCGTCCGTCCCGCACCGAGACCGAGCTACAGCGTCCTCGGCCACGACGCGTGGGGGCGGGCCGGACTGGCGCCCATGCGTCCGTGGAGAGAAGCGCTGGCCGAGGCCGCGAGCAGGGGAGTGTTGCAGACCGATGACCACGCTGCGAGTAGTCGTTGACCAGATCCTGGCTCCCATCCCCGGAGGCATCGGGCGCTACACGGAAGAGCTGACCCGGGCCCTCGTCGAGACGGCTCCCCGCGGCTGCGACGTCGAGGGCGTCGTGGCGGCCCACCCACAGACCGACTACGACCGGTTGACGGATCTGCTCCCGGGGCTGTCCCGTGTCGCCAAGTCGCCACTCGGTCGCCGTGAGTTGTCGCTGGCATGGCAGGGCGGCGTCGTCGGCCTTCCCGGCCGGGGGATGGTCCACGCGACCAGCCTGCTCGCTCCCCTCTACCGTCACGACCGCGCACTCGACCCGGGAACGCAGACCGTCGTCACGATCCACGACACGGTGCCGTGGACCCACCCCGAGACCCTCACCACTCGTGGCGTCCGCTGGCACAAGGCGATGACCAAGCGGGCCTTCAAGCACGCCGACGGCGTCGTCGTGCCGACGCACAGCGTCGCTCGCGAGCTCTCCGAGCTGTTCCCCTTCGGCGACCGCCTGCGCGTCATCGGCGGCGCCGTGAGCCCCAAGCTCGCCGTCCCCGCGGACGCCGACGAGGTCGCCGATGCCCTGGACCTTCCCGAACGGTACGCCCTCAGCGTCGGCACCCTCGAACCGCGCAAGGGCCTCGAGCCCCTCATCCGGGCCCTCGCACACCCCGACGCCCCCGACCTGCCTCTGCTGATCGTCGGCCCCGAGGGATGGGGAGACCTGAAGGTGGCCGACCTGGTCGCCGCGGCAGGGCTCCCCGCCGACAAGGTCCGCACGATGGGCTTCGTGTCGGACGAGCAGCTCGCCGTCCTGTTGCAGCGCGCGTCCGTCTTCGTGTTCCCCAGTCTCGCCGAGGGGTTCGGGCTGCCCGTCGTCGAGGCGTTCAGCCTGGGCACGCCCACCATCGTCTCGGATGCCCCCGCCCTCCTCGAGGTGGCAGCGGACGCGGCCGTCAGCGTGCCGCGGGAAGACTCCGCCGGTTACCCGGAGCGCCTCGCCCAGGCCATGTTCCAGGTCGTCTCCGACGTCGAACTGTCGACACGTCTCGGCATCGCCGGGATCGACCGGGCGCGCGCCTTCAGCTGGCGGGACTCGGCCGACAAGGTGTGGCAGCTGCACGCCGACCTCTGAGGAACCCGGAGACACGGGTCACGACGCGCGTGACCGGCGCGGCAGAGGGGCGCCTCCTCACCCGGCCGCTTCCGCCGACCGGCCTCGACGCACGGCCTGAGACGGGTCGTCAGGGTGCGGTGACGGACGTCGTGGCCTGCGCCACGGCGGTGCGCATCGCGTCGTAGTCCGGGTAGACGTTGTCATAGGTGGGCGGCACGAGTTCGAGACTCGTGATCTGCTGCGACTTCGCCTTGACGGCCAGGTCGACGAAGGCAGCAAGGGCACCCTGCGGGATGTCGGTGTCGACGGTCTGCACACCGGCCGACGCGACTGCCTGGAACTTCGAGAGCACCGTCGCCGGCTGGAACTGGGAGAGGAGCGCCTGCTGCACCTCGCGTTGACGAGCCATGCGGTCGTAGTCGCTGGTGCCGTGCCGCGCCCTGGCGTACCAGAGGGCGTGGTACCCGTCGAGCTTCTGCTCGCCGGGCTCGATCCAGCCGTCGACGTTGATCGGCTGACCGTTGCCGTCCACGCCTCCGTTGATCGGGATGCGCTGCTGCACGTCGACCTGGATGCCGCCGAGCGCGTCGATGAGGTCGACGAAGCCCTGCATGTCGATGAGGGCGTAGTACTGCACCGTCAGGCCCGTGATGCCCTCGACGGCGTCGCGCATCGCCTCGACCCCGGGGTTGCTTCCCCTCGACTCGGCATCGGGGTAGAGGTCGGGATGCTCTTCCCCGTAGGTGTACAGGAAGCTCACGAGGCAGTCGTCACCGCAGTCGTAGCCGTCGGGGTACTCGCCGTACAGCGGCGATCCCGCGACGAAGGGCGCGTCGTACAGGTTCCGCGGGATTCCCACGATGGTGGTCGCACCGGTCTCGGCGTCGATGCTGGCGACCGAGATGCTGTCGGGACGCAGACCCGTGCGGTCGGCCCCCGCATCACCGCCGAGCAACATGATGTTGTAGCGACCGTCCACAGGAGGTGCGGCGTCGGCCCTCGAGGTGAAGAGACTGTTCAGCAGACCGTGCTGCACCCCGGCGAGGTAGGCCCCGTAGGCGGCGGGCCCGACGGTCACCACCATCAAGAGCACCATCGCTCCGGCGAGGAATCCCCGCGCCGAGGGGGCCGTCCGGACGATGCGGGCCAAGCGCAACGTGTCGACGGTCAGCACCACCCACAACACCGCGTAGTACGCGAGGAAGACCTGGACGATCGTGAGGGCGACGACGTTGGTCGCGATCTCGATCAGGGGCGAGCGGAAGGCGAACGCCAGGACGATGACGACGACCGCGACCGCCCAGAAGACCAGGGTGGAGGCGAGCCCCCACCGGCCGAGCCGGCGGCTGCCCGCGAGCACCTGGGCCGAGCCGGGCACGACCACGTTCAACAGGACGAGCACCCACGCTCGCTTCGTCATGAAGGGCTCGGAGGTGGCGTCGGGGTGACGCACGGGCAGGGACGTGCTCACAGTGATCGGCGCAGGTCGGCGTTCTTCTGCTCGACCAGACCGGCGAGGGACTCGGCGTGACGGGCCAACCGCTCGGCGACGGCCGGGTCGTGCGCGCCGATGATGCGGGCCGCGAGCAGGCCGGCGTTGACCGAGCCACCGATCGACACGGTCGCGACGGGGATGCCCGCCGGCATCTGCACGATCGAGAGCAACGAGTCCAGACCGTCGAGCTTGGCCAGCGCGACGGGCACGCCGACCACGGGCAGGGTCGTCACCGAGGCGATCATGCCGGGCAGGTGCGCTGCTCCCCCGGCCCCGGCGATGACGACGGAGATCCCCCGACCGGCGGCGTCTCGACCGAAGGCGATCATCTTGTCGGGCGTGCGGTGCGCCGAGACGACCTCGACCTCGTGCGGGATGCCCAGCTCGGACAAGATCGTCGACGCGCCCTGCATGGTGGGCCAGTCGCTGTCGGAGCCCATGACGATCGCGACCTTCGCGGGCACGGCGGGGTCGTTCGGGCGCACGTCGGTGCTCTTCGGGTCGGACACGGACTAGAGGATAGCCGTCAGTCGGTGAAGAACTCGACAGCGGCGCGCGCCCGGAAGACGGCCTCGTCGAGGTCGTCGCCGACCACGGTGACGTGACCGACCTTGCGACCGGGCCGCGGCTCCTTGCCGTAGTCGTGGACCTTGACCGCCGGCTGGTCGGCCATGAGAGCGGGGAGACGGTCGGCCATCGACCCGGTCGCCGGTCCGCCGAGCACGTTCAGCATGACGCTCCACGGGCGGTGGCAGTCCGTGTCGCCCAGGGGCAGGTCGAGCACGGCCCGGAGGTGCTGTTCGAACTGGCTCGTGGTCGACCCGTCGATCGTCCAATGGCCGGTGTTGTGCGGCCGCATGGCGAGTTCGTTGATCAGCAGCCGCTCGTCGGTCGTCTCGAAGAGCTCGACGGCCAGGACCCCGGTGACGTCGAGCCGCTCGGCGACCGTCCGGGCGATCTCGTCGGCCAGGTCGGCCAGGCGACCGGCACTCGAGGGCGCCGGGGCGAAGACCTCGGAACAGACCCCGTCGCGTTGGACGGTCTCGACGAGGGGCCACGGGACGATGTCGCCGCTCGGACGACGGGCCACGAGCTGCGACAGCTCACGCCGGAACTCGACGAGCTCCTCGACGAGGAGCGCGCCTCCGTTGCCGTCCTCGGCCAGGGCTCCGAACCAGTCGTCGGCTTCGTGCGCGGCCGAGACCACGCGCACGCCTTTGCCGTCGTAACCACCCCGCGCGGTCTTGACGACCGCCCGGCCTCCGTGGTCGGCGAGGAACGCCTCGAGCTCGGATGCGTCGTGGACGGCCGCCCAGTCCGGGACGGGCAGCCCGAGCTCGGTGAGCCGCTGACGCATGACGATCTTGTCCTGCGCGACGGCCAGCGCGGACGGCCCGGGATGCACGGGCACGCCCGCGTCGACGAGGGCGGTCAGGACCTGCTGGGGAACGTGCTCGTGGTCGAAGGTGACCACGTCGACCGTGCGGGCGAAATCGAGGACGACGTCGACGTCGTGGTAGTCACCCACCTGTGTCGCCGCCAGCCTGGCCGAACTGCCCTCGGCCTCGGCTAGGACGCTGATCTCGATGCCGAGGTGGACGGCGGGCGGGATCATCATGCGGGCGAGCTGGCCGCCGCCGATCACGCCGACACGGTTTGCCATCTGGTCCTCTTCCTGTCGTGCTCCGGGCGTCACCGGGAGAGGACGGGCTCATCCGTCGGCTTCCGGCTCGAACCATCTTGCCCGATGGTCGACCTGGCCGTCGCGAGGCTACGGTCGCCCGAGCCCCCGGAACTCGAACCCGGCCTCGCGCCACTCGGCGGGGTCGAACACGTTGCGCGCGTCGACGATGCGGCGCCGGGAGACGAGGGCGACGACGTCGGCCGGACGCAGCGCCTTGAACTGCGCCCATTCGGTGAGGACCAACACGAGCTCGGCGTCGCGGAGGGCGGTGGGGACGTCCCCGACGTAGGTGAGGTCGGGAGCCAGCCGGGCGGCGGTCTCGTTGGCCTCGGGGTCGTGGACGACCACGTCGGCCCCGGCGGCGTGCAGTCGTCGGGCGACGTCGAGGGCCGGCGAGTCGCGGACGTCGTCGCTGTCGGGCTTGAACGCCACCCCGAGGACGGCGACACGCGCACCGCGCACCTCGCCGAGCAACTCGCCCGCGAGCTCGACGACGCGGTCGCGGCGGCGCAGGTTCACGGCGTCGACGTCGGCGAGGAAGTCCAGGGACTCGAGCCCCAACTCGCGCGATCGAGCCCGGAACGCTCGGATGTCCTTCGGCAGGCACCCGCCGCCGAAGCCGAGGCCGGCGTTGAGGAACCGGCGGCCGATGCGGGCGTCGTGCCCGATCGCGTCGGCCAGCTGCGTCACGTCCGCACCGGTGGCCTCGGCGATCTCGGCCATCGCGTTGATGAACGAGATCTTCGTCGCGAGGAACGCGTTGGCCGAGACCTTCACCAGTTCGGCCGTCGCGTACCCGGTCACGAGCCGGGGCGTGCCCGTCGCCAGAGCCGTCGCGTAGACCTCGTCGAGCACGGCCGTCGCCCGCTCACCGGCGTCACCGTCGGGCACTCCGTAGACGAAGCGGTCGGGCGCGACGGTGTCGGCCACGGCGAAGCCCTCGCGGAGGAACTCGGGGTTCCAGGCCAGGTCGGCCCCGGAGGAGGCGCGGACCAGGTCGGCGAGTCGGCTCGCGGTGCCGACGGGAACGGTGGACTTGCCCACCACGAGGTCGCCGTCGGCGAGGTGGGGCAAGAGCCCCTGGACCGCGGCGTCGACGTAGGTGAGGTCGGCCGCGTCGCTGCCCGGGGTCTGCGGGGTGCCGACGGCGACGAAGTGGACCTGCGAACCGGCGGCGTCGGCCGGTTCGGTCGAGAACCGCAGTCGCCCCGAGTCGAGGGCCCGGCGGAGGGCCTCGGGCAGGCCGGGTTCGAAGAACGGGGCGTGACCCGACGAGAGCAGGGCGATCTTGCCCGGGTCGACGTCGATGCCGACCACGTCGTGCCCGAGGTCGGCCATGCACGCGGCGTGCACGGCTCCGAGGTAACCGCAACCGATGACTGAGATTCGCATTGTAATATCCTATATCACGCGAGCCGGATCAGATGACCCGGTCGTCGCCCCATGAGGTGGTGTCGGCGTGTCCGACGGACTGCTCGTGTTGGCGACGCTGCGCGACGCTGTTGAGGTTCGACTCCATCAGGTCGTGCAGGGTCGATTGGACGAGGTCGGCCGACGGCACGTCCCAGAGGACGAGCGGACGGTCGAGGCCGGTGTTGATCAGGACGTCTCCGCTGCGGAAGGCGCTCTGCACCGAGTTCTTGCGCACCGTGAGGTCGTAGCCGCGGCTGTGGAGCAACTCTTGACGAGTGCGTACGAACAGCCCCTTGCGCACGACGAGGCGACGCGAGGTGATGACGTAGCGCTTGCCGAGCCAGATCAGCACGGGCACCAACCAGAGCAGCACGATGAGGGCGACGGCCGCGCCCAGCACGACGTAGTTCTGCCAGGCGACGTCGAAGCGACCGCCGAAGTAGCCGGTCGCGGCGCAGATGCCGACGAGCCCGAGGGACGGCCAGAACAGCACGCGGGCGTGGGGACGCAGCCGCGCGACGACGTACTCGGTCGGCTGTGGTCCGTCGCTGCTCACAGGCTCATTCATACCGCAGATGCGTGACGTCACCCGAAGCGACGGCCGTCAGCCCGCCGGTCGAGGCGGAACGCACGACCAACCGGCCCGCCTCGTCGACGTCGACGGCCTCGCCCACGAGAGCCGCGCCTCCGGGGAGTTCGACGCGGACGTCGCGCCCCAGCGTCGCGCAGTGCGTGCGCACCAGCGACAGGGCGCCGCTCGCCACGGCGTCGCCCCGGGCAGCGGCGAGGTCGGCGACGAACCGGGCCAGACCGGAGACCCAGGCCGACAGCACGGCGTCGGCGAGCTCGTGAGCCGTGCCCCGCGCACCGTGCAGACCGAGCGACGTCGAGGTCGGCGTCGGCAGCTCACCGGCCGGCACCGTGAGGTTGACCCCGGCCCCCACGACCACGGCGCTCGCGTCGGGCCTCAGCTCGGCGAGCAGGCCGCAGACCTTTCCGCCGGCCACCTGCACGTCGTTGGGCCACTTCAGCGTGACGTCGCCACCCGGGAGCAGGCCCTGGACGGAGGCGCGCATCGCGACGCCGGCGAGGAGCGGCACCCAGCCGAGCGCGTCGACCGGCAGGTCGCCCCGGTGCAGCAGGACGCTCGCCGCGAGGGAACGACCGGGCGCGGTCTCCCACCGTCGACCGAGTCGGCCCCTCCCGGCGGACTGGTCGAGGGTCAGCCAGGTCGCCAGGTGCGGCTCGTCGACGGCGGCCAGCAGGTCGGCGTTGGTCGATCCGGTGGACTCGAGCACCACGAGACGGGGGCTGACGGACGCGCTGAGGGGGAAGTCCATCGGGTCAGCCTAGGCGGCCTCGGTTGACGACTCCTACGACGTCCGACGGCGTCCACGCGTGGAAACCTCCAACGGATGGCTGCGGGTCGGTCAGTAGAGTGAAGCGCGTGACTCCTGACTCCGCGCCACCCACCGACGCCGCGCCCGACCTGCACACCACCGCGGGCAAGCTCGCCGACCTCAAGGCCCGCTATCACGAGGCCGTGACGGCCAGCGGCGAGGCCGCGATCGCGAAGCAGCACGCCAAGGGCAAGAAGACGGCCCGCGAACGGATCGACGAGCTGCTCGACCCGGGTTCGTTCGTCGAACTCGACGAGTTCGTCCGGCACCGCACCCACGCCTTCGGCATGGAGGCCAAACGGCCCTACGGCGACGCGGTCGTCACGGGCACGGGCACGATCCACGGCCGCCAGGTCGCGGTCTACTCGCAGGACTTCACCATCTTCGGCGGCTCGCTCGGCGAGGTCGCGGGCGAGAAGATCATCAAGGTCATGCAGCTGGCCCTCAAGACCGGGGTGCCCATCAT
Organism: Frigoribacterium sp. ME-P-080; assembly: GCF_030209595.1. Classification (NCBI taxonomy): domain Bacteria; kingdom Bacillati; phylum Actinomycetota; class Actinomycetes; order Micrococcales; family Microbacteriaceae; genus Frigoribacterium; species Frigoribacterium sp. ME-P-080. The sequence goes on from NZ_JARVRR010000003.1 coordinate 227,084, forward strand.
CGGCATCCTCGACTCGGGCGGAGCGCGCATCCAGGAGGGCGTCGTCGCCCTCGGCAAGTACGGCGAGATCTTCCGGCTGAACACGGCCGCCTCGGGCGTCATCCCCCAGATCTCGCTGATCATGGGCCCCGCGGCCGGAGGCGCGGTGTACTCCCCCGCGCTGACCGACTTCGTGATCATGGTCGACAAGACGAGCCACATGTTCGTCACCGGCCCGGACGTCATCAAGACCGTGACGGGCGAGGACGTGGGCTTCGAGGAGCTCGGCGGAGCCCTGACCCACAACAAGGTCTCGGGCGTGTCGCACTACCTGGCGAGCGACGAGGACGACGCCCTCGACTACGCCCGCGCGCTGCTCTCGTACCTGCCCGACAACAACCTGGCCGACCCGCACGTCTTCGACGTGCCGGTCGAACTCGAGACCACCGACCACGACCGCCAGCTGAACACGCTGATCCCGGACAGCCCGAACCAGCCCTACGACGTCATGACCGTCATCGACCACGTCGTCGACGACGGCGAGTTCCTCGAGGTCCAGCCGCTGTTCGCGCCCAACATCGTCGTGGGCTTCGGCCGGGTGGAGGGCCGTCCGGTGGGCGTGATCGCCAACCAGCCGTCCGCCATGGCCGGCACCCTCAACATCGAGGCCGGCGAGAAGGCCAGTCGTTTCGTGCGCTTCTGCGACGCGTTCAACATCCCGATCCTCACCCTGGTCGACGTGCCCGGCTACCTGCCCGGCACGGACCAGGAGTGGACCGGTGTCATCCGTCGCGGAGCCAAGCTGCTCTACGCCTACGCCGAGGCCACGGTCCCGCTCGTGACGGTGATCACCCGCAAGGCGTACGGCGGCGCCTACATCGTCATGGGGTCGAAGCAGTTGGGTGCCGACATCAACCTCGCGTGGCCCACGGCCGAGATCGCCGTGATGGGCGGTCAGGGCGCCGTCAACATCCTCTACCGCAACGAGATCAAGGCGGCGGCCGAGGCGGGCGAAGACGTGGCGGCCGTGCGCACGCGACTGGCCAACGAGTACACCTACAACGTGGCGAGTCCCTTCCTCGCCGCGGAGCGGGGCGAACTCGACGGTGTCGTCGAACCGGCCGCGACCCGCGTCGCCGTCATCAAGGCACTGCGGGCCCTCAAGACCAAGCGGGCGACCCTGCCGCCGAAGAAGCACGGGAACATCCCCCTGTGAGTGGTCGCCACGCCGCCGACTCCCCCGACCCGGCGGACTCCCCCACCGACCCGGTCGAGCAGCCGTCGGCTCCCCTCATCAGGGTCGTCGCCGGGGACCCGACGCCGGACGAACTGGCGGCCGTCACGGCGCTGCTCGCCGCCGTCGCGGCCGGCCGGGCCGGATCGGCGACGACGACGTCCTCCCGACCCACGACGTCGGGCTGGACGCGATCGGCCCGGGCACCCCGTCCCGTCATCACGGCCGGAGAAGGCCGCTGGCGGGGTTTCGAGGGCTGACGCCCCCGGAACGGGGGTAGACGCAGTCATCTTCCCCCGCCTGTCCCCCTAAATGACGACTGCACCCGGGGCCCCGACCCACCATGCTTGCTCTTGCTAGGTGTCTCTCTCGGAGTCACACCACCAGCAGGACCACATGGGTAGTGGCTTCCTGCCGGGGGGAGTCAGGGCGACATTCGGGTTGCCGCCCTGACTCAGGGTCTCGGAAGGGCCGGACGATCGTCCGGCCCTTCCTTCTTCCACCGGCCCCATCGTGAGGCTGCCCGGTGGACGATCAGGGCGCCGAGCGGGGGATCTGCAGCCAGAGCTGCACCTCGTCGGCGTCGTCGTCCTCGTCCGCGTCGGCCGAGACGCCTCGGCCGAGGGCGCTCGACGACAGGTCCGGCGAACCGAGCCCGACGACCGTGACGGCGTCGTCTCCCCCGCCCTGGACGGTCCGGACGATGATGCGATCGGCGAGCGAGCCGCGGAGGGCCTCGGCGAGCACGGCATGGACCCGCCGCAGATCCGTGGGCCCGAGGTCGTCGAGGCCTCCCTCGTCGAGGAGGCTGACGACGGCCCCCCGACGACGCGCCGCCATGACTTCGTGACGCACGTCGTCGTCGAGGAGGCGGCGTCCCCGGATCTCGTCCCGGATGGCCCCCTCGAGGTTCAGGCACTCCTGGCGCTCGGCCGCGGTCAGGTCGCCGTGTCGATCGACGATGGTCTGGAGCATCGGCCGTGCCGTCCGGCCCGTCTGCAGCAGCCGGTACTGCCGCTCGTTCACGTGGGCTTCCTGCGCGGCCTGCCAGTCCGCCGCCTCGTGCTCGGCGAGGATGAACTCTCGCGTCTCGCGCCCGGCACGCGTGAGCGTGCTCGACATCGCGTGGCTGAAGGCGACCCAGACCACGCTGCCGACGATGCCGAGGTCGGCGATCTGTTCGGCCCCGGCCCAGAGCACCCCGTGAGCCGCCATGAATCCGACCCCGAGCCAGGCGAACCCCTGGCGGCGTCTCGTCGACACGATCACCATGAGCGTGCCCACGGCCGCCACGTACCACGTGGCATAGCCGTTCTTCACCGAGCTGTCGAGCTCGGAGGTCACGACCAGCGGGAGGACGATGCTGACGGCGAGGCAGAACGAGGCCAGCCACACGGGCATGATGACGTGGCGGCTGGGCCACAGCACGGCCACGGTCGCCGCGGCGTACAACACCATGCACGCGACGACGGGCAGCGGATCGGTGAACCGGTCCAACGAGGCCACGGCGAGGACCAGATGGTAGGCCGAGAAGACGGCGGCGAGCGAGACGATCAGCCACCGCGGCACGGAGACCCTCACGCGACGCCCTCCGGGATGCCCGTCTCGTCGGCGCGGTCGGGCGAGGAACGGGGAGCCGGTCCCCCCTCGAGGAGGGCGCCGACCGGCCACTGCAGTCGCACGAGGGTTCCGCGCCCCGGTGCCGAGTCGATGGTCGCGAGTCCGCCGGCGTTGTTCAGCCTCTCGTGGATCGACACCCGGACACCCAGACGCTCGGTCGGCACCGTCGCCGGCTCGAAGCCCTTGCCCGTGTCGCCGACCTCGACGGTCGTGAGGCCGGTCGCCTCGCGGGTGACGTCGACCCACCGCCGGACACCGGGCGCGTCCCCGGCGTGCTGGGAACTGTTCACCAGGGCCTGCACGGCGGCGGAGTAGAGGGCCTCCGCGGCGGTGGACGGGATGCCCTCGCCCTCGATCGGGCCCCGGCGCAGCTCGACGGAGACGCCCAGGTCCGACACGGCGGCTTCAATGCGGTCGACCATGCCCGTGACCGTCGTGTCGGACTCGTCGAACGGAGTCGTGCTCGCCGCCGCCGAGAGGTGGGACATCGCGTTCCGGGCCATGTTGGTCGACAGCTCACGCTCTTCGGGTGACCAGGCCCTGGCCGCCTGGATGAAGGTCGTGAGGACGCTGTCGTGCACGATGGCGTCGACCTGCACCCGTTCGAGCTCGGTGGCGTGCTCGCGGATCGCCTCGGAGTACCGCGCGACCGCGGTCGCCTGGGCCTGGTCGACGTTCGCGGCCGCCTGGCGCAGGATCACCACGAGGATCAGGACCGCACCGCCGAGCAGGATCGCGTAGACGGAGTCGAGGGTCGCACGCTGCGGAGAGACCGCTCCGCCCGACGGCGTCAGGCGGATGAAGCCGTAGACGGCGGGGGCGACGAAGAGGTAGCCGGTCGCGATCCAGGTGGAGAACGCCGACGCGGCCGAGGCCGTGGCCACGGTGCACAGGTACCAGAGCCAGGGCACGCTCGCCTGGACCTCGCTGGGGTCGTCGACGGCGAGGGGCCAGGTGACCAGCGCGATCAGGTAGGCGATCGCGACGAAGGCCTCGACCGTGGTCACGCCGCGCTGCACGAGGCTCGCCACGACCAACGCCAGGAACCCGCCGAACATGGCCAGGCCGATCACCCAGGCCCAGGCGAGCTGCATGCTCCCGACCTGACCGATCATCCCGGGCAGGGCCTGCAGGCCGAACACGAGACCGGCCGCGGCGATGATGCGCCCCAGCACCTTGTCGAGCAGGGCACGACTGATCGGGTTGCGCGGGGGCCGCAGGGGCCCGAGCGGGAGCGGGCCGGTCAGCCGACCCTCACCGGCCATCGCCACCGTCCGCGTCGAGCCCCGGCAGGATGCCGTCCTCGACGGCGCGACGGAGGAGGTCGACCTTGGTGGGTGCCGGGCGTCCGACCTCGACGTACTTGACGCGGATGCGGTCGAGGTACTCGCGGGCCGTCGAGTAGCCGATGCCGAGCTGCTGGGCGGCCAGCTTCAGCGGCAGACCCGAGGCGTAGAGGTGCAGGATCTCGCGCTCGCGACGACCCAACTGGGCCTTGGCGAAGTCGCGGTCGGCATCGATCGCGCTCGCCCACTCGAGGTTGTTGAGCACGTCGCCGCGGGCGACCGTGGCGACCGCGGCCATGACGGTCTTCGTGGCGGAGGACTTCGGGATGACGCCGGCCGCCCCCGCGGCGAGCGCCTCACGGACCGAGGCGACCCGGTCGGCGATGCTGTGCACGAGGACGGCCGACCCCGTGGCCTGGACGCGCTTGACGTTCTCGGTGACGGTCGAGCCGTCGCCGAGCGACAGGTCGAGGACGACGACGTCGACCTCGCGACCCGCGAGGTTCTCGACGAACTCCTGCACGCCGGCGGCGGTGAGGATCACCTCGAAGCCCTCGTTCTGGCACGCGGCCTGGATGCCGAGCCGCACCGACTCGTGGTCGTCGACGACGGCGACCCGCACGGGTGCTGTCTGGCGGGTGGCGATGGGGGTCTCGGTCGTGATGTCTGACACGGTGATCCTTCGGTCGGCGTGTGCCCTGGTCCCTGAATCCCGGGCGTGCACGGGGTACATCGTAACCGGACGGCGGCTCAGGCCGGCAGCAGGCGCACCACCGTCTCGACGTGGTGCGTGTTCGGGAAGAGGTCGTACGCCTGCAGGGCGTCGAGCGCGTAGCCCCGCTCGGCGAAGAGGGCCACGTCCCGGGCGAGGGCGACCGGGTCGCACGCGACGTAGACGACCTGGGCCGGGCGGAGGGCCGCGATCTCGGACACCACGTCGCGCCCGGCGCCCGAGCGGGGCGGGTCGAGCACGACCGTCGCGGCGGCGAGGCGCTCGCGCTCGGCGTCGCTCGCCTGCGACGCGGTCTGGCGCAACCAGCGCTCGACGCGTCCTGTCACGGCCGACGCGCCGATCCACTCGGCCAGGTTCTCGGACGCGTGCTCGGTGGCCCGCTCGTCGCTCTCGACGCTCGTGATGCGCGTCCCCGCACCGAAGCGGTCCCCCACGGCGGCGGCGAGGAGTCCGACCCCGCCGTACAGGTCGAGGTTGGCGCCCTTCGGGTCGAAGCGCTCGGGGTCGATCATGGTCTGCACGGCGGCGGTGAGCGTGGCCGCTGCCTCGCGGTGCACCTGCCAGAAGCCGCCGTCGTCGAGCCGGAACTCGCGGTCGCCGACGACCTCGGTGATGGTCGAGCGGGCCTGCCGCCCGATGATCAGACGCGCGCCTCCGCCGCTCGGGGCGACGACGTCGACGTGTTCCTCGCCGGGGAAGGCGTCACCCAGCGGCGCCACCTCGGCGACCTCCGGCGACGCGAGCGGCAGGTCGGGCACGTGCACGACCCGGTGCGACCGAGCCGCGTACTGACCGGGACGCCCCTCGGCGTCGAGGTGCAGGCGCAGCCGCGTGCGCCACCCGGTGCCGCCGCGCTCGTCGTCGCCGGGCAGGGCCTCGACCGAGACGCGGCCGTCGGCGTCGGCGATCCCGCCCATGCGGGTCAGCGCGTCGACCACCACGCGTCGCTTCAGCTCGCGCTGGTGGCCGAGCTCGACGTGCCCGAACTCGGCGCCGCCGGCACGGTCGGTCGGATCGACCTCGAGGGCGGCCGCGCCCCACACGTGGGGCCGACGGTGCTCGCTCGCCTCGAGGACGCGCACCGTGTCGGCCCGCCAGAACGCCTTCTTGCGGTCGTCGGTGATGCGCGCCACGACCTTCTCGCCGGGCAGGGTGTCGGTCACGAACACGACCCGCCCGTCGAGTCTGGCCACCGAGATGCCCCCGTGTGCGATGCCCGTCACGTCCAGTTCGACCTCGCGGCCCAGCATGTCTCCCATGCGTCGAGTCTGACAGGCTGGGCGGCATGACCGTCCCGCTCTACCTGGCCAGCACCTCCCCCGCCCGTCTCGCCCTGCTGCGCGCCGCCGGCGTCGAGCCGGTGCTGATCAGTCCCGGTGTCGACGAAGAGGCCGCGGTCGCGGTCGAGTCGACACGCCTCGGCCGCGCGCTCACGGCGGCCGAGACGGTGCAGCACCTCGCCAGGCTCAAGGCCGAGGCCGTGCTCGACACGGTCGTCGACGGCCGCCCGCTCGACGGGTTGGTCCTCGGGGGCGACAGCGCCTTCGAGTTCGACGGCGAGGTGCACGGCAAACCCCACGAGCCCGCCCTGGCGCTCGACCGGTGGCGCCGCATGGCCGAGATCGGCCACGGCACCCTCTGGTCGGGTCACTGGCTGGTCGACCACCGCGGTGGCGCTCCGCGCGTCACCGCCGAGACCCCTTCGGGAGGCGCGGGCCGGGTCGCGAGCGCGTCCCTCACCTTCGCCGACGACCTCGATCCGCGCGAGCTCGCGGCCTACGTCGAGACGGGCGAGCCGCTCGAGGTCGCGGGGGCCTTCACGATCGATGGTCGGGCATCCGCGTTCATCACGCACATCGAGGGCACCCCGAGCGCCGTCGTCGGGCTCTCGGTGCCCGTGCTGCGATCGCTCGTCCGGGGCTTCGGCGTGCCGTGGCACGAGCTGTGGACCTCGCCGACCGCCGGCTCCTTGTAGGTTCTGCCTCGCGCCTCCTCGTCCTTTTTGTGCACGTCAGCCAAAGGCGGACGGGGAGGGCGCAATAGGGTGGGGAACTATGCCGCGTATCAGCAAGGTCCTCATCGCCAATCGTGGAGAGATCGCCGTCCGCGTGATCCGGGCCGCGCGTGACGCCGGAATCGGCTCGGTGGCGGTCTACGCCGACCAGGACCGCGACGCCCAACACGCCCGCCTCGCCGACGAGGCCTACGCCCTGGGCGGGACGACGAGCGCCGAGACCTACCTGGTCATCGACAAGATCCTCTCGATCGCCCGCCGCTCGGGTGCCGACGCCGTGCACCCCGGCTACGGCTTCCTCGCCGAGAACGCGGACTTCGCCCGGGCCGTCCAGGCCGCGGGCCTGGTCTGGATCGGCCCGTCGCCCGAGGCCATCGAGCAGCTGGGCGACAAGGTCTCGGCCCGGCACATCGCCGAGCGCGTCGGCGCCCCGCTCGCCCCCGGCACCCTCAACCCCGTCTCGGGCGCCGACGAGGTGCTCGAGTTCGTCGACCAGCACGGCCTCCCCGTGGCGATCAAGGCGGCGTTCGGTGGTGGCGGACGCGGTCTCAAGGTCGCCCGCACCCGCGAGGAGGTCCCCGAGCTGTTCGACTCGGCCACCCGTGAGGCCGTCGCCGCCTTCGGACGCGGCGAGTGCTTCGTCGAGAAGTACCTCGACCAGCCCCGCCACGTCGAGACCCAGTGCCTGGCCGACGCCCACGGCAACGTCGTCGTCGTGTCGACCCGCGACTGCTCGCTGCAGCGCCGTCACCAGAAGCTCGTCGAAGAGGCCCCCGCACCGTTCCTCACCGACGAGCAGACCACGAAGCTGTACGAGTCGTCGAAGGCCATCCTCCGCGAGGTCGGCTACGTCGGTGCCGGCACCTGCGAGTTCCTGATCGGCAAGGACGGCACCGTCTCGTTCCTCGAGGTCAACACGCGCCTCCAGGTCGAACACCCCGTGTCCGAAGAAGTCACCGGCATCGACCTCGTCCGCGAACAGTTCCGCCTCGCCGAGGGCGGCGTGCTCGACTACGACGACCCCGAGGCCCGCGGCCACTCGTTCGAGTTCCGCATCAACGGCGAGGACGCCGGTCGGGGCTTCATGCCCGCCCCCGGTCCGATCCACGTCTTCAAGGCCCCGGGCGGTCCCGGCGTCCGCGTCGACAGCGGCGTCCAGGCCGGCGACGAGATCAGCGGGTCGTTCGACTCGCTGCTCGCCAAGCTGATCGTCACGGGTTCTTCGCGCGAGGACGCGCTCGAGCGCTCCCGTCGCGCCCTGGCCGAGTTCGAGGTCGCCGGTCTGCCGACCGTGCTGCCGTTCCACCGTGCCATCGTCGACGACCCCGCCTTCGCGCCGGCCGACGGTGCACCGTTCTCCATCTACACCCGCTGGATCGAGACCGAGTTCGACAACACCATCCCCGCGTGGAGCGGCGAGGCCGAGGCCCCCCGGCCGGCCGACGAACGCGACACCGTCGTGGTCGAGGTGGGCGGAAAACGCCTCGAGGTCTCGCTGCCGGCCGGCCTCGGGTCGCGCACCGCGCCTCCTGCGGTCGCGCCCAAGCGCCGGGGCGCGCCCCGGTCGTCGGTCGTCACCGCGACCGGTGCCGAGGTCAAGGCTCCGATGCAGGCCACCGTCGTCAAGCTCGCCGTCGAGGCCGGTCAGCAGGTCGTCAAGGGCGACCTGGTGCTCGTCCTCGAGGCCATGAAGATGGAGCAGCCCGTCGCCGCCCACCGCGACGGCACCGTCTCGGGCATCGCGGCCGTCGTCGGCGAGACGGTCTCGTCGGGTCACGTCCTGCTCAGCATCGACTGACCCCCGCGCCGGGCCCGGCGGCGACCGGGGACGCGCGTCGGCAGACCCTAGAGTGGACGCCATGTCTGAGACCACCACGCACCCGCTCGACGACCGCGCCGCCGACCCCTTCGAGGTCGCCCGCACCGCCGCCGCCGAGATCGCCGAGAAGACCGGCGTCGCCCGACACGACATCGCCCTGACGCTGGGCAGCGGTTGGGCCAAGGCCGCCGACCTGATCGGTGAGACCGTCGCCGAGGTCCCCGCGACCGAGATCACCGGCTTCGCCGCGTCGGCCGTCGTCGGCCACACGAGCTCGATCCGCAGCATCGCACTGCCCTCGGGCAAGCACGCCCTCGTCATGGGCGCCCGCACCCACTACTACGAGGGCCACGGCGTGCGTCGGGTCGTGCACGGCGTGCGCACGGCCGCCGCCACGGGCGCGACGACCATGATCCTGACGAACGGTGCCGGGGGCATCAAGGAGACCTGGAAGCCCGGCACGCCGGTGCTGATCAGCGACCACATCAACCTCACGGCGGACTCGCCCCTCGAGGGCGCGACGTTCATCGACCTGACCGACCTCTACTCGACGCGCCTCCGCGACGTCGCCCGCGGCATCGATCCCGAGCTCGACGAGGGCGTCTACACGCAGTTCCGCGGCCCGCACTACGAGACGCCGGCCGAGGTGCAGATGGCCAAGGCCATCGGCGGGCACATCGTCGGCATGTCGACGGCCCTCGAGGCCATCGCCGCGCGCCAGTCCGGCATGGAGGTGCTCGGCATGTCGCTGATCACCAACCTGGCCGCGGGCATCCAGAAGACCCCGCTCAGCCACGCCGAGGTGCTCGAGGCCGGGCGCGACGCCGAGGCCAAGATCAGCGACCTGCTCGCCCGCATCGTGGCGGCCCTGTGAGCGGCGACGTGACGGGGTCCGGCAGCGACGGCTCCCCGGTCTCGTCCGACCTCGAGCGGTTGATCGCGTCGGCCACCGCCTGGCGCGACCAGGACCCCGACGACGAGACGCGCGACGAGCTCGACCGATTGCTGACCCGGGCCGGCTCCGACGACGCCGACGCCTCGTCCGAACTCGCCGACCGCTTCGCCGGTCGCCTGCAGTTCGGCACGGCCGGCCTGCGCGGCGCCCTCGGCTCGGGTCCGAACCGCATGAACCGCGTGCTCGTGGCGCAGGCCGCGGCCGGCTTCGCGGCCTTCCTGCGGGGCCGCGAGTCGAGCCCCTCCATCGTCATCGGCTACGACGGGCGCAAGAACTCCGACGTCTTCGCGCGGGACACGGCCGAGATCATGGCCGCCGCGGGCGTCGCGGCCACGATCCTGCCCCGCGCCCTCCCGACCCCGGTGCTGGCCTTCGCCGTGCGCCACCTCGACGTCAGCGCAGGCGTCATGGTGACCGCGAGCCACAACCCGGCGCAGGACAACGGCTACAAGGTCTACCTCGGCGGTGTCGACGCCGGCTCGCAGATCGTGTCCCCGGTCGACGGCGAGATCGCCGCCGAGATCGAGGAGGCCGCGCAGTCCCCCGTCACGCGACTGGCCCGGTCCGACGACTACCGCGAGGCCGGTGACGACCTCGTCATGGAGTACGTCCGTCGCACCGCCGCGGTGGCCGGCACGGCGGCGAACGGTCGTCAGCCACGGGTCGTCTACACCGCGATGCACGGCGTCGGGTGGGAGGTCGCACGCCGCGTGTTCGCGACCGCCGGCTTCACCGAGCCGATCCCGGTCGGCGAGCAGAGTGCCCCCGACCCGGCGTTCCCGACCGTGGCCTTCCCCAACCCGGAAGAGCCCGGCGCCCTGGACCTCGCGTACGCCACGGCCGGCCGCGTCGAGGCCGACCTGGTCATCGCCAACGATCCCGACGCCGACCGGCTCGCGGTCGCGATCCCCGTCGACGGCGGCTGGCGTCGACTCAGCGGCAACGAGGTCGGCTCGCTGCTCGGCTGGCGCGCCGCAGAACGGGCACGACGGGACGACCGCGACGGCACCCTGGCCGCGAGCATCGTCTCGTCGCCCGCCCTGCGCGAGATCGCCCGGGTACACGGACTCGACTACGTCGACACGCTCACGGGATTCAAGTGGGTCTCCCGCGTCGGAGGGCTGCTCTACGGCTACGAAGAGGCACTCGGCTACCTCGTCGACCCCGACGTCGTCCGCGACAAGGACGGGATCTCGGCCGCGGTCGACCTCCTCGCCCTCGCCACCGAGCTGCACACGGCCGGGTCGAGCCTGGCCGAGCACCTCGTCGCCTTCGACGAGCGGTTCGGCGCCTACGCCTCCTCGCAGATCTCGATCCGGGTCGAGGACCTCGCCACCATCACGGCCCTCACCGACGGTCTCCGCCGGCGCCCGCCGTCGACGATCGGCTCGCACCGCGTCGACCGGGTGGACGACTTCCGGGACGGGTTCGGGGCCTTCCCCGCGGGCGACATCCTCCGCTACTGGCTCACCGACGGCTCACGCGTCATCGTCCGCCCGAGCGGCACCGAGCCGAAGCTCAAGGTCTACATCGACGCGTCGAGCACCGAGGGCGACGCCGTCGCCCGTCGAGCCGCCGCCGAGGCGGCCGTGGCCGATCTCGACGCGGGCATGCGCGACCTCCTGGCCTGACGGTCGGGGCGGTGACCGCCCGGACGACGAGAGAGACCCCGGAGGCGCCAGCTGCGCCTTCGGGGTCTCTCTCGTCGTGGCCGGTGCGGTTCGCCCCGGTACCGCACGCCGCGGTCAGCCGAGCGACTTCTGCAGCTTCTCGGTGAGCTCCGCCTGGTCGAAGTGGTTCTGGATGACGATGACGTCGGCGAACGTGGAGCCGATGGCCTCGACGAACTCGGCCGACGTGAGGATCACCTGCGCATCGTCACCGACCGTCGCGATCGAGCCGATGTCGGCCGCGACCACGTCGGCCTCGATGTCGAGCTTGGCCAGGACCCGCTCGGCGTTGACCTTGAGGATTCCGCTGCTGCCGATGCCGGCGCCGCAGATGGTGACGATCTTCATTGTGGGGAGGTCTCGATCCGTGGGAGGGCGATCAGGCGGGGACGCCCATGAGCCGCCGCACCTCGTCGACCGAGGAGGCGGCCGCGAGGGCGGGGATGACGGAGGCCTCGTTGAAGACGTTCGCCAGGTCGGCGATCGACTCGAGGTGGCCGCCGACGGTGACGATCGCGAGGCCGAGGACCACGCTGACCGGGTCGTTGTGCGGGTGCCCGAACGGAACGGGCTCGGCCAGGGTCACGACGGCCAGGCCGTCGCGGACGACGTCGTCACCGGGCCGTGCGTGGGCCAGGGCGAGACCGGGGGCGATGACCACGTAGGGGCCGTGTTCGTCGATCATGCGGACCATCTCGTCGCCGTAGCCCTCGCGGGCGGCACCGGAGTCGACCAGGGCACGACCGGCGACCCGGACGGCCTCACGCCAGTCGACGACCTGGGCGCCGATGACGACGGCCTCGTCCGGGAGCGGCGGGAGCGCCATGTCAGGCCCCCTCGAAGCCGGCGGTGATGCGGTCGGCCAGCGCCTCGCGGTCCTCGAGGGGCAGGAAGCACGACGCGGCGGCGTTGAGCTGGAAGGTCTCGTGGTCGTCGAGGTCGTAGTCGAAGGCCTGGCTGAGCAGGGCGAGCTCTTTGCAGAGGCTCGTGTCGCTCATCAGGCGGTTGTCGGTGTTGACCGTCACGCCGTAGCCGAGCTGGTACAGCAGGTCGAAGGGGTGGTCGTCGAGGTCCGTTCCCCAGGCGGCGATGGCACCGGTCTGCAGGTTCGACTGCGGCGACAGCTCGAGCGGGATCTCGCGGTCGCGCACCCACGACGCGATCGGCCCGATCTCGACGGTGGAGGTCGACCCCTTGCTCGCGACGACGCGGATGTCTTCGGCGATGCGGACCCCGTGGCCGAGCCGGAGGGCCCGCCCGTCGATCAGCGCACCCCGGATGCTGTCGAGACCGTCGGCCTCGCCCGCGTGCACCGTGACGGGCATGAACTCGCGGGCCAACAGGTCGAAGGCGACCCTGTGGTCGGCGGCCGGGTACCCCGCCTCGGGACCGGCGATGTCGAAGGCCAGCACGCCGTTCTCGCGATGGCGCACGGCGAGCTGGGCGATCTCGAGCGATCGCTCGCCCTGGCGCAGCGCACTCAGGATCTGCCCGACCGAGATCTCGTACCCGTCGTCGGCCAGCGACCGCACGGCCGACGCGAAGCCCGCCTGCACGGCCTCCACCGCCTGGTCGAGGGTGAGCCCTTGCCGTTGGTGTTGCTCGGGGGCCCAGCGCACCTCGGCGTGGACGACGCCGTCGGCGGCCAGGTCGAGGACGAACTCGTGCGCGACCCGGGTCAGCTGCTCGCGCGTCTGCATGACCGCGACCGTGAGCTCGAAGGTCGCGAGGTAGTCGACGAGGGTGCCGGAGTCGGCGTTCTCGACGAACCAGCGCCGCAGCGCCTCGGGTTCGGACGCGGGCAGATCGATGCCGGCCTCGACCGCGAGGTCGACGATGGTCTCGGGCCGGAGGCCGCCGTCGAGGTGGTCGTGCAGCGAGACCTTCGGCAGGGCCGCGAGGCGCGGGCCCCCGTTCGGCAGCCGGTAGTCCTTGTCGGGAGCGCTCATGCCCTCAATCTACTAGCGCTCCGGGCGGCGACTCTGGACGCGCGCCACGAGAGAGGTGCGCTCTCCACGAGAACCGGCACCGCGCCTCCTGGACGGAGGCGCGGTGCCGGTGGGACGTGCTCGGGCGGGTCGTCAGCCGATGCGCTCGGCGACGATCGTGCGCGCCGCCGGAGCCTCGTCGCCGATCGTCCACGCCCCGTCGACGGCCTCGAGGGCACGCTCGAAGCGCTCGGGTTCGTCGGTGTGCAGGGTGAAGAGGGGCTGGCCCTCGGTGACCCGATCGCCCGGCTTCGCGTGCAGCTCGATGCCGGCGGCCGCCTGCACGGGGTCCTGCTTGCGGGCGCGACCGGCGCCAAGGCGCCAGGCACCGATGCCGAAGGGCAGCGCGTGCTGCTCGGTCAGGTAACCGCTGCGCCCGGCGGTGACGACGTGCGTCTCGCGGGCGGTCGGCAGCGCGGCGTCGGGGTCCCCGCCCTGGGCACGGATCATGCGCTTCCAGGCGTCCATGGCGCGTCCGTCGTCGAGGGCGGCCTCGACGTCGGCGTCGGGTCGACCCGCGAGGGTCAGCATCTCGCGTGCGAGTGCCACCGTGAGCTCGCGGATGTCGTCGGGGCCGCCTCCGGCGAGGGTCTCGACCGACTCGCGGACCTCGAGGGCGTTGCCGATGGTCAGCCCGAGCGGCACGTTCATGTCGGTCAGCAAGGCGGTGGTCGCGACGCCGGCGTCGGTGCCGAGGTCGACCATGGTGCGGGCCAGCTCACGCGACCGCTCGATGTCCTGGATGAAGGCGCCCGACCCGAACTTGACGTCGAGGACGAGGGCGGCGGTGCCCTCGGCGATCTTCTTGCTCATGATCGACGACGCGATCAGCGGGATGGCCTCGACGGTGCCCGTGATGTCACGGAGCGCGTAGAGCTTGCCGTCGGCGGGGGCGAGGCCCGACCCGGCGGCGCAGACGACGGCGCCGCTGTCGGCCATGATCTCGCGCATGCGGTCGTTCGAGATCGAGGCCTGCCAGCCGGGGATCGACTCGAGCTTGTCGAGCGTTCCCCCGGTGTGGCCGAGGCCACGGCCCGAGAGCTGGGGCACGGCGACGCCGAACGAGGCGACGAGCGGAGCCAGCGGCAGGGTGATCTTGTCACCGACGCCACCGGTCGAGTGCTTGTCGACGGTCGTCTTGCCGAGCCCGGCGAAGTCCATCGTCTCGCCCGACCGGATCATGGCCATCGTCATGTCGCGGATCTCTCGGCGCTCCATGCCGTTGAGGAAGATCGCCATGGTCAGCGCCGACATCTGCTCGTCCGCGACGTACCCGCGCGTGTACGCGTCGATGAGCCAGTCGATCTGCGCGGTGCTGAGGGCGTCGCCGCCCCGCTTGACGCGGATGAGGTCGACGGTGTCGAACGGTTCGACGGCGTTCTGGGTCACGGCGGGGCTCCTAGCAGTGGTGCGATGGGTGGTGCGAGGGCGCGACCACGGGGTCGCGACCGGGAGGGACGAGGAGGCGCGGGTCAGCCCTGCGAGGCGCGGTACGCCTCGAGCTGCCGCGGTCCGAACGCGTCGGGGATGACCTCGTCGATGGTCTTGAAGCCCGAGACGGTGTCGAGGACCATGGCTTCGTCGGAGTGTTCGTAGAGCAGCTGACGGCACCGCCCGCAGGGCATCAGGACCCCGCCGTTGCCGTCGACGCAGGCGAAGGCGACCAGACGACCCCCTCCTGACATGACGAGGTCGGACACCAATGAGCACTCGGCGCAGAGGGTGATGCCGTACGAGGCGTTCTCGACGTTGCAGCCCGAGACGATACGACCGTCGTCCGTGACGGCTGCAGCACCCACGGGGAAGTTCGAGTAGGGGACGTACGCCTTGCGCATGGCGTCGCGAGCCGCTCCGCGGAGGGCGTCCCAGTCGGTCTCGGCGAGCACGGACTCGCTGCTGCGGCCCGTCACGACTTGATGTAGGGCTTGCCCGAGGCCGCGGGGCCCCGGGACTGCCCGACCAGGCCGGCGACCGCGAAGATCGTCACGACGTACGGCAGCATGAGCATGAACTCGCTGGGCACCGGCGAACCGATGGCCCCGAGCACGTTCTGCAGGTTGCTCGCGAAGCCGAACAGCAGCGCGGCGAGCGTGGCCCGGATCGGGTCCCACCGACCGAAGATGACCGCGGCCAGGGCGATGAAGCCCGCGCCCGCCGTCATCTCTTTCTGGAAGTTGCCGAGCGAACCGAGCGTGAAGTACGCCCCGCCGAGGCCGGCGATCGCCCCCGCGAGGGAGACGTTCCAGAACCGGGTGGCGTTGACCTTGATGCCCACGGTGTCGGCCGCCTGCGGGTGCTCGCCCACCGAACGGAGGCGCAGCCCCCACCGCGTGCGGAAGAGACCGTAGAAGACGACCGCGATCGCGATGTACATCAGGTAGACGATGATCGTCTGACGGAAGAAGACCGGCCCGACGATCGGGATCTGGCTGAGGACCGGGATGTCGAGCTGCGGGAACCGCACGCCGCGGTTCAGCGACTCGGACTTCGACAGCACCTGCGAGTACAGGAAGCTGGTGAGGCCCGTGACGAGCACGTTGAGCACGACGCCGACGATGACCTGGTCGACGATGTAGCGGATGCTGAACACCGCCAGGACCATCGACACGAGCACGCCCGCGATCATCGCCCCGACCAGGCCGACGTAGGCCGACCCGGTCGCCGAGGCGACCATGGCCGAGACGAAGGCTCCGGCGAGCAACTGCCCCTCGATCGCGACGTTGACGACACCGACCCGCTCGCTGATGACACCGCCGAGGGCACCGAAGATCAGCGGGGTGCTGAGTGCGAGGGCGCCGAGCAGCAGACCGGGCACCGGGATGGTCTGACCGGCGCTCGCCCACGTGAGGAAGCCGAGCAGGAAGAGGACGCCGAACACGGCGATCAGCCAGATCGGCACCTTCTCGAAGCGGACGGCGCGCAGCACCGCGACCACCGTGATGACGGCCAGGAGCACCGTCAGCACGATGCCGGTGCCGGCCGCCGGCAGGACCGCGTCGGGCAGGGCGAAGAAGTCCGTCGTCGTCGACAGGCGGAAGGTGCTCTCGCCGTCCCGGGCGAGGCCGAGGAACAGCACGGCGGCCACGATCGTGAAGATCGCGAACGCGATCGGGGCCTTGAGGCTGCGGGAGGAGGCCCGCGCCAGGTCGGGCGACGGCACGGCGGGGACCGCGGTGTCGGGGGTGAGCGTGCTCACTTGGTGACCACCGCCTCCTTGTTCGAGGCCTTGCGCACCGGGCGGAGGCCCGGGGCCGGCAGACGGAAGATCGCTCGGACCAGCGGGGGCGCGGCCACGAACAACACGATGAGGGACTGCACGACGAGCACGATGTCGATCGGCACGCCGTTGGCGGCCTGCATCGAGTACCCGCCGGCCTTGAGCGCGCCGAAGAGGACACCGGCGCCGAACACTCCCCACGGCCGCGAACGACCGAGGAGCGCGACCGTGATCGCGTCAAAGCCGATGCCGGCGTCGATGCCCGAGGTGAAGCCGCTGGTCAGCGTGCCGAGCACCTGGGTCGACCCGGCGACGCCCGCGAGCGCACCCGAGATGAGCATCGCGTAGAGGTAGATGTTCTTGACGTTCATGCCGGCCGTGCGGGCTGCGTGCGGGTTCTCGCCGACGGCACGGAACCGGAAGCCGAGCGTCGACCGGTTGATCAGCCACCAGACGACGGCGGTGATCACGATGACCAGCACGAAGCCCCAGTTGAGGTTGTACCGGGCGCCGAACAGGTCGGGCAGGATCGCCGTGTCGAGCGTGGCGGGCGACTTGGGGTTCGCGCTGCCCGGAGCCTGCAGCAGGCCCTGCGTCCGCAACATGAAGGCCAACAGGTAGAAGGCGATGTAGTTGAGCATGATCGTGAGGATCACCTCGTGGGCGCCGGTGCGGGCCTTGAGCAGGCCCACGATGCCGCCCCACAGGGCACCCGCGGCGATGCCGGCGGCGAGGGCGAGGGGAAGGTGCACGGCGAGCGGCAGGTGGAAGGAGAAGCCCACCCAGCCGGCGGCGGCCGAGGCCATCAGCATCTGCCCGCGGGCACCGATGTTGAACAGGCCCACGCGGAACGCGACCGCGACGCCGAGGCCCGCGGCGATGAGGGGCACGGCGTAGTTCAGCGTCTCGGTCAGCGGACGGATGCCCGCCGCGAAGCCGTCGACCCGGAAGTTGTAGATCGCGCCCTGGAACAGCGACGAGTACGACCCGCCGACCGCGGTCCAGAACGCCTGGAAGAAGTCGGCCGGGCGCGAGAAGAAGTAGCCCAGCGTGCCCTGCACCGTGGTGTCGGTGAACCCGATGAGGAGGCCCGAGACGACGAGCGCCAACACGACGGCGAGCACCGAGATGGCGGCGTTGCCGGTCGTGATCTCTCTCAGGAGGCGCGAGCCGCGTCCCTCGGTCGACTCCGGTGACGACGGGGCGGGTGGCGTGCCCGGGCCCGTCGTGGTGGTCGTGGCGTCGCTCACGCTGCCTGCTCCGTTCCCTGCGGCATCTCGCCGGCCATCATGAGCCCCAGCACGTCGCGAGGGGTGTCCGCCGGCACGATGCCGACGATGGTGCCGCGGTACATCACGGCGATGCGGTCGGCCAGGGCGGCGACCTCGTCGAGCTCGGTCGAGACGACGATGACGGGCACGCCCTGGTCGCGGGTCTCGACGATGCGCTTGTGCACGAACTCGATCGACCCGACGTCGATGCCGCGGGTGGGCTGGGCGGCCACGAAGAGCCGCAGGTCGCGGCTGAGCTCGCGCGCCAGAACGACCTTCTGCTGGTTGCCGCCCGAGAGGCGGCCGGCAGGCGTCGTGATGCCCTGGGTGCGGATGTCGAACTCCTTCACCTTGGCCACGGCGAACGCCGCGAGCTCGGCGAGCTTGAGCGAGCCGCGCTTCACGAAGGGACCGGACTGCGAGCGGTCGAGCATGAGGTTCTCGGCCACGGTGAACTCTCCGACGAGGCCGTCCTGATTGCGGTCCTCGGGGACGAAACCGACGCCGGCGTCGAGGACCTGGCGCACGCTGCGGCCCGTGATGTCGCGCCCGTCCAGGGAGACCCGCCCCTCGACCCGGGGCTGGAGGCCGAGGATGGCCTCGGTGAGTTCGGTCTGACCGTTGCCCTGGACGCCGGCGATGGCGAGGATCTCGCCCCGGCGGACCTCGAACGAGACGTCGTCCACGACGACCTGCCCGATGGGGTCGACCACCCGGAGGTTCTCGACCACCAGGGCGGGCTCACCGGCGTCGGCGGGGGCCTTCTGGACGGTGAGCTCGACGGCGCGACCGACCATGAGCGAGGCGAGCTCGGCGTTCGAGGCGGTCGGTTCGGCCTCGCCCACGACCTTGCCGAGGCGGATGACCGTGATGCGGGTGGCGACCTCGCGCACCTCCCGCAGCTTGTGGGTGATGAAGACGATGGCGGTGCCGGCGTCACGCAGCTGACGCATGATCACCATGAGCTCGTCGGTCTCCTGCGGCGTGAGCACGGCGGTGGGCTCGTCGAACACGAGCACCTTCGCGTCACGGGACAGGGCCTTGATGATCTCGACGCGTTGCTGCACGCCGACGGGCAGCTCTTCGACGAGGGCGTCGGGGTCGATGTCGAAGCCGAACCGGCTGCTGATCTCTCGCACCTTGGCGCGAGCCGCGGCGAGGTCGAGCCGGCCGCCGGACCTGGTCTCTTCGTGGCCGAGCATGACGTTCTCGGCGACGGTGAAGACGGGCACCAGCATGAAGTGCTGGTGCACCATGCCGATTCCGGCGCCCATGGCGTCGCCCGGGCCGGAGAAGTGCTGGACGGCGTCGTCGAGCAGGATCTCGCCCTCGTCGGCCTGGTAGAGCCCGTAGAGCACGTTCATCAGCGTGGACTTGCCGGCGCCGTTCTCGCCGAGCAGGCAGTGGATCTCGCCGGGCTCGACGGTCAGGCTGATGTGGTCGTTGGCGGTCAGCGCGCCGAATCGCTTGGTGATGCCCCGCAGTTCGAGCTTCATCTCAGGTGGCTACCTCGGGTCTAGGCATTCGGGTGGGGACGGGCGGCACCGGGTCGGTGGCCTGCCCACGGGCGTTGAGAGGGCCGGGAGCGACGGGGTGACCGTCGCTCCCGGCCCTGGGTCAGTCGATGCTAATCGATGACGGGAGGTGCTTTCGTCAGCTGGTGAGCGCCGACGGGGACTCGACCTCGATCGAGCCGTCGATGATGCCGGCCTTGATGGTGTCGAGCTCGTCCTGCAGACCGGAGTCGACCTTGTCGGCGTAGTCGTGGAACGGGGCGATGCCGACGCCGTCGTTCTCGAGCGTGCCCACGTAGGGCGTGCTCGAGAACTTGTCCTCGCTGGCCTGCGTGACGACCGCGTCGGTCGCCTGCTTGATGCCCTTGAGCACCGAGGTGAGGAAGAGGTCCTTGTTGGCGCTGTCGGTCTCGTAGGTGTCGCTGTCGGCACCGACCAGGACGACGTCCTTGCCGGAGTCGCGGATCGCCTCGGCGGCGCTCTGGTAGATCGGGCCACCGACCGGCAGGATGACGTCGGCGTTCTGGTCGATCAGGGTCTGGGCGCTCTGCTTGGCCGTGGTGCCGGCCTCGAAGCCACCGGTGAAGGTGCCGTTCTGGGCGTCGACGTCCCAGCCGACGACCTTGACGTCCTCGCTCTTCTGCTCGTTGTAGTACTTCACGCCGTCGGCGAAGCCGTCCATGAAGATGGTGACGGTCGGGAACTGCATGCCGCCGAAGGTGCCGACGACGCCGGTCTTCGAGTAGCTCGCCGCCGCGTAGCCCGCGAGGAACGCGGCCTCGGACGTGTTGAAGGTGATCGGCTGCACGTTGTCGGCCGTGATGGACGAGTCGTCGATGGTGGCGTAGTTGATGCCCGAGTTCGCCTCGGCCGCCGACTTGGTGGCGTCGGCGAGCGCGAAGCCGACCGTGACGATCAGGTTGCAGCCCTGGTCGGCGAGGTTCGACAGGTTGGCGTCGTAGACCGTCTCGTCGGCCGACTCGACCGTCTTGGGCGTGGACCCGATGGTCTTCGCGGCCTCGGTCAGGCCCTCGTAGCCGAGCTGGTTGAACGACTTGTCGTCGAAGCCGCCGGCGTCGGAGACCATGCAAGGGACGAAGTCGCTCGAGGCGCCGCTGGTCGAGCCAGAGCCGCTCTCGGGGGCCGAGGCACAGCCGGCCAGGATGACGGCGGTGCTCGCCAGGGCGAGGCCGCTGAGCACGGCCTTGCGCGCAGTTGTAGTCAAGTTGTCCTCCAGGGTGCAGCCCGGCACGAGGCGCGCCGGGTGGGTATGGCTGACAGGTTACCTACTGTGACGGGCGCCTCCGACCGACGGGTGGTAGTGATGCCGAGGCGTTACACAGTCGCGACCACGACGTAACGAGCACGAAACGTCCACGGGCCCGGAGCGGGTCAGAGGACGTCGCTGCGACCGCTCAGCTTGAGGGCGTCCACGACGCCCTTGACGCGTTGGGCGTTCGCCGTCGTCGTGACGAGCAGGGCGTCGGGGGTGTCGACCACGATGATGTCGTTGACGCCGATCAGCGAGATCAGCCGGCCGCTGTTGCCGACGACGATGCCGCTCGAGCTGTCGGCGAGCACGCGGGCGTTCTCGCCGAGGATGGCCAGGTCGCTCTTGCGACCGCCGGCGTGCAGCTTGGCGATGGAGGCGAAGTCGCCGACGTCGTCCCAGTCGAAGTCGCCGGGCACGACGGCAAGCCGGCCCGCCGCGGCGGCGGGTTCGGCCACGGTGTAGTCGATGGCGATCTTCTCGAGGCCGGGCCACACCTTGTCGACGACGGCGCCGCGCTTCGGGGTGTCCCACGCCGCCGCGAGCTCTTCGATGCCCTCGAGCAGGTCGGGACGGGTCTCGCCCAGCTGCTCGAGCAACCGGTCGGCCCGCGAGATGAACATGCCGCCGTTCCAGAGGTAGTCGCCGCCGGAGACGTAGCGCTCGGCCGTCTCGAGGTCGGGCTTCTCGACGAACGACTCGACCGTGCGGGCGCTCGGTGCGCCCTCGATGTCGAGCGGCGCCCCGACATGGATGTAGCCGAACCCGATCGCGGGTTCGGTGGGGGTGATGCCGATCGTGGCGATGTAGCCCTCGTCGGCGGCGACGATGGCCTCGCGGACGGCCCGACCGAAACCGCGGGTGTCGGCGATGACGTGGTCGGCGGCGAACGAGCCGATGATGACGTCCGGCTCACGACGACGGAGGACGGCGGCCGCGAGGCCGATGGCCGCGGTGCTGTCCTTCGGCTCGCTCTCGAGGACGACGTTGTGGTCGGCGAGGCCGGGCAGCTGCGACTCGACCGCGGCTCGGTGTGCCCGCCCGGTGACGACCATGATGCGTTGGTCGCCGTTGAGGGGGGCGAGGCGGTCCCAGGTGCCGCGCAGCAGGGTCGACCCGCTGCCGGTGAGGTCGTGCAGGAACTTGGGCGCGTCGGCGCGGCTGAGCGGCCAGAGACGGGACCCGATGCCACCCGCCGGGATGATGCTGTAGAACCGGTCGAGGCTTTCCTGGATCGTCATGAGTTCACCTTATCGACGCCCCTCCTCCATGCCTCCGATCCCCTCGCGCCACCGTCGCCGTCGAGGCTCGCAGCACGAGCAGTCCGAGGAGGACCGATGCGAGTCGTGATCGTGACCGAGAGCTTCCTACCCACCGTCAACGGGGTCACCACGAGCGTGCTGCGCGTGCTCGACCACCTGGCCCGACGCGGACACGAGGCCATGGTCATCGCCCCGGCGGGCCGCGGGACCACGAGCTACGCCGGCTTCCCCGTCCACCGGGTGCCGTCCGTGGCCTACCGCCAGTTCCCGGTCGGTCTGCCGAACCCGCAGGTCGCGGCCGCCATCGCCGGGTTCCGACCCGACGTCGTGCACGTCGCCTCGCCGTTCCTGCTCGGCGCCCAGGCCATCGCCGCGGCGGCACGCCTGGGCGTGCCCTCGGTCGCCGTCTTCCAGACCGACGTCGCCCGGTACGCGGGGACGAACGGCCTCGGACTCGGATCGGCCGTCGCCTGGCGGCTCGTGCGCCGGATCCACGACCAGGCCACGACGACGCTGGTCCCCTCGCGCGCCTCCTTGCGGGACCTCGAGACGGCCGGCGTGGGCCGGCTCGCGACCTGGGGGCGAGGAGTCGACTCGGCCCTGTTCCACCCGAACCGCAAGTCGGGCGACGCGGTGCGCGCCCTGCGGGAGTCCTGGGGCGCACCCGACCAGGTGCTCGTCGGCTACGTGGGCCGGCTGGCCCCCGAGAAACAGGTCGAGCGGCTGGCCGCCCTGCGCCCCCTGCGGGAGGCCCGCCTCGTGGTCGTCGGGGGCGGCCCCTCACTGCCCGCCCTCCGCCGCCGCCTGCGACAGCTCGACCCGGTGTTCACCGGCCCTCTGCACGGCGAGCACCTCGCGGACGCCTATGCGGCGCTCGACGTGTTCGTGCACACCGGCTCGACCGAGACCTTCGGTCAGACCGTCCAGGAGGCCCACGCCAGCGGGCTGCCGGTCGTGGCCCCGGCCGCGGGCGGGCCCCTCGACCTCGTGCGGCACGGGGTCGACGGGTTCCTCTTCGAGCCCCGCCACGACCACTCGCTCCGCCGGAGCGTCCGCACCCTGGTCGCGTCGGACGAGCTGCGGGCCCGCTTCGGCGAGGCCGGCAGGCGGGCGGTCGTCGGACGCACGTGGGAGACGCTCGGCGACGAGCTCGTCGAGCACTACCGACGGGCGATGGCGAGCGTCCGCGACGGGGCGGAGCGCGCCTCCGTCCGCTGATCGCGGGGCCGGGCCGACGGGTCCGTCTTGTCTCGACGTCGAACGACTTCGGAGGGGCGGGGCCGCGTCCGCACTCGGCGGGAACATAGACTGGACAAGTTCTGAGAACGCCACCAGCGGACACGGCTGTCCCTCGTACCGATCGAGCGAGAGCGTCGTCCGCCCCATCCGCGAGGAGAAGTGCTCATGGCCGAGCAGTCGACGCGAACGGTCGCATCACCGGCAGGCAGACCGGGTGCACCGAAGATCAGTGCGCCCAAGGCGCCCGGGAAGATCGCCGGCACCCTCTACCGGGGCCGTGAGGGCATGTGGTCGTGGGTCCTCCACCGCATCACCGGCGTGAGCATCTACTTCTTCCTGCTGGTGCACATCCTCGACACCGCCCTGGTGCGGATCAGCCCCGAGGCCTACAACGCGGTGATCGGCACCTACAAGAACCCGATCATGGGGCTCGGCGAGACCGGCCTCGTCGCCGCGATCCTGTTCCACGCCCTGAACGGCCTGCGGATCATCCTCATCGACTTCTGGGGCCCCGGCACCAAGTACCAGCGCGTCATGTTCTGGGTCGTCATCGGCCTCGCCGTGGTCCTGTTCGCCGGCTTCGCCCCGCGCCACCTGATGAACGTCTTCTCGGAGTAGAGCCATGACCACCCAGACCGTCGAAGCCCCGCGCTCGGCCCGTGCGGCCCAGCGCTCCACCAACTACGAGAAGTGGGGCTGGATCTACATGCGCGCCAGCGGCCTGCTGCTCGTCGTGCTCGTGTTCGGCCACCTGTTCATCAACCTGCTCGCGAGCGAGGGCGGCGTCAAGGCCATCGACTTCGCCTTCGTGGCCGGGAAGTGGGCCAGCCCGTTCTGGCAGGTCTACGACACCCTCCTCCTCTGGCTCGCGCTGATCCACGGCACGAACGGCATGCGGACGATCGTCAACGACTACGTCTCGAAGCCGACGGTGCGCAAGGTCCTGCTCGTCACGCTCGTCACCTCCACCGTCGTCCTGCTCGTCCTCGGCACGCTCGTGATCTACACGTTCGACCCGTGCCCCGCGAACGCCCCGGCCGACCTGCTGCCGTCGTTCTGCACCGCCGGCTAGCCACCCGGCCCACCGTCCACTCCGGCCACCGGCCGCACGTCCCCCACCGGAAAGAACCGTGACCACACCCTCCCCCGCCCCCGCCAGCACCGTCGTCGACGGCGTCCACTACCACCAGCACGACATCGTCATCGTCGGGGCCGGGGGTGCGGGCATGAGGGCGGCCATCGAGGCCGGCCCGAACGCCAGCACCGCGGTGATCTCGAAGCTGTACCCGACCCGTTCGCACACCGGTGCGGCCCAGGGCGGCATGGCCGCGGCCCTCGCCAACGTCGAGGACGACAACTGGGAGTGGCACACGTTCGACACCGTCAAGGGCGGCGACTACCTCGTCGACCAGGACGCCGCCGAGATCCTCGCCAAGGAGGCGATCGACGCCGTCCTCGACCTCGAGAACATGGGGCTGCCGTTCAACCGCACCCCCGAGGGCAAGATCGACCAGCGTCGCTTCGGCGGCCACACGGCCGAGCACGGCAAGAACCCCGTCCGGCGAGCCTGCTACGCGGCCGACCGCACCGGGCACATGATCCTCCAGACGCTCTACCAGAACTGCGTCAAGCACGGCATCAACTTCTTCAACGAGTTCTACGTCCTCGACCTCATCATGGGAGAGATCGACGGAGAAGAGCGCCCGGCCGGCGTGATCGCCTACGAGCTCTCGACCGGCGACCTGCACGTGTTCCAGGGCAAGGCCGTCATCTTCGCCACCGGCGGCTTCGGCAAGATCTACAAGACGACGTCCAACGCGCACACCCTGACCGGCGACGGCGTAGGCATCATCTGGCGCAAGGGCCTGCCGCTCGAGGACATGGAGTTCTTCCAGTTCCACCCGACCGGCCTCGCCGGGCTCGGCATCCTGCTGAGCGAGGCCGCCCGCGGTGAGGGCGCGATCCTGCGCAACAGCGAGGGCGAGCGCTTCATGGAGCGCTACGCCCCCACCATCAAGGATCTGGCGCCCCGCGACATCGTCGCGCGCTGCATGGCGACCGAGATCCGCGAAGGCCGTGGGGCCGGACCGCACAAGGACTACGTCTACCTCGACATCACGCACCTCGACCCCGCCGTGATCGACGCCAAGCTGCCGGACATCACGGAGTTCGCCCGCACCTACCTCGGCGTCGAGCCGTACACCGAGCCCGTCCCCGTGCTGCCGACCGCCCACTACGCCATGGGTGGCATCCCGACGAACGTCAAGGCCGAGGTGCTCCGCGACAACACGACGGTCGTGCCGGGCCTCTACGCCGCCGGCGAGTGCGCCTGCGTCAGCGTGCACGGCTCGAACCGCCTCGGCACGAACTCGCTGCTCGACATCAACGTCTTCGGCAAGCGCGCCGGCAACAACGCCGTCGAGTACGTCAAGGACGCACCCTTCGTGCCGCTGCCCGACGATCCGGCCGGCTTCGTGCGCGGTCTCGTCGAGGACGTCCGCAACGCCACGGGCACCGAGCGCATCGCGACGCTGCGCAAGGAGCTGCAGGACAGCATGGACCGCAACGCCCAGGTGTTCCGTACCGAAGAGACCCTCGACGAGGTCACCCACGTGATCGCCGACCTCCGCGACCGGTTCAAGAACATCTCGGTGCAGGACAAGGGCAAGCGCTTCAACACCGACCTGCTCGAGGCCATCGAGCTGGGCTTCCTGCTCGACCTCGCCGAGGTCGTCGTCTACTCGGCTCGTTCGCGTCAAGAGAGCCGCGGGGGGCACTTCCGCGAGGACTACCCCACGCGCGACGACGAGAACTGGCTCGTCCACACGATGGCGTACCTGACGGGCGACGCCCACTCGTCCCTGGCCGGCGACCACATCCGCCTCGACACCAAACCCGTCGTGATCACGAACTACCAGCCGATGGAACGGAAGTACTGACATGAGCACCGCTGTCCTCGAGAACAAGCCCCAGGGCGCCGACGCCGTCCCCACGTTCACGGCGACCCTGATCATCCGCCGGTTCGACCCCGAGGTCGACGACGAGCCCCGCTGGCAGGACTTCGACGTCCAGGTGCTGCCGACGGACCGAGTGCTCGACGCCCTGCACCAGATCAAGTGGGAGCAGGACGGATCGCTGACCTTCCGTCGTTCGTGCGCCCACGGCGTCTGCGGCTCCGACGCGATGCGCATCAACGGTCGCAACCGGTTGGCCTGCAAGACGCTGATCAAGGACCTCGACATCTCGCAGCCGATCTACGTCGAAGCGATCAAGGGCCTTCCCCTCGAGAAGGACCTCGTCGTCGACATGGAGCCCTTCTTCCAGTCGTACCGCGAGATCCAGCCGTTCCTCATGGCCTCGTCCAAGCCCGAGAAGGAGCGCCTGCAGAGCGCCACCCAGCGCGAGCGCTTCGACGACACGACCAAGTGCATCCTCTGCGCCGCCTGCACGTCGAGCTGCCCGGTGTTCTGGACCGACGGCCAGTACTTCGGTCCGGCCGCCATCGTCAACGCGCACCGCTTCATCTTCGACTCGCGCGACGAGGGTGCGCAGGTGCGCCTCGACATCCTGAACGACAAAGAAGGCGTGTGGCGCTGCCGCACCACCTTCAACTGCACCGAGGCCTGCCCGCGCGGCATCCAGGTGACGCAGGCCATCGCCGAGGTCAAGCAGGCCGTCTTGCGCGGACGGGCCTGACACCGAGCCACCGCCACGAGAGAGGGCCCGACCACCACGTGGTCGGGCCCTCTCTCGTCCGACGGGTCGCGGCGGCGCATGGACGCACGTCGACGACCTGGTCAGTCGTCCTCGACGATGCAGGCGGCCTCGAGGCCGAGGGCGAGTCGTAGCGCGACCGACACCCCGGTCTCGCCTTCGTCGCCCATCGGGGCGACGGCGTCGATCCAGAACACCGGGAGGGGCACCGAGGGCGGGTCGGGCAGCAGACGGTGGACCTCGTCCGCCTCGGTCAGTTCGGCCGCCTGGTAGACGGTGAGGAGCGGAACCCCACCCGCCCCGAACACCTGGAGGGCGTCGCCGCCGTCGATCTCGCGCACGCCGAGCGAACCGTCGACCGCGCGGGCAGCCGTCGCGAGGTCGAGCTGGTCGTAGACGTGCGGACTCAGGATGGTGATGTCGCGGGGCATCAGCTCTCGTCCTCGGCCGGACGCGGACGCTCGGTTCCGGCCTGGGACTCGATGCCGGCCTGGTCGCCGGACCGGGTTCCCGTCCCGGCATCGGCCTCGGTCATGGCCTCGGCCTCGGTCGTGCTCTCGTGCAGCAGGTCCAGTTCGTGCAGGTCTTCCTCCCACGCCTGGAGCAGAGGGCTGGCGACGAGCTGGGCGAGCCTCTCGGGGCCGACCGCCTCCAGCGTGCGGTGCAGGGCGTTCCAGCCCGACGTGGCCTCGTCACCCAGCGGCACGACGTAGGCGGGCAGGCGCGGTCGGCCGACCACGACGACCGGACGTCCGGCGTCGAGGGCGGAGCGTTCGAGGCCGAGCCGACGCACGGACGGTGCGCCGATCAAGAGGGCGACCGGGTTCGGCGGGGGGTAGGTCACGGCGCGGACGCACCGATCGGACTCGCCCTCGCGGGCGATGACGAGGGCGAAGGTCGGCAGGGACGACTCGGCGATGTGGCCGAGAGCGTCGGTCAGCCGGGCGATGGCGTCGTCGAGCGTCCCCTCGGTCACGTCGACCGTCAACGCCGTGGTCTCCTCGATGCCGTGGTCGGTGACCCGTGCGGTGATCGTCGCCGACAGGTGCGGCCCCTCGACGACGACCCGGACGGTCTCGGGAGCCTGGTGACGGGCGTGCTGGGTGAGGACCCAGCGGTCCCAGGCGTGGCCCAGGGGCTCCGTCGCCCCCCATCGGGTCGGGACGGTGCCCGAGACCGCCGCTCCCAGGGTCTCTACCGCACCTCCCAGGCTCGTGTCGTGGGACGCCCTGTGGAGCACCGTGAGGTCGACGCTGAGCTGGCAGGTGGTGTCGACGGCGTCCTCGATGAGTGGCAGCCACCCGGCGGACGGCACGACGGGCGCCGAGGCGTCGAGCTCGGTGGCCGCGGCGTCGACGTCGGCGTACGGCAGGCCCGTGAGGCCGTCCCGGAGACGGTCCTGGTCGTCGTGCACGGCCCAGACGCCCCCGGCGGCGACCAGGGCGGCCCGGAGACCGACGGTGAGGCGCGACCGTTCGCTGGTGACGAGCACGACGCGTCGACTCGTCGGGGGTCGACCGAGGAGGTCCGCGAGCGGACGACTGAGTCGGACGACGCGGGCCCTGCTGTCGACCCGGACGGCGCGCGACGAGATCGCGTCGACCAACGGGTGTCGGATTGGGGTGCCCACCCGTCGATTCTGCTCCGCGCCGGAGGGCCGTGACCGGATGCACGGCGGACTCGGACCAGCCCGGCCCGAGAAGGCCCGCGCGGCCTAGGCTGGGTCCCCGTCATCGCCAACGACCCTCGAGAGGCCTGCCATGAACGACGCCCGACGCCTCGACCGACGGCCCCGGCGGCCCGGTCCGCGAGCGATCTCGTGAGACGACGCCCGTACCGCAACGGCGAACGCCCCCTCGACCAGCGGGAACGCCGACGAGCGTTCGCGGCAGCCGTCCGGACGAGGCCGCCCCTCCGACCCACCGCCGACCGAGAGTTCGGTCGGGCCCTCGCGCGCCTCGACGAGCTCGTCGAGAAGGTCCTGCTCTCGGGCGACCACGACCGCTTGCTCGACGAGACGCGGGTGTCGACCTGGCCTCGCGAACTGGACGCCGTGGCCTCGGCCGTGGTGGACCGGCTCGATCCGCCGCCGTCGGTCGACCGCGCTGCGGTGTCCGCCGCCGTCGCGGACAACCTGGAGGCGCGCTTCGGCCTGCGTGCGGGAGCGTCCCCGACCGAGAGGTCGGTCGTCCTCTGGCAGTCGGTGGCCGGTGCCGACTCGCGGCTCGCCGAGAACGGGTGGGAGCGTGACATCCTCTCGGACGACCGGGAGGCGCTGGCCGAGTTCTTCGCCTCGGACGGCGATCCGGTGCGGGCACGTCTCACGCGGTCGTCGGGTCGCCTGCACCTCGAACTGCGGGGCACGAACGCACCCGTCGGCGATCGGTCGTCGTCCTACGCGGTGCTGTCGAGATCGAGCGCGCTCGTCCTCGTCGACGATCCTCGCGGACTCGTCTCGGTGCTGGACGAGAGCACGGCCGGTGCGCTGCGCGACGTGGTCGTGGCCTGGGGCGAACTGGCCGACCACCTCGACGAACGACGCGCCGAGACCGGGGCACGCTGAAGCCGGACCGTCTTGAGGCCGGACCGTTCTGAGGCCCGACCGTCCTGAAGCCCGACCGTCCTGAGGCCGGAACACCCTGAGGCCCGACGGCCCCGAGGTCGGACGGACGACGGACGACCCCGCCCCCGGAAGGGGCGACGCCGTCCCGACCGTCAGACGGTGACGGCTTCGGCTGCCTGTCGCGCGCCCGCGGCGGTGGTCGCCGCGACGGCGCCGGCCGCGAGCTCGCGAGCCTGGTCGAGGGTGTACCGGGAGAGCTCGAGGCGCACGTCGGCCAACGCGGCCGGCGTCATCGAGAGCGTGGTCGCCCCCAGCCCGACGAGCACGACCGCCAGCAGGGGGTCGGCCGCGGCCTCGCCGCAGATGCCGACCGGCTTGCCGGCTGCGGCACCGGCGTCACCGAGCGACTTGACCAGACGCAGCACGGCGGGGTGCCAGGGGTCCTGGTAGGCGGCCACGGAGCCGAGCATGCGATCGGCCGCCATCGTGTACTGGGTGAGGTCGTTCGTCCCGACGCTGACGAAGTCGGCGCTGGCGAAGATCTGGTCCGCGAGCACCGCGAGCGAGGGGACCTCGGCCATCACGCCGACCGTCTTCAGGCCGAGTTCTCGGCCGAGGGCGACGAAGTACTCGGTCTCTTCGGCGTCGCTGACCATGGGCGCCATGACCCACAGGTCGGCGGTGGTCGCCGCCTGTGCCTGCGCCAAGGCGGTGAGCTGGTCGCGCAGGATGTCTTCTTTGACGCGCAGGGCGCGGAGGCCGCGCAGGCCGAGCGCGGGATTCTCCTCGTGGGCGTCGTTCAGGAAGCTGAGCGGCTTGTCGGCGCCCGCGTCGAGGGCGCGCACGACGACCTTCTTGCCCGGGAAGGCCTCGAGCAGGGCCGTGTAGCTCGCCGTCTGGCTCTCGACGGTGGGCGCGGTGGAATTGCCGAGGAAGAGGAACTCGGTGCGGAACAGTCCGACGCCTTCGGCACCCAGTTCGATGGCCCCGGCCGCCTCGGCCGGCGCGCCGAGGTTCGCGAGCAGCGGGACGGTGTGGCCGTCGGCCAGCGCGCCTTCGGTGAGCGGCGCGGCGGCGGCGGCGGCGCGGTCGGCGATGCGCTTCTCGGCGTCGGCGACCTCGTCGGCGGACGGGTCGACCGTGACGACGCCGGTCGCGGCGTCGGCGACGACGATCGTGCCGTCGGCGAGGTCGAGGGCACCGGTCACCCCGACGATCGCGGGGATCGACTTGGACCGGGCGAGGATGGCCGTGTGCGACGTGGGTCCGCCGTCACGCGTGACCAGGGCGAGCACCTTGTCGAGGTCGAGCAGGGCGGTGTCGGCAGGCGCGAGGTCGGGCGCGACGAGCACGAACGGGGTGTCGCTCTCGGGCACCCCGGGAGCCGGGACGCCTCGCAGCGAGGCGATGACGCGCTGCGCCACGTCGCCGAGGTCCGTCGCGCGTTCGGCCATGTAGCCCCCCATGCCGATCAGGAGGTCCTGGAAGGCGGCGAACGCCTCGTGCACGGCGCGTTCACCGGTGCGACCGTCGTCGATGCGGGCCTTCACGTCGTCGGTGAGGGTGGGGTCCTGGGCCATCAGCGACTGGGCGTCGAGGACGTCCTTCGCCTCGCCACCGGCCTTCTCGCCGCGGGCCGTGAGGTCGGCGGCGACCGCGGAGAGGGCGGTGAGCACGGCGTCGTACTCGAGAGCCGCGTCGGCGGTGCGGGGATCGGTGCCCGGCTCGGGCAGCGGATCGGGCATCTTCTTGACGGGGCCGACGGCCACTCCACGTCCGACGCCAACGCCCTGTAGTGCCACGGTGAACCTCTTCGAGTCTCGATGGTGGGGACGTGCGGCAGGACGCCGGGCACGCCCACGGTCGGTCCATCGTAGACGGAACGTCCGGACGTCCGGTCAGAGCCGATCCCGGGCTCGACCGAGGTGGCCGGGCCGCGTCGCCCGGCCACCCCTACCCTGGACGCATGCGCGCGCCGTGGACCCGAGAACCGACGCCCGACCCGGCCGAGGCGACCCGCGCCTCCGCGGCGGGACGCCCGTCCGGACGCGCCCGGCGGGCCGGCTCACGCGTCGTGGGGTCGCGGCCGACGCGGGTGCTGGCGCGGCACGTCACGGCGAAGGGGCCGCTGCTCGCCGCCGGGTTGACCTACCAGGCGCTCTTCGCCCTGTTCGCGGCCCTGTGGGTGGGCTTCTCGGTCGCGGGGTTCGTCGTCTCGGGCGACCAGGTGCTCCGTGACGAGTTGATCGTGTTCATCCGCTCGGCCGTCCCCGGGCTCATCCAGGACGTCGACGGCACGGGCGTCGTCGACCCCGAGTTGCTGCTCGACGCGTCGGTCTTCGGTTGGACCGGCGCGGTCGCCCTGCTCGGTCTCCTGGTGTCGTCCGTCACGCTGCTCGGCAGCATGCGCGACTGCGTGCGCATCGTGTTCCGGGCACCGCAACCGGTCACCCCGCTCGGCCGACTGATCGTGCGCGACCTCGGCCTGGCCCTCGCCTTCGGAGCCGCGGTCGTCGTGTCGGCGACGCTGTCGCTGCTCAGCACCACGGCGGTCTCGGGCCTGTTGTCCGGGGTGGGCGTCTCGACCCGGTCGATCGCGGGCGAGGCGACCCTGCGCGTGGTCGGCATCGTGCTCGTGTTCGTCTTCGAGACCGCGGTGCTGGCCGTCCTGTTCCGCGTGCTGGCCGGGCTGCACATCCCCTTCCGTCGACTGCTCGCGGGGGCGATGCTCGGAGCGGCCGGGTTCGTCTCGCTGACCGTGGTCGGCGGCGTCGTGCTCCGCGCCACGGGGTCGAACCCCCTGGTCGCCTCGTTCGCGGCCGTCGTCGGGCTGTTGATCGTGATCAACCTGCTGTGCCAGGTGCTGCTGCTCAGCGCCGGCTGGATCGCCGTCGGCATGGACGACCTCGGCGTGCTCGCCGACCCGCATCAGGAGGCGGCCCGCCTCCGCCGCCTCGAGGAGGAACGGCGAGCCCAGGAGGCGCGGGCCCGGTCGCGGGGCGGTCGCCTGGTGGACGGCGCCCGCGGGCTGCTCTCGCGGTCGCTGCGGGCCGTCCGCCGGGGTGACCCGTCCGACGCCCCGGGCACGGGGTCTCCCGACGACCCCGGTGACGGTGCCCGCCGCTAGTCTGGAGCCCATGTCCACGCGCCTCCGTCTCGCCACCGTCAACGTCAACGGCGTCCGTGCCGCCTTCCGCAAGGGCATGGGCGACTGGCTCTCGGCTCGCGACGTGGACGTCCTCACGCTCCAAGAGGTGCGCGCCTCGACCGACGACCTCGAGGGCCTGCTCGGCCCCGAGTGGAACGTCGTGCACGACCCGGCCACCGCCAAGGGGCGGGCCGGTGTGGCCATCGCCAGCCGGGGCAAGGCCCACGTGCACCGCGTCGAGCTCGGCCCCGACGACTTCGACAGTGCCGGGCGGTGGCTCGAGGCCGACTACGAGATCGACGGCACCGTCGTGACCGTCGTCAGCACGTACGTCCACTCGGGCGAGGTCGACACCCCCAAGCAGGACGAGAAGTGGAAGTTCCTCGACGCCATGTCGGCGCGGCTCCCCGAGCTCGCCGCCCACAACGAGCTCTCGGTGGTGACGGGCGACCTCAACGTGGGCCACCGCGAACTCGACATCAAGAACTGGAAGGGCAACGTCAAGCGCGCCGGTTTCCTCCCCCGCGAACGCTCGTACTTCGACCGGTTCCTGGGGCCCGCGGGCGAGCAGGTCGTGACCGTCGACGGCACCGGCGGAGAAGGCCTCGGGTGGGTCGACGTGGGTCGACGCTTCGCCGGCGAGGTCGAGGGGCCCTATTCGTGGTGGTCCTGGCGCGGACAGGCCTTCGACAACGACGCCGGTTGGCGCATCGACTACCAGCTGGCCACCCCGGCGCTGGCCGATACCGTCGAGCACTACGTGGTCGACCGGGCGGCCGCCTACGACCAGCGCTGGTCGGACCACGCCCCGGTCGTCGTCGACTACCGGCTCTGACCCGCGTCCCACCCCGTCTCTTCTCGCACCACCCCGACCGAGGACCTCATGACCAAGCCCCGTCTCTTCTCCGGCATGCAGCCGTCCGCCGATTCGCTCCACGTCGGCAACTACATCGGCGCCCTCCAGCAGTGGAAGTCGTTGCAGGCGACGCACGACGCCCTGTTCTGCGTGGTCGACCTGCACGCCATCACCGTCCCCCAAGACCCCGCCGCGTTGCGCGCGCAGATCCGCGGCACCGCCGCCCAGTACATCGCCGCGGGCATCGACCCGGCGGAGTCGACCCTGTTCATCCAGTCGCACGTGCCGGCACACACGCAGTTGGCCTGGGTGCTCAACACCCTGACCGGTTTCGGTGAGGCCAGCCGCATGACGCAGTTCAAGGACAAGGCGGCCAAGCAGGGGTCCGACGCGGCCTCGCTCGGCCTGTTCGCCTACCCGACCCTGATGGCCGCCGACATCCTGCTCTACCAGGCCGAGACGGTTCCCGTCGGAGACGACCAGCGTCAGCACGTCGAGCTCACCCGCGACCTCGCCACCCGGTTCAACTCCCGTTTCGGCGAGACCTTCGTCGTGCCCGAGGCGACGATCCAGAAGGAATCCGCGCGCATCTACGACCTGCAGTCACCCGAGTCGAAGATGAGCAAGTCGGCGGCCACCGACGCCGGAGTCGTGTGGATGCTCGACGAACCGAGCCGCACCGCCAAGAAGATCAAGTCGGCGGTCACCGACGCCGAGCGCGAGATCCGCTTCGACCGCGGCGCCAAAGCGGGGGTCTCCAACCTGCTCACCATCCTGTCGTCGTTCTCGGGTTCCAGCGTGGCCGACCTCGAGGAGCGCTACGCGGGTCGCGGCTACGGCGACCTCAAGAAGGACGTGGCCGAGGTCGTCGTCGAGACCTTCGCGCCCGTCCGGGCCCGAGCCCTCGAACTCCTCGACGACCCCGCCGAGCTCGACCGCATCCTCGCCGTCAACGCCGATCGGGCGAACGAGATCGCCCAGGTCACGATCGACACCGTGTACGACCGCATCGGCTTCGTCCGCAAGGCCTGATCGTGCTGCCGTTCGTGCTCGCGTCGCCGACCCTCGAGTTGCGGGTGCCGAGCGCGGCCGACGTGCCGGCCATCGTCGACGCCTGCCGCGACGAGACGCTGCAGCGTTTCACCACGGTGCCCGTGCCGTACGGACGGCCCGACGCCGAGTTCTTCCTGCGGCGCATCGTGGACGACGGGTGGGCGACGGGACGCGAGTTCACCTGGGGGCTGCGCCGCCCGGGTTCGGGTCTGCTCGAGGGCGTGGTCAGCGTTCGGCTCCGGTCGTCCGACGTCGGCTTCTGGACGGCCCCCGCCTCGCGGGGTCAGGGGATGATGACCGAGGCGCTCGGCCTGGTGGCCGATTGGGGGTTCGGCGCCGGAGGGCTCCGAGAACTCTTCTGGGAGGGCTACGTGGGCAACGACGCCTCCGCGGCCGTCGCCCGCCGGACGGGGTTCTCCTACCAGGGCGTCGGTCCGGGGCTCCACCCGGACCGTGACGGAGGCCACCCCCTCTGCTGGAAGGCCCGCCTACGACCGGGCGACGCTCGGTCGGCGCGAGCCGGTTGGCCCGACCTGGGGCGCCCCGGGGTCCGTCCCGGCGGCTCGGCGGAATACCCCGTGGCCGACGGCGTTGACTCCCTCACGGATGCCGTCGACGGCGTCTCCCGCCCGTCCCCCACCGCGCACGCCCCGGCGCGCGACCGTTCCGTCCCGGAGGCACAGTGAGCATCGATCCGATCGACCACGACGTCCTCGAACGCGCCATGCGCCGGGCCGTCACGCTCGCGCGACGTGGGCCGGCCCGCGGCGTCAACCCCCAGGTCGGTTGCGTCCTCCTGCGTCCCGACGGCAGCATCGCGGCCGAGGGATGGCACCGGGGCGCCGGCACGCCACACGCCGAGGTCGACGCCCTCTCGCACCTCTCCCCCGGCGAGGCGCGGGGTCTGACCGCCGTCGTCACGCTCGAACCCTGCGATCACGTGGGCCGCACCGGTCCGTGCAGCGTCGCCTTGATCGAGGCGGGCGTCTCCCGCGTCGTCCACGCCGTCGCCGACCCCGGCGCGTCCTCCGGAGGCGGGGCCGAGCGGCTGCGCCGCGCCGGCGTCGAGGTGGTCGACGGCGTGCTCACCGACGAGGCCACCGAGATGGCTCGCCGCTGGTTGGTGACGGCCCGGACGGGCCGACCGTTCGTGACGCTCAAGTGGGCGTCCAGCCTGGACGGTCGCACGGCGGCGTCCGACGGTAGCAGCCGCTGGATCACCGGGACGGCGTCACGGCAGCACGTTCACGAGCAGCGAGCGGCCCACGACGCGATCCTGGTGGGCACGGGCACCGTGTTGGCGGACGACCCCAGCCTGACCGCCCGCGGCGACGGCGGAGAACTGCTCCCCGACCAGCCCCTGCCCGTCGTCGTCGGCACGCGCACCGTGCCGGCCGACGCCGCCCTGCGTCGGCACCCCCGCGACATCGTCGAGACGGGGACGCACGACCTCGAGGCCGTGCTCGACGACCTCGGCGCCCGCGGGGTCCGCAGCGTGTTCGTCGAGGGCGGACCGACCGTGGCCAGCGCGTTCGTCCGGCTCGGGCTCGTCGACGACTACGTCGTGTACCTCGCGCCCACGCTGCTCGGCGGCCCCCGGACGGCCCTCGACGACCTCGGTGTGGACCACATCGACGGGCAACGACGACTGCGCGTCACCGATGCGCACCCCCTCGGCGACGACCTGGTGGTCGTCGCCCGCGACACCCCCAGGAGCCCCGCATGACCACCACGCCCGCCGCATCGTCCCAGGTGTCGTTCGAGGTCGAGACCACGGTCCCCACCCGTCACGGCACGTTCCGCATGAGGGCCTACCGCGACACCCTCACCGGCGCCGACCACGTGGCGATCATCGCGAGCGACCCGGCCGGCCTCCCCCCGGCGGACGGTGCCCTCGTGCGCGTCCACTCGGAGTGCCTCACGGGCGAGGCGTTCGGCTCCCTCAAGTGCGAGTGCGGCCCGCAGCTCGACGCCGCGCTCGACACCATCCGGGACCACGGCGGGGCCGTCGTCTACCTGCGCGGACACGAGGGTCGGGGCATCGGCCTCGTCGACAAGCTCCGGGCCTACCGCCTGCAAGAGGACGGACTCGACACCCTGGACGCCAACCTCGCCCTGGGGCTGCCGGCGGACGCCCGGGACTACGGGGCGGCGGCCGACGTGCTGCGCGACCTCGGGCTCGGCCGCGTCAGGCTGCTGAGCAACAACCCCGAGAAGCGGCGTCAGCTCGGCGAGCACGGCATCGAGGTCACCGAACTGGTGCCCCTCGTCGTCGGCGTCGGTGCCTTCAACGAGGGCTACCTCGACACGAAGCGCGACCGCATGGGCCACGAGCTGCCCGGCCACCTCGGCTCCGACGACTGAGTCCGCGGCGGCCCCCGCTCCCGCGGCCCCGACGTGCGTCCCCACCGGGGTACACGCCGGAGTACGATGGACGACGGCTGTCACGAGCGGCCACCGTCTCACCCGGCCGAGCGATCCGCAGATCCCTGCACCGCGCCTCCGTCCGACCCGTTGCGCCGCACCATGCGCCCGGTCGTCGACGTCCGCCGGGACCTCGACCCCTGCCTCGGAGTGCCCCCGTGTCTGCCCCCACCGTCGACCCGTCGACGTCGTCCGTCCCCGCCACCAACAAGCGTTCGCGCGTCATCGTCGCGAGCCTCATCGGCACCTCGATCGAGTTCTACGACTTCTACGTCTACGCGACCGCCGCGGTGCTCGTCTTCCCGACCATCTTCTTCGCCAACGACGACCCCGCCGTGGCCCGCCTCGCCTCGTTCGCGGTCTTCGGCGTCGCGTTCATCGCCCGGCCCGTCGGGTCGATCGTCTTCGGCCACTTCGGCGACCGCATCGGCCGCAAGGGCACCCTCGTGGCGTCGCTGCTGACGATGGGCATCGCCACGGTGCTGATCGGGTGCATCCCGGCGGGCACCACGCCCGGTTGGGCCGTCGCCGGCCCGGCCTGCCTCGTCGTGCTGCGCTTCTGCCAGGGCCTGGGCCTCGGCGGCGAGTGGAGCGGTGCCGCGTTGCTCGCGACGGAGAACGCGCCGGCGAACCGCCGCGCGATCTACGGCACGTTCCCCCAGCTGGGTGCGCCCATCGGCTTCATCATCGCCAACCTGCTCTTCGTGCTGCTGAACACGACCCTCACCGAGGAGCAGTTCATGGCCTGGGGATGGCGCCTGCCGTTCCTGGCGAGCGCGGTGCTGGTGATCATCGGCCTCTACGTCCGGTTCAAGCTGATCGAGACGCCGGCGTTCCAGAAGGTCGTCGACTCGGGCAACGTCGCGACCCTTCCGCTCGCCCGCGTGTTCCGGTCGAGCTGGCGCCCCCTGCTGCTCGGCACGTTCATCATGCTGGCGACCTACACGCTCTTCTACCTGATGACGACGTTCACGCTGACCTTCGGGACGGCCGACGCCGCGGGCGACCCGGCCGGCCTGGGCATCCCCCGGACGCAGTTCCTCTGGATGCTGATCCTCGGCGTGGTGTTCTTCGGCGTCTTCACCCTCGTGTCGGGGCCCCTGGCCGAGAAGTACGGTCGCCGCGCGATGCTCATCTGCGTGACGGCCGGCATCCTCGTCTTCGGCTTCACGTTCGCCCCGCTGTTCGCCGCGGGGGCCCTCGGCGCGCAGGCGTTGCTCATCATCGGCTTCGTCCTGATGGGGCTGACCTTCGGACCGATGGGGGCCGTGCTGCCCGAGCTGTTCCCCACGAGCGTGCGCTACACCGGTTCGGCGATCAGCTACAACGTCGCGAGCATCCTCGGTGCCGCCGTGGCCCCGTTCATCGCCGTCGCGCTCTGGACGGCCGCGGGCGGCAGCACCTGGCTCGTGGGTCTCTACCTGTCCTCGATGGCGGTGTTGACCCTGATCGCGCTCGTGCTCAGCCGTGAGACCCGCGACGTCGACTACGACACGGCCGGCTGACC
Organism: Frigoribacterium sp. ME-P-080; assembly: GCF_030209595.1. Lineage (NCBI taxonomy): Bacteria > Bacillati > Actinomycetota > Actinomycetes > Micrococcales > Microbacteriaceae > Frigoribacterium > Frigoribacterium sp. ME-P-080. The sequence continues at coordinate 265,420 of NZ_JARVRR010000003.1, forward strand.
GGACGCGACGTGCCCTGCCGGCCGGCCCGCGCCTCCTGACCGGAGGCGCGGGCCGGTCTGGTGACGCAGGTGGATGTCACCGGGACGAAGTACGGTCGTAGTCGGCGGAGGCACCGCCCGCGACACCGACCGCCGCACCCGCGACGCCGGTCACCTGGCACGAGAGGCATCATGAGCTCCGACACGCGCGCGCGCACGACGACGTCCGACGGGAAGGAGGCGCGGGTCGACCCACCGGCCGCGCCCCGGTCGCGATGGGGTCGCCGTCCGCAGCCCGAGGGTCCGCGTGCCACGTTCCGTCAGCTGTTGCCCTACCTGTTCGAGCACAAGAAGGTCATGGCCGTCATCATCGTGCTCAGCGTCCTGGGTGCCGCGGCGTCGCTCGGTCAGCCGTTGCTCGTGCAGCAGGTCATCTCGGCCGTGCAGGAAGGCGTGACGCTCGGTCCCCTCGTCTGGGCCCTGGTCGCGCTGGTCGTCGTGGCCGGGCTGATCAGCGGGTTCCAGCACTACCTGCTGCAGCGCACCGGCGAGGGCGTCGTCCTGTCGAGCCGCCGTCGCCTCGTCGGACGCATGCTCCGGTTGCCCGTCAGCCAGTTCGACACGCGCCGGACGGGCGACCTCGTGTCGCGGGTCGGCTCGGACACCACCCTGCTGCGGGCCGTGCTCACCCAGGGGCTCGTCGAGGCGATCGGTGGCAGCCTCACCTTCGTCGGCGCCCTGGTCGGCATGTTCCTGATCGACCCCGTCCTGCTCGGACTGACCGTGCTCGTCGTCGCCGTCTCGGTCGTCGTCGTCGTGCTGTTGTCCGGACGCATCCGCGTGGCGAGCCGCCAGGCGCAGGAGAAGGTGGGTGACCTGACGGCCGCCGTCGAACGCGCCATCAGCTCGGTCCGCACGATCCGCGCCTCGGGCGCCACCGAACGCGAGATCGTCGCCGTCGAGCGAGACGCCGAGGGCGCCTACCGACGGGGGCTGCAGGTCGCGCGCATCTCGGCCCTGGTCGTGCCGATCTCGTCCGTCGCCCTCCAGGCCTCCTTCCTCGTCGTGCTCGGCGTCGGAGGTTACCGGGTGGCCAGCGGTGCCATCGAGATCGCCTCGCTCATCTCGTTCGTGCTCTTCCTCTTCCTCATGATCATGCCGCTCGGCCAGGCTCTCGGCGCCGTGCTCAGCGTCAACCAGGCCCTGGGGGCGCTCGGACGGATCCAGGAGATCCTCGACCTGCCGAGCGAGACCGACGGCGACGAGCGCCTCGCGGCCGAGGTCGCGACCCGTGAGGCGGGCGCCGGTGGTCTGGAGGCGGACGACGGCATCGCCGTCCGGTTCGACGACGTGCACTTCCGCTACCCCGACTCGCCGGTCCCCGCCGGGCCGGCCACGGGGGGCCCGCGGGTCTCCGGCGACCCGGTCCACGTCTCGGGCGAAGGCCCCGCCGACGACGACCTCACGGTGTTGCGAGGCGTGAGCTTCTCGGTGCCCGTCGGCAAGCGCACGGCACTCGTCGGCCCCTCGGGAGCAGGGAAGAGCACGATCCTGTCGCTCATCGAGCGTTTCTACGACCCGACCTCGGGTGCCGTGCGCGTGGGGGGCGCCGACGTGCGCACCCTCGACCGGCGCGACCTGCGGTCCCGCATCGGCTACGTCGAACAGGACGCCCCGGTCCTCGCCGGCACCATCCGCGACAACCTCACCCTGGGTTCGCCCGAGGCGACGGACGACGACTGCCGTCGGGTCCTCGAGGCCGTGAACCTCACCGCCGTCCTCGAACGCGGCGACCAGGGCCTCGACGCCCAGGTCGGCGAGGACGGGGTGATGCTCTCCGGAGGCGAGCGCCAGCGCCTGGCCATCGCCCGCACGTTGCTCAACGCGCCGCCGATCCTCCTGCTCGACGAGTCGACCTCGAGCCTCGACGGCCTCAACGAGCAGCGCCTCCGCGAAGCGATCGACGCGGTGGCCGAGAACCGTACGCTCATCGTCATCGCCCACCGGCTGTCGACAGTGGTCGACTCCGACCAGATCGTCGTCGTCGAGGCCGGGCGGGTGGTCGGTGTGGGCACCCACTCCGAACTGGTGGGGACGACGCCGCTGTACAAGGACCTGGCGAAGCACCAACTCCTCGTCTGAGGCCGGGCTCCGCGCGCGACGGGGCGCGGCCACGACACCGTGCGACGATGGCCCGATGAGCGATGTCGCCCCCGCGGTCCTGACCCACGTCGAGCGCGGGGTCGGTGTCGTCACCCTCAACCGCCCGGAGAAGATCAACGCGGTGACGCTCGAGATGCTCGGGCTCGTCGAGCAGGCGCTCGACGCCTGGGAGGACGATTCGCGGGTCTCGGCGGTGCTGGTGCGGGGCGCCGGGCCACGGGGGTTCTGTGCCGGGGGCGACATCGCGTGGATCCACGCCGCCGCCACGACGGACCCTCGGCGCAGCGTGGACATGTGGCGGCGCGAGTACCGTGGCACGCTGCGTCTGTCGCGCTGGTCGAAGCCGATCGTGTCGCTGCTCGACGGCATCGCGATGGGTGCCGGCATCGGGCTCGGCGGTCACGTCACGCTCCGCATCGTCACCGAACGCAGCTCGGTGGGCATGCCGGAGACCCGCATCGGGCTGACACCTGACGCGGGCGGGAGTTTCTTGCTGTCGCGAGCCCCGGGCGAGCTCGGCACCCACCTCGCCCTGACGGGCCGCGCGATGACGGCTGCCGATGCCCTGCACACGGGCTTCGCCGACCTGTTCGTCCCGTCCTCCGAGCTGACTCGAGTCCTGCCGGCACTGGCCGAGGGCGGCCCCGACGCCGTGCGGGCGCTGGGCACGACGGCGGGGCCGTCCGAGCTCGCGGATGCCGCCGGGTGGATCGATCGCGCCTATCGCGGCGACGACGCCGGGACGATCGTGTCCCGCCTGCACGAGCTCGCCGAGGAGGGTCTCGCCGACGCCGGAGCCGTGGTCGACGACCTCGTGGCGGCGTCGCCCACGTCGGTGGTCCTGACCCTCGAAGCCCAGAGGCGGGCGGCCCGACTGCCCGACCTCGAGGCCGTGCTGGGTCAGGAACTCGGCATCGTCACCTCGCTCGCCGCGTCGCCGGATCTCGTCGAGGGCATCCGGGCACGCGTGATCGACAAGGACCGCCGGCCCCGGTGGTCGCCGTCGACCCTCGCCGAGGTCGACGTCGAGGCGACGCTCGCGACGGTCGACTGGTCCACGCGGCTCTGACCGGGGACGAGTCGACCGCCGCCCCGCTCGCCGCTGGCCGGCTGCTCGCGGTTCGCCGCGAGCCACCGGCTCAGAGGCGGACCACGCGTCCCTCCCCCGCGGAACGGCGGGCGGCCTCGATGACCTCGAGTGCCCGGACCGCGTCCCAGGGGTCGACCGGGAGGTCGCCGTCGCCTCGGAGCGCCCGGGCCAGTCGGGAGTAGAACTCGGGATAGCGCCCCGGATCGGTCGACTCGTCGCGACGCGTGCCGCCCGTGACGACGACACCACGACGATCGCCCGCGTCGACCCCGTAGGTGGGATCGACCGGCGGCAGTCCGGACGACAGCTGGGCCTCTTGCGGGTCGAGGCCGTGCACCTCGTACGCGCCGGCCGACCCCAGCACCCGGAACCTCGGCCCGGGGAGGGCTGCGACGTGGCTCATCGTGAGCCGCGACCGTCGACCCCCGTCGTGCTCGAGCGACAGATGCACATCGTCGTCGGCCGAGCCGGTCGGGCGGCGGGTCGCGATCTCGGCATGGACGGACCGGACCGGCCCCAGGAGGCGCACAGCCTGGTCGACGAGGTGCGGGCCCAGGTCGAACAGGATGCCGCCACCGTCGGCGGAGGTGGCCCGACGTTTCCAGCCGAGGCGGTTCTCGAGCTTCCACGGCTCGAAACGCGACTCGACCGTGTGCACGTCGCCCAGTTCACCCGACCCCGCGAGACGCGTCGCCGTCAGGAAGTCGCCGTCCCACCGCCGGTTCTGGTAGACCGTCAGCGGCCGCCCCAGCGACTCGGCGAGCCCGACGAGCTCGCGGGCGTCGTCAGCCGAGGTCGCCAGCGGCTTGTCGACCACCACGGCGGCCCCGGCTCGCAGGGCACGCAACGCGGTCTCGACGTGGGTGTCGTTCGGGGTGGCCACGACGATCAGGTCGAGTTCACGACGCCAGAGCTCGTCGACGTCTGCGACGACCTCGGCACCGGGATGCGCCGCGACGGCCTGCCCCGCACGGTCGGGGTCGCGCGTGACGACGGCATCGACCTGCCAGGCCGGGTCCGCCGCCAGGAGCGCGCCGTGGAACACCCGTCCTGCGAGCCCGTAGCCCACGATGCCGACGCGCAGCGGCTCGACGGCGCTCATGCGGCGGCGAACGGGTCGGGGGTGAGCACGTAGACCGTCTCGAGGTACTCGTGGATGCCCTCGGCACCGCCCTCACGGCCGAGGCCCGACGACTTGACGCCGCCGAACGGGGCCGAGGCGTTCGACACCACGCCGACGTTCAGCCCGAGCATGCCGGTCTGCAGTCGTTCGGCCAGCCGCTGCCCTCTGGCGAGGTCCCGCGTGAAGGCGTAGGCGACGAGCCCGAACTCGGTGTCGTTCGCGAGGCGGACCCCCTCGGCCTCGTCTCGGAACGTCGAGACGGCCAGGACGGGGCCGAAGATCTCGGTCGTCAGGATCTCGCTGCCGGGGGCGACGCCCGACACGACGGTCGGCTCGAAGAACGTGCCCGGACCGTCGACGGGGTGGCCGCCGGTCTCGACCACCGCGCCGTGGGCGACGGCGTCGCGGACCAGGCGGTCGGCCTTGTCGACGGCCCGGTCGTCGATCAACGGGCCCACGGAGACCCCGTCGTCGGTCCCCGCGCCCACCCGGAGTCCTCGCACGCGCTCGACCACCCGGGCGGTGAACTCGTCGGCGACCGACTCGTGCACGATGAACCGGTTGGCGGCCGTGCAGGCCTGGCCCACGTTGCGGAACTTCGCCTGCATCGCGCCCTCGACCGCGGCGTCGAGGTCGGCGTCGTCGAAGACCACGAAGGGCGCGTTGCCCCCGAGTTCCATCGAGGTGCGCAACACCTGCTGGGAGGCCTGCGTCAGCAGCGTCGACCCGACCGGCGTCGACCCCGTGAAGCTGAGCTTCCGGAGGCGCGGGTCACGGATCAGGGGCTCGCACACGTCGTTCGCCGACAGGGTCGTCACGACGTTCACCACACCGTCGGGAACACCCGCCTCGGCGAGCAGGGCGGCGAAGGCGAGCGTGGTGAGCGGGGTCAGCTCGGCCGGCTTGACGACCACCGTGCAGCCGGCGGCGAGGGCGGGCGCGATCTTGCGGGTCCCCATGGCGAGGGGGAAGTTCCAGGGGGTGATCAGCAGGCAGGGGCCCACCGGGCGGTGCAGCACCGTCGTCCGGCCGGTGCCCTCGGGGTTGGTGCCGTAGCGACCCGAGACGCGCACGGCCTCTTCGGAGAACCAGCGGAGGAACTCGCCGCCGTAGGTGACCTCACCGAGCGACTCGTCCAGCGGCTTGCCCATCTCGAGCGTCATCAGGAGGGCGAAGTCGTCGCGCCGCTGCATCAGCAGGTCGAAGGCGCGACGCAACACCTCGCTGCGGTGGCGGGGGGACGTGGCCGCCCAGTCCTCTTGCGCGGCGACCGCGGCGTCGAGGGCCCGCAGGCCGTCGGCGGGAGTGGCGTCGGCCACCGCGACCAGGACCTCGCCCGTGGCCGGGTCGAGGACGTCGATGGTCTCGCCGGAGGACGACGGGCCCCACGAGCCCCCCACGAAGAGGCCGGTGGGCACGGCCTCGACCACGCGACGACGCTCGGCGGCCGTCACGACCGGGCGGCTCACGCCGGGACCCCGGTCGAGCCGTCGACGACGTCGGACGACGGGACCGTGCGCACGCCGGCCGCGCGCAGCTCGGCCAGGGCGGCCTCGCTCGGAGCCGGGGCCACACCCGCCACGAGGTCGGTCAGCACCGTGACCCCGAGCCCGGCGGTGACGGCGTCGAGGGCCGAGGCCCGGACGCAGTGGTCGGTCGCCAGACCGACCACGTCGACCTCGTCGACGCCCGTCGCGGCGAGGGCGTCACCGAACGGCCGCCCGTCGTCGACGAGCCCGTCGAACAACGAATAGGCCGGCCGACCGTCGCCCTTGAGCACGTGGACGTCGACGAGGGCGGTGTCGAGGTCGGGGTGGTAGTCGGCACCGGTCGACCCCTGCACGCAGTGGACCGGCCACGAGTCGACGAAGTCGGGCTCGAGGCTGAAGTGGCCGCCGTTGTCGCCGTCGGCCGCGTGCCAGTCGCGGCTGGCGACGACGAGGTCGTACCGGTCGCGATGGGCGCGGAGGTGGTCGGTGACCGCCTGCGCGACGTGGGCGCCGCCGGTGACCCCGAGCGCGCCTCCTTCGGTGAAGTCGTTCTGGACGTCGATGACGAAGAGTGCTCTGGTCATGCCACCATTCTCGCGCGCCGCACCGACAGCGGCACGCCTCAGCCGTTGGCCAGGTTGTCGCCGCAGTTGTAGACGGCCGTCGTCAGGGTGTCGAGGGCGGCCCGCGCGTCGTCCTGCACGGAGCCGATCGCGTAGAAGGCGAAGGTGAGCTTTGTGCCGTCCGCCGCGTCCACCGTACCGGCCAGGGTGTAGGCCGTGTCGATCCAGCCGGTCTTGGCGTGCACGGCACCACGGGCCACGGCGTTCGCGCCTGTGAACCGGGAGGCGAGCGTGCCCGTCTTGCCCGACACCGGCAGCGCGTCGTAGACGACGCCGAGGCCGTGCTCGCGGTTCAGGACCTGGATCATCAGGCGCGCGACGAAGGTCGAGGGCACAGCGTCGTTCTCGCTCAGGCCGGACCCGTCGATGATCGTGAGCGAGGACGTGTCGAGACCGTAGGTCGACGAGAGCACGGACTTGTAGAGGGCGGTGAGCGACGCGGCCGACCCGTCGGCACCGGACGCCTTCGACGAGACGCGAGCGAGCATCTCGGCGAGGGTGTTGTCGGAGGTCGGCAGCAGCTGCGAGATCAGGCGGCCGACCGGCTGGGACGACACCTGGGCGATCACGGTGCCGCTCGTGGCGGCGCCCTGGGTCATGGTGGCGGAGTCGGCGCCGACGACGCCCGCGGCGACGAGCGCGGAGCGGAAGGCGTCGCCGGCACGGGCGACGGGGTCGGTGCTGCGCGGACTCGTCTGGGCCGCAGGGTTCGCCCGGTCGCCGTCGACCATGAGGGCGGTGACCTCGGAGTGGTACCCGATGGTCTGCTCGGTGCGCTTCCAGGACGGGTCCCACTTGTCGGAGGGGTTCCAGAAGGTGGCGTCGAGCGTGATCTGCGTGAGGGGCTGCTCGCCGAGCGACGCCTTCACCTGGGTCGCGAGGTCGGCCACCGTGGGGGCCCCGGCGTACACGCTCGAGCCGGTGGCGCTGAGCGTGGCGTCACCGCCGCCGACCAGGGACACGGCGCCCGTCCCGGCGTCGCCGGTCACCCGGGTCGTGAGACGCGCGTCGGGCCCGAGGACCGACAGGGCGACCGCGCTCGTCAGGGTCTTCAACACGCTGCCCGTGCGAGCCGGGGTCGAACCGTTGCGGTCGAAGAGGACCTCGCCCGTGGCGGCGTTGACCACGCTGCCCTCGAACTGAGCGAGACGGGCGTCGGACGCGGCCCCGGTGACCGAGCAGGTCCGGAGGCGCGTGGCACCCGGGATCTCGGCGGGAACCGAACGGGCAGGGTCGACCGAGGGGGTCGGGGTCGGGGTGACCGTGACCGCCGGCTCGGGGCTCGACGCGGCGGCCCGTGCCGTCCCGGCGTCGGGCGCGGTGGCGGCCCCGGCGGCCACGGCGCCGCCGCCGAGCAGCGCGAAGGCGAGGACGCCCGCCGTCACGACGACCCCCCGCGGACGCGAGGAGACCCAACGCCGCACCGAGGCGCCCGCCCCCGTGGACCGGGCCGCGTCGCCGGAGCCGACGCCATCGCCCCCCGTGGTCGACTCGGGACGGTCGTGACGTGGCTCACCCTGATCGCTCATCGAGGACATCATACGGAGCCTCGCGCCCACGTCATCCCTCGGAGGGGTACCGCACGCCGATCTGTCGGCGGACCTCGTCCATGGTGCGCATGACGCCGACGACGTCGGCGGCGGTCAGCAGCGGACTCTCTCGCTCGCCCGCCGCCACGACCCGTTCGAGTTCGAGCGCCTGGTGGTGCATGCCCCTCAGCCCGTTCTCGTCGGCCTCGTAGCGTTCGACCACGGCGTCGTCCTGATCACGCACCGTGAAGCCCCCGGGCGCGTAGAACGTGTCGTCGACGTCGATGCGACCGGCGGTGCCGAGCAGCGTCGCCGTGTTGCGCCCCGAGGTGTCGAGGGCGGCGTACAGCTGGGCCGTCGCACCCGACTCGTGACCGAGCTGGATCGCGACGCGGGCGTCCACGCCCTGGTCGCTCAGCGTGGCGGCGGCCGACACCGTCGAGGGCGCCCCGAGCAGGTCGTCCGCGAACGACACCGGGTACACCCCGAGGTCGAGCAGGGCCCCGCCGCCGAGGGCCGGGTCGTTGATGCGGTGGTGGGGATCGGTGGGCAGCGACTGGACGTGCACGGCCGTCAGGAGGCGCACCTCGCCGATGACCCCGGAGCGCACGACCTCGCGCAGTCGCGCGCTCTGCGGCGTGTACCGCGTCCACATCGCCTCGAGGACGACCACGCCGGCCTCGCGAGCGGCCGCGAAGACCCTCTCGGCCTCCGTGGCGTTCACGGTGAAGGCCTTCTCGACGAGGACGTGCTTGCCGGCCGCGATGGCCAGAAGGGCGTTCTCGGCGTGGAACGGGTGCGGGGTGGCGACGTAGACCACGTCGACCTCGGGGTCGGCGACCAGGTCGTCGTAGCTGCCGTGAGCCCCCGGGACCCCGGCACGGTCGGCGAACTCGCGCGCCTTGGCCAGGTCTCGCGACCCGACGGCGGAGACGGTCGACCCCGCCCCCTGCAGGTCGGACGTGAAGGTGGCGGCGATGCCGCCGGCGCCGAGGATTCCCCATCGAAGTGTCATGCGGACTGTCTACCAGTCACCGCCGACGGGGAGGCCCGCAAGGGTCGAGGCGCCGTCCCGCGGTTCGTTCAGCAGGCGTACCAGCGACTGGCCGAACGGATGAAGTCCGGGCTGTCGTCCGGCGCTCCCCCGTGCACGGCGGCGAACCCGACACAGGCGTGCGCGAGGTCTCCGCGGAAGTCCGGTCGGTAGACGGCGTCGCGGTGCGGGGCCGAGGCCCACCACTTGGCGGCGGCGACGTCGCCCGTGGTCGACGTGCCGCCCGCGAGGTTGCCGTCGCAGCCGACCGGGGGCACCCCGTCGCTGCGGACCACCTCGCCCTTGTGCCCCCAAGCGCTCAACGGATCGGGGCTCGGGTCGCCGGCGACCCAGAAGAGGTACTGCTCGAGGCACGCGTCGTACCGCACGTTCGCGGCCGGCAGCAGCCCGAGGCACGCCGCCTGTCGCCGCTCGTCGTACGCCGTCCGGAACGCGTCGAGGTCGGCGGCGGTGGTGCCCGTGGCGCCGCTCGCCGCGTCGGGGGCACCCGTCGCGCCGCTCCCGGCATCGGCGCCGGGCTGCGCGGGCGAGGGGACGGAGGCGCCGGTGGCGTCGTCGACGCACCCCGCGCCTCCTGCGTCCTCGGTCGTGGGGCCCGCCTCGGATGCGGGGTCGCCGCTCGCGAGGACCACCGTCGTCGGTCCGTCGGCCACGCCGGCCGTCGCGAGGGCCGAGGAGTCGCCTCCGGCCCAGACGACGAGGAGGATGCCCGCCAGGACGGCGGCGAGCAGCGCGGTGCAGATCACTCGGAGAGGCATGCGGGCCACCTCCTTCCGGCATCAGGTGGTCGTCGCAGATCGACCGTAGGGCGACGGAACGACGCCCGGGGGCCGTTCGGGGTACAAGTCGACGACGCCCTCACCACTATTGGGGGCGGAGGGACCGGGACCGGGGCCTCGAGAGGCACGCCCTCGGACGAGAACAGCCCCGGGTCGTGGTGACCCGGGGCTGTGGTGGAGCCGCTTATCAGAATCGAACTGATGACCTTCTCATTACGAGTGAGACGCTCTACCGACTGAGCTAAAGCGGCGGGGCCGGCCTCGGCCGGTTGCCCGTGCCTCGCGGCACGATTAGATACTGTACAGGATCAGCGGACCTCACGCGTCACGAGGCGACCGAGCTCGACGAAGCTGGCCTCCATGCGGGCGCGCAGGCTGTACCGCATGTCGCTGAGGTGGTCCACGTCGTCGTCGTCGATCCACTCGGCCCAGGCATGACGGAGGGTGGCGATGCTGACGAGCGACACCAGGTGCGCGCGGCTGAGCAACGACGCGTCGACGGCGTCGTCCGCCACCCCCTCGTCGGCCGCCATGCGTTGCGCGACGACGGTCGTCAGTCGCTCCTCGAAGACGCGCGTCGACGCGATGCGACGGGCCAGCAGGTCGGGGTGCGCCCGCAGCACCCGGCGACGCAGGACGACGAGCTCGCGATCGACCGTGGCCGACTCGACGGCGTGCGTCAGCAGCTGGATCAGGCTCGACAGCACGGGCTCGTCGCGTTGGGCCACGAACCGCTCGAGGTCTCGACCGTCCGGCAGCGCGGGCGGATCACCGACGACGGCTTCTTCCTTGGAGGGGAAGTAGTTGAAGAAGGTCCGCGGCGAGACGTCGGCCCGGCGGCTGACCATGTCGACCGTCACCGCGTCGAGCCCGTGTTCGACGATGAGGTCGAGGACGGCGACCTGGATCGCTCGTCGGGTGGCCAGACGTTTGCGCTCGCGCAGACCGGGGGCGGCGTTCGGGTCGCTCATCAGGCCATCATCGCTCATGCCGCCGGGGAAAGGGGTGGACGCCCCCTCGCCGATCCGGCGCTCGCGCCGGTGCCGCCGGGCCGGTGCCGCCGGCGCCGGTGTCGCCGGCGCGGGTCAGCGGGTGGCGTGACGGCTGACGACCACCAGCATGGCTTCGAGCGCCATGGCCGGCGACACGTTGGCCTCGATGCGGCGGCGGGCCAGGGCGATCGCGTCGAGGACGGCCAGGGTCGCGGCCGGGGTGGAAGCGGTCGCCGCGGCGTCGAGCTGTGCCCGGATGGCCTCGTTGATGGGCTGCTCGTCGACGCCCAGCTGCAGCAGCAGGACGTCGCGGTACAGCGAGAGGAGGTCGACCATGATGCGATCGATCCCGTCGCGGAGGCTCCGGGTCGCTCGGCGTTTCTGGTCGTCCTCGAGGGCGCGCAGTTGGCTCCGCAACGCCGGAGGCACGGTGCCACCCGGCTCGACGCCCAGGGAGCGCAGGGCGCTCGCCCGTTCTTCGGCGTCACGCTCTTCCGTGATCGCCTTGGCGTCGTCGCCCGCCACCGCGAGCAGGGTCGCCGCCGCGATGACGGCGTCCGAGACGCTGCGGATGCCCAGGGCGGTCTCGAGGGTCTGACGACGTCGCGACCTCGCCGAGGAGTCGAGCGCCAGGCGCCGCGCCATGCCGATGTGGCTCTGGGCCTCCCGGGCCGCCACGAGGGCGATCTCCGACTCCACCCCGTCGCGGTCCTCGAGGAGCGCGGCGACGTCGGCCACGGCGGGCATGCGGAGGCGCACGCTGCGGACGCGGGAGCGGATCGTCGGGATGAGGTCGGCCTCGCTCGGGGCGCACAGCAGCCAGACCGTCCGGGGTGGCGGCTCCTCGAGCGCCTTGAGCAGGAGGTTCGAGGTCCGCTCGGTCATGCGGTCGGCGTCCTCGATGACGACCACCCGGTAGCGACCCACCGACGGCGAGAACTGGCTCGCCGCGACCAGGGACCGGACCTCGTCGATCGTGATGATGATGCGTTCCGTGCTGAGGACCGCGAGGTCGGGATGCGACCTCGCGGCGACCTGCCGGAGGGTCGCCTCCTCGTCGGCCGGCTCTCGTGAGAGCAACGCGGCCGCGAAGGCGTAGGCGAGGTTGGAGCGACCCGAGCCGGGCGGGCCGGTGATGAGCCACGAATGGGTCATCGAGGCGTTGCCGGGCTGGGTGGAAGCCGCCGCTGTCAACGCCTTGATGGCGTCGGGCTGACCCGTGAGGTGTTCCCAGAGGGGCATGGTCAGCGTGCGCCCTCGACTCGAGGGCCTACCCCGCCGGTCACTCGGCCGCCGGGGCCTTCGGGGCCGGCGTCTTCGCAGCCGGCGCCTTCTTCGCCGCGGTGGTCGTCTTGGCGGTGGCCGTCTTCGCGGTGGTGGCCTTCTTGGCCGGTGCCTTGGCCGTGGTGGCCTTCTTGGCGGGTGCCTTCTTGGCCGGAGCCTTCTTGGCGGCCGCCTTGGGTTTGGCCGGACCCTTGGCCCGCTTGTCGGCGAGCAGCTGGACGGCGCGGTCGAAGTCGACCTCTTCCACCGTCTCGCCCCGCGGGATGGTCGCGTTCGTCTCGCCGTCGGTGACGTACGGGCCGAACCGGCCGTCCTTCACCTTGATGGGCTTGCCGCTCACGGGATCGGCCTCGAACTCCTTCAGGGCGCTGCTGGCCTTGCGGGCACCGTACTTCGGCTGGGCGTAGAGCTCGAGCGCCCCGGGCAGGTCGATCTCGAAGATCTGGTCCTCGCTCGTCAACGACCGGGTGTCGGTGCCCTTCTTGAGGTAGGGGCCGTAGCGCCCGTTCTGCGCCTGGATCTCGACGCCGCTCTCGGGGTCGGTGCCGACGGTCCGGGGCAGGTCGAGCAGCCGCAGCGCCGTGTCGAGGTCGACCGTGTCGACGCCCATGCTCTTGAAGAGCGACGCCGTACGTTCTTTCGGAGCGGCGGCCTTCTTGGCGGGGGCCTTCTTCGCCGGAGCCTTCTTCGCCCCGGTCGTGGTCGCGGCGGCGGACGACGACTCGGTCACCTCGCCCGTCGCCGGGTCGGCCGTGATCTCGTCGGTGGCCGACTCGGGGGTCCGCTCGGTCACGTACGGGCCGAAGCGGCCGTCCTTCGCGATGACCTCCTTGCCCGTCTCGGGGTTCAGACCCAGCACGCGGTCGCCGACGACGGGGGCGTCGATGAGCTCGCGGGCCTTCTCGGCCGTCAACTCGTCGGGGGCGAGGTCCTCGGGCACGTTGACCCGACGGGGCGTCTCGGGGTCGTCGCCCGGCGCCTCGAGGTAGGGGCCGTAGCGACCGATGCGCAGGGTCACTCCGTCGGCGAGCACGATCGAGTTGATGTCGCGCGCGTCGATCTCTCCCAGGTTGTCGATGACCTTGCGGAGACCACGGTGCGACTCGTTGCCGAAGTAGAAGCCGTTCAACCAGTCCACGCGGTCGGCGTCACCACCGGCGATGAGGTCGAGGTCGTCCTCCATGCTGGCCGTGAAGTCGTACTCGACCAGGTCGGCGAAGTAGTCCTCGAGCAGACGGACCACCGAGAAGGCGATCCAGTTCGGGACGAGGGCCGTTCCGCGAGGGGTGACGTAGCCACGGTCGACGATGGTCGACATGATGGCGGCGTAGGTCGAGGGGCGTCCGATGCCGAGCTCTTCCAGGGTCTTGACGAGGCTCGCCTCGGTGTAGCGCGGCGGTGCCGACGTGTCGTGGCCCTTCGCCTCGACCTCGTCGAGGCCGAGGGCCTGACCGGCGGTCAGCGGGGGCAGCTTGGCCTCGGCCGGCTCGGCGGCGCCGTGGCGGTCCTCGTCACGACCCTCTTCGTAGGCGTTGAGGAACCCGCGGAACGTGATCACCGTGCCGGACGCGGCGAACTCGGCGAGCGTCCCGGCGGCGGCGCGGGGCGCGATGCCCTCGACCGGTCCCGAGGTCGTCGCCGCGACGACGACCGAGGCGGTCGAGCCCTTGGCGTCCGCCATCTGCGAGGCGACCGTGCGCTTCCAGATGAGGTCGTAGAGCTTCCAGTCGTTGCCCCGCAGGACGTTCTGCATCTCGGACGGCGTCTTGAAGGTGTCACCCGACGGACGGATCGCCTCGTGCGCCTCCTGGGCGTTCTTGCTCTTGCCCGTGTACAGCCGAGGCTTGTCGGGGACGGTGTCGGACCCGTAGAGCTTGGCCGCCTGGCTGCGCGCCGCACCGATCGCCTGCTGCGACAGCGCCGGCGAGTCGGTTCGCATGTAGGTGATGTGGCCGTTCTCGTAGAGCGACTGCGCGACGCTCATGGTCTGTCGGGCCGAGAAGCGCAGCTTGCGCGCTGCCTCTTGTTGGAGGGTCGACGTCGTGAAGGGAGCTGCCGGACGACGGGTGTAGGGCTTCGAGTCCACCGAGCCGACGAGGATCTCGACGTCCGAGGAACCCAGCGCCTCGGCGAGCGCCCGCGATGCCGCCTCGTCGAGTGCGACGGCCTCGTTCTTCAGGCGGCCCCGGTCGTCGAAGTCGCGCCCCGCGGCCACGCGTCCTCCGTTGACGCGGACGAGGCGTGACCCGAAGGCGACCTTCGCCTCCCCCTCGGCCGCGACGGGCTCGAAGGTCGCGGTGAGGTCCCAATAGGAGGCGGAGACGAAGGCGAGGCGCTCACGCTCGCGGTCGACGACGAGACGGGTCGCCGCCGACTGCACGCGTCCGGCCGAGAGGCCGGGGCCGACCTTGCGCCACAGCACGGGCGAGACCTCGTAGCCGTAGAGGCGGTCGAGGATGCGACGGGTCTCTTGCGCATCGACCAGGGCGGTGTCGAGGTCGCGGGTGTTCTCCTGTGCCTTCTGGATGGCGTCCTTGGTGATCTCGTGGAACACCATGCGCTTGACCGGCACCTTGGGCTTGAGCTCTTGCAGGAGGTGCCACGCGATGGCCTCGCCCTCGCGGTCCTCGTCTGTCGCGAGGTAGAGCTCGTCGGCGTTCTTCAGCGCGCGCTTGAGGTCGGAGACCGTCTTCTTCTTGGCGTCGGAGACGACGTAGTAGGGCTCGAAGCCGTTCTCGACGTCGACGGAGAACTTGCCCATCGACCCCTTCTTCAGCTCGGCCGGGAGGTTCTTGGGCTCGACGAGGTCGCGGATGTGACCGACGGAGGCCAGCACCTCGTATCCGTCGCCGAGGTACTGCCCGATCGTCTTGGCCTTGGCGGGCGACTCGACGATGACCAGTTTCTTCGTGCCTGGCACGGGACTCCTTGGGTGGTGGTGCGGCGACCCGGTCCGACGGACCGGGCGAGGGGCTGCAGGGCGAGGACGGGGTGCTCGATCGCTCCCACCGACCCCGAGGAACGTCGGGAGCCGTGCAGCCGACAGCCACACCATACACACCCGACGCCCGGGCCCCCTTCACGGGCCGCCGCCCCGGGACGGGGCCGTCGAGGGCGGCGGACCGGCGGTCGCCCGGGCCCCGACGTCGAGGGGACCGAAGGTCGTCGAGACCTCCACCGTGACCTCCGCACCCGCGACGACGCAGGCCGAGAGAGAGACGCCGTTCGCCTCGGCGGTCGCGGCGGCGCGGTCGCAGGCGGCACCGACGACGGCCCCCGACAGGGCGTCGGCTGCGGCGAGCGCCGACGCGTCGGCCGCCCCGGCCGTGCGCGACCGGACCGCGAGGGCCGAGTGCGATCCGACGAGAGCGACGGCGAGGACGGTGATCGTCACGAGCCCGCCGGCCGCCAGCACGCTCGAGCTGCCGCGGTCGCTCCCGAGGAGCTGGCGGACGGTCATCCCCCGGCCCGCGGTGCGCAGCTGCGGGAGGCCAACGCGACCTCGCCGACGAGACCGAGCCGTACCTGCCGGCGGAGGTCGACGCAGACGAGGTCGGCGGTGACGGACTCGGACACCGCCGCGCCCGGCGCCAGCCGGGCGAGGGTCGGGCCGACCGAACCACGGTCGCCCCGGGCGGTCTGGCGGGCGACCACGGCGGCGGCGTCCGCGAGGCGGACCGACTGCGAGGTCACGCCCAGGCTCGCCGCGACGAACGAGACGACCATGATCAGGGCGGGCATCGTCATCGCGAACTCGACCGTCGCGCTTCCCCTCTCGTCGTCCACTCGACGGAGGAGACGGACGAGGCACGCACGGACCCCGGTCGCCACGGCGATCACCCGACCGACAGGGCGGACCGGACCAGGTCGGAGAGGATGCTCCGGACCTCGTCCGACCTCATGATCGTGACGAGCAGGCCGGCGAAGCCCACCGCGGCCATGATCACGATCGCGTACTCGGCCGTGGCGGCACCGTCGTCGGCCCGGGCGACGCGACGCGCGACCGAGGCGAGGCGGCCGAACGGGGCGAGGAGGCCGGCCGGGGAGGCACGGCGAGCAGGGGACGGAGGGCCTGACGTGGGGACGGCGGGCGACGGGGTCTCGGCAACGGTCATGATGTTCCTCTCGTGGGTGTCGGCACCTCATCGGTGACGTTCCGAGCCTGGCGGCATTCCACGGACGGCCTGCAGACGTCGCTCCGCGCTGGGGACGACCGATCACCAGGAACCCGCTGTGGACGACACGAGCGAGACGACCAGCGGCACGACCCCGATGACCAGGAACGCCGGAAGGATGCACACGCCGAGCGGCAGCATCAGGGTGACGCCGAGGCGGCCCGCGGCGGCCTGGGCGGCCGTCCGGGCCTCCAGCCGCAGCTCGCGGGCCTCGGAGCGCAGGAGCAGCCCCGCCGGTGCCCCCGCACGACGGGACAGGTCGAGGACCGCCTCGCACCGACGCCGCTCGACCCGGTCGGCGGACTCGCCGACCGGGCCCGCGCCTCCTGGTGGTTCGGTGACCGAGGCCTCGATCCCGCACGAGACGATCGCCTCGTCGACGGTGGTGAGGCCGGACGACCACGAGGCTCCCCCGGACAACGCCACGGCGAGGAGTTCGGGGCGCAGGCCCGGCACCCTCGACGACGGGAGGGCGCCCCGCACGAGTTGGGCGTTCCACCGACGGGCGACCATCACGAGTCCTCCGGCGACGCCGACGCACGCCCAACCGATCGGGGTGCCGACGAGCACCGCACCGGTGTCGAAGCCCAGCCCCAGGGAGAAGAGGAGGCCCACCGGCGGGAGGGCGAGGACAACGTTCGCGGTCGCCCGTGGCCCGCTGAGGGCGACCTGGACGTCACGGCGTGCCTCGTCGGCCGACCGGAGAGCCGACACGAGGGAGTGGAGGCAATCGGCCATCGGGGCCCCGCTCGTCTCGGCCACGCGCCAGGCGCAGGCGACCTGCCTCCAGGTGCGGTCGTGCCCGTCGGGGTCCTGGGCACCCTCGAAGGGTCGGGTGTCGAGCCGGGACACGAGGCTCGTCGACACCGCGACGCCGTCGCCGCCGTCGAGCGCGACCGCCTCGGCGAGCCGTCGGATCGCGCCCGGGGGTTCGGCCGCGCCGACGTGGCCCCAGGCCCTCGCGGGCGCGACCCCTGCACCGATGAGGACGGCGAGGCGTTCGACCAGGACGGCGGCCGGCGTGAGTCGTGACCGCCGCGTCCTCCGGCGCCCGGGGCCCGGACTCCCGGAACGACGGCTCGGACCACCGGTCACCCCCGTGACCCCGTCCGCGCGACCAGGCGCCCCTCGGGCGTCACCGCGAGATGGCCGATCTCGGCGAGCCTCCGACGACCGTCGCGTCGCTCGAGGTGGAACACGGCGTCGATCGCGCTGACGGCCTGCCGGGCGAGCGCGTCCACCCCGAGCCCGGCGAGTGCCCCGAGAGCCTCGAGTCGGGCGGGGACGTCGTCCAGACCGTTGGCGTGGACCGTGCCCGCGCCTCCGTCGTGCCCGGTGTTCAGGGCCGAGAGGAGGTCGCGGATCTCCGGCCCACGGACCTCGCCCACGACGAGACGGTCGGGTCGCATCCGCAGCGCCTCGCGGACGAGACGGGACAGGTCGACTCCACCCGCTCCCTCGAGATTGGGCTGCCGCGTCTCGAGCGCCACGACGTGTGGATGGCGTGGCCGCAACTCGGCGACGTCCTCGATGGTCACGATGCGGTCGGAGACGGGAGCCTCGGACAACAGTGCGGCGAGGAACGTGGTCTTCCCGGCCCCGCCCGACCCGCTGACCAGGACGTTGGCACGGCGCTCCACGCAGCCGATCACCGCCTCGAGAGCCCCCGCGGGGAAGAACCCCCGACGATCGAGGTCGAGGAGCGACATCGACTCGACCCGGGGCACCCGGATCGAGAGCGCCGTCCCCGCGACCGCCAGCGGAGGCAGGACGACGTGGACCCGGAGACCGTCGCCCAGGCGCACGTCGACGCACGGGCTCGACTCGTCGACGTGGCGTCCCCCGAGCGAGACCAGGCGTACCGCGACCTGCCGAGCCGATGCCTCGGAGAGATGGATGCTCGTCTCGGGCTCGGCCCCGTCGCCGCGATCGACCCAGACGCCCACGCCGCCGGTCACGAAGACGTCGGTGACGGCCGGATCGTCGAGGAGGCGCCCCAGGGGCCCGAAGGCGGAACGCTCGGGTCGAGCGAGGCGCCCTTGTACCCCGAATCGAGCGTCTGTACCCCGGTCCAGGCCGAGTGCCGGCACGGGAGGCAGGGCGAAGCGGGAGGGAGGGTGACGGAGGGTGAGGGACGGGTGACCGGCGGTGTCGACCTGAGGCGCATGGGACATGGTCCCGACGGTAGGCAGCGTCTCGTCAGCACAGACAGATCGGTAGAGCACCGTGGGGACGGATCGTCGATGAACGCCCTTGGGGACGAGCCGTCCATCCACCCGGGCGACCGCCGGGTTAAAAGAGAGGGGCGGCACCGGTTGGGGGGAACCGGTGCCGCCACGTGCGCCGGGCGATTGGGGGGAATCAGCACGACGCACGTCGGAATTGAATCCGACTCGCCAAGTGTACCCCAGGTCGGCTCCGGAACACCACGTCGTCCGGCCTCCCCCCGCGCGCGGCCCGCCCATGCCCGGTGGGACCTCCGGAGTAAGGTCGTCGGCGCGGCTCCGAGCCGCGGTTCACGCAACGACGCGAGAGGACTTCCGATGCTCGACGGCACCGACGACCAGCCCACCGAAGGACGCACCTTCGCCCCGCCTGCCGACTTCGTCCGGACGGCCGTCGCCGGCTCGGACCTCGCCGCACGAGCCGCCGCCGACCGGCTCGCCTTCTGGGGTGACCAGGCCCGCGAGCGGCTCACGTGGGACCGGGTCCCGACCGAGACGCTCGACTGGTCGGACGCGCCCTTCGCCCGGTGGTTCGCCGACGGAACCCTGAACGTCGCCTACAACTGTCTCGATCGTCACGTCGAGGCAGGGCACGGGGATCGCGTCGCGCTGCACTGGGAGGGCGAGCCCGGTGACGCCCGCTCGGTGACCTACGCCGAGCTCACCGACGAGGTCAAGCGCGCGGCGAACCTGCTGCTGTCACTCGGCGTGCAGGCGGGCGACCGCGTCGTCGTCTACCTCCCGCAGATCCCGGAGGCCGTGGTGACCATGCTCGCCGTGGCCCGGATCGGAGCGGTCCACTCGGTCGTCTTCGGCGGCTTCAGCGCCGAGAGCCTGCGCGCGCGCATCGACGACGCCGGTGCTCGCCTGGTCGTCACGGCGGACGGAGGCTGGCGCAAGGGAGCGGTCTCCCCGCTCAAGGCCGCCGTGGACGAGGCCCTGGCGGTGGACGGCGACTCGACGGTCGAGCACGTCCTCGTCGTCCGACGAGGCGGCAACGACGTCGACTGGACCGACGGACGCGACGTCTGGTGGCACGACGCGATCGAGACCGTGGACGCCGAACACGTCGCCGAACCGTTCGAGGCCGAGCACCCGCTCTTCATCCTGTACACGAGCGGCACGACCGGGAAGCCCAAGGGCATCCTGCACACCTCCGGGGGCTACCTCACGCAGGTCGCCTACAGCCACTCCGTCGTCTTCGACCTGCACCCCGAGACCGACGTCTACTGGTGCACGGCGGACGTCGGGTGGATCACCGGGCACAGCTACGTCGTCTACGGCCCGCTCGCCAACGGTGCGACGCAGGTGCTCTACGAGGGCACCCCCGACTTCCCCGCACCGGGCCGCTGGTGGGACCTCGTCGAGAAGTACGGGGTGACGATCTTCTACACCGCGCCGACGGCCATCCGGGGCTTCATGAAGTCCGGGAGGGAGATCCCGGCGGCCCGCGACCTGACGTCCCTGCGCCTCCTGGGGTCGGTCGGTGAGCCCATCAACCCGGAGGCGTGGCTGTGGTTCCGCGAGGTGATAGGCGCCGGCCGGACGCCCATCGTCGACACGTGGTGGCAGACCGAGACGGGTGCGCAGATGATCTCGGCGCTGCCCGGTGTCACCACCACCAAACCCGGATCGGCCCAGACCCCCCTGCCGGGCATCTCGGTCGACGTGGTCGACGACCACGGCACCCCGGTGGCGAACGGCGAGAGCGGCCTCCTGGTCGTGTCCGAGCCGTGGCCGTCGATGCTGCGAGGCATCTGGGGTGACCCCGACCGCTACGTCGAGACGTACTGGAGCCGCTTCGGCGACCGCTACTTCGCCGGCGACGGTGCCCGCCGCGACGAGGACGGCGACATCTGGCTGCTCGGCCGGGTCGACGACGTGATGAACGTCTCGGGTCACCGTCTGTCGACCGCCGAGATCGAGTCGGCCCTCGTGTCGCACCCCATCGTCGCCGAGTCGGCGGTCGTCGGTGCCGCCGACGAGACCACCGGTCAGGCGGTCGTGGCGTTCGTCATCCTGCGGAACAAGGCGAAGACGACGCAGACACCCGAGGAGGCGGTGGCCGCGTTGCGCGCGCACGTCGCCCACCAGATCGGCGCCATCGCGCGTCCGCGCACCGTCGTGCTCGTCGACGAGCTGCCGAAGACGCGCTCGGGCAAGATCATGCGCCGCCTGCTGAGGGACGTGGCGGAGGGCCGCGAGGTCGGCGACACGACCACGCTGGCGGACACGTCGGTCATGTCGGTGATCACCGCCGAGATGCGCTGACCCCGGCGCGACGACGGCCCCTCCTCGTCGAGAGGAGGGGCCGTCGTCACGACCGGACGAGGAGGCGCGTCAGCGGACCTCGAGGACGAGTTCGACCTCGACCGGCGAGTCGAGCGGCAGCACCGCGACCCCGACGGCGCTCCGGGCGTGACGCCCGGCCTCGCCGAAGATCTGGCCGAGGAGGTCGGACGCGCCGTTGATCACCCCGGGCTGGCCGGAGAAGCCGGGATCGGAGGCGACGAAACCGGTCAGCTTGACGACGCGGACGACGTCGTCGAGCGAGTCGAGCACCGTCGCCGCTGCGGCCAGGGCGTTCAGCACGCAGGTCGCCGCCAGCGCCTGCGCCTCGGCGGGCTCGACCAGCCCGTGACCGTCACCCACCTTGCCCGTGGTCGGCAGCTGACCGTCGACGAACGGCAGCTGACCCGCGGTGTAGACGAGCGACCCCGTGCGGAGGGCCGGGACGTACGAGCCCGCGGGTGCCGCGACGGGAGGGAGGACGAGACCGAGCTCGGCCAGGCGCTCGTCGACCGTCGTCATCAGGCGTCCTGCCGGGGGCGCTTCAGCCACGCGACGGGACCACCCTCGGGCCCCTGGGTCACCTGGACGAGTTCCCATCCGTCGGAGCCCCAGTTGTTGAGGATCGCCGTGCTGTTGTGCACCAGCAGGGGCGTCGTCGTGTACTCCCAAAGGACCATTTCGGCTTCCGTTCAGCTTGAAAATCGGCGATGTCGCTTACCCTGATCCTATGTCTGCCCAAAAATCGAAGCCCACGTCCGCCATCGGGGCACTCTTCGGATTCGTCGGCTTCAGCGTCCTGGCCGGCCTCCTGGTGACCATCGGCGTGACGCCGGCCATCGCGGTCGCCGGCATGACGGCCTCGAGTTCGATCGGCGTCTTCGAGTCGATCCCCGAGTACATCGAGATCGGCAAGCTGCAGCAGCGCAACACGCTGTACGCGACCCAGGGCGGGCAGCAGGTCCCCTTCGCGACCCTCTACAGCGAGAACCGCGTCGAACTCTCGTGGGACGAGGTCAGCCCGAACCTCAAGACCGCCGTCGTCGCCGGCGAGGACCGGCGCTTCTACGAGCACGGCGGCGTCGACGTCACCTCCCTCGTGCGCGCGGCCGTGGGCTCCGCGGGCGCCGGCGAGCTGGGTGCCAGCGGTGGTGGCTCGACCCTGACGATGCAGCTCGTCCGCAACATCCGCATCGCGCAGTCGCAGCAGCTGCCGACGGCGGACGAACGCGACGCCGCCTACAAGGAGGCGACCACCACGACCCTCGACCGCAAGCTGGAAGAGATGAAGTTCGCGATCGGGCTCGAGAAGAAGTACAGCAAGGACGACATCCTGCTGGCCTACCTCAACATCGCGTACTTCGGCGACCAGACCTACGGCGTACAGGCCGCCGCCCAGCACTACTACAACAAGAGCGCGGCCGAGCTGACGGTCCCCGAGGCCGCCAGCCTCATCGCGATCGTCCAGTACCCGGACTCGCGCAACATGTCGACGCCCGAGAAGTACCCGGCCAACAAGGCGCGTCGCGACGTCATCATCAAGTCGATGCTCGCCGAGAAGGACATCGACCAGGCGACGGCGGACGCCTCGCTGGCCACGCCCGTCGAGAGCTACGTCGTCCTCACGGCGCCCTCGCAGGGCTGCGGCGCGGTCACGGTCCCCTCGGCCGCCTACTTCTGCGACTACGTGAAGAAGAGCATCAAGGACCTCGCCGTCCTGGGCTCCACCCCCGAAGAGCGCCAGGCGAACTGGAACACCGGCGGTTACGACGTCTACACGACGCTGAACCTCGACCTCAACGAGAACGCCAAGGCGCAGGTCGACAAGTACGCTCCCGCCAGTGAGAGCAACTTCCAGCTGGGCAGCGTGGTCGACAGCGTCGAGGCCGGCACCGGCCGGGTCGTCGTGATGGCTCAGAACACCACGTTCTCCGAGACGTCGAGCCCCGACCGCACCCTCACCTCGGTGAACTACAGCACCGACCGGGACTACGGCGGATCGATCGGCTTCCAGCCCGGTTCGACCTACAAGCCCTTCACCCTCATCGACTGGCTCGAGCAGGGGCACGGCATCTACGAGAGCGTCAACGCCAAGCCACGGACGTTCAACATGACCATCGACGGCAGCCGGGGCAACAAGTACACCCCCAAGAACGACGCGGGCGAGCAGCCCGGCCAGATGAGCGTCGCGGACGCGACGGCCAAGTCGATGAACACGGCCTACGCGGCCATGGCCGAGAAGCTCGACATCGCCGACATCAACGGCGTCGCGAAGAAGCTCGGCGTGCACCGTGCCGACGGAGGCGAGATGCACGACTTCGCGTCGTCGATCCTCGGCACGGCCGACGAGATCGCGCCGCTGACCATGGCGACCGCCTACGCCGGGATCGCCGCGGGCGGCGTCTACTGCTCGCCGATCATCGTGGACAACATCAAGGACGACAAGGGCGTCGACATCGGCGGACAGCCGCAGTCGTGCAGCCAGGTCGTCGACCCGCAGGTGGCCGCGGCCGCCGCGGTGGCCATGCAGGGCCTCTGGCGGAACGGCACCGGCGTCGGCGGCCTGCCGGCCGACGGCTACCCCGAGATCGGCAAGACCGGCACGACCGACCTCAAGGACCAGATCTGGATCATCGGCGCGACGTCGAAGATCGCCACGGCCGTGTGGCAGGGCGTCGCGGACGGCCCCAAGAAGAGCCTCCGCAGCTACAACTCCCCCAACCTGGCCGGCTCGACCAGCTACGCGACGGCCCGCGTGCAGTACTTCAAGGCCGTCCAGAGCGTGAACAACACCGTGTACCCGGGAGGCGCCTTCGGTGAGGCTTCCGGTGCTGTTCTCCGCGGCTCGGGCGTCGCCGTGCCCGACATGGCCGGCACGACCCCGTCGGCGGCCCAGGCGCTGCTGAGGGGCGTCTCCCTGGCCTACGCGGACGGTGGCACCCAGCCGTCGGCCCTGCCCGCCGGGCAGGTCATCGGCTCGGACCCCGCCGTCGGCAGCCTCGTGTCGAAGGGCACGACCGTGAAGGTCTTCACCAGCGACGGCAGCGGCGCAGCCGCGGTCCCGGACGTGACCCGGCAGAAGGTGGGCGACGCGGTCAAGTCGATCGGCGGAGCCGGGTTCGACGCGTCCAAGGTGTCCATCGCGGGGTTCACGCCCGGAGACGGGAAGAACGCCTGCCAGGTCGCCTCGACGAATCCTGCCGCCAACACGTCCGTCGCGAAGGACTCGGCCATCGGGCTGACCGTCTACGGCGACAAGGACGGCAACGACCCGGGCAACTGCGCGTGAGCCCACGGAGCACCGGCGGGCCGAGCGCCCTCCAGACGACGGCCGTGACCGCAGCAGCGGGCGCGGCCGTCGGCCTCGGGGCGCTGGCCTGGGGCGTGTTCGTCGAACGCAACCGGTTCACCGTGCGGCACGAGGTGTTGCCCGTCCTCGAGCCCGGCTCCCGGACGCTGACGATCCTGCACCTGTCCGACCTGCACCTGGCACCCTGGCAGGCCGAGAAGCAGGAATGGATCCGCGGCCTCGCCGTGCTCGAACCGGACCTCATCGTCAACACCGGCGACAACATCGGCCACGAGGACGCCCACACCGCGCTCGAGTACGCGCTCGAGCCCTTCCGGGGCGTCCCCGGGGTCTTCGTCAACGGCTCCAACGACTACTACGGACCCTCCCCCAAGAACCCCCTGGCCTACTTCGGCGGACCGAGCAAGGCCCACCGCACGCCCGTCGACCTGGACGTCGACCGGATGCAGTCGTTCTTCACCGACCAGCTCGGCTGGCTCGACCTGAACAACAGGGCCCGTGCGCTCGAGATGCGGGGCTCGCGACTCGAACTCTTCGGGGTCAACGACGCCCACCGCGGCTGGGACCGCCTCGACCGCATCCCCGGCGCCCTCGACGACCTCCGCGAGAACGTGGGCTGGCAGGACGACCACGGTGGACCCGAGCCCATCAGCATCGGCGTCACCCACGCGCCGTACCAACGCGTGCTCAACTCGTTCGTCAACAACGGCGCCGACGTCATCTTCGGTGGTCACACCCACGGCGGACAGGTCCAGGTGCCCGGCTACGGTGCCCTCGTCACCAACTGCGACCTGCCGCGCAGCAAGGTCAGCGGTCTGACGACCTGGAGCCATGCCCGCAAGACCGCACACCTCGAGATCTCGGCCGGTCTGGGCACCTCGATCTACGCCCCCGTGCGGTTCTCGTGCCGCCCCGAAGCCGTGATCGTGACCCTGACGGCCTGAGCATCACCGGAGTGACACGAGCAGGCCCGAACATGGGCTATTCTTGTCAGGTTGCTTCACGTGAGAACGCGAAGACATCGGGGTGTGGCGCAGCTTGGTAGCGCGCCTCGTTCGGGACGAGGAGGTCGTGGGTTCGAATCCCGCTACCCCGACCAAATCAAATGGCTCCACCCTTGGGTGGAGCCATTTGTTTTTCTGTGCTCGTTGGTTCGCCCTTCGGGCGACACGAAATGGCTCCACCTTTGGGTGGGGCCAATTTTTTTGTTTTCGATCATCGGTCGTACTTCGGGCGACACGAAAGAGGCCCCATCGTTTCGTGGGGCCAACTTCCTTGTAATCGCCGGTTCACCCTCGGGCGACACGGGTCAGGCGAGGCGGCCGCCGGACTCGGCGAGATAGCAGGCACCGCAGAGCGACTCGTACGTCACCTGCTGACCGTCGATCGCCACTTGGTCGCCGTCGAAAACGAACCGGTCACCGACCGTGCGCGCCGTGAAGACCGCCTTGCGACCGCAGCGGCAGATCGTCTTGAGCTCTTCGAGCGAATGGGCCACCTCGAGCAGTCGCCGACTACCGGGGAAGGCCACCGTGCGGAAGTCCGTCCGGATGCCGTAGGCCAGTACGGGGACGTCGTCGAGGATCGCGATGCGCAAGAGGTCGTCGATCTGGTGCGGCGCCAGGAACTGCGCCTCGTCGACGAGCAGACAGGCCAGGCTCGACCCGGTCTCGGCCCGGACGGCGTCGCGGCGGGCCGAGAAGACCTGGCGGACCTCGTCGTCGGGGGCGAAGGTGACGTCCGCGGCCCGGGTCACGCCCAGCCGCGAGACGATGGCGTCGTCACCCTTGGTGTCGACGCCCGGCTTGGCGAGCAGGACCCGCTGACCGCGTTCTTCGTAGTTGTACGCCGCCTGCAGCAGAGCCGTGCTCTTGCCGCTGTTCATCGCGCCGTAGCGGAAGTAGAGCTTGGCCACTACTGCAGGTAACCGTCTTCGGCGGCCCGACGGATGAGCTCGGACTTCTTGCTGGCCGGACGGTTGGCCTTGGCGTACTTCTCGCGGACGCGCCGGAGGAAGGTCTTCGCCGTCTCGTACTGCACGTTCATCTGCGCGGCGACCTCGTTGGTGCTGAACCCCGAGACGTACAACCGGAACGCCTCGGCCTCGCCGGCGCTGAGCTTGGGTCGGGTCTGGTTCGCGGCGCCGGCCGGCAGGGGACGCCAGTCGCGCTGCGGGGAGTTGTCGCGGGCGACGCCCATGACCTGGCGGGCCGCATCCATCACCTCTCGCATGGGCAGGGTCTTCGACAGGAACGCCGACGCTCCCGCCTCGAGGGCACGCTCGCGGGACTCGCGGGTGTCGAGACTGGACAGCACGACGACCTTGGCCCCGGCGGCCCGGCAGGTGCGCACGCGGGCCTCGATCGAGACGGGCTCTTTCAACTGGAAGTCGAGGAAGACGAGGTCGGTCGGGAAGTTGTCGCTGTGCACCAGCTGCAGCCAGGTGTGCGCCGTCAGGACGAGGTCGAAGTCGTAGGCGTTGACGTTGATCCAGCTGCTGAGGCTGTCGAGGAGCACCTCGTGGTCGTCGAGGATCGCGAGCCGGACACGACGAGCGGGCGGTGCCTCGGAACCCGGGCCGACGGTGGCCCAGGAGGGTGATGCGACGGGCCTCCCGAAGCCCGGACGGTGGGACGAGCGGCCGCTCGGCTCAGTGCTGGTCATAAGAAAACCTTAGTGTCAGAAGCGACGGCGCCCGGTCGACCCGCAGGTCGCCCGAGACGAGGCGCAGCACGGTCAGACAGGGGGCGAGCGACCGTCGTGCGGCGACGGCCGAGGCCCGGCACGCGAGCTCGATCGTGACGCCCACCCGCGCCTCCTCGGCCTCGAGCAGGACCCGGAGCGAGCGGACGTCGGCGGCCTCGACGTCGTCCACCGTCGCGACGAGGGCCCAGAGAGCGGTGCGGTGCCCGGGGCCCAGGAGATCGGCGAGCCGGTCGGGGTCGACGACCTCGGCGGGCACCCGGCGGCCGGGCGCGGCGAGTCGCCGGGCCAGCCACGTCGCGTCGGCGTCGGCCACCAGGGAGGCGCGCAACGCGTCGGCCACGCGCCGGGCCTCGTCGGCGTCCCCCTCGACGATCCGGCCGGATTCGACGAGCCGTGCGAAGAACGGCACCACCTCGCGGTTGAGGACGGTGACACGGTCCTGCTGGACCGACCGGGCGAGGGTCACCCTGAGGTCGTCGGTGCTGGCCCTGCGGAATCCCGTGGCCCGCGAGACCCACCCCTCGACATGGGCCACGAAGACCCCCGAGAAGGTCGCCGACGCGGCGGTCAGGGCGAGCAACGGGGTGAGGGCGACGACGACGTACGACGCGGTGGGCACCGGTGTGACGAAACCCGGCGCCTCGACCAGGACCACGAGGGCGAGGACCACGGCCACGGCGCCTCCTGCGGCGAGGATCTCGCGTGCCGAGCGGTACGGCGCCACCCCGAGCAGGAGCACCCCGGAGACGATCCCCGCCCAGTCGTCCCGGACGAAGGGATTGCTGCCGGAGGTGGCCAGGGCGGACAGGACACCCGCCACCGCACACGTCGCGGCGACGCACCAGAGCGCCCGCGGCCCGAACGGTGCCCGCAAGGGGCCGGCCGACACGACGAGTGCGACGCCACCCGCGGCCACGGCGACGAGTGCACCGACCGCGGCCCCCGGCGAGGACACGTCGGAGGCCCGCAGCAGCGTGCCGACCACGGCGACGAGCAGGGCGGCGAGAGCCGCCCCGAAGGTGATCGGTCGGGCCGCCAGGGCGCCGAGGGGGTCGACCTGCTGGGGTGATCGATCGGAGGCGCGCCCGAGGGCACGAGGAGGGGCGGGGAGGGTCACGCGGGCACCCCGTCCTCGGTGGCGACGTCGCCGACCACCGGCGCCCCGGCGGCGAACGGGACCCGCAGGACGATCGACGTCCCGCTGCCGGGGGACGACCAGACCTGCACGTGACCGTGGACGCGTGTGAGACGGCCCTCGACCGACGCCGTCAGTCCGAGACGGTCGGGGGCCACCGCCGCCGTGTCGAAGCCGACTCCGTCGTCGATCACCATCACGGTGAGGTCGGTGCCGTCGCCGAAGACGACGAGCTCGGCCCGGTCGACCCCGCTGTGGCGGCTCACGTTCACGAGGCACTGTGCGACCGCCAGGCCGAGGGCGTCCCCGGTGACGGGGTCGAGGCGACCGACGGCCGAGACGTCGCCGGTCACGGCCACCTCGAGGCCGCCCGATCGCGACTGCTCGACGGCCGCGTGCAGTCGGCTGGCCTCCCAGCCGTCGGCGGCCGTCACGGCGGCCTCGGAGGGCACCGACCCCGGTGAGAGCCAGTCGCGCCCCACGAGGAGCTCGAGATCGGCCGCGATCGACCGCGCGGTGTCGGGCGACAGAGGACCGGGGCGGGCGGTGGCCACGGCCGCGAGATGCCCGAGGATCGTGTCGTGGACGAGGGCCGCGGCCTGCTGCTCGATGTCGACACGGATGCCCTGCACCTGCTGCTCGAGTGCGGACCGGTGCAGCCGCGGCTGAGCCGACCGCGCGCGTCCCCGCGACGCCTCGGCGTGACCGGTCACCACCGCGACCAGGACGAAGGCCAGCAGGGCGGTCACGTCGAGCCGCAGGGAGGCCCCCGTGTGCCAGGTCGCCAGCTGCGTGGCGAGCTCGCCCGCCGCGTAACCCGCCGCAGCCCAGAGGAGACCCCGGCGGGGCCCGACGGCGGTGCTGCCGACCATGATGAGGGCGATCTTGGGCAACGAGAGCGAGAACGCGTCCGACGCCTGCACCGCCGCGACCTGCGAGAAGAGGGTGACGGCGTACCAGTAGAGGGCGGCGGTCCCGACGATCAGGTAGGCGAGGTGGGCCGTCGTGGACCGCGTGCGCTCGACAACGACGAGCAGGACGACCATCGGGAGGAGCGAGACCAGAGCGGGCCAGAGCAACAGATCGGGTGTGGCGGCCTGTTTCGTGAGCAGGAGGGCAGCCGCCGCCGCGAGGACGGTGGCCGCGATCGCGTGGCAGGCCCTCGACACCGAGTCGCCGAGCGCCGTCGGCGCCAGGTGGGCAGGGAGGCCGAGCAGCATGGGGCCTCCTCGGCTCGTTCGTGGTCAGGACAGATCATGACAGAAGCCGGACCTGGGCTGTACCCCGACATGTGGGGCCAGTGCGGGTGTCGCGCAGGCAGAGCGCTTCTTCTTGTGCCCCGTTCTGGTCGAGCGGGGCACAACACCCCGTGCCGATGACCTCTGGCCCTCGGAGGCTCAGAACAGTCGCGGCTGTGATCGGGCCCCGCCCGGCAGTTCGTGGGCGATGAGGGCGCGCGGGACCGCGGAGTCACCGGCACCGGCACCGGCACCGGCACCGGCACCGACGGCCAGGTCGGGGATGCCCGCCAGGCCGCCCGTCCCAGCGGCAGGGGCCGCGCCGGTGCCGTTGAGGCCCATCAGTCGGAGGGATCGCGCGCTGTCGTCGAGTGCGGCGGAACGCATCGACCCCGTGGCCGGGTCGGCCTGCCCCTTCTCGAGGCCGTACTCGCGCAGCAGGGGCCGTAGCCGGGCGGCCAGCCAGGAGCGGTAGCCCGTCGGGGCGTAGGTGCCCTGGGCGTAGAGCGCACGGTACTTGCCCACGAGTTCGGGGTGCTCACGCTCGAGCCAGGCGAACCACCACTCTTTGACCCCGGGCTTGAGGTGCAGGGCGCTGTACATGACGCTCGACGCGCCTGAGTCGCGGACGGCGGCGAGCGCGGCGTGCAGGTGGTCGAGGCCGTCGGTGAGGTACGGCAGCACGGGCATCATGAACACCGAGCAGGACAGCCCCAGCTCTCTGGCCGCGGAGACGGTGGCCAGGCGGGCCGCCGTCGTCGGCGTGCCCGGCTCGACCGACTGCTGCAGGTCGTCGTCGTGGACGGCGATCGACATGGCCAGGTCGACGGGCACGTGCTGCGCCGCCTCGGCGAGCAGGGGCAGGTCGCGCCGCAGCAACGTGCCCTTGGTCAGGATGCTGAAGGGCGTGCCCGAGTCGGCGAGGGCGGCGATGATGCCGGGCATGAGCCGGTACCGGCCCTCGGCGCGTTGGTAGGGATCGGTGTTCGTGCCGAGCGCGACCGGGTGGTGCTGCCAGGTGGGGCGGTGCAGCTCACGCGCGAGCACCTCGGCGACGTTGACCTTGACGACGATCTGCCGGTCGAAGTCGTCGCCGCCGTCGAGGTCGAGGTACTCGTGGGTGGGGCGGGCGAAGCAGTACACGCACGCGTGGCTGCAGCCCCGGTAGGGATTGATCGTCCACCCGAAAGGGAGGGCCGAGTCACCCCCCGGCACACGGTTGAGGGCACTCTTCGCGACCACCTCGTGGAACGTCACCCCCGCGAACTCGGGCGTCGTGACGGAGGTGATCAGGTTGTTCAATCGCGCCAGACCGGGCAGCGCCGAGGCGTTCTCGGTGTCGACCGCTTGCTCGGACCATCGCATTCCCCCATTCGAACACATGTTCGAACCAGGGTCAACCCGAGGCCCGCAGCACGGGGACGCGAGGCCCGGGACGGGTCGTCAGGCGTGGATGTGCAACGCCTCGGCGGTCGCACCGATGGTCGACGCGGCACGGCGTTCGTCGGACGAGAGGTCGTCGCCGTACGTGGGGATCATGGCGTTGAGCCGGGGCTTCCACGCCGCGATGCGGTCGGGGAAGCACCGCTCGAGCACGCTGAGCATGATCGGCACGGCCGTGGACGCCCCGGGGGACGCACCGAGCAGGCCCGCGATGGTGCCGTCGCCCGCCGTGATGACCTCGGTGCCGAACTGCAGCACCCCGCCCTTCTTGCGGTCCTTCTTGATGACCTGCACCCGCTGACCGGCCGTGATGCGGTACCAGTCCTTCGGGTCGGCGTCGGGCATGAACTCGCGGAGCGCCTCGAACTTGGTCTGCTTGCTCGCCGCCAGTTGCCCCACGAGGTACTTGACGAGCGAGAGGTTGGCGAGCCCGGCCCGGATCATCGGGTAGAGGTTGTGGGCACGGATCGACGCGAAGAGGTCGAACATCGAGCCGTGCTTGAGGAACTTCGGGCTGAAACCGGCGTAGGGCCCGAACATCAGGCTGGCCTGCCCGTCGACGACGCGCGTGTCGAGGTGCGGCACCGACATCGGGGGCGAGCCGACGGCGGCCTTGCCGTAGACCTTGGCCTGGTGCTTGCCGACGATCGCGGGATCGTCGCAACGGAGGAACTCGCCGCTGACCGGGAACCCACCGAAGCCCTTGATCTCGTCGATGCCCGACTTCTGCAGCAGGTGCAGCGCTCCCCCACCGGCACCGACGAAGACGAAGCGCGCGTCGACGGTCGTCGGCGTGCCACCGACCTGCTTGCGGAGGGCCACCCGCCACGTGCCGTCGGCGAGCTTCGTGAGGTTCGTGACGCGGTGGTCGACCTCGAGGATCGCCCCCTCGCCCTGCAGGTAGGTGAGGAGGAGGCGCGTGAGGGACCCGAAGTCGACGTCCGTGCCGGCGGCGATGCGCGTCGCCGCGATCGGCTGCCCCTTCGCCCGTCCCGGGATGAGGACCGGTGCCCACGACCGGATGACGGACGCGTCGGTGCTGAACTCGAGCCCCTGGAACAGCGGGTGCTCGCGCAGGGCCTCGTGGCGCTTGCGGAGGTACTCGACGTTCTTCTCGCCCCAGACGAAGCTCATGTGCGGGGTCGAGTTGATGAAGGCGTCCGGCTGGGGCAAGGCCCCCTCGGCCACGAGGAACGACCAGAACTGCCGCGACACCTGGAACTGCTCGTTGACCTTGACGGCGCTCGACGTGTCGATGGTGCCGTCGGAGCGCTCGGGCGTGTAGTTGAGCTCGCAGAGGGCGGAGTGGCCCGTGCCCGCGTTGTTCCAGGGGTTGCTCGACTCGAGGGCGACGTCGCCCAGCGCCTCGTAGATCTGGATCGTCCAACTCGGCTCGAGCTGCTTGATCATGGCACCGAGGGTGGCACTCATGATGCCTGCCCCGATGAGGGCTACGTCGACGGGCTTCTTCGCATCGGTCACGACGTCAGTCTAGGCCCGGCCCCTCGGCGACCCCGGGTGGCCGCCGGAGCACGACACCCCGGTGTCTCGATGTCGAGAGACCGGGGTGCGACGCGTCGCCGGCCCCTCGGGCGACCGGCGTCGACGGATCAGGCAACGGCGCGTTCGGCGGCGACGAGCTCGGCGATCTGCACGGCGTTGAGCGCCGCACCCTTGCGGAGGTTGTCGTTGCTGATGAAGAACGCGAGCCCACGGTGACCGGGGACGCCCTCGTCGTGCCGGATGCGGCCGACGAAGCTGGGGTCGGCTCCCGCCGCCTCGAGCGGGGTCGGGACGTCGGTGAGGACCACCCCGGGGGCGTCGCGCAGGAGTTCTTCCGCGCGCTCCGCCGTGATGTCCGAGGCGAACTCGGCGTTGATCGAGAGCGAGTGCCCCGTGAAGACCGGCACCCGGACGCACGTGCCGCTGACCAGCAGGTCGGGGCGCTCGAGGATCTTGCGGCTCTCGTTGCGCAGCTTCTTCTCTTCGTCGGTCTCGTTCGTGCCGTCGTCCACGATGCTGCCCGCGAGCGGGATGACGTCGAAGGCGATGGGACGGACGTACGTGACCGGCTCGGGCAGGTCGACCGCGCGACCGTCGTGCACGAGGCCGATGGTGTCGCCCTCGATCGCGGCACGGGTCTGCTGCAGCAGCTCGTCGGCGCCGGCGAGTCCACTGCCCGACACCGCCTGGTAGGTGCTGACGATCAGGCGCTGCAGGGTGGCCTCGGTGTCGAGCACCTTCAGCACGGGCATGGCCGCCATGGTCGTGCAGTTGGGGTTGGCGACGATGCCCTTGACCGCCTCGCGGAGGGCGTGGGGGTTGACCTCGCTGACCACCAGGGGCACCTCGGGGTCCATGCGCCAGGCGCTCGAGTTGTCGATGACCAGTGCCCCGGCCGCGGCGAACCGTGGCGCGTGTGCCCGCGAGCCCGTCGCGCCCGCCGAGAAGAGGGCGATGTCGAGACCCGCGGGGTCGGCCGTCTCGACGTCCTCGACCACGATGTCGACACCGCGGAACGGCAGGGTCGTGCCCGCCGACCGGGCGGTGGCGAAGAAGCGGATCTCGGCGATCGGGAAGTCGCGCTCGTCGAGCAGCGTGCGCATGACCTTGCCGACCTGTCCGGTCGCGCCGATCACGCCGACGCGCAGTCCTTCGGCCATGGGTGCCTCCTGGGTTTCGGTGGTGCGGGGTTCGGTGGTGCGGGGTTCGGTGGTGCGGGTCCTGGCCCGGTGGGAGCCGGGTCGGGAGGCGCGGTGCGGTGGCCGCGCGCGCCTCCTCGGGTGGTGGGTCGCGTCAGCGGCCGGTGCCGCCGTGGACGACGGCGTCGACCTCGGCGTCGAGGCCGAAGGCCGTGTGGACGACGCGCAGGGCGTCGTTCAGGGTGTCGGCCCGGGTGACCACCGAGATGCGGATCTCGCTGGTCGAGATCATCTCGATGTTGATTCCGGCCTCGAAGAGGGCCGTGAACAGCCGCGCCGAGACGCCGGCGTTGGTGCGCATGCCCGCGCCGACGAGGGCCAGCTTGCCGATCTGGTCGTCGTACTGCAGGGACTCGAAGCCGATCTCGGCCCGGTCGGACTCGAGGGCCTGGAGCACGACGGCACCCTCGGACTTCGGCAGGGTGAACGAGATGTCGGTGCGGCTGGTCGACGCCGCCGACACGTTCTGCACGATCATGTCGATGTTGGCGCCGGTCTTGGCGACCGTGCGGAAGATCTGGGCGGCCTTGCCCGGGACGTCGGGGACGCCGACGACGGTGATCTTGCCCTCGCTGAGGTCGCCCGCGACCCCGCTGATGATGGGTTCTTCCACGTTCTCTCCCTCTTTCGGGTTGACGACGAGCGTGCCCTCGTTGTTGTTGAACGACGAGCGGACGTGCAGGGTGACCCCGTGACGCCGGGCGTACTCGACGGCACGGATGTAGAGCACCTTCGACCCGGCGGCGGCGAGCTCGAGCATCTCTTCGCTCGTGACGCGGTCGAGCTTGCGGGCCTTGGGCACGACGCGGGGGTCGGCCGTGAAGACGCCGTCGACGTCGGTGTAGATCTCGCACACGTCGGCGTCGAGCGCCGCGGCGAGGGCGACGGCGGTCGTGTCGGAGCCGCCGCGACCGAGGGTCGTGATGTCGCCCGTGGACCGGTTGAACCCCTGGAAGCCGGCGACGATCGCCACGTACCCGGCGTCGAGCGCGTCGCGCACCCGTCCGGGCGTGACGTCGACGATGCGGGCCTTGCCGTGCTGGGCGTCGGTGATCATGCCGGCCTGGCTGCCGGTGTACGAGCGGGCCTCGACGCCCAGGCTGCGGATCGCCATGGCGAGCAGGGCCATGCTGATGCGCTCGCCCGCGGTGAGCAGCATGTCGAGCTCGCGGCCGCCGGGCAGCGGGCTGACCTCGTTGGCCAGGTCGAGCAGTTCGTCGGTGGTGTCGCCCATCGCGCTGACGGCCACGACGACGTCGTTGCCGGCCTTCCGCGTCTCGACGATGCGCTTGGCGACGCGCTTGATGCTCTCGGCATCGGCGACGGACGACCCGCCGAATTTCTGCACGATCAAGCTCACGGTGACTCCTGAGAAGGGGGACTGGGCGCGCCGGAGGACGGCTCACGCCTGCGTCCGGCGATTCTATTCGGTGTCGAGAGCGTGTGACGTACGTCGGTCGCGGGGCGTCATCGGCGCCTCTCCCCTACGGTGGACCGATGCCCGACACCACCGACCAGGCCCGCGGCGCCGCCAGCCGCCTCCAGGACAGCCGCGCCCTCACGACCGCCGCCCGCGTCGGCTTCGCCATGAACGGCCTGCTCCACGTCGTGATCGGCGTGATCGCCCTCGGCGTCGCGTTCGGAGGTGGAGGCGAGGCCGACCAGGGCGGTGCCCTCGGGCAATTCGCGTCCCGTCCGGGCGGGGTCTTCCTCCTTTGGCTGATCGTCGTCGGGCTCTGGGGCCTCGGCCTCTTCCAGCTGCTCGAGGCCGCTCTCGTCCGCGGGACGGACAAGGACGCCTGGGCCGAGCGCGCGAAGGAGGGCGGCAAGGGCGTCGCCTACCTCGCCGTCGGGTTCACGGCCTTCACCTTCGCCCGGGGCTCGTCGTCGGACAGCTCGGGACAGACCCAGACGCTCAGCGCCCGGCTGCTCTCCGCACCCGGCGGCGTCGTGCTGCTCGTCGTCGTCGCGCTCGCCATCGTGACGATCGGGGCCTACTTCGTCGTGAAGGGCGTGAAGCAGAAGTTCCGCGAGGACCTCACGCTGCCGGGCGGTGCGGCGGGACGGGGCACGGTCGCCCTCGGCGTCACGGGTTACGTGGCCAAGGGGATCGCCCTCGGCGTGGTGGGGGTGCTGTTCGCGGTCGCGGCCGTCACCTCGGACCCGAGCGAGGCCACGGGGCTCGACGGCGCGCTGAAGGCCCTCGCGGCCCTCCCGTTCGGCGTGGTGGTGCTGACGGCCGTCGCCCTGGGGCTCATGGCCTACGGTGCGTACTGCGCCGTGCGGGCACGGCGCGCCCGCCTCTGACGGGCAGGCGCGCGCCGAACGGGTTCAGGAGGCGCGGGTCGTCATTCGGAGACGAGCCGGCGGCCCTCGAAGGCGCGGCCGAGCGTGACCTCGTCGGCGTACTCGAGGTCGCCGCCCACGGGCAACCCCGAGGCCAGTCGCGTCACCCGGAGACCGAAGGGCGCGAGCATCCGGGAGAGGTACGTCGCGGTCGCCTCGCCCTCGAGGTTGGGATCGGTGGCGATGATGACCTCTTGCACGGTGTCGTCGGCGAGACGCTGCACCAACTGGCGGATGCGCAGATCGTCGGGACCGATGCCGTCGATGGGACTGATCGCCCCGCCGAGCACGTGGTACAGACCGCGGAACTCGCGGGTGCGCTCGATGGCCTGGACGTCCTTGGCCTCTTCGACGACGCAGATCGTGGCGGGCGAGCGACGCGGGTCACGGCAGATGTTGCACGTCTCTTGTTCGCTGACGTTGCCGCAGATCTCGCAGAAACGCACCTTGGTCTTGACGTCGACGAGCAGCTCGGCGAGGCGTGACGTGTCGAACGACTCGTTCTGCACGATGTGGAACGCGATGCGCTGCGCCGACTTGGGCCCGATGCCGGGGAGGCGACCGAATTCGTCGATCAGCTCTTGGACGATGCCTTCGTACACGCGCTACTCGCTTCTCTGAGGCGTGACCCGGGGGGCGATCGTCTCTTCTTCGATGAACTGGGCCCCGAGGATCTCGCGCACGACGGCCTCGCCGTAGCGCGACCCGGTGGGGATGCCCCGGCGCGGGTCACCGGTCGCCGCGCGACGCTCGGCCACCGACGGACCCGCACCGGCGGAGGCGGTCGGTGTGCTGGTGGCCGCTGTGGAGGGCGACGGGGCGGCGGCGGCGGGGCGAGCCGGGGGCACGTCGACCTCGGGCGGAGGAGGCGCGGCGTCGACCGTCGGGACGCCGCCGGGCGGTTCTTCGGTGATGTGCTCGGGTTCGTCGGGCTCGGGGGGCGGGGTCTGCGGGATGGGGGCGACGTCCCACCCGGTGACGGGGGTCGAGCCGCCGGACCGCGCGGCGGCCGCGGACGCCGGAGCGCTGGATCGCCCGGCGGACGCGGGCGCCGCGGCACCGGACCGCGCGGCGGCCCCGGGCGCCGCAGCCGGCGCGGGAGCCAGGGACGGGCTCGGCGCCGGCGACGCGGAGGCCTCGGGCGTCGACGACGTCGCGGCGGGGGCCGTGGCCCGGCCCGTCTCGGACGGCGCCGACCCCGGAGACGCGGGCCCGGACGGCTGGCGTCCGGCCTCGGGTGCCGGTGTGGTCGACCGGCCGGTCTCTCGCGGCGCACCCGACGTGGCGGGAGGGGCGGCGGCGTCGACGGGTGCACCCGTGGGGGTCGGGCCCGCGGGGCCGTCGCCCTCGACGCGGGCGATGTACTTCACCTTGACGCCGAGGACGTCGACGATCGCGCGTCGCAGGTACTCGCTG
Source organism: Frigoribacterium sp. ME-P-080 (assembly GCF_030209595.1). Lineage (NCBI taxonomy): Bacteria > Bacillati > Actinomycetota > Actinomycetes > Micrococcales > Microbacteriaceae > Frigoribacterium > Frigoribacterium sp. ME-P-080. The sequence goes on from NZ_JARVRR010000003.1 coordinate 302,511, forward strand.
ACGCCCTCGGCCGCGCCCTGCGGCCGCTTGAAGCTCTCGACGTCGTTGGCGCTGGGGAAGGCCAGCGTCAGCACGTCGTCGACGAAGTCGACGACGGTGGCCGTGACGACGACCATCCAGGCCGTGCGCCGCGCCTTCTGGACGACCTCGACGATCTCGGGCCAGCTGTCACGCAACTGCTGGAGCGTGACGGGAGCCGCGCCGCTCCCGGACGCCTGGCCGGTGTCGGGGCTCTGTGCCCACGCGGCCGAGTGCGGTGCGGACGGAGGCGCGGGTTCGGTCGGCGTGGCGGAGTCGGCCTGGTCGGCCCGGGTGGCAGAGGTCGACGGAGCGGCCGTCGCCCAGGACGCCGTCGCACTCTCGACGGCCGACGGGCCACCGGCCGCCTCGGTCGACGGCGTGGCCTCGACGGGCGAGGCGGACGGGGCCGACGCGGTCGGCGCCGACGCGGCGACGGGAGGCGTCGATCGATCCGCCGCGGGCCGGACCTCGGCCGGCCGGGCAGCCGCCTGCGTCGACGGCGCAGCGGACGGACCGGGCGCGGCGGACGGACCGGAGCCGGAGCCCTCGACCCCGACGCGTCGTTCGAGGCGCTCGACCCGGGCGAGGGCGCCCCGGCCGGTCTGGTCGCTCTCGGGGACGAGGACGCGCGCGATCATCAGTTCGAGGTGCAGCCGCGGCGAGGTGGCCCCGGTCATGTCGGTGAGAGCGCGGTTGACGACGTCGGCCGAGCGCGACAGCTCGGCGGCGCCGAAGGCGTGCGACTGGTGCACGAGACGGTCGAGCTCGTCGGCCGTGACGCCCCGCAACACGGCCGAGGCACCCTCGACGGTCGCCCCGACGACGATGAGGTCGCGCAGGCGTTCGAGCAGGTCTTCGACGAACCGCCGAGGGTCTTGCCCGGTCTGGACGACGCGGTCGACCGCAGCGAACGCGGCGGCGCCGTCACGGGCGCCCAGCGCCTCGACCACGTCGTCGAGCAGCGATGCATGGGTGTACCCGAGCAGCGCGACGGCGCGCTCGTACTGGATGGCGCCGTCCTCGCTGCCGGCCATCAGCTGGTCGAGGAGCGAGAGGGTGTCGCGCACCGACCCGCCGCCGGCACGGACCACGAGCGGCAGCACGCCCGGGGCCGCCTCGACCGACTCGCTCTCGCAGAGTTCGTGGACGTACTCGAGCATCTGGGCCGGGGGCACGAGGCGGAACGGATAGTGGTGGGTGCGCGACCGGATGGTGCCGATCACCTTGTCGGGCTCGGTGGTCGCGAAGATGAACTTGACGTGCTCGGGCGGTTCTTCGACGACCTTCAGCAGGGCGTTGAAGCCCTGCGGGGTGACCATGTGGGCCTCGTCGAGGATGAAGATCTTGAAGCGGTCGCGAGCCGGGGCGAACACGGCCCGGTCACGGATGTCGCGGGCGTCGTCGACGCCGTTGTGGCTGGCCGCGTCGATCTCGATGACGTCGAGCGAGCCGCCGCCGTCGCGTGAGAGCTCGACGCACGACGCACAGACGCCGCACGGGGTGTCGGTCGGGCCCTGGGCGCAGTTGAGGCAGCGGGCCAGGATGCGCGCGGACGTCGTCTTGCCGCAACCGCGCGGCCCGCTGAAGAGGTAGGCGTGGTTGACGCGGTTGGTGCGGAGTGCCGTGCGGAGCGGATCGGTCACCTGCGTCTGCCCGATGAGCTCGGCGAAGTTCTCTGGCCGGTAACGGCGATACAGGGCGGTGACCACAGAGCAAGAGTAGTCGGGGCTACCGACAACGGTCGACGGCGGGAGTCGCCGTCGAGGGCCCCTCGCGGCGCCCCGGGCGCACGAGAGGGCCCGTCGTGTCGACGGGCCCTCGGGTGCGGCTCCCGGCCGGGGTGGACTACTCGGCGGACCCCCTCGCGCGACGGCGGACCCTGGTCGCCGACACGAGGCCGAGGCCGATCAGCAAGGCGAAGGCCGCGAGCGAGAACCAGCCGAGGGCGTCCGACCCCGTGTACGCCAGGCCCGAGACGGAGCCGGTCGGGACCGCTCCCCCACCGTTGCCGGTGCCGGTGCCGGTGCCGGTGCCGCCACCCGATCCGGGCAGACCCGGGAAGCCGGGGGTGCCAGGGGTACCCGGGGTGCCCGGGGTCCCGGGCGTCCCGGGAGTGCCCGGGTCGCCCGGCGTGCCCGGGGTCCCGCTGGCCGCCGCGACGGTGAACCCGGTGGTGACCGGGGCCGACGTGGCGCCCGCGATCGTCTCGGTCGCGGCGACCACGTGGGGTCCGACGGCGACGCCCGCGAGGACGACCGTCCAGCTCCCCGTCCCGGGGTCGGCCTGGACGACCTGCGCGGTGCCGTCGTCGAGCTGCACCGTCACCGTGGCACCGGGTTCCGCCGTCCCGACGACCGTCACGGGCGTCGTGCCGCCGGTTCCGGCCTGCAGGACCGAGCCGGCCACCGGGCTGGTGATCACCACGGGGTCGACCGAGGCGATCAGGAGGTCCTGGCTCACCGTGGTCGTGCCCGCGTCCGCGGTCTGCGTCGCCGTGACGACGTAGGCGCCGACCGGGACGTCCGTGAAGTCGACCGCCCAGGTGCCGTCGGCCCCGACCGTCGCCGACTGCGTCGGTCCGCCGCCGAGATCCACCGTGACGAGCGCGCCGGGTGTGCCGGTGCCCGTCACCGCGACGTCCTCGAGGCCGTTCCCGTCGACGTCGGCGATCAACGCGCCGGGTGCCGGCGAGGTGATGACGACGGCGTCGGTGCTAGCGGCCGCCGTGACCGTGAACACGACGGTCTCGGGGGCCGACACCGCGCCTCCCACGGTCTGGGTCACGGACAGGGTGTGCTGCCCCTGCTCGACGCCCACGAGGGTGGTCGACCAGGCGCCGTCGGCGTCCACGTCGACCACGACCGGGAGGCCGCCGTCGATGCTGACGGCCACCGAGGCGTTCGGCTGGGCCGAACCGCCGACCAGGACGTCCGCCGTCCCCGCCGTGCCCGCCGGCAGGATCGAGCCCTGTTCGGGCGAGGTGACCACGAGCGGCGCGACCTCGGCCGCGGGGGCGAGGGTGACGTCGACCGACGCGCTGCCGGTGACGACGCCGCCGACCGTCTGTTCGACGATCACGGTGCGGGTGCCGACCGGGACCGCCGGCAGGGTCACCGACCAGGTGCCCCCGTCGGTGACGGTGGCCGTCTGCGTGATGCCGCCGACGGAGACGGTGACGGTCGCTCCGGGCTCGCCCGTTCCGGTGACCGGCAGGTCGACGAAGCCGTCACCGTCGGTGTCGACGACGAGCTGTCCGTCGGCCGGCGAGGTGATGGTGGGCGCGGCGGCGGGGTCGACCGGGACGGGCACGACGACCACCGAGACCTCGACGGGAGCGCTCGTGGCGCCTCCGATGGTCTGCACGGCCGAGACCGTGTGCGTCCCGGTGCCGAGCACGACCGGCACCTGCCACGAGCCCGAGGCGTCGACCGTCGTGGTGAGGGGGTCTCCCCCGTCGACCGTGACGGCGACGGGTGCGCCCGGCTGCCCCTGGCCACGGACGACGACCGGCGCGGTGCCGGCGTCGCCCGCCTGGTACTGCTGGCCGTCGGTCGGTGCCGTGATCGTGAGCGTCGCGGCGGCCTCGACCACGACCGTGGTCGTGACCGGAGCCGACTCGACCCCGCCGACGGTCTGCGTCGCGGACACCACGTGCTCGCCCACGCCGACCCCCGCGAAGGTGGTCGACCAGTCGCCGTCGTCGTCCACGTCGACCGTGACGGCCGTGCCGTCGTCGAGCGTCACCGCGACGGTAGCGCCGGCCTGGGCCGAACCGGACACCGGCAGGTCCACCGTCGAGGCGGCGGACGGCACGAGGAGGCGCGTGCCCGTCGCCGGGTCGGTGATCCGGATCGGGTCTGCCGCGACCACCGCGAACGGCTGGGTCACGGGGACCGTCGTGACGGTGTCGTACTGCTGCACCACCGAGATCGGTCCGGCACCCACCGGCACCGCGTCGAAGGTCGTGGTCCACGCCCCCGTCGTCGGGTCGGCCGTGACGGCCTGGGTCAGGTCGCCACCGAGCGAGACCGTGACGGTCGCGCCGGGCTGGGCGGTGCCCGACACCGTGACCGGCGTCGTCCGGCCGTCGAGGACGACGACCGTGGCACCCGGGGCGGGCTCGGTGATGGTGACCGGGGTGCCGACCACCACGTCGAGCTGCTGGGTGGCGGGAGTCGTCGAACCGGCCGGCACCGTCTGCGTCACGACGACCGGGTACGAGCCGACGGGCACGTCGCCCACCGTGACGGTCCAGGTGCCCTCGGGGGTCACCGTCGTCGTCTCGGAGAGGTCGTCGCCCACCGCGACCACGACCGTGGCGCCGGGCTGACCCGTGCCGGTGACCGTGACGTCGGTGGTGTCGTCGGCGTCACGGACGACGATCGACGACCCGGCGGGCGGCGAGGTGATCGTCACCGGGGCGGCCACGACGACCGACACGTCCCGCGTGATCGGGGTCGACACGGCGCCGTCGACGGTCTGGGTGACCGAGGCGGTGCGGTCGCCGACCGGGACGCCGTCGACCGTGACGCTCCAGGCGCCGGTCGTCGGGTCGGCCACGACGGTCCCGACCAGGCCGTCACCGAGGTCGACCGTGACGGTCGCTCCGGGCTGGGCCGTGCCGGACGCGACCACCGGGGCGGTGTCGCCCGCGGCGAGCACGACGACCGTCGTGCCGTCGGTGGGCCGGTCGACGACGAGACCCGCTGCCGCCGCGACCGTGAACGGTTGCGTCGCCGCGGCCGAGGTCGCGCCTCGGATCGTCTGCGTGGCGGTCAGGGTGTAGTCGCCGACGGGGACTCCGTCGACGGTCGTCTGCCAGTCACCCTCGGGCCCGACGGTGGCGCCGGCCGTGAGGCCCGTGCCGAGCGAGACGGCGATGGTGGCGCCGGGCTCACCGGTGCCCGAGACGACGACCGACGTGGTGCCGGCCGGGTCGAGCAGGGAGACCGTCGCACCGGGGGCGGGGGTGACGATCGCGGGCGCGGCGGGGGCCACGACGATCGACACGTCCCGCGTGACCGGGGTCGAGGTCGAGCCGTCGACGGTCTGCGTGACCGCGATGGTGCGGTCGCCGACCGGGACGCCCGGCACGGTGACGCTCCACGCGCCGGTCGTGCCGTCGGCCGTGACCGTGCCGGTCAGGTCGTCGCCGAGGTCGACGGCGATCGAGGCGCCCGGCTCGGCCGTGCCCGACACGACCAGGTCGGTCGTCGCGTCCGGCGTCGCCACCGCCACGACGGTCCCGACGGCCGGGGCCTCGATGACGACCGCGGCGGCGGAGACCACCGAGAGGGGTTGGGTGACGGCGGGCGACACCGAGGTGCCGAGCGCCTGGGTGGCGGTGAGCGTGCGCTCGCCGACCGTGACGCCGGCCACGACGACGCTCCAGGCGCCGGTGGTCGGGTCGGCGATCGTCGAGGCCACGAGGTCGACGCCGAGGTCGACGCGGACGGTCGCCCCGGGTGCGGCCGTGCCGCTGACCGTGACGGCCGTCGAGGCGGTCGCGTCGGCGACGGTCACGACGTCACCGGGCTCGGGCTGCAGGACCCTCAACCCGGGACCGACCACGATCCGGAACCCGGCCGCGACGGGGGTCGAGGTCGTGCCGGCCACGGTCTGCGACGCCGTCACCTGGTAGACGGCGGTCGGCAGGTCGGCGAAGAGGACGGACCAGTCGCCGGACGTCGGGTCGGCGGTCGTGGTGACGGCCGCTCCCCCGTTCAGTCGGACCGAGACCGGGGCGCCCGGGGACGCCGTGCCCGAGACGGGGACGTCCACGGTGCCGGCCGGGTCGAGCACCGTGAACACGGTGTCGTCCGGGTCGACGATGACGACCGGGGCGGCCGCGCGGATCTCGAACGAGCTCTCCTGCGCCGGCGAGGTGGTGCCGCCGATGCTCTGCGTCACCGACAGGTCGGCCGCGCCCACGGGCACGCCCGGGACGTCCACGGACCACCGGCCCGTGGCCGCGTCGGCCGTCGTCGTGGCGGCGAGGTCGGCGCCCGTCGCGGGATCGAGGACCACGTCGACCGTGGCTCCCGCCGCGGCGGTGCCGGAGACGGTCACCGTGGTCACGACCTCGGGCCCGGCCACGTCGACGACGGAACCGTCGGCGGGGGTCAGGACGACGAGGGGGTCGCCGGCGAGGATGCGGACCACCCGGGTCTCGGGAGCCGAGACCGAGGTGCCCACCGTCTGGGTGGCGGTGACGGTCCGCGTGCCCACGGGCACCCCGGCGAAGGACACCGTCCAGGCACCCGTCGTGGTGCCGGAAGTGACCGTGTCGGTGAAGCCGTCGCCGAGGTCGACGCGGACGACCGCGCCCGGCTCGGCCTGGCCCGACACGACGAGCGTCGTGGTCGAGGACGGGTCGGCGAGGACGATCGGGACGCCGTCGGCCGGGGCGACGATGGTCAGCGGGGCGGCCGGGTCGATCGTCACGACGCGCGTGTCGGCCTGCTGGACGGTGTCCCGCACCGCCTGTGAGGCCCCGAGGACGCGCTCTCCGACGCCGACGCCGACGAGCGTGACCGCCCAGGCCCCGGTGACGGGGTCGGCGAGGGTGCTGCCGACCTCGGCGCCGTCGAGGGTCACGGTGATCCGTGCGCCCGGCTGGGCGGTGCCGGCGACCGGGACGTCCTGCGTGGCCGCGGGCGAGGCGACGACGTAGCGGATGTCGGCGGCGGGCGTCGTGATGACCACGTCGGCCCCGGAGACGATCTCGAAGGCCCGGGTGACGGGCTCGGTGGTCGTCGTGCCACCGACCGTCTGGGTCGCGGAGGCGACCTGGTCACCCACGGGGACGCCCGGAACCGTGACGGACCAGAGCCCGTCGGGCCCGGCGGTCGTCGGGACGACCACGCCGGCCAGGGTGACCTCGACGGACGCACCGGGGTAGGCCGTCCCGGTCACGACGACGGCGGTGGTGCTGTCGGCGCCGGCGACCGTGACGACGTCGCCGTCACTGGGTGCGGTGATGGAGAGGTCGGCCTCGGCCGAGACCACCGAGAAGTCCGTCGGCTCGGCCTCGAGGAGGTCGGGGCCCTGCTGCTGGCTCGCGCCCACGACGTGGTCGCCGACGGCGACCCCGGTCAGGACGAGGGACCAGGCGCCCTGCGCGTCGGTGGCGACCGGGGCCTGGTCGACGCCGTCCACCGTGACGGTGACGGGCAGACCGGCCACGCCGGTGCCCGCGATGGTGACCGGAGCGGTCCCCTGGTCGTCGGCGACCACCAGCTGGGTGCCGGGGACGGGCGCCGTGATGACGACGTCGCCGCCGACGCTGACCAGGACGTCCCGCGTGACGGCGTCCGAGGTGGAGCCGTTGATGCTCTGGGTCACCGAGACCGTGTGCGGACCGACCGGGACGCCGACGACCGCGACGGACCACTGGCCCGAGACCGGGACGACCACCTGGCCGACGAGGCCGTCGCCGAGGTCGACCTCGACGGTCGCCCCGACCTGGCCCGTGCCCGAGACGACGACGGGCGTCGTGTCCTGCGGTCCCGGGACGAAGTACTCGGCGCCGTCGAGCGGTGCCGTGACGGCCAGGGGCGTGCCCTGCGCGATCGTCAGCGGCTGGGTCACCGGTGCCGAGGTGGTCCCGCCGAGGGTCTGAGTCGCACCGAGCGTGCGGACACCGGCGGGGACGTCGGGGATGACGGCGGTCCAGGCGCCCGTGGCGGGGTCGACCGTGGCAGGCACCTCGAAGCCGGCGCCGAGGCCGACCGTGACGGTCGCCCCCGGGTCGGCCGTGCCGGTGACGGTCACGTCGGCCGTGGTGCCGCCGACGATCGGGATCGTGGCCCCGGGGGCCGGCGTCGAGATGGCGACCGGGGTCCCGGCGACGATCGTCACGACGCGCGTCTGCGCAGGCGACACGGTGCCGCCGACGGTCTGCGTCGCCGAGATCGTGCGCTGACCGACGGGCACGCCGGCGACGTCCACCGACCAGGCGCCGGTCGTGGCGTCCGCCGTGACCCGGCCGGTGAGGCCGTCACCGAGGTCGACGCGGACGTCGGCGCCGACCTGGGCGGTGCCCGAGACGGTCAGCGTGGACAAGGAGGCGCTGTCGGCGACGCGCACCGTGGTGCCCTCGGCCGGGGCGAGGATGTCGAGCGGCGCACCGGCGGCGACCGTCAGCGGCTGCGTGACCGGCACCGAGACGACGCCCGCGACCGTCTGCGTGACGCTGATCGTCCGGGGCCCGACGGGCACGGACGACACGGTGGCCGACCAGGCGCCCGTGGCGTCGGCCGTGGTCGTGGCCACGTAGCCGTCGCCCAGGTCCACGCGGACGGGGGCGTTCGGCTCGGCGGCTCCCGTCACCGTGACCGGGGTGGTCGAGGTGGCGTCGGCGACCGTGAGGGTCGCACCGGGCGCCGGCGTCGAGATCGTCACGCCGGTCGCGGCCACGAGGGTGAAGTCGGTGGTCTGCGGGGCGGACACCGCGCCTCCCACCGTCTGCGTCGCGGTGGCCGTGTAGGTGGCGACCGGCAGGGCCGGGAAGGTCACGGACCAGGTGCCGTTGGGGGCGACCGTCGTGGTGAGGTCGCGGCCGCCGCCGAGGGTGACGGCGACCGGGGCACCGGCCTGCCCGGCACCCGAGACGGTGACGTCACGGGTGGAGTCGGCTCCGGGCAGGCGGTACTGCGTGCCGGAGGTCGGGCTCGTGATGGTCAGGCCCGTGCCGGCGACGACGCTGAAGGCGCGCGTCACGGCGGCGGAGACGTCTCCACCGAGGGCTTGGGTCACCGACGCGGTGTAGCCGCCGACGGGCACGCCCGGGACGGTCGTCGACCAGGTGCCGTCCGCGGCGACGAGGGCCGTGGCCGTGCGGCCGCCGCCCAGGTCGACGGCGACGGTGGCCGTGGGGGTCGCGGTGCCCGAGACGATCACGGGGGTCGTGGAGTCGGCGTCGAGGACCGTGAAGACGCGTCCGGCGGTGGGCGTGGTGACGACGAGCGGCTGCTGCGCGACGACGGTGAAGTCCCGCGTGACGGGGCCGGTGGTCGCGGTGCCGAGGGCCTGGGTCACGGAGGCGCTGTAGGCCCCTGCGGGCACGTTCGCGACGGTCACGCTCCAGCTGCCGTCCGCGGCGACCGTGCCGGTGCCCGTGAGACCGGCACCGAGGTCGACCGTGACGGTGGCGCCGGGCTCGCCGGCACCGGTCAGCACGACGCTGCGCGTGGCGCCCGGGGAGGCCGGGACGACGAACACCTGCCCGGCGGTGGGCGTGGCGATGCTGAGGGGGGCGAGGGCCGCGGCGCGGACGGTGGAGGTCGCGAGGTCGACCCGGGACGCGTTCACCAGCGGGAGTACCGAGAGGCTGACCGCGTGGACGGAGCTCGAGCCGGCGTCGGTGCCTCGGCCGTCACGGAAGCCCGCGCTGTCCTGGGCGTTGATGGTGACGCGGACGAGCTGGTTGAGCAGCGTCGTGAGAGGCGCGAGGGTCGTGACGACCGCGGCGGTCGTGGTGCGCAGGCTGGTCGTCGTGGCGGCGAGCGCCGTGCCGTCCACCAGGGGCGAGTAGAGGCCGCCCACGCTGCCGAGCAGCGTGCCGACGACGGGGAGGAGGGCCCCCCGGAGGACCGTGGCGCCGAGAGCACCGACGAGACCCGACCCGGTGACGGTCGTGGCGGCCGGCTGGACGGTACCGTCGAGCAGCGCGCCGAGGGTGGTCACGGTGCGGGTGCTCAACGTCTCGTTCACGCCGACGACGGCCAACTGGATGCGCAGTGCGACGGCGAGGTCGACGGTCACCTGGGTCGCGCGGATCGCGTCGTCCACGGCGGCTACGAGGTTGGTGGGCAGCTGGTTCTGCAGGATGTCGGTGATGCCGGCGGTGATCGCGGTGATGGTCGCGGGACGCAAGAGGTCGGTGTTCGCGGGCAGACCGTTCAGGGCGTCGAGGTCGATGACCACCTGGCCCGTGCTGGGGATGATGGTCACGGGCCCGCTGGTCAGGGGACGGTCGAGTTCCGCCGAGATCGTCGAGTCGAGGTCGACGGTCGCCTGCACGTTCACCGTTGGCTGGCCGAGCGTGACGGCGCCACCGAGGGGCAGGCCGTTCACGGCCGTGGTGAGCGGGCCGGTGATCGAGTTCGCGAGGCCGCTGACGGCGGTGCTGCCGGCGACCCCGTTGACCGCCGTCCCCAGGCCGCCGACCGTGGAGCGGAGGGACGAGGTCACGCCCTGGACGGCGGGGCTGGTCAGGGTGAACTCCGCACCGGCGACCTGGTAGGCCGTCGTGGGCGTGGTGGCGGTGGCGCCCCGCTGCTGGGTGATCTGCGACGAGAGCGCGCCGAGCTGCAGGGTCACGTCGCTGAGGACGCCCTGCGTGGCGGGCACCTGGGCGAGCAGCGGCTGGAGGCGGAGGGTGGTCTGCTGGGCCGGGCTGCCGTCGCCGACGGCGATCGAGCCGTCCTGGGCGATGAGACCGGCCGAGGCGGTGGCGCCGGTCGCGGTGGCGTTCGCGTACTGACCGTCGACGCCGAGGGTGAGCAGCCCGTTGCCCCCGAGGAGGCGGATGCCGTTGCCCAGACCGACCGTGAGCGCGTTGACGGCGGTGAGGTTCAGCGGGTTGCGCGACGTCGGCGGGTTCTGCGTGGTGCCGAAGGCCGAGTAGGCACCGCCGAGTGCGGCGACCTGGTCGAGCGCGACGATGCCCGTTCCGCCGACGAGCGACGCCTCGGCCTCGCTGCGGTCGGTCGTGGCCGCCTGCGCGGGGACGACGACGACGAGCGCGCCGACGACCGCCGCGACGACGGCGGCCGCCGTCGCCTTCAGTGCGCGGGACGCGTGGGAGCGCCGGGGACGCTCGATCGTCTGGCTTCGCATGGGTGTGCCTCTTCCTGACGGGACGAGCCCGCCGCCTGATCCGAAGAACTCCCGCTGGTGAGGCGGGAGGTGCTGCTGTTCTGTTGTGTCGTCGCCGCGTCGCCGCCCGGGGACGACGACGAGGCGAACGGGACTACCGCGCGGTGCGCGGGCTCGTTCGCCTGGGGCGGGTGCTGCTGACGTGCCGTGGTGAGGGGCTCATCGGTCCTGATCCTGATCCTGATCGTGTGGTGCGGGTGCGACGGCGCCGTCGCGCGTGGTCGCACCGTGGTGAGGGGTGCGGCCGGAGCGGTGGTTGATCGCTCCCGACGAGCTGGTTCGGTCTCGTCGTGATGCCGAGCTTAGGGGGCATCGCGCGGATCGCGCACCCCACGAAGGGGGGCCACGGGGCCTTCGGCCCCCAAAAGAGAAATGACCCCTCACGCACCCGTCAGAGCCCGGTTACCCTTGCTGCATTTCTGCCCTGGGGGAATTGGCCTGGATGACGCCACGTGAGGAGCCTCGACGAGTTTAGCGGCAACTGAGTGGTCGCCGCGACCCGGGGTGTTGCCTGGGGGCATGAGAATCGTCATCGCCGGAGGACACGGCAAGATCGCCCAGCTCCTCGAACGCCGACTCGCCGACGCCGGGCACGACCCCGTCGGCATCGTCCGCAACCCCGACCACACCGCCGACCTCGAGGCCGCGGGGGCCCGTGCCCTCGTCCTCGACCTCGAACGGACCGACGTCGACACGCTCGCCGGCCACCTCGACGGGGCCGACGCCGTCGTGTTCGCCGCGGGCGGCGGCGGCGGCAGCGGCGCCGAGCGCAAGCTGACCATCGACCGCGACGGGGCCGTCCTCCTGGCCGACGCCGCCGAGAAGGCGGGCGTCACGCGCTACGTCATGGTCTCGGCCATCGGCACGGACGACTTCGACCCGGCGCGCGCCGAGCTGCCCGCCGCGAACGACGACGACGTGTACCAGGTGTACATGCGTGCGAAGAGCGAGGCCGACGCCGACCTCCGCCGTCGCGAGGGCCTGGACTGGACGATCGTCCGTCCCGGTGGCCTGACCGACGACGCCGGCACCGGCCGGGTCACGGTCGGCACGACCGTCGAGCGCGGCAGCATCCCCCGCGCGGACGTGGCCGAGATCATCGCCACGGCGCTGATCGAGGGCACCGCCGTCAAGACGCAGTTCGAGGCCGTCTCGGGCGACGTCACCGTCTCGGACGCGCTGGCGACCATCAAGTACTGACCCGCGCCTCCTGGTCGTCCACCGACCACGGAGTGACGGACGAGAGCCCCGGAGGCGCGACCAGCGCACCGGGGCTCTCCCCCGTCTGAGGGTCGGTCGGGTCGTGTACCCGCAGACGCCTCAGCTGAGGGCGGCGGCCTGTCGGGCGATCTCGAGTTCTTCGTTCGTGGGGACGACGAGGACGGACACCCTCGACCCCTCGGGCGAGATGTACCGCGCCTCGCGGGACGCGAGTTCGTTGCGGTCGTCGTCGACGTGGATGCCGAAGAACTCCAGGCCCATGAGCGTCCGACGACGCAGCAGGGCGTTGTTCTCGCCGACCCCTGCCGTGAAGACGACGGCGTCGAGTCCCCCGAGCTGGGCGACGTAGGCACCGATGTAGTGGCGCAGGCGGTGCCGGTAGACGGCCAGCGCCGCCTCGGACACGGCATCGCCCCGGGACGCGCTGTCCTGCACGTCGCGCATGTCGCCGCTGCCGGTGAGGCCGAGCAGCCCGCTGCCCTTGTTGAGCAACGTCTCGAGCTCGGCGAAGTCGAGTCCCGCCTCACGGTGGAGGTGGAACACGGCCGCGGGATCGATGTCACCCGAGCGCGTGCCCATGACGAGCCCCTCGAGGGGCGTCATGCCCATGCTCGTGTCGATGGACCGTCCGCCGTCGATCGCGGCGGCCGACGCGCCGTTGCCGAGGTGCAGCACGATGGTCTTCAGCTCGGCCAGGGGGCGACCGAGGAACTCGGCTGTCTTCTCGCTCACGTACTTGTGCGACGTGCCGTGGAAGCCGAAGCGACGAACGTGGTGCTTCTTCGCCAGCTCGGCGTCGATCGCGTAGGTGTAGGCGGCGGGGGCGAGCGTCTGGTGGAACGCCGTGTCGAAGACCGCGACGTGGGGGACGTCGGGGAAGGCCTCCCGGGCCGCGCGGATGCCCTGCAGGTTGGCCGGGTTGTGCAGCGGGGCGAGGGCCGACAGGCGGTCGATCGCCTTCTCGACGTCGGGCGTGACGACCGTCGCGCGGTCGAACTCCTCTCCGCCGTGGACGACGCGGTGGCCCACCGCGACCGGCGGGTACTCGGCGAAGGACGGGCCGTGCGCCTCGAAGGCGGTCAGCATCGCGGCGAAGCCGGCGGCGTGGTCGGCGATCGGCTGGGTGTCGTTGCGGGTCTCGTCGCCCGTGACCTCGTTGCGGTGACGGGTCGACCCGACGTCCTCGCCGATGCGCTCGACGAGACCGCTCGCGAGCGTGCGCTCGCCCTCGAGCTCGATCAGCTGGTACTTGAACGACGACGAGCCGGAGTTGACGACGAGGACGGTGCTCACGAGGAGGCTCCTTCGGTGCTGGTGACGGCGGCGGCGGCGGCCTGCGTGCCGGCCTGGATGGCCGTGATGGCGACGGTGTTGACGATGTCTCCGACGAGGGCCCCGCGGGACAGGTCGTTGATCGGCTTGCGGAGGCCCTGCAGGATGGGGCCGATCGCGACCGCACCCGCACTGCGCTGCACGGCCTTGTACGTGTTGTTGCCCGTGTTGAGGTCGGGGAAGATGAACACCGTCGCCCGACCGGCGACCTCGGACTCCGGCATCTTGGCGGCGGCCACCGTCGGGTCGGCCGCGGCGTCGTACTGGATCGGCCCCTCGACGAGCAGGTCGGGTCGGCGTTCGCGGACGAGTGCCGTGGCGGCGCGGACCTTCTCGACGTCCGCACCCGAGCCGCTGTCGCCCGTGCTGTAGCTCAACATGGCGACGCGGGGCTCGATGCCGAACTGCTGTGCGGTCTGCGCCGACGAGATCGCGATGTCGGCGAGTTGCTCGGCGGTCGGGTCGGGGATGACGGCGCAGTCGCCGTAGACCAGCACCCGGTCGGCGAGCGCCATGAGGAACACGCTCGACACGACGCCGACGTCGGGCAGCGTCTTGATGACCTCGAAGGCGGGCCGGATGGTGTGCGCCGTGGTGTGCTTGGCGCCCGACACCATGCCGTCGGCGAGGCCGAGCTTCACCATCATCGTGCCGAAGTACGAGACGTCGGTCACGGTGTCCATCGCCTGGGAGACCGCGATGCCCTTGTGGGCCCGCAGCTTGGCGTACTCGGTCGCGAAGAGCACCTGCAGGCTGGGGTCGAACGGGTCGAGCACGCGGGCGGTGGCGAGGTCGAGACCGAGCTCGGCGCCCCGGGCGCGGATGGCCGTCTCGTCGCCGAGCAGCGTGATGGCGGCGACGCCGCGCTGCAACAGGGTGGACGCGGCCCGCAGCACCCGGTCGTCGTCGCCCTCGGGCATGACGATGTGCTTCTGCGCCCCCCGCGCCCGCTCGAGCAGCTGGTACTCGAACATCAGGGGCGTCACCACCCCGGACGGGCTGACCTGCAGGAGGCGCAACAGCTCGGCCCCGTCGACGTGCGTCTCGAAGAGGGCCAGGGCGAGGTCGTACTTGCGTGGCGAGTCGGCGGCGAGGCGCCCGCGGGTCTGCGTGATGGCGAGGGCCGTGTCGTAGGTGCCGGTGCTCGTGGTCGCGATCGGCAGCGGGCTGTCGAGCCCCTCGAGCAGGCGCTCGACCTGCGGGGCGAGGGCGAACCCACCGTTGAGCACGATGCCGGCGAGCGACGGGAAGGTCTCGGAGGCGTGGGCGAGCACCGTCGCGACGAGCACGTCGGAGCGGTCGCCCGGCACCACGACGACGGCACCCTCGGTGAGTCGCGGCAGCACGTTCTCCATCGACATGGCCGCCACGACGACGCCGAGCGCCTCTCGGTCGAGCAGGGCGTCGTCGCCGCGCAGCAGGGTCGCACCGGTGGCCTGCAGCACGGCGCGCATCGTCGGGGCGACGAGGACGCGGTCCTCCGGCAGCGTCCAGATCGGGACCCGCCCGGTGGGTGACGCCTCGAGGGCGTGGCCGATGCCGTCGACGACCTCGTCGAGGTGGTCGGGATCGACCCGGTTGGCGACGACGGCCAGCAGGCTCGCGTGCTCGGAGCGCAGCTCGGCGGTGGTCAGTTCGGCGACCTGGCGCATGTCGGCGCCCGAGCGCCGCGTCTGGCCGTCGGCGCTGCGGCCGCCGAGCACCAGCAGCACGGGCGCGCCGAGGTTGGCCGCGATGCGGGCGTTGTACGACAGCTCGGTGGGGCTGCCGACGTCGGTGTAGTCGGAACCGATCACCACGACCGCGTCGCACTGCCGCTCGACGGCGGCGAAGCGGCTCACGATGGTGGCGAGCGCGGCATCGGGATCGGCGTGCACCGCGTCGTAGCTGACGCCGACGCACTCGTCGTAGGCCAGGTCGACGCTGTCGTGCGACAGCAGGAGTTCGAGCACGTAGTCGCGCTCGTCGGTCGAGCGGGCGACGGGTCGGAACACCCCCACCCGTCCCACCTCGTGGCTGAGCGTGTCGAGCACGCCCAAGGCGATCGTGGACTTGCCCGTGTGGCCTTCGGCAGAGGTGATGTAGATGCGTGTCGACACGCTCGCCAGCCTACGGGCGGCAGCCTTCGAGCCGCCGGGGAAGCGTGCTGGCGGAGGCCGCGAGACGTCTCCTAGGCTCGTCGGCATGCAGATCCGCACCGCGACCGAGGCCGACCTGCCCGGCGTCCTCGAGATCCACGCCGACGCCGTGGCGCACTCCCGGGCCATCTGGACCGACGTCACGCCGACCCTCGAGGGTCGGCGCGAGTGGCTGACCAGCCATCAGGAGGCGCGGCGCAGCGCGATCGTCGCGGTGGACGGCGACGAGGTGCTCGGCTACGGCAGCTACGGGCCGTTCCATGCCAAGGACGGCTACCGGCACACCTGCGAGAACTCGGTCTACGTGCGTCCGGGGCAACAGGGCAAGGGACTCGGACGAGCGCTGATGGCCGAACTCGTCGAGCGGGCCACGCGGGACGAGCTGCACGTCATGGTGGCCCTGATCGAGGCGGGCAACGAGGCGTCGGTGCGGCTGCACGCGTCGCTCGGCTTCGAGAACGCCGGCGTGCTGCGCGAGGTCGGCACGAAGTTCGGCGAGTGGCTAGACCTGCGGTACATGATCCGCCGACTGGCCTGACCCGGGCGCGACGGGACCGACGAGGCGCCGGGACGACGACGGGCGCCGCCTCCGGGGAGACGACGCCCGTCGTGGGCAGAGCGGTGGGGTCAGCGTCCGGTCGACCCGTCCTGTCCGGTGTCGCCGGGCGTGTCGAGCCGACCGTCGACGGCCGGGTCGGGCGACACGACGTCGACCTGGAGCGGAGGCTCGGCGACGACGGCCGAGGCGGACGTCGCCCGGCTCACCGGGGAACCGTCACGGCCACCCCGGACCCGGCGTTTGACCGCCTCCCAGGGGCGGGCGAGTCGTGTGCCACCGGCCTGGGTCGGGGCGTCGACCTCGAGCCCGTAGTACGCGCCGACGTGCTCCAGGAGGACGTCGCGCTCGGCCTTGTCGTACGCACGACGTTCGCGGGTGAAGGCGATGATCGTCGACCAACAGGTCAACAGCAGCACGATGCTGAACGGCAGCGCCGTCGTGATCGCCGCGGTCTTCAGGGCGTCCAGACCGCCGGTCAGGAGGAGCGCGACGGCGAGCAGGGCGGCCACCAGGGCGAAGAACACCCGGAGCCAGTTCTTCGGCTCGATGTCGCCGCCCGACGCGATCATCGCCATGACGAGCGATCCGGAGTCGGACGAGGTGACGAAGAACACGCCGATGAGCAGGATCGCGCCGAACGTCAGGACCGTCCCGGCGGGCAGCCCGCCGAGCAGGGCGAAGAGCGACCCCTCGACGTCGACCGAGCCGTCGGCTCCGACGAGGCCACCCGAGCCGTCGGTCTGCTGGTGGATGGCGGCACCACCGAGGACGGCGAACCACAGGAAGGTGAGGGCGGTCGGGACGAGCAGCACGCCGAAGACGAACTGGCGGACCGTGCGGCCCTTCGAGATGCGGGCGATGAAGATGCCGACGAAGGGCGCCCACGACATCCACCACCCCCAGTAGAACGTGGTCCAGGCGCCCTGCCACTCCTCGCCGGCCGCGCCCTGCTGGGCGGTCACGTTGAAGGACAGGCCGACGACGTTCTGCAGGTAGGCGCCGATGGACTGCACGAAGTCGCGCAGCAGGAACTGCGTGGGTCCGACGATCAGGATGAACAGCAGCAGGGCGGCCGCGAGGATGAGGTTGAAGTTCGAGAGGATCTTCATGCCCTTGGTCACGCCGGTGACGAGCGACACGATGGTGACCGCCGTGATGACGGCGATGATCGCGATCTGGCTCACGATGCTGCTGTCGGCGATGCCCGCGGCCTCGAGGCCGGCGCCGATCTGGATGACGCCGAGGCCGAGCGAGGTCGCGACGCCGAACAGCGTGCCGACGAGGGCGATGACGTCGATCAGGTTGCCCCAGCCCCCGCGGACGCGGTTGCCGAGGAGGGGCTCGAGGGCCCAGCGGATGGAGACGGGACGACCCCTCCGGTGGATCGCGTAGGCGAGGGCGAGTCCGAGGACGACGTAGATGGCCCAGGCGTGCAGCCCCCAGTGGAGGAAGGTCTGGGTCAGGGCCTGCTGCGCGAGCTGGTCCTCGGTGCCGGTGACGCCCGGTCGTGGCGAGGCGAAGTGGCTGAGGGGCTCGGAGACGCCGTAGAAGACGAGGCCGATGCCCATGCCCGCGGCGAAGAGGAGCGCGAACCACGAGCCGGTCGAGAACTCGGGCTCGTCCTTGTCCTTGCCCAGCTTGATGCCACCGAACCTGCTGAACCCGAGGAACAGGCTGAAGCCGACGAAGAAGGCGGCGATCAGCACGTAGTACCAGCTGAAGTTGCGGACGATGCCGCTCTGCAGGCCGAGGAACAGCGCCTCGGCCGAGGCGGGGGCGATCAGGGTGTAGGCGACGAAGCCGAGGACGACGACGGCGGCCGGCCAGAAGACCCAGCGGCGCAGTTGAGGGGTGGTCGAGACGGTCTCCGTCAGGGAAGCGGGATGGTCGGCGGGGGGCCCGGAAGGGGAAGGAGTTGTCGTGGCCATGCCTCCATGGTGACGGTTGAGGGGCCCGCCGTCCCAATCACGACGTCGTCCGGGTCACCGATCCTGGTGACGGTAGTACCGGTTGCGGGGTCGCAGGACGGCCGTCGCGAGGACGGCGGCGAGCACCGACGCGACGAGGATGGCCACCTTGGCGTCGTCGTCGTGAGCGCTGCCGAGCCCGTAGCTCAGTTCGGCGACGAGCAGGGACACGGTGAAGCCGATGCCCCCGAGGAGGGCGACGCCGGTGAGGTCCACCCACTTGATGCTCCGGTCGAGTTCTGCCCGGGTGATCCTGGTCGTGATCCAGGTCGTCGCGAGGATGCCGACGGGTTTGCCGAGGACGAGGGCGGCGATGATGCCGATCGTGACCGGACTGGAGAGAGCCGTCCTCAGGCCGTCGAGGCCACCGAAGGCGACCCCTGCGGAGAAGAACGCGAACACGGGGACGGCGAAACCGGTGGAGATCGGCCGGAAGCGGTGCTCGAAGACCTCGGAGAGCCCCGGTCCCGCATCCGGGCCGCCACTGGCCTGGCTCCGGATGACGGGGACGGCGAAACCGAGGAGGACGCCGGCGACGGTGGCGTGGACCCCGGAGGCGTGGATGAGCCCCCACACCAGGACGGCGACCGGAAGGAGGATGAACCAGTTCGCGGCGGGGTGAAGGCCGAAGAACCGTCGGAACCTCTGGGTCAGGAACACGTACGCCGCGAGCGGCACGATGGCGAGTGCCAACGGGACGACCTCGATCGCGCTGGTGTAGACGAACGCGATGATGCCGATGGCGATGAGGTCGTCCACGACGGCGAGGGTCAGCAGGAAGATGCGCAGCGCGCTGGGCAACCTCGAGCCCACGATGGCGAGGACCGCGACGGCGAAGGCGATGTCGGTCGCGGTGGGGATGGCCCACCCCCGCACCGCCTCCGGGTCGGAGGCGTTGACGGCGGTGAAGATCAGGGCGGGGACGAGGACTCCGCCGAACGCGGCGGCCACCGGCACGATCGCCTTGCTGACCTTCCGCAGCTCTCCGGCGACGAACTCCCGTTTGAGCTCCAGCCCGACGAGGAAGAAGAAGATCGCGAGGAGGCCGTCCGCGGCCCACTCCCCCACGCTCAGGTGCAGCCCGAGACCCGCCGGGCCGAACTCGAAGTCCCGGAGTGCGAAGTACGCCCCCGAGAGCGGTGAGTTCGCCCACACGACCGCCAGGACGGCGGCGACGACGAGGACGACCCCGCCCACGGTCTCCTTCCGGAGGATCTCGCCGAGGCGGGTGGACTCCGAGGTCGTCTCTTCGGCGAAGAGTCCGGGAGCGACGGTGGGAGGCGGGGAAGAGGGCAGGTCGTCGTGGGGCATCGTCGTCCTGTCTTACCAGACGACGCCGGGGCGGGCACGGGTCGAGGTGACGGCGACCGTCACGCCCGTGTCAGAGCCGGGGCGAACGTCGCCGCGACGACGGTGACGTCGTCGGCCTGCTCGTCGTCGCCGACCAGCTCGGCGACCTTCTGCACGATGTCGCTCGGGTCACCGGACGAGATGAGCAGCAGTTGGAACTGGCTGAAGGCGTGCAGTTCGTCCGGGAAGAGATCGAGGACCCCGTCGCTGATGCAGACGATCGTGTCGCCTGGGTGCAGCTGGTCGGCGTACGACGTCCAGCGGTCCCCGAGGCCGATGGGGAGGTCGGACGACTGCAGCCGCTCCACGAGACCGGTGGCGCGCCGGATGAGCGCCAGCCCGTGTCCGCCGTCGGCCCAACGGATCTCGCCCGACGGAGTGATGCGGGCGTGGAAGCACGTGGTGAACTGGACGTCACCGTCACCGCTCGCGAGGCCCGTCGTCGCACGACGCAGGGCCACGGCGGGGTCGAGATCGTCCGACGAACTGCGGATGACGGAACGCACGGCGGCGGCGATCATCCCCGCTCCGACGCCTTTGCCCATGACGTCCCCCACGGTCAGGGCGATGCCGTCCGGGGTGGGATACCAGTCGTAGAAGTCGCCCCCGACGGCGCGGGCGGGGATGCACCTCCCCCGGACGGCGAACATCTCGGGAAGGAGGCTCGTCTTCGGTGGCAGGAGCGACTGCTGGATGGTCGCGGCCCGGTCGAGCTCCCGTTCGACCGCGTGCTGCTGCGCTCGGGACAGCTCCACCTTGCGGCTCGCCTGCCGGGCGAGCTCGTTGATGGCGAGGCCGATGGTGGCGTAGATGGCCAGGGAGAAGGCGATGCGGATGAACTCGCTGGGCGCGCGTCCGCTCGGCTCGATCACGAACGGCAGCATGAAGGTGACGGCCGATCCGATCAGCAGCCACACGATGCTGAGCCGCCCCGGCCACACGGCGATCCAGACGATCGGCAGCAGGATGATGGGGATGAAGACGGACCCGCTGTCACCCGTTCCGTAGCGGAGCAGGCCCACCGCGACGAAGTCGGCGGCGGGGATGACGATCTCCCAGGTGAGCAGGCGGGGACGCCGGGAGACCACCGAGGCGAAGACGACGCCGCAGAACGCGGCGAAGACGCCGGCCCACATGCTCGGTGCATCGCTGACGGGCAGCCACGGGATGAGCGTGCTCACGACTGCGGCGAGCAACACGAAGAGGAAGACGAAGCCCTGCTTGAGCAGGGCGACGTGACGTCGCGAGCCGGCCGACATGACCCGCGCGAGGAGGCCGGAGTCGCCCCAGACGCTGGGGCGCAGGGTGTCGTTGCCCAACTGACTGACGCTCATGACCCAAGGCTAGGGCGACCGGGCCTCCATCGGGGAGAAGGCGATGCCCCAGAACGTGGGGCGAGGACGAGAAACGGCCCCTCCCGGGGAGGGAAGAGCCGTCTCGATGCGGAGGATAGGGGATTCGAACCCCTGAGGGCTTGCACCCAACACGCTTTCCAAGCGTGCGCCATAGGCCACTAGGCGAATCCTCCAGGGCGGGCACACGGTGAACCGTCGCACGACCGAGACCAGCGTACCGGACTCCGCGGGGCCCGGGGGACGCCCCCGTGTCGCTGCTGACCTTGAGGCTCCCTCATGGCTACCGTCGGGGCATGACCGACGCGCACCGCCCCTCCTCGGAGCACCCCGACGCCGCCCTGCCGCCGCGGGCCCGCGCCGTCGTCGCCGCCCTCCGTGCCGCCGGTGCCGAGGGCGAGGTCCGCGAGTTCGACGAGTCGACGCACACGGCTGCGCAGGCCGCCGCCGCCCTCGGCTGCGAGGTGGGCGCCATCGCCAGCAGCCTGGTGTTCCACACCGGCGGGGAGGCCCTGCTCGTGCTCACCAGCGGCGCCCACCGGGTCGACACCGACCTGGTGGCGTCGACGCTGGGCCGGGGCCCGATCATGCGGGCGAACGCCGACCAGGTGAAGCGCGCGACCGGCCAGGTCATCGGCGGCGTGGCCCCGGTCGGCCACCCCAGCCCGGTGCGGACGCTCGTCGACACCGCGCTCGAGACCCACGACGTGCTCTGGGCGAGCGCCGGCACCGCGAACACCGTCTTCGCCACGACGTTCGCCGAGCTGGTGCGCGTGACCGGGGGCACCCCGGCGCGCGTCGCCTCCGACGACCTCTGAGACCGGCCCCCTCGGTCCTCGACGTCGGCGGCCACCCGTAGCATTTCCCCATGCCGCCCCTCACGTCCGCCCGCGTCGACGCCTGGCTCTGGGCCGTCCGGCTCTACAAGACCCGCTCGGCCGCCAACGCCGCCTGCCGGGCCGGTCACGTGCGGGTGAACGGCGAGCGCGTCAAGGCCGCCCAGGCGGTCCGTCCCGGCGACGAGGTCCGGGCGCGCATCGCGGGCTTCGAGCGGATCGTCGTCGTCAAGACCTGCCTCGTGAAGCGCGTCGGTGCTCCGGCCGCGGCCGAGGCGATGACCGACCTCACTCCCCCGCCACCGCCGCGCGAAGAGGTCGCCGCCGTACCGGTCCGCGACCGAGGCGCGGGCCGCCCGACCAAGCGCGACCGTCGCGAGATCGAGCGCCTCCGGGACCGCGCAGAGAGCTGACACTCGCTCGAGTCCCCCGATCACGGGCTCCCCGCACTGGGGTGGGACGCCCCGGTATCTGTGCGAACGCATCGTCTACGCTGAGGGCACGGCGCTGCCCCGACAGCAGCAGCCTCGGGTCGGGGGACTCGGGGTCACGCCGACCCCGGGGGGACGACATGAACACGACCGACGCGGCGATGCCGACCGAGCGGGGCACCGTGACGGTGCGGCCACGGCGCGAACTCGCCCGGAGCGCCACGCTCACCGGCGTCTTCAGCCTGTCCCCCGTGCTGATCGCGGTGCTGTGGCTGACCCTGCCGAGCGGCCACCAGAGCGGCGTGCTGGCCGTCACCTGCGGCGTCGTGGTGATGGGACTGCTCATGTACTGGCGCTACCGCCTCTCGTACGCGGCCGTCACGCGCAGCGAGTTCGTCAAGCGGGGGTGGTTGCCCGGCTTCGTCCGGCTGCGGCGCGACGAGGTCGACTCCCTCGTGCTCGTCCGCACCTACCGGGACCACTCGACCGAGACCGTCACGCAGCTGCTCGCCCTCGACGACGAGGGGCGACGCCTGTTCCGGATGCGGGGCACGTACTGGTCGGAGGCGTCCGTGCACGCCGTCGTCGACGCACTCGGCATCCCGACGACCGTCCTGTCCCGGGCCCTCACCCGCCGCGAGTTCTTCGCGGCCTACCCCGACAGCCCCTACTGGTACGAGAGCCGCCCGTGGATCGGGGTCACCATCGCCTGCGGCCTGTTCGCCCTGGCGACCGGCACGCTCGTGGTGCTCTTCCAGGCGTTCGGCAACCCCGCCTGAGGACGTGCCCGCGGGCCCGGGCCTGCACCGCCTCGGGCTGCACCGCCTCGGGGATGCACCACCTCGGGGCTGCACCGACCCGGGGCTCAGCGGCGACGCAGCGTGCCGAAGATGCCCTTGACGACCTCGCGCACGACCGCCTTGCCGGCACTCGACCCGAGGACCTCGCCGAGCAAGCCGCCGGTCGATCCGGACCCCGACGAACGGGACCCCGAGGAGGCGCGGGTCGTCGTCCCGCGCCCGGCACGCGCCTTCGCGGCCGCCCGCTCGGCTCGCTCGAACTCCTTCTGCTGACGTTCGTACTCGGCCTGGGCGGCCTTCCGCTCGCGCTCGGCGGCGGTGACCGCCCGGGCGTCCGCCTTCTCGCGGGCCGCGGCCTCCTTGAGCTGGGCGTCGATCGTGGCCTGACGTGCCGCGGCGTCGGTCCGTTCGCGCTGGTCGAGCGCGGCCGCCTCGAGCTTGCGGGCCAGGATCTCCCGGGCCGAGTCGCGGTCGATCGACGCACCGTAGGCGGCGATCAACGGCGACGCCGCGACCGCCGCGGTCATGACGTCGGCCGGGGTCGGCGACATCGAACCGCGCGGGGCACGGAGGCGCGTCCACGCGACCGGGCTGGGAGCCCCCTTCTCGTTCATGACCGTCACCACCGCCTCCCCGGTGGCGAGGCCGGTGAGCACCGCGGCGAGGTCGTAGTCGCTCGTCGGGTACGTCGACACCGTCGCCCGCAGGGCCTTCGCGTCGTCGGGCGTGAAGGCGCGGAGCTGGTGCTGGACGCGCGAGCCGAGCTGGGCGAGCACCTCTCCCGGGACGTCCTTCGGGGTCTGGGTGACGAAGACGATGCCCACGCCCTTGGACCGGATGAGCCGGACGGTCTGCGTGATCTGCGCCAGGAACTCCTTCGAGGCGTCGGCGAACAGCAGGTGCGCCTCGTCGAAGAAGAAGACGAGCTTCGGCTTGTCGAGGTCGCCCACCTCGGGCAGGTCGTTGTACAGGTCGGCGAGCAGCCACATCAGGAAGGTCGAGAACAGCGCCGGCTGGTCGTGCACACCGGGCACCTCGAGCAGGCTGACGACGCCACGACCGTCCTCGGCCGTGCGGAGGAACTCGGCGGTGTCGATCTCGGGCTCGCCGAAGAACGCGTCGGCCCCCCGGTCGGCGAACGTGATCAGCTCGCGGAGGATCACCCCGACGGTCTGTCTGCTCAGCCCGCCCAACCCCTCGAGTTCGCCCTTGCCCTCGTCGCTCGTCAGCCAGGTCAGCACGGCCCGCAGGTCGGACAGGTCGAGCAGCGGCAGACCGGCCTGCGCGGCGTAGTGGAACACCAGGCCGAGGCTGCTCTCCTGCGTGTCGTTGAGGCCGAGCACCTTGCTGAGCAGCAGCGACCCGAAACCGCTGACCGTCGCGCGGACCGGCACGCCGGTGCCCTTGCCGCCGAGGGCGAAGTACTCGGTCGGTGCCGCCTGCGGCGACCAGTCCTGGCCGATCCCCCGCGTGCGGGCCAGCAGCTTCTCGTTCGCCTCGCCCGGCGTCGCGATGCCCGACAGGTCGCCCTTCACGTCGGCCGCGAAGACCGGGACCCCGGCCGCCGAGAGCTGCTCGGCGAGCACCTGCAGGGTCCTGGTCTTGCCCGTGCCGGTCGCACCGGCCACGAGCCCGTGCCGGTTGAGCATCGCGAGCGGGATGCGCACGGGCACGTCGACCCGGGCATCGCCGTTCACGAGGGCGCCGAGCTCGAGGGCGGGACCGTCGAAACCGTAGCCCGCGCGGACGAGGTCGACCGCCGACTCGTCGAGCGGCCCGCCGGGCGGGACGGGCAGGCCGTCGACCGGGGTGCCGGCGACCGGCTCGGGTTCGGTCAGCCCGGCGTCCGCCGCGGCGTCGGCGACGTCCGCCTCGGCCGCGAGCCGCTCGGCCCGCGCGAGTGCCGCCTCCGCGTCCTGCTTCGCCTTCTCGGCGGCGGCGACCGCTGCGGCGGCCTCCGCCCTGGCCTGCTCGAGCGCGTCCGTCATGCGGCCAGCCTAGGCACCCTGCGCACCGCGGTCCGGGCGAGTTCGGCCACACCGGGCGACGCCGCACGCCGGCCTCGTCCGGACCCGCCCGTGATCGACCCCGCGAGCGCCCCCGTCATCGACCCCGCGAGCGGCACCGTCAGGCGCGGCGCCCCTGCCAGATCCAGCCGCGACCCCGCACGCGCTCCTGCTCGTCGAGCAGCCGGTGCGCGACCGGGGCCCAGAGGACGACCGCGACCCCGGCACCGATCAGCAGTCCGCCGATCGTGTCGGTCAGCCAGTGCGCCCCGAGGTAGGTGCGGCTGAGCAGCATCAGCACCGTGTAGGCCGCGCCTGCGACCCACACCCAGACGCGTCGCAGGATCACCCCGAGCACGACGGCCAGCGTCGCGGCGTTGGACGTGTGGCCCGAGGGGAACGAGCCGTAGTCGCTCACCACGAGGATGTCCTCGGGACGGGCCCGGCCGAACGTGTGCTTGACGACCTGGACCACGCCCGCGCTGAGCGCGCAGGCGGCGATCCAGTAGAGCGCGGCCCAGGGGCGACGGCGCAGCAGGAAGAGCGCGGCGACGCCCAGCGGGACGACGAAGACGCCGACCACGCCCGCGCCGATCGAGTTGAAGATCAACGAGGGGACGTCCCAGAACGGGCTGCGGTGCTCGACCAGTTCGCCCATGAACCGCTCGTCGACGCCGATCACCCCCGCCCGGGCCGTGATCACGACGCCGAGCAGCAGCACGACGCCGATGGCGCCGAGCGCGCTGAACACCCACCAGCGGCGCTGCACGCGGCGGGCCACCCGTTCTTCGGACGGCGAGGCGGGCTTCGGGGCGAGCGGGTCGGTGCGCATCCCCAGACGGTACCGGGAGGCGCGGGTCGGCGACCGGGAGGCGCCGGTCGTCGACGCTCGACGACGGACGACCGGGAGGCGCGGGTCAGCGACCCAGCGCCGGCACCGTCCGCGGGCGCACCAGCAGCCACAGGCTCGCGATGGCCACGCACGAGGTGGCGACCATGACGCTGCCCATCGGCACGGCGGACCCGATGCCGAGGAACCCGACCACCGGCGAGATGAGCCCCGCCAGGCCGAAGTTCAGCGCGCCGAGCAACGACGCCGCCGTCCCTGCCTCCTTGCCGTGGTTGGCGAGCCCGAGCACCTGGACCTGCGGGAACGAGAAGCCGCAGGCCGCGATGAAGAACCACAGCGGCACGAGGATGCCCACGAGCCCGGCACCGAGCGAGTCGAGCACGACGATCGACGCGGCGGCGAGCAGCAGGACGATCGTCGAGCAGGCGAGGATCCACTGCGGCCCGACCCGCCGGGCCAGCCGCGAGCTGATCTGGACGCCGGCGACGATCCCGAGCGAGTTGATCGCGAACAGGTAGCCGTACTGCTGGGCGTTCAGGCCGTAGACCTCCTGGAAGAGGAACGACGAGGCCGAGAGGTACGAGAACAGGCCTGAGAAGACCATCGCCCCGATCAGGGCGACGCCGACGAAGATCCGGTCGCTGAAGAGCACCTTGTAGCGCTGTCCGAGCGTCGTGTGCCCGGCCTCGTGCCGCCGGGCGGGCGGCAGGGTCTCGACGATCAGGAAGATCGCGGCGATGATCACGAACGCGCCGTAGGCCACGAGGAACACGAAGATGCCGCGCCAGCTGGTGAAGGCCAGCAGCTGGGAGCCGATCACGGGCGCGACGATGGGGGCGAGCCCGTTCACCAGGGCGAGACGCGACAGCATGCGCACGAGCGGCAGCCCACCGAACAGGTCGCGCACCGTCGCCATGGCGACGACGCCCCCGGCGGCGGCACCCATGCCCTGCAGCACCCGGAACACGGCGAGCAGCTCGATGGTCGGCGCGCTGGCGGCGCCGATGCTGGCGAGGATGTGCACGGCGGTCGCGACGATCAGCGGCGTGCGACGGCCGACCTTGTCGCTCCACGGCCCGACCAGCAGCTGCCCCACCCCGAAGCCGATCGTCGTCGCCGTCAGCGTCAGCTGGATGACGCCGCTGTCGACGGAGAAGTCCCGGCTGAGTTCGGGGAACGCCGGCAGGTAGAGGTCGATCGTGAACGGCCCGAGCGCGGTGAGCGCGCCGAGCACGACGACGTAGACGAGCCGCTGGCGGCGGGTCAGGGAGTCACCCGGGTGGACGACGGTGGTCACGAGGCAGGTCCTGTCTGGGGGGTCGCGGAGGGGCGGTCACGGAGGGAGGGCACGGGGCGGTCACGGATCGGGGCACGCGAGGAGGCGCGGCCACGACGACGAGGCCGGCTCGCGGCTCGAATCGATGCGACCCGGCCGTCGCGCACGACCACCACGAGATCGGAGGGGGTGGGAGGAGGGAGGGGAACGGCGTCGCTGCACGACACCCGTCGGTTCTCAGCCTAACCCCGCCGTGCACCCCCGCGACAGCCCTTCCGCCTCGGCGGCTCGCGCCGTGCCGTGTCGGCGCGTCGGCCCGGTCTAGGCTCGACCTGGCCTCGGACGCGATCGTCCCGTCCGAGCACCCGAGGAGGAACGTCCATGGTCGACGCGCGCATCGTCCAGACCACGAAGGCACTGCACGCCGCCGTCGTCGAGCTCGCCTCGACCCGGCCCGTGTCGAGCATCTCGGTCGCCGACGTCACCCGGGCCGCGGGGATCAACCGCGCGACGTTCTACAGCCACGCGACCTCGCCCGGCAGCCTGCTCACCGCGGTGCTCACCCCCGAGCTCGACGCCATCCGCGACGAGGACCACGCGCTGCGGCTCGACGGCCGGGCCGACGGCCCCGACGCGACGCGGCGTGCGATGGAGAAGGTCGTCGACCACGTCGTGCGGTACCGCGAGATCTACCGTCTCGCCCTGCCCGACCCGCTCGACGCGTCGATCCACCAGGCGCTGGCCCGCCACTTCGAGGAGTCGAGCGTGCAGCACCTCTCCGGCCTGCCCGCCGGCAGCCTCCCCGAGGGGCTCGCGGTGCACATCGCCGCCGGCCACCTGGCACACGGGCTCGTGGGAGCCGTCGAGGCCTGGCTCGGCGGCAAGCGGACGAGCCGCCGCGCCCTGCTCGACACCATGAACCTCATGCTGCCCACCTGGTGGGGTTGACCCGCAGCGCTCCCCGTTCCGACGGCTCGGCGGGCCGCCCAGCCGCCTAGGAGGCGCGCAGCAGTCCCGGCCCCACGCGCAGCACCCCGTCGGTGAGCGGTTCGCATCGGACTCCCCCGCGGCCCCGGAGCGCGCGGAAGGCCCCCGCGCCGAACACCACGTCCATCCACGCGCACGGGTTCGCCGCCCGGTTCGCGCGGAACGACACCGGGCCGTCGCCCGTGTCGAGGTCGAACTCGCGACCCACGAGGGCGTCGACGTCGATGCCGCGCACGACCACGTTGCGACGCGTCAGGGCGGCGTCGAGCACCGTGCCCTCGGGCAGGCCGAGCTCGCGGGCCAGGTACCCGAGCTGCTCGGCGGCGAAGAGGGTGACCGAGGCCCCGCGGTGCGCCGGGGCGTTGAAGTAGCGGTCGCCCACGATGCCGAGGTGGGCGCGCACGGTGACGGCGTCGTGCGACTCGGGGCCCGTGGTCGGGGCCGGGGCCGGGCCGTCGGCGGGGCGGCCGACGTAGCGGGACCGGGGCGAGGCGAGCAGCGACTCGACGGTGACCGGCGTCGCGGACGCGGCCCGCGCCTCCTGCGCTCGTCGGTCGGTGTCCACGGACGCACGATACCGCCCGCCGACGACGACGGCCGGGCACCCCGTGCGGGGTGCCCGGCCGGTGCCGGTGCTGCCCGAGGGCAGCGGGGGTGCTACTTGGTGAGCGGCTCGAGCGTCGTGTCGTTGGCGTACGCCTCGGCGGCGTTGTCCTTGGTCACGATCTGCGGGGGCAGCAGGTAGGCCGGGACGACCTTGCTGCCGTTGTCGTACGACTCGTCGTCGTTCGTCTCGGCCTTGTCGCCCTTGCTGAGCGAGCTGACCATCGCGACGGCCTGCTTCACGAGGTTGCGGGTGTCCTTGTTGATGGTCGAGTACTGCTCGCCGGCCATGATCGACTTGACCGACTCGACCTCGGAGTCCTGACCGGTGACGGTCGGGATGTCCTTGCCGGCCTGCTTCACCGAGGTGATGATGGCGCGGGCCAGGGTGTCGTTCGGGCTCAGGACGCCGTCGAGCTCCTTGTCACCGTAGGTGCTGGTGAGCAGCGAGTCCATGCGGCGCTGGGCGTTCTCGGGCTTCCAGCCGTCGGTCGCCGTCTGCTTGATGTCGGTCTGGCCCGAGGCGACGACGAGGGTGCCGTCGTCGATCTTCGGCTGCAGGACGCTCATCGCGCCGTCGAAGAAGACCTTCGAGTTGGCGTCGTCCGACGAGCCGGAGAACAGCTCGACGTTGTAGGGGCCGTCGGCCTTCTTCGCGGCCATGCCGTCGAGCAGGGCCTGGCCCTGGAGCTCGCCGACCTTGAAGTTGTCGTACGCGACGTAGTAGTCGACGTCCTCGGTGTTGAGGATCAGGCGGTCGTAGGCGATGACCACGGCGCCGGCGTCGTGGGCGGCCTTGACCTGGGTGCCGAGCTGGCCACCGTCGGCCGCGCCGATGATGATGACCTTCGCGCCCTTGGTGACCATGGACTGGATCTCGTCCTGCTGGTTGGCCACGGTGCCGCTGGCGGCCGCGTACTGCACGTCGGGCTTGAACCCGGCGTCGGTGAGGTCCTTGGTGAACAGGTCGCCGGCGAGGACCCAGTTCTCGCTCGTCTTGGCCGGCAGGGCCACGCCGATGGTCGAGCCGGACTCGAAGCCCGAGGCCGCGTCGCCCGAACCCGCGTCGGTGCGGGCCGAGTTCGAGCAGCCGCTCAGGATCAGCGTCGTTGCTGCGGCGACCGCGAAGGTCGTCAGCGCGAGTTTGCGCATGCTGTGTCTACTTTCTCGTTGTGAGGGGTGATGCCGTGTGGTCGCCCGCGGTGCGGACTCCCGGTGGAGGCGCGCCCGGCCGTCGATGGACGGGCGCGCGGGTGGTGGGTCTAGTTGGGCGTCGTGGCCTTGGGACGCTGCACGTCCGAGATGTCGCCGTTCGGTGTGAGTGCGGGCTCGGTCGTCTCGGCGTCGCGACCGACGCCGTTCTGGGCGCCCGGGGGCAGGTCGGAGGCCGCGATGCCGTTCTTGTCGCGACGCAGGCCCCGGGTGAGGAACCCGGTGATGGAAGGACGACCCTGGCTCTTGTTGTAGACGTCGACCGCGACCGCGATCAGGAGCACGAGGCCCTTGATCATCTGCACCTTGTCGGAGCCGACGCCCATGAGCTGCAGGCCGTTGTTCAGCACGGCGATGACGAAACCACCGACGATCGAGCCGGTCACCGTGCCGATGCCGCCGGCGACGGCGGCGCCACCGATGAAGACCGAGGCGATGGCGTCGAGCTCCCAGTTGAGGCCGTCCTGCGGGCCGGAGGCACCGGCACGGGCGACGTAGATCATGCCGGCCAGGGCGGCGAGCACGGACATGTTCATCATGACGAAGAAGTTGATGCGCTTCGCCTTGACGCCCGAGAGCTCGGCGGCGTGCGAGTTGCCACCCACCGCGTAGATGTGCCGACCGAAGATCGTGTTCTGCGTGACGAAGCCGTAGACCAGGACGAGCACGCCGAGGATGATGCCCGAGATCGGGAACGACGTCCCGACGCGGCCGCCGGCGAAGAGCGTCGCGGCGTAGGCGATGATCGCGACCAGCACGACCAGCTTGACGGCGCTGACCCAGAGGGGAGCCCGCTCGGAGCCCATCTTCTGCTGGATGCGACGCAGGCGGAACTCGTTGTAGACCACGGCGACGATGATGACGAGGCCGAGCAGCAGGGTCGCGTTGTTGTAGCCGGTGTTCGGACCGAACTCGGGGAGGTAACCCGCGCCGATGACCGTGAAGCCCTCGGGGACCGGGATGGTGTCGGCGTTGCCGACGAACTGGTTGGCACCGCGGAAGAGCAGCATGCCGGCCAGCGTCACGATGAAGGCGGGGACGCCGACGTAGGCGACCCAGAAGCCCTGCCAGGCGCCGATGACCACGCCGACCACGAGGCCGAGCAGGATCGCGGCACCCCACGGAAGACCCCAGCTGTCCATCGCCTTGGCGACGACGATGCCGCTGAAGGCGGCGACCGAACCGACCGAGAGGTCGATGTGGCCGGCCACGATGACCATCACCATGCCGATGGCGAGGATCAGGATGTACGAGTACTGGCTGACCAGGGCGATGAGGTTCGTGGGCTGCAGGGTGAGCCCGTCGGTCAGCACCTGGAAGATCAGGATGGCCACGACGAGCGTCGCGATCATGCCGAACTGGCGCGCGTTCGACGTGTTGCCGCCGAACACCTTCTTCAGGTCTTTGATGCCACTCATGCGGCTTGCTCCTTCTTCTTCGAGGTCATGGTTCGCATGAGCGTCTCGGCGTCGGCCTCGGAGGCCTCGATCTCGTTCGTGACGGAACCCTCGAAGATCGTGTAGATGCGATCGGAGAGCCCCAGCAGCTCGGGCAGTTCGGACGAGATGACGATCACGCCTTTGCCCTGGGCCGCGAGCTGGTTGATGATGTTGTAGATCTCGAACTTGGCGCCCACGTCGATGCCTCGCGTGGGCTCGTCGAGGATGAGCAGGTCGGGGTCGGTGAACATCCACTTCGCCAGGACGACCTTCTGCTGGTTGCCGCCGGAGAGCTTGGCGACCCCCTCGTCGACCGTGGGGGTCTTGACGCGCAGGCTCTTGCGGTAGTCCTCGGCGATCGAGTGCTCTTCGTAGGTGTTGACCACGGAGGCCTTCGAGATCTTGGTGAGCTTGGCCGCGACCGTCGAGCGCTTGATGTCGTCGAGCAGGTTGAGCCCCAGCACCTTCCGGTCTTCGGAGACGTAGGCCAGGCCGTTGTCGATCGCGTCCGAGACGTTCTTGATCTCGATCTTCCGGCCGTCCTTGACGATCTCGCCCGAGACGAACTGACCGTACGAGCGACCGAAGATGCTCATCGCGAGTTCGGTGCGACCGGCGCCCATCAGGCCGGCCAGGCCGACGATCTCGCCCTTGCGCACGGTGATGGACGATCCCTTGCAGACGAAGCGTTCGGCCGTCTGCGGGTGGCGCACCCACCAGTCCTTGACCTCGAAGAAGACCTCGCCGATCTTCGGGGTGCGGTCGGGGAAACGGCTGGCCAGGTTGCGGCCGACCATGCCGCGGATGATGCGGTCCTCGTTGACGCCGTCCTCTTTCACGTCGAGCGTCTCGATGGTCTTGCCGTCACGGATGATCGTGATGGAGTCGGCGATGGCCTCGATCTCGTTGAGCTTGTGGCTGATCATGATCGACGAGATGCCCCGACCCTTGAGGCCGCGGATGAGGTCGAGCAGGTGCTGCGAGTCGGCCTCGTTGAGGGCCGCGGTCGGCTCGTCGAGGATCAGCAGCTTGACGTTCTTGTTCAGCGCCTTGGCGATCTCGACGAGCTGCTGCTTGCCGACGCCGAGGTTCTTGATGGCGGTGTCGGGGTCGTCCTTGAGGCCGACGCGGGCGAGCAGGTCGATGGCCTTCGTCTTCGCCGCGCGCCAGTCGATGGCCCCGAAGCGGGTCGGCTCGTTCCCGAGGAAGATGTTCTCGGTGATCGAGAGCTCGGGGATCAGCGCCAACTCCTGGTGGATGATGACGATGCCCTGCGACTCGCTCGAGCGGATGTCGCGGAAGCGCATCTCGGCACCCTGGTAGACGATGTCGCCCGTGTAGGTGCCGAACGGGTAGACACCCGAGAGGACCTTCATCAGCGTCGACTTGCCGGCGCCGTTCTCGCCGCAGATCGCGTGCACCTCACCGGCGCGGACCTGCATCGACACGTCGTCGAGCGCCTTGACGCCCGGGAACTCCTTCGTGATGGAGCGCATCTCGAGGATGACGGGAGAGTCAACGCCCATGCGGGGCACCCCCGGGGATGTGGCTGCTCGCGAGCTGTTCGCTCTGCGTCACGGCACTGGGCACGTCGTCCTCGACCTTCGACCTCGTCGTCGTCCGCCGGTGATGTGCACCGACGGGCATCCTGTGATTCGTCGCCGCCGTGCCGGGCCGTCCGTCGAGCCTGCCGAAGGGGCCGGACCCGCCGAATGTGACCGTTCACACTGCGACTGGAGCAAAGCTAATCCCGAGAGGGGGTGCTGTCAAATGCCGATGCCGATCCGTTATCGAACGCGGGCCGACCGACGCGCGCCGCGCCTCCTGACGGTCGTCCCGCCGTGCGGTGACGGGCCGTCAGAGGAACCAGGGGCGCGAGGTCGACCCGCGCACCACCAGTTCCGGAGGGATCAGGGTGCGGTCGACGACCGTGCCGCCCTCGAGCTCGGCCACGACGAGTTCGACGGCGCGTCGGCCGATCAGGGCGAAGTCCTGACGCACGGTCGTGAGCGGCGGCCACAGGTGCGGCGCGGTCGGCGAGTCGTCGAAGCCTACGACGCTGACCTCGCGGGGCACGTCGACGTCGGCCTCGCGGAAGGCGTGCAGCAGGCCCACGGCCATCAGGTCGTTGGCCGAGAACACGGCGGTGAAGTCGCGGCGGCGCAGCAGTTCCTGCCCGGCCGTGTAGCCGAAGTCGGCGGTCAGGTCGCCGAGGATGGGCGGCTCGATCGACAACTCGGCCTCGCCCATCTCGAAGAGGAAGCCCTGCATCCGCTCGTCGGCCTCGATCCAGTCCTGGGGTCCGGCGACGTGCACGATGTGCCGGTGGCCGAGGTCGATCAGGTGCCGGGTCGCGAGGCGCGCCCCTTCGAACTGGTCGACCGAGAGGCTGTGCGCCCGGGCCCGCTGCGTCGAGTCGAGCGCGACGATGGGGACGTCGAGGTCGAGCTCGTCGATCACGTCGAAGAACTTGCGTTGCGGGGCGATGACGATGATCGCCTCGACCGCCTGGTTGGTGAGCAACTGCAGGCTCGCCCGGACGTCGTCCGACACCGTCGTCGTGCTCGCGAT
This sequence comes from Frigoribacterium sp. ME-P-080, assembly GCF_030209595.1. Taxonomy (NCBI): domain Bacteria; kingdom Bacillati; phylum Actinomycetota; class Actinomycetes; order Micrococcales; family Microbacteriaceae; genus Frigoribacterium; species Frigoribacterium sp. ME-P-080. The sequence goes on from NZ_JARVRR010000003.1 coordinate 336,343, forward strand.
GCTCAGCCGGTAGCCGGCCGTCCGGGCCGCGACCTCGATGGCGTTGACGATCGTCTGCGGACCGAAGTGGACGTTCTGCAGGGTGAGCACGCCGATGGCCTTCGACCGGCTGGTGACCAGCGCCCGCGCGGCCTGGTTCGGTCGGTAGCCGATCTCGTCGATGACGTCGAGCACCTTCTGCCGCGTGCTCGGCCGGATGCTGGGACTGTCGTTGAGCACACGCGAGACGGTCTGGTACGAGACCCCTGCGAGAGCGGCCACGTCGCGGATGTTGGGAGCACGCACCTTGTCGATGTCAGGCTTCACCGTCGCTCCGTCGCTCTGTGACCGGGCGATGTGACCGTACACATCGTCGTCCGGAGACCATTATGCATTCCCCGGAGGTCGCCGACGTCCCGGACGGGGGTCACCGCCCCGTCGCGACGCCCGGCGCCGGCACCGGCATCGGCGGAGCGGCGGCACCATCGGCGGGCAGGAGGCGCGGTCACCGTCCCCGGGGCACCGCGCGGCCGCTCAGGGCGAGCGCGAGCACCGCGACGCCCGTGCCGACGGCGAAGCAGGCGACGAAGGCGAGGGGGCTGGACGCGCCGCCGAGCACCCCGAACGCGGCGCCGGTCAAGGCCAGCGCGACGGCCGAACCGGTGGAGTCGGCGATGGTCAACGCCGAACTGTTGAACCCGCGCTCGGACTCGGTCGACAGCGCGAGGACGAGCACCGAGAAGCGGGGGTACATGAACCCCATGCCGAATCCGGCGACGGCCCAGGTCGCGATGAGGAAGGCCGGGGGCAGGTGGAACAGGGGGGTCAGCGCGGCGACCACGACGCCGAGGAGCACGAGGACGATGCCGATGCGGATGCCGTCGCGCTGGGCCACCCGGTCGCCGAGCCTGCCCTGCACCCAGCTCGCGAACGCCCAGCCGAGCGCCCCCAGGGTCAGCGTCACGCCGGAGGCCGAGGCGCTGAAGTCGTATTCGGCCGAGAGCATGTACGGGATGTAGACCTCGCTGCCGAGGAACGCCGCCCCCACGAGACCGCGCAGCAGCACCAGGGTGGGCAGCCCCGGGGCGGCGCGCAGCGTGCCCGGCGGCAACAGGGGCCGGAGCGCCACGGCGAGCACGACCACCGCCACCACGATGACGACGACGGTCAACCAGGTCGGGAACTCGGAGACCAGGTTGAGGGCCAGCACGCCGAAGGCCGCGCCGACCGACCAGAGGATGCGACCGATGCTCCAGGGCACGCGCCGCGCACCCTCGGCCACCTCGGGCGGAGGGACGCGACGCAGGCTCGGCAGGACGGCGAAGAACGCGGGCACGGCGAGGCCGAGCGCACCCAGGAAGACCCAGTGCCAGCCCACCGTCTCGGCCACGACGCCCGCGACGAGTGGCCCGACGAGGCCCGGGACGACCCAGGCCGCGGCGAACCCCGCGAAGATCGACGGGTGCAGGCCCGGCGGGTAGAGCCGGGCGACCATGACGTAGAGCCCGACGATGACCGCGCCGGAGCCGACGCCCTGCACCAGACGGCCGAGCAGCAGCACGACCATGTCGGGCGCGGTGCCGACGACGAGCAGCCCGACGGCGAACAGCAGCATCGAGGCGATGACCACGACGCGCGGCCCGCTGCGGTCGGCCCAGTTGCCCGCCACCACCATGCCGACCAGGCCGGACGCGAGGGGCGCCGCGAAGCTGAGCGAGTAGAGCGCTTCGCCGTCGAGCTCACGGCTGATGATCGGCATGATCGTCGTGACCGCGAGCGACTCGAACGCCGCGATGCCGATGAGGGCGCACATGCCGAGGGTGGCCAGCCGGTACCGACCGCTGAGCACGCCCTCGGGGCGGGTGCTCACGGCGGCGGCGTCGGTCATGTCGTCAGCCTAGGCCGAGCCACCGACGGCACCCCCTCCCCTAGGATCGCCCTCAGGCGGCGAGGGGCGTCGCCTGCGTCTGGGGGTCTGTCTCGTGTCCACTTCTTCTCACCGTGCCGGGTCCGTCCGCGGTCTCGCCCTGACGGTCGCCCTCGGCGTCGTCCTCGGGCTCGGGACGACCACGGTCGCCGTCGCGGCTCCCGTCACCGCCGGTTCGACCTCGTCCCCGACGCTCGCCCAGCAGGACGCGGGTTCCGACCACGAGATGGGGGCATCGGGCGGCACCCGGGACGGGGCCGACGAACGCCTCTCCCGCGCCGCGGCCGTCTCGCCTCCTCGTGGCGTGCCCGGCTTCGACGTCAGCTCGTACCAGCCGTCCCCCGACTTCGCCGCCGCGCGTTCGGCGGGCGCCCGCTTCACGTTCGTCAAGGCCTCCGAGGGCGTGCCCGGCACCTACACGAACGGCAACCCCACCGGCAGCACCAACCGCTACCGTTCCGCCCAGTTCGCCGGCGCGCAGGCGGCGGGGCTGACGGCCGGTTTCTACCACTACGCGTTGCCCTTCTACTCGTCCGGGGCACCGCAGGCGCAGTTCTTCCTCGACAACGCCACGGCCTGGAGACCCGGCATGCTGCCCCCGGTGCTCGACGTCGAGGTGTCGACCAACCCGACCAAGCAGGGTGGACGCTGCTGGGGGCTGTCGCAGTCCGAGATGGTCACCTGGATCCAGTCGTGGATCGGCACCGTCGTCGCCCAGCAGGGCGTCCAGCCGCTGATCTACACCAACCAGGACTTCTGGAGTTCGTGCACGGGCAACAGCTCGGCGTTCCCGAAGGACCGCCTCTTCGTCGCGTACTACCCCACGGCGACCACGAACACCCCGGTCACCCCGCCGACCTCGTCCTTCGCGACCTGGACGTTCTGGCAGTGGTCCCAGACCGAGGACTCGCCCTACCCCGGTGACCAGGACGTGTTCAACGGCACCGAGGCCGACCTCGCGGCCCTCACCCGCCCGACCACCCCGGCCGTGGGCCGTCTCTCGGGAGCCGACGCCTTCGCCACCGCGGCGACCATCGCCGCCAGTGCGTTCACCCCGCCGGTCGTCGTGGACGGCAACGCCCCGACCAAGGCCTCGATCCCCCTGGTCTACGTCGCGTCCCGCAGCACCTACCCCGACGCCCTCGCCGGGGGCGCGGCCGCCGGCTACCGGGGCGCCCCGGTCCTCCTGACCTACCCCGACACCCTGCCCGACGCGACCCGCGCCCAACTCGCCGAGCTCCGCCCGCAACGCGTCGTCGTCCTGGGCGGGGTGGCCGCGGTCTCCGACACGGTCCGCCAGCAGCTCTCCCAGATCGCGACGACCGGCGCCGCCGGTGTCACCCGCGTCTCGGGTGCGGATCGTTTCGACACGTCTGCGACGATCTCGAGCACGACCTTCCCGAAGGGTCGGGGCGGGACGGCCTACGTCGCGACCGGCCTGGACTTCCCCGACGCCCTCTCGGGCGCAGCCCTGGCCGGCGGCCCCGACAAGGGCCCGATGCTGCTCACGCGGCCCGACGCCCTGCCGCAGACGGTCTCGGCCGAGCTCACCCGGCTGGCCCCTGCACGCATCGTCGTGCTCGGCGGGGTCAACGCGGTGGGAGAATCGGTCATCGCCCAGCTCCGGGCCGTCGCGCCCACGTCGCGGCTCTCGGGTGCCGACCGTTTCGACACCTCGGCCGTCATCGCCGCCGCCGGCTACCCCGCCGGTTCCGACGTGGCGTTCGTCTCGACGGGTGTGAACTTCCCCGACGCGCTCGCCGGAGCACCGACCGCGGGCCGGCTGGGCGGTCCCGTCCTGCTCACGCGGCCCGACGCGCTGCCCGTCAGCGTGCGCACCGCCCTGACGAAGCTCGGCGCCGACGGCCTGGTCGTGCTGGGTGGCCCCAACGCCGTCAGCCCGGCGGTCGAGGCCGGGCTCTGACCGGGGCCCGTCCCTGACGGACGCGCTCGACGTGGCCACGTGACGGAGGCGCGGTGCGGGACCACCCGCACCGCGCCTCCGTCGTCCCTCGCGAGGGCGCCTACGCGTCGAGGCGGGCGAGCGCCTGCGTGACGTCGCCGAGCAGGTCGTCGACGTCCTCGATGCCGACCGACAGCCGCACGATAGAGTCGGGCACCTCGAGCTCGGTGCCGCGCACCGAGGCGTGGGTCATCTCGCTCGGGTAGCCGATGAGCGACTCGACGCCGCCGAGCGACTCGGCCAGCTGGAACAGCTCGGTCGACTCGGCGAACCGTCGGGCCGCGGCCGCACCCGCGCTCAGCTGCACCGAGAGCATGCCGCCGAACGCCCGCATCTGCCGGGCGGCGAGTTCGTGGCCCGGGTGGGACTCGAGCCCCGGGTAGTAGACGCGCTCGACCGCCGCGTGCCCCTCGAGGGCCCGGGCGATGGCGAGGGCGTTCGACGAGTGGCGGTCGACGCGCACGCCGAGCGTCTTGATGCCGCGCACCGTGAGCCACGCCTCCATCGGCGCCGACACGGCACCGACGCCGAACTGCACGAAGCCGACCTTCGCGGCGAGCTCGTCGTCGCGCACGACCACCGCGCCGCCCACGACGTCCGAGTGACCGCCGATGTACTTCGTCGTCGAGTGGACGACCGCGTCGGCCCCCAGGGCGAGGGGCTGCTGCAGGTACGGCGACGCGAACGTGTTGTCGACGACGACGACGGCCCCGGCCGCGTGTCCGATCTCGGCGAGCGCCGCGATGTCGCTGATCTTCATCAGCGGGTTGCTCGGGGTCTCGACCCAGAGCACGGCCGTCGGGGCGGCCTGGACCGCGGCACGCACGGCGTCGAGGTCGCTCATCTCGACGGTGTCGAGCGTGACGCCCCAGGGCACCCACACCCGGTTGACGAGGCGGTGCGTGCCGCCGTAGACGTCGTTGCCCATGACGATGCGCGTGCCGGGTGCCAGGACCGAACGCAGCAGCGCGTCCTCGGCCGACAGCCCCGAGGCGAAGCTGAACGCGGCGCTGCCGCCCTCGAGGTCGGCGAGCAGGGTCTGCAGCGAGTCGCGCGTCGGGTTCGCCGACCGCGCGTACTCGTAGCCGCCACGGAACCCGCCGATGCCGTCCTGGACGAACGTCGACGACTGGTAGATCGGGGGGACGACGGCACCGGTGGTGGGGTCGAAGTCCTGGCCGGCGTGGATCGCCCTGGTCGAGAAGCCGTGGGTCATGAGGATGTCCTTTCGAGGGGGACGGGTGGTGCAGACGGAGGGGGACGAGGAGGCGCGGGCCGGGCCGCCGGGTGACGGTGCCGCCCCGGCCGCTCAGGAGGACAGGAAGGAGAGGACGTCCTGGCGGGTGACGACGCCGACCGGGCGGCCGTCGTCGGTGACGAGCAGGGCGTCGACGGACTCGAGCGCGGATCGGGCCGCCGAGACGGGTTCGTTCACGCCGATCAGGGGCAGGGGGTCGCCGAGGTACGCCGAGACGGCGTCGCCCATGGTCGCGCCGCCGCGGAAGATGGCCTCGAGCAACGCCTTCTCCTCGATGGCGCCGACGACCTCGCCGATTACGACCGGGGGCTCGGCCGAGAGCACGGGCATCTGCGAGACGCCGTAGGTCTTCATGATGCCGATCACGTCGTGGACGGTGTCGGACGGGTGGGCGTGGACGAGGTCGGGCAGCTGCCCGGTCTTCGAGGCGACGAGGTCGCGGACCGACCGCTCGTCGTGGCTGACTCCGAAGCCGTACGAGCGCATCCACGCGTCGTTGAAGATCTTGCCGAGGTAGCCGCGCCCGCCGTCGGGCAGCAGGGCGACGACGACGTCGTCGGGGCCGAGCTCGCGGGCCACGTCGAGGGCGGCCGCGACGGCCAGGCCGGACGAGCCTCCGACCAGCAGTCCCTCCTCGCGGGCGAGGCGCCGGGTCAGCTCGAACGAACGGGCGTCGTCCGCCGCGATGATGCGGTCGACGACCGAGGGGTCGTAGGCGGCAGGCCAGAAGTCCTCGCCGACGCCCTCGAGCAGGTAGGGGCGGCCGGTGCCCCCGCTGTAGACGCTGCCCTCGGGATCGGCGCCGACGACCTGCACCGCGCCTCCGGACACCTCTTTGAGGTAGCGGCCGGTGCCGCTGATGGTGCCGCCGGTGCCCACGCCCGCGACGAAGTGCGTGATGCGGCCGTCGGTGTCGCGCCAGATCTCGGGGCCCGTCGTCTCGTAGTGGCTGAGCGGCCCGTTGGGGTTGGCGTACTGGTTCGGCTTGAACGCCCCGGGGATCTCGCGCGCCAGGCGGTCGGAGACGCTGTAGTACGACTCGGGGCTGGTCGGCTCGACGGCGGTCGGCGTGACGACGATCTCGGCGCCGTAGGCCTTGAGGACGTTGCGCTTGTCCTCGCCGACCTTGTCGGGCAGGACGAAGACGCAGCGGTAGCCGCGCTGCTGGGCGACGAGGGCGAGGCCCACGCCGGTGTTGCCGCTGGTCGGCTCGACGATGGTGCCCCCGGGCCCGAGCAGGCCGTCGCGCTCGGCCGCGTCGATGATGCGCGTCGCGATGCGGTCCTTCGACGAACCGCCCGGGTTGACGTACTCGACCTTGACGAGCACGGTCGCCGTGATGCCCTCGGTCACCTTGTTCAGCTTGACGAGCGGCGTGTCACCGATCAGGTCGAGGACGGTCTCGGCGTACTTCACGGGTGCTCCGGTTCTCGCGGGGCCCTCGTGGGGCGCGCGCAGGTCGACGACTCGGGTGGTCGGGTCGGTCGGGGCGTCCCCGCCGGACCCGTTCGTCGAGTCTAATGACGGGGTCGTGGCGTGTGACGGAGGGTCGGCGGGCCCGACCGGCTGGCACGCGCCTCCCAGGCAGTCGTGAGAGAAAATGGGTGACGCATCCACGATCGGGTGCGTCCCGACCACCTCCCCGACCCCAGAGGACCCCCGTGGCCAGCAGCGACAAGCCGACCGACAAGCCCACCGTCAAGCAGCAGCGAGACGCCCGGCGTCACGAGAAGGTGGCCGAGCTCAAGCGGCAACAGGCCCGGGCGAAGCGCAACCGCACCATCGGCATCGTCACCGCCTCGGTCGCGGGCGCGGCGGCCATCGCGCTGGTCGTCACCTTCGTCGTGACGAGCGGCCAGCCGCGGCAGGACCCCCAGGCCATCGAGATCGACGGCGTGAAGACCTACTCCGACCTCACCGCGAACCACGTCGGCGGCAGCGTCGACTACGCGATGACCCCTCCCGCGGGCGGCGACCACAACCAGATCTGGCTGAACTGCGGCGTCTACACCGAGCCCGTGCCGAACGAGAACGCCGTCCACGACCTCGAGCACGGCGCCGTCTGGTTCACCTACGACCCCGAGCAGGTCAGTGAGGGCGAGATCGAGGCGCTGCGCGACTTCGCCCCCGACACGTACGCGGTCGTCTCGCCCTACGAGGGCCTCGACTCCCCCATGTACGTCTCGGCCTGGGGCGCCCAGTTGCCCTTCGCGAACGTGACCGACGACGAGGCCACCGTGTCCGACTTCGTCACCAAGTACTGGAAGTCCACGAACGCCCCCGAGCCCGGTGCGCCCTGCAGCGGCGGCGTGGACGGCACCGGCAAGATCGCGTGACGGCACCGGGGCACGACGACGACGCGACCGACGGGGCGGGGCTGCACCGCGCCTCCTCGGGTCGTCGGCTGAGGCTGGTGATCGCGGGGGTCCTGACCGTGGCGATCGTGCTGCTGGTCGGCGTCGCGCTCGGGCGGCTCAGCTCGCCCACCCCCGTCACGCCCGGCACGGACAGCGTCGAGGCGGGGTTCTCGCGCGACATGCAGGTGCACCACGAGCAGGCCGTGCAGATGGCGATGATGGTCCGCGACCGGACCGACGACCCCGCGGTCCGCTCGTTGGCCTACGACATGGCCCTCACGCAGTCGCAGCAGGCCGGTCAGATGTACGCCTGGCTCGAGCTGTGGCGCCTGCCGCAGGCGCCCTCCGAGCCGACCATGACCTGGATGACCCGTCCGACCCTCGACGGGGACTACGGCAGCCACCACATGACCGACGACGGAGGCGCGGGCGGCTCGGCCACGCCCGTCGCCACCCACGAACCCGGCGGCCGCATGCCGGGGCTGGCGACCGACGAGCAACTGGCGGCACTGGCCTCGGCGAACGGCGTCGAGGCCGAGCGGATCTTCCTGACCCTGATGATCGCGCACCACGAGGGCGGCATCGAGATGGCCGACGCCGTCCTGGCGCGCAGCGAGGTGCCGCAGGTGCGGGCCTTCGCCTCGGGCATGCTGCAGACGCAGCAGAGCGAGGTCGACGCCATGCAGGCGATGCTCGTCGAGCGCGGCTGACAGGACACCGCAGCGCTACGACGACACCTGCTGCCCGTACAGCTCGGCGTACACCCCGCCCAGGGCCAGCAGCTCGTCGTGCGTCCCCCGCTCGACGACGCGACCGGCCACCACGACGAACACGACGTCGGCGTCGCGCACGGTCGAGAGCCGGTGCGCGATGGCGATCGTCGTCCGGCCACGGGTCGCCGTGTCGAGGGCCTCTTGCACCACGCGCTCGGACACCGTGTCGAGGGCGCTCGTCGCCTCGTCGAGGACCATGACGGCGGGGTCCTTCAACAGGACGCGAGCGATGGCGATGCGTTGTTTCTCACCGCCCGAGAGCCGATAACCCCGCTCGCCCACGATCGTGTCGTAACCGTCGGGGAACGACGCGATCGTCTCGTGGATGTTCGCCTGCCGGGCTGCGTCGACCAGCTGTTCGTCGGTCGCGTCGGGTCGCGCGTACCGGAGGTTGTCGCCGATGCTGGCGTGGAAGAGGTAGGTCTCTTGGCTGACGATGCCGATGTTGCCGACCAGCGATTCTTGGTCGAGGCGCCGGACGTCGGTGCCGGCGAAGCGCACCGCTCCGCCGGACGCCTCGTAGAACCGCGGGATCAGGTACGAGACGGTCGTCTTGCCCGCACCGCTCGGGCCGACGAAGGCGGCGAACTGACCCGGTGCGATGTCGAACGAGACGCCGTCGAGGGTCTTCTGCCCGGGCTCGGCGTCGGGGTACGAGAACGAGACGTCGTCGAACTCGACCCGCCCGAGCTGCGTCTCGTCGACCGGCTCGGCCGAGGGGTCGTTCGTGATCGCCGGGTGGAGGTCGAGGTACTCGAAGATGCGGGCGAACAGCGCTCCGGAGGTCTGCAGGTCGAGGGCCACCCGCAGCAGCCCCATGAGCGGGAAGGTCAAGCGGGCCTGCACCGTGGTGAAGGCCACGATCGTGCCCGCCGTCACGGGCACGTCACGGAGGATCAGCCAGGCCGCGACCAGGTAGATGAGGGCGGGGATGACCGAGAGGAAGATCTGGACGACGGCGAAGAACCACTGCCCGCTCATCTGCTGACGCACCTGCAACCCGATCTGGGTGCGGTTCTCGGCCGAGTAGCGCTCGACCTCGGCGCGCTGCTGGTTGAAGCTCTTCGCCAACAGGATGCCGCTGACGCTCAGCGCCTCCTGCGTGATGGCGGTCATGTCGCTGAGCGACTCCTGCGTCTTGGTGGCGATGCGGGCGCGCACCTGGCCCACCCGTCGCTGGGCCACCACCAGCAGCGGCAGCAGGACGACCGTGACGACGGTCATCTGCCAGCTGAGCACGAGCATGGACACGAAGGCCGCGATGACCGTGACCGTGTTGCCGAGGACGCTCGAGATGGTGTTGCTCAGCACGTTCGCGACGCCGCCGACGTCGTTCTGCAGGCGCGACTGGATGACCCCGGTCTTGGTGCGGGTGAAGAACGCGAGCTCCATGCGCTGAAGGTGCCCGAAGAGGCGGATGCGCAACGCACCCATCACCTTGTTGCCGACCGTGGCGGTCAGGTACGTCTGCCAGACGCCGATGCCGGCGGACAGCACCCAGAGTCCCACCATGGCGCCCACGAGTTCGAGCAGCACGGGCACGTCGGGACCGCCCTGGGGGAACAACCCCCGGTCGAACGCCTGCTTGGTGAGCAGCGGTGGAGCCACGCTGACGGCGGCCCCGATCAGGACGAGCACGACGGTGACGACGAGGGCTCGCCGGTGCGGGGCGAACAGGCCGCGGATGCGACGGAACAGGTCGGGGATGCGCGGCGCGGTGGCGTTCGCCGCACGCTGGGCCTCGGCGTCGCCGCTCGAGACCCGGCCGGACCCGCCCGGTCGGCCTCCGCCCCGGGGACCGCCTGCGGGGGCGTGCATCGAACTCATGCGGTCAGCGTAGGCCCGACCCCCGTCACGAGTGGCCCACCGTCGGACGCCGACGCCGCGACACGCCGTAGAACGACCGTTCGTCCCCCAGTTGTGGGCGCAATGCCCGACAGACCATACGGCGTAATGAACACTCAGTTTAGTATGGCGGTGTCGGTGCACCTGACCAGGCTCCGGCAGCCGCGTTCTCCCTACCCGACGGGCGAGCCTCCCGAAGCGGCCGAGCTAGGACCATCGTGAACACGTCGAACCCCACGGCCGTCGAACCGCCGAGTGCCGAACTGCAGCCCGCCGACCACCGGGCCGCTCTCGATGCCATCGAGCAGGGCTGGACCCAGATCGCCCCCTTGCAGGGAGCGCGTCTGCGCGAGGCCATCCGCTCGACGCCCGAAGAGGAATGGCGCGGCCGACCCCGCATCCTGCTCGCCCTGGCGGCGAGCCACCGCTCGGTCGGCTCCCGCTCGCGCAGTGCGGCCCTGCCCTGGTTCCGCGGCGTCGCCAAGGCGCTCGACGCCGACCCCGACCTGCCGCTCGACATCCGGGCGGGCTACCACGTGCACCTCGGGGCGTCGCTGCGCACCCTCGGCAACTTCGTCGTGGCCCACGAGCACCTCGAGGTCGCCCGGACCCTCATCGAGAACGACCTCGCCGAGTCGATCAGCGTGCGCATCTCGCTCAGCGCCTCCTTCTCGTTGCAACTCGGCCTCATCCGGCTGCACTACGGCGAGATCGACCAGGCCCGCTTCGCCCTGAGCCTCGCGAACGGTCTCGGCGAGGACCACCTCAGCACCGCCGAGCGGGTCGAGTGCCTCTCGGCGCTCGCCTTCGTCGCGATGCTGATCGGCGACTTCGACCTCGCCGACCGCCACGTCGACCTCGCCCGCGAGCTCGCCGACGGCACCGACCTGCTGGGGAGCTCGTTCGGGGCCCTCACCCAGATCACGCGCGTGCACCTCGCCCTCGAACGCGGCGAGGCCGTGAGCGGCCACGAGGGCCTGCTCGCCGACGTGCGGCAGGCGTCGCGCGGCAGCGACTGGGAGGCGCTCGGCCTCTTCGCCGAAGCGCACGTGCTGCTGTCCGAGGGCCGCTACATCGAGGTGCTCGACCTGCTGGCGCGGATCACCCGCACCATCGACGGGTTCACCGGGCACAGCGCCCTCACCGACTCGGCCACGGTGTTGCGGGCCGAGACCATGCGCCTGCTCGGTCAGCCGCACGAGGCCCGTCGACTCGCGTCGTCGGTGACGTCGTCGCACCACCACATCCGCTGTCCCGGTCGCGTGCTCGCCCTCGTGCACCTCGCCGCCGGTGAACCCGAGGCCGCCCTCGAGGCGCTCGAACCGTGCCTCGCCATCGGCGACCTGCACAGCGAGCGCACGATGGGCCAGGTGCACGCCCTCCAGGCGGCCGCACACCTCGCCCTCGGCGACGCCGCGCGCAGCGACATCGCCTTCGACCAGGCCCTGCTGAGCGCGGGTCACAACGGGTCGATCTGGCTCTTCGCCACCCTGCCGGAGGACGTCCTCGACCACCTCGTGCAGCGCGCCGTCGGCCGTCGTCAGCCGGCCGCCATCGTCGGGGTGCTCGACCGCCTGCGCGGGACCACGGCCGACGTCGTGCCGCAGCTCGCCGAGCCGCTGAGCGACCGCGAGCTCGTGATCGTCCGCCACCTGGCCACCGGTCAGACCCTCGGCCAGATCGGCAGCCAGCTGTTCATCTCGGTCAACACCGTCAAGAGCCACGTCCGCAGCATCTACCGCAAGCTGCAGGCGTCGTCGCGGCGCGAGGCGATGACCCGCGTCAAGCAGCTCGGCCTCGACCTCGACGACTAGGGACGAGGAGGCGCGGTGCCGGCCGTGGGGTAACCTCTCGCGGTGCCCCACGAGTCCCGCGTCACGTCCCGTCCGTCCCTCCTCGCCCAGCTGAGGGCGCGCAAACCCCTCGAGGCCTACGTCGCCGAGAGCGCGGCATCCGCCGACGGCGGCCCCCGTCTGCGACGCACCCTGGGCGTCTGGCACCTCACGGCGATCAGCATCGGGGCGACCCTCGGCACGGGCATCCTGGTCGTGCTGGGCACCGCCGTCCCGCTGGCCGGCCCCGCCGTCTGGATCTCGTTCGTGCTCGCGGGCGTCGCGGCCCTGCTGTCGGCCCTGTCGTACGCCGAGATGGCGGGCAGCGTGCCCGTGTCGGGGTCGAGCTACTCGTACGCGTACGCGACGCTCGGCGAGGGCATCGCGTGGGTCTGCGGGTGGTGCCTCGTGCTCGAGTACGCCGTCTCGGTCGCGGCCGTCGCCGTCGGGGCGGGGCAGTACGTGAACGAGGCCCTCGACGTGTTCGGGCTCGCCCTGCCGGCCGCGATCGCCGAGCCCCCGGGCGCCGGCGGCGTCCTCAACCTGCCCGCCGCGGTCCTCGTCCTGCTCGCCACCCTCGTGCTCGTTCCCGGCGCCCGGGAGAGCGCCTGGGTCAACACCCTGCTCGTCGTCGTCAAGGTGGCGCTCCTCGTGTTCTTCGTCGCCGTCGCCTTCACGGCCTTCCGCGCCGGGAACTTCGAGCCGCTGGCGCCGATGGGCGCGGCCGGCGTCTCGGCGGCGGCCTCGCGCCTGTTCTTCTCGTACATCGGCTTCGACGCGGCGTCCACGGCCGGTGAAGAGGCCCGCGACGCGAAGCGCGACCTGCCGCGCGCCATCATCGCCTCGATCGTGATCATCACGGTGCTCTACATCCTCGTGGCCGTCGCCGCGATCGGCGCGCGCCCGTGGACGACCTTCACCGACGGCGAGGCGACCCTCGTCACGATCGTCGCCGACATCACGGGGCAGCCGTGGGTCGCGTTCCTCTTCGCCGTGACCGCCGTGGCGGCGATCGCGAGCGTCGTGTTGACGGTGCTCTACGGTCAGACGCGCATCTTCGTCTCGATGGCCCGCGACGGGCTCGTGCCCCGCGTCCTCGGCCGCGTCTCGGCGCGCACGCAGACGCCCGTCGCCGGCACCCTGATCGTCGGCGGAGCCGTGGCCGTCGCGGCGGCGGTGATCCCCCTGGGCGCCCTGGCCGACGCGACGAGCATCGGCACGCTCTTCGCCTTCGCCCTGGTCAACGTGTCGGTCATCTGGCTGCGCCGCAACCGCCCGGAGCTCGACCGCACCTACAAGGTGCCGCTCTACCCGCTGACCCCGGTCCTCGGCTGTGCCTTCTGCGTGCTGCTCATGGTGACCCTCGGGTGGGTCACCTGGGCGGCCTTCGCCGTCTGGATGGTCGTGGGCACCGCGGTGTACCTCGGGTACGGCCGCCGACACTCGGTCCTGGCCCGCGCCTCCTGACCCGGCCGTCCGTGTGGTCGGCGCGCCCCACCGGAAACGCCGAAAGGCGCCACCCCGAGGGGTGGCGCCTTCCGTGTGGTGCTGAGCAGACGTGCCGCTCAAGCGCAGAGGGCCGCGAGGGCCCGCCGACTACTTGAGGGTGATCGTCGCGCCGGCGGCCTCGAGCTGAGCCTTGGCCTTCTCGGCGGCGTCCTTCGTGGCACCCTCGAGGACGGTGCTGGGAGCACCGTCGACGACGGCCTTGGCCTCGCCGAGACCGAGGCTCGTGAGCGCGCGGACCTCTTTGATGACCTGGATCTTCTTGTCGCCGGCAGCCTCGAGGACGACGTCGAAAGCGGTCTGCTCTTCGACCTCTTCAGCGGCGGCGGCGGGGCCGGCGGCACCGGCAGCGGCCACGGGGGCAGCAGCGGTGACCTCGAAGACCTCTTCGAACTTCTTCACGAAGTCGCTGAGCTCGATGAGCGTGAGCTCCTTGAAGGCCTCGATCAGTTCGTCCTGCGTGAGCTTCGCCATGGTGTTCTCCTTATGGGTTTTCTAAAGTGTGGGTTGGTACGACAGCTGTTTAGCTGTCGGCTTCCTGCTTGGCACGCAGCGCCTCGACCGTGCGAACGGCCTGGGACAGCGGTGCCTGGAACAGGTAGGCAGCACCGAACAGCGAAGCCTTGAAGGCGCCGGCCAGTTTGCCCAGCAGCACCTCTCGGGACTCGAGATCGGCGAGCTGCTTGACCTCGTCTGCCGTGAGCGGGTTACCGTCGAAGTAACCGTTCTTCACGATCAGAGCGGGGTGTGCCTTGGCGAAGTCACGCAGGCTCTTGGCGACGGCGACGGGGTCACCGTGCACGAAGGCGATCGCAGACGGTCCGACGAGTTCGTCGTCGAACGAGCTGATTCCGGCGTTGTTGGCCGCGATCTTGCTGAGCGTGTTCTTCACCACGGCGTACGTCGCGTCTGCACTGATGGACTTGCGGAGCTCTTTCAGCTCGGCAACAGTGAGACCGCGGTACTCGGTGAGCAGGACGGCGGTCGAGTCACGGAAGTTGTCCGTGAGCTCGGCGACCGATGCTTCCTTGTTCGCCATGGCTCTCCTAAAACGTGGGTGTGCCGGCAGCCCCCGGGAACTCGACTCGGCCGCGCCGAGACCGGCGCCGCACCAATGAAAAAAGCTCCGGCGCAAGCGCACGGAGCTGGATCTCTTCGAGAAGAGGAACGACTTCACACACCTGCGCTGGTCGCTCTCTCTCGAGAACCTTCGGCACCCGTCTGCGAGCAGACGACTACAACCGGCGGTCTTGGGCTTCGTACAGAGTAGACGCAGGAGGCGCCCTCACGCAAGTCGCGCCTCCTCGGCTTCGTGGTGGGGTGCGTCCGCGGGCGTCGCGAGCGGCAGGCGGACGGTGAAGGTCGCTCCCCCGGCCGAGCTCGCGACGTCGACGGTGCCGCCGTGGGAGTGGACGACCGCCTGGACGATCGCGAGGCCGAGACCCGTGGAGCCGGCCTTCCGCGACCGCGAGCTGTCGGCGCGGGCGAACCGCTCGAACAGCACGGGCAGCACGGCCGGGTCGATGCCCGGCCCGTCGTCGGCGACCGAGACGACGGCCTCCCCCGACGTGTCGTCGACCGTGAGCGAGACGTGCACGTGGGTGCCGTCGGGCGTGTGGGTGCGCACGTTCGTCAACAGGTTCGCGACGATCTGGTGCAGGCGCATGGCGTCGCCCGACACGGTGACCGGCTCGTCGGGCACGTACACGTCGACGTCGTGCGTGGGTCCGGCCACGTGGGCGTCGTTGACCGTGTCGAGCACGACCCTGGTCAGGTCGACGTCGCCCGTGACGAGGTCGCGACCCTCGTCGAGGCGGGCGAGCAGCAGGAGGTCCTCGACGAGCGAGGTCATCCGCAGCGACTCCGACTCGATGCGGCCCATGGCGTAGACCACGTCGTCGGGCAGTCCGGTGTTCATGCGGCGGGTCAGCTCGGCGTAGCCGCGGACCGACGCGAGCGGAGTGCGCAGCTCGTGCGAGGCGTCGGCCACGAACTGCCGCACCTTGTTCTCGCTCTGCTGACGGGCCTCGAGGGCCCCGGCCACGTGGCCCAGCATGCGGTTGAGCGACGCACCGACGCGGCCGACCTCGGTGCGGGTGTCGGCGTCGGCCTCGTCGACGCGTTCCGCGAGGGCCACCTCGCCGCGGTCGAGCGGCAGTTCGGCGACCCGCAGCGCGGTGTCGGACATGCGCTCGAGCGGGCGGAGGGCGCTCCGCACGACCCCGTAGGCGATCGCGATCGCGACCGCGAGGCCGATGAGGGTCACCGCGAGGATCGTGACCACCATGACCGTGATGGTGCGGTCGACGCTGCTCGTCGGCAGACCGACGACGAGGTACGCCGGCGTGGTGGCGAGGGAGCCCGACGTGGTGGTCGTCTGGTAGCCGACCGCGAGCGACTCCACCCGGTACGACCCCAGCGCCGACCCGAGCGAGACGGACTCGGGCGCGGTCGAGCCGGCGACCGTCGTCACGACCGAGGTCAGGTCGTCGGTCAGGCGCGGCGTGACGACCCGACCCGACTGCTCGACCTGGTACGCCGCCACGACCGTCCCGTTCACGACGACGGCCGTGAAGGTGCCGGGCGACTGCCGCGGGCCCGAGAGGTCGTCGCCGTCGGGCGTCAGGTAGGGCCGGCTCGTCGAGCCCTGCGCGTTCACCATGGGCACGGAGCGGCCCGTCGCCCCCTCGAGCTCGTCGTCGAGCTGACGCATGAGCGACGCCTGGAGCACGAACACGCTGACCGAGCCGATCACGATGGTCAGCAGCACCACGAGCGCGACGATGCTGAGGATCAGGCGGTTGCGCAGCGTGAGCGGCCCGGCGAGACCGGGCGCCCGGCCCACCAGGCCCCGGAGGCGCGAGCCCACCCGGGCGGGCAGGGCATCGCTCACGACGTGGGCTTGATCACGTAACCGACGCCGCGCACGGTGTGGATCATCGGCTCTTCGCCGACGTCGATCTTCTTGCGCAGGTACGAGATGTAGATCTCGACGACGCTGGACTTGCCGCCGAAGTCGTAGCTCCAGACCCGGTCGAGGATCTGCGCCTTGCTCAGCACGCGGCGGGGGTTGCGCATCAGGAAGCGCAGCAGCTCGAACTCGGTCGCGGTCAGCTCGATCTCGCGACCGGCGCGCGTCACCTCGTAGCTCTCCTCGTCGAGCACGAGGTCGCCGACGACGATGCGCGAGTCGCCCGCCTCGCTGATGGCCGAGGCCGACCGGCGGATGAGGCCGCGCAGCCGGGCCACGACCTCTTCGAGCGAGAACGGCTTGGTGACGTAGTCGTCGCCCCCGGCGGTGAGACCCGACACGCGGTCCTCGACGCTGTCCTTCGCGGTGAGGAACAGGATCGGGGTGTCGTCACCGCTCGACCGCAGTCGACCCAGCACCTGGATGCCGTCGATGTCGGGCAGCATCCAGTCGAGCACGATCGCATCGGGCTTGAACTCGCGCGCCGTGGCGAGGGCCGCCTGACCGTCGGAGGCCGCCTTGACGTCCCATCCCTCGTAGCGGAGGGCCATCGAGAGCAGGTCGGTGAGACTGTTCTCGTCGTCGACGACGAGGACTCGGAGGGGCGTTCCGTCGGCACGGGTGAGGCGGGGGGCCGAGGCGGTGGCGGGGGTCGTTGTGGTCACCTCTCCAAGTATCGAGTCGTTTCTATGAACCAACTGTGATGGGTCGATGAGCGGGCTGCGCATCGTCCCCGGACGGCCCACGGCGACCACGCGGGCCGCGAGCACCCGGGGCGCCGGGCGCGCGTCAGGCGGACGGGTAGTCGGCGCAGGCGAAACGAGCCGAGTCCGGGGCCCAGCAGGGCACGTTGATCGTGCCCTGGCCGCCGAAGAGGGCGAGCACGTCGCGTGGCGCCCGGCCCGGCACGGGCAGGCCGTCGGGACCGAGGGGCAGGGTGCGCAGCACGACGTCGCGGTTCTCGGGGTGGCCGAGCGTGCCGGGCTCGAACGACACCCAGAGCAGCGTCGAGCCGTCGGGCGACACGTGCGGGAACCAGTTGACCCGTTCGTCGTCGGTCACCTGCACGACGTCTCCGCCGTCCAGGCGGCTCCGGAAGAGCTGCGCGTGGCCGGCGACCCCCGCGGAGGCGCGTTCCGAGTTGGCCCACAGCCACGCCCCGTCCGGAGAGAACTCGGCCCCGTCGTCGGGGTGCTCGTCGTCGGTCACCGGCGTGGTCGCGCCGTCGGCGAGCGAGACCAGGGCGACGTTCGTGCGCCAGCCGGCCCGCGCCTCCTCGTCGTCCGGGTCGTCGACCGGCGCCGGCAGGGCGCCGACGATCACGCTGAGCGTGGCACCGTCGGGCGAGACGCCGTGCAGGTAGTTCTTGTGGTTGCGGCCCGCGGGGTGGTCGCGCGTCACGCGGCGGGCGGTGCCGCCCGGGGTCACGCCGTCCCACGGCACCTCGTACAGGTGGCCGTCCCGGGCGCTCACGATCACGGCCCCCTGGTCGGGAACGATCACGTGGTCGTTGTTGATCTCGGGCACGTCGCCCATCGGCACCGGCTCGAGCGCCGTCTCGTCGACCCCACGGGCGTCGGCGGGCACCCGCCAGAGCAGGCCGTCGCCGTTGACGACGAGCCATCGACCGTCGGGGCTCCAGTTCGGGGCCTCGACGAGCACGCGGGTGCTCTCGAGGACGACCTCGACGTCGCCGGTCGCGGGGTCGACGACGAGCAGGCGGCTCCGTTGGCCGGGCAGCAGGGTTCGGGGCATGGGATCAGTCTGCCGTCACTGGTTCGCGAAGGCGGCGTCGAAGGAGGCGCTCGGTCGTCTCCAGAGGAGTGAACGGATGTAGGCGAGCGCCTCGGGAGCACCGTGCAACCGGTCCATGCCCGCGTCCTCCCACTCGATCGAGATCGGGCCGTCGTAGCCGATCGCGTCGAGGGCGCGGAAGGCGTCCTCCCACTTCATGTCGCCGTGGCCGGTCGAGACGAAGTCCCAGCCCCGGCGGGGGTCGCCCCAGGGCAGGTGGGAGCCGAGCACGCCCGAGCGCCCGCTGGGCGGCTTGATGCGGGTGTCCTTGCAGTCGACGTGGAAGATCCGGTCGGCGAAGTCGGTGATGAACGACACCGTGTCGACCCCCTGCCAGAGCATGTGCGAGGGGTCCCAGTTGAAGCCGAAGGCGGACCGGTGCTCGATGGCCTCGAGCGCCCGGACGCTCGTCCAGTGGTCGTAGGCGATCTCGCTCGGGTGCACCTCGTGGGCGAACCGGACGCCCTCGGCGTCGAACACGTCGAGGATGGGGTTCCAGCGGTCGGCGAAGTCCTGGTAGCCGGCGTCGATCACGCTCGCCGGGACCGGCGGGAACATCGCCACGTAGGGCCAGATCTTCGAGCCGGTGAAGCCTACGACGGTGTCGACGCCCATCTTGCGGGCCACCCGCGCCGCCCGCTTCATGTCCTCCGCGGCCCGCTGCCGGACGCCCTCGGGCTCGCCGTCGCCCCAGGTGGACGGGCGCACGATCGCCTGGTGCCGGAAGTCGATCGGGTCGTCGCAGACCGCCTGCCCGGTCAGGTGGTTCGAGATCGCCCAGACCCCCAGGCCGTGCCGCTCGAGCACGTCGAGTCGCGACCGCAGGTACGCGTCGTCCTGGTCGGCGCGCTCGAGGTCGAGGTGGTCGCCCGACGCGGCGATCTCGAGGCCGTCGTAGCCCCACCCGGCGGCGAGTGCCGCGACCTCCTCGAAGGGCAGGTCGGCCCACTGGCCGGTGAACAGGGTGACGGGGCGGGAGCTCTCGGCCATGGGTTCCTTCTCGGGGGCGACGGGGGTGCGGGCGGGCGGCGGGGGCGGTGCGGGCGGCGACGGGGTCGGGACGGTCGGGGTCAGGGCAGGTCGACCCACCGGCGCGACGCGGCGGACGCGAGGACCGCCTCGGTCACCCGGACGGCGCGCAGGCCGTCGACGAAGGTGGGCAGCCCCTCGGGGGTCCCGCCCCGGACGGCGTCGTGGGCGTCGCGCACGAACCCCGCGAACGCGTCGACGTAGCCCATCGGGTGCCCGGCGGGGACGGTCGACAGGCGGGCGGCGTCGGGTGCGAGCACGGCCGCGTCGCGGGCGACGAGCTGCGTGCCCGACCGGCGTCCGACCCAGAGCGTCTCGGGCTCCTCCTGCGAGAACTCGAGGCTCTCGGCGGTGCCCGACAGGTCAAGCAGGAGGCGGTTCTTGCGACCCGGCGCGACCTGCGACACGAAGAGGGTGCCGATCGCCCCCCGTGCCGTCTCGAACACGACGGCCGCCTCGTCCTCGGTGTCGACCGACGAGCCGCCGCGGTGCGTGTGCACGGTGGTGGTCGTCGAGGTCAGCCGGGCCAGCCGGTCGCCCAGGACGAACTCGAGCAGGTCGACCAGGTGGCTGCCGATGTCGGCGAAGGCCCGCGAGGGACCACCCGCGGCCGAGTCGACCCGCCAGTCGACGTCGTCGCTGTCGAGCAACCAGTCCTGCAGGTACGAACCCCGGACGCTCAGCACGCGGCCGACCTCGCCCGTGGCGACGCGGGCCCGGGCCTCGCGCACCATCGGGTGGTAGCGGTAGACGAAGGGCACGGCACCGACCAGTCGCCCGGCCCGGGCGGCCTCGACCAGGGCCTCGGCCTCGGCGCTCGAGGTCGCCAGCGGCTTCTCGCAGACCACGTGCTTGCCGGCGGCGAGCGCCGCCAGCGCGACGGGCGCGTGCGTGGCGTTCGGCGAGCAGACGTGCACGACGTCGACGCCGGGATCGGTGACGAGGTCGTCGACGCTCTCGTGGGAGGTGTCGACGCCCAGGGACGCCGCCGCGTGGGCCGCGCTGGCGGCGCTCGAGGAGGCGAGGGCGACCACGCGGGCACCGGCCGACCGCGCGGCGCCGGCGTGCACGCGCGCCATGAAGCCGCCGCCCACGATGCCGACGCGCAAGGGTTCGACGCGACCCGCGCCTCCTCGGCTCGGTGCTGCCCGGCCGGCCGGGCCGGCGGTGGCGCCCACCGGCCCCACCGCCGTGGCCACGGCCGGCTCGGTCACTTCACGGCCCCCGACGACAGTCCGGTGATCAAGTGTTTCTGCACGAGCATGAAGCCTATGAGCACGGGCAGCGAGACGACGACCGAGGCGGCCATGAGCTGGTTCCAGTAGACGTCCTGCTGCGAGGCGTAGGCGCGGAGGCCGATGGAGAGCGTGCGCGTGTCCTTGCTCGTCAGCACCGAGGCGAACAGCACCTCGCCCCAGGCCGTGATGAAGGCGTAGACCGCGACCGCGATGATGCCCGGCTTGGCGACCGGGATGATCACGCGGAACAGGGCGCCGAGGCGACCCGTGCCGTCGATCATCGACGCCTCCTCCAGCTCTTTCGGGATCGACGCGAAGTAGCCCGTCAGCATCCAGATCGAGAACGGCAGCGAGAACGTCATGTAGGTGATGATCAGGCCGAGGTAGCTGCCGGTCAGCTGCACGCCGACCGTGCGCTGGATCTGCACGAAGATCAGGAACAGCGGCAACAGGAACAGGATGCCCGGGAACATCTGCGTCGACAGCACGACCAGGCTGAAGCTGCGCTGGCCCTTGAACCGCAGGCGGGCCAGCGAGTACGCGGCGAGCACGGCCATGGCCACCGACAGCACCGTCGCCGAGATCGTGACGATCAGGCTGTTCTTGAAGTACGACGCCAGCGGCACCGTCTGCCAGATCTGCACGTACGGTTCGAGCGTCACCCGGCTGGGGATCCAGGTGAACAAGCCCTGGACGTCGGCGAGCGGCTTGATCGAGGTGGTCAGCACCACGTAGAGCGGGACGACCACCACGAGCGACAGGAAGGCCAGCCCGAAGAAGCGGAAGACCTTGAACCCACGGGTCTCAATCATCGTGTTGTCCCTTCGGCAGAACCATGCGGATGTAGAACGCCGACGCGATCAGCAGCACGACCAGGAGCATCACGCTCATGGCACCGCCGAGGCCGAAGTTCCAGTTGTTGAACGACTGCTGGTAGATCAACGGCGAGATGAGCGTCGCCTGCTCGGGCGACGCCGGGCCGAAGAGCACGTAGGGCACGTTGAACTGGTTGAAGATCCACAGGCTCATGATCAACAGCAGCACGGCGTTGGCCGGCTTGACCATGGGCAGGGTGATCTGGGTGAACTGCTTCCAGAGGCTGGCGCCGTCGAGGCTCGCGGCCTCGTAGACGTCGCCCGGGATGTTCTGCAACGCGGCGAGCAGCATCAGGAAGGCGAAGGGCCAGAACTGCCACGCCGTCACGATGACGATGGCCCAGAACGAGTTGCCGCCGAGCAGCCAGAAGGGCCGGTCCTGCAGGATGCCGAGGTCGTCCACCAGGAAGCGGTTGATGGCCCCGTCGCGCTGGTTGAACATGAAGGCCCAGGCGATGGTGCCGACGTACGACGGCAGGGCGTAGGGCACGAGGAAGAGCGTGCGGAGGATGCCGCGGCCCTTGAACGAGCTGGTCAGGAGCACCGCGCCGAGCATGCCCATGCTCCAGGCGATGGCCACCACGATGACGGTGAACATCAGCGTGCGCCCCAGGGCCCCGTACAGCTGGCCGGCGATGGGCGAGGACGGGTCGAGCGCGGTGACGAAGTTCTGCAGGCCGACGAAGGGCGCGTTGACCCAGTTGGCGATGCTGAGCTGGTTCAGCGTGATGAACGCGATCCAGATGCCGAGCACCATCGGGACGATGTGGACGAGCAGTTCGGCCAGGGCGGCGGGCGCCACCAGGAAGTAGGCGAGCGGCGATCGGTGCTTCTTGCGCTTGGCCGGCTCGATCGGGGCCTGCTGGTGCGGGTCGGGCGGGAGATCTTTCTCGGCGGTGGCGGGGGGCAGGACGTTGACGGTCATGAGGGTCCTCTCGGGGCCTGGGTGGCGGGGGCGGCCGGTCGATCGGACCGGCCGCCCCCGTCACGGGCGGTGGGACGGGCTACTGACCCGAGCTCATCTGGCTGTTCGCGTCCTCGAGGGCCGACTTGACGTCGGACTCGCTGACGGAACCGCCCTGGGCTGCGGTGGCGAGGAGGTTCTTGATCGCGGTGCCGACCAAGGTCTCCATCTGCCCCTCGGAGGGGTAGAGGGGCATGGGCTGGGCGTGGTCCTCGAGGATCGTCTGCTTCAGCTTGATCGTGTCCGACTGGAACGCCGGGTCGTCGTACGCGCTCGTGACCACGGGCAGCGAGCTGAACGCCTTGTTCAGGTACACCTGCTCGGAGTCGCTCGTCAGGTGCTTGACGAAGTCGATCGCCGCGTCCTTGTTGCCGCTGTTCTCGAAGACGCTCACGTTGATGCCGGCCACGTGGCTCTGGGTGCCCAGCAGACCGGTCGCGTCGGCGGACTCCATCGGCACGGGTGCCGCGGCGTAGTCGGTGAAGTCGCGGGCCGAGAGGTTCGCGTCGGGGGCCTGGTCGAAGAACATCGCGGCCTTGTCGTCCGCGAACGTCGCCGCCATGTCCGAACCGTTCACGCTCTCGGCGTCGGACGGTGAGACCACCTTGTCGACCGCCATCAGGTCGACCCACTCCTTGACGCCCTTGACGACGCCGTCGTTGCCGAAGTCGGGCTCGCCGTCCTCGTCGTACAGCGCGCCTCCGTTCTGCAGGCCCCGGACGAACGCCTGGTGGGCGTTGTTCGAGATGCTCGACCCGGCCATGGTGACGCCCCACTGGTCGATCGTGCCGTCGCCGTCGGTGTCGACCGTCAGCTTCTTGGCGTCCTCGACGAACTCGTCCCAGGTGGCGGGCGGGGTGGTGATGCCCGCGGCCTCGAACATCTTCGTGTTGTAGTACAGCGAGTACGACAGCCCGTAGAGCGGGATCGACGTGGGTGCCTGACCCTCGGCACCGCCGGTGGCGAAGCTGGACTGCACGAAGCGGTCCTGGCCACCGACCTGGTCGAGGGCGTCGCCCTCCCAGGGCACGAAGGCACCGCTGGACTGCAGCGACACCGCCCAGGTGTTGCCGATGTTGAGGACGTCGGGCCCCTCGCCGCTCGAGACGGCGGTGAGGATGCGGTTGTAGAGGTCGGACCACGGGATGACCTCGAGGTCGACCTTGACGCCGGTCTCCTCCGTGTAGCGGTCGATGCTCTCCTGCAGGATCTCGGCGTCCTTCTCGACCGTCGGAGCCTGGTTGCTGGCCCAGTAGGTGATCGTGTCGGCGTCGCCGCTGCCGCCCGAGGCGCTGCAGGCGGTCATCGATCCGACCGAGAGGGCTCCGACCGCGAGGGCGGCGAGCCAACGGAACTTCGTTTGCATGACTTCTCCTGGTTGTCTCTTCTTCGAGATTTCTCTTCATCGAGTGAGGGAAGGGGTGGTGCGGGGGTTCGTGGTGCTGTGGTGACTCCGGTGGTGCGGGTGGTGCGAGTGGTGCGGGTGGTGCGCTCAGGGGGTGGACGGGTCGGGAGGCGCGGTGCCGGCGTCGAGGAGGCGCCGGCACCGCACCGGATCAGCCGAGGGTCGGGACGGAGGGGTCCCAGCTCTCGGGCAGCTCGGGCGTCGGCTCGAGGGTCGAGTCGACGCGGACGCTCTCGTCGCGTTCGGCGGACTCGGCCAGCGAGACCATGACGTCGAGGACGTGGAAGGCGAGTTCGCCGGGCACGCGCTCACGGCGACCCTCGCGGATGGCCTGGGCGAGCTCGGCGACGCCGGTGCCGCGGGTGAAGGTCGAACCCGTGGCCGCGACGACCGCCGGCTCGTCGGTGCCCGTGTGGACCGTCGTGTCGCCCTCGAACTCGTTCGGGTCGGGGAACACGGCCGTGCCCTCGGTCCCGGCGATCTCGACGAAGCCGGCACGGGCCAGTTTCGAGTCGAAGCTGAAGACGGCCTGCGCGCTGGCGCCGCTCTCGAACTGCAGCAGGGCGCTCACGTGCGTCGGCACCTCGACGGGGAAGACCGTTCCGGCCTTCGGCCCCGAGCCGATGACCCGGCTGTCCCGGGCCTTCGACGCCGTGGCCGTGACCTTCGCGACGGGTCCGAAGACCTGCACGAGCGTGGTCAGGTAGTACGGGCCGACGTCGAACATCGGTCCCGCGCCGTAGGCGAAGAGGAACTCGGGGCTGGGGTGCCACGACTCGGGGCCGGGCACCTGGAAGAGCGCGAGGCCGGTCAGGGGCGTGCCGATGTCGCCTCGCTTCACGACCCGCAGTCCGGTCTGCAGACCGGCGCCGAGGAACGTGTCCGGAGCGACGGCCACGCGGACGCCCGCCTCCTTCGCGGCGGCCAGCAGCCGGGCACCGCTCTCGCGGTCGAGGGCGTAGGGCTTCTCACCCCAGACGTGCTTGCCCGCGGCGACGGCCTGCAGCGCCACGTCGACGTGGGCCGCCGGGATCGTCAGGTTGACCACGATCTCGACGTCGTCGAGGGCGAGCAACTCGTCGACCGTGCCGCTGGCAGGCACGCCCCACTTCTCGGCCTGGGCCGCCGCGCGGGCCTGGTCGATGTCGGCGATGAAGAGCACCTCGAGGTCGGGGAACTGCGTGAGGTTGCCGAGGTACTGGTCGCTGATCACGCCGGCGCCGATGACCCCGACGCCCACCGGGCCGGTCTTGCCGTCGGAGGCGACGGCGGGCCGCGAGGCCGTCGTCACGTCGGTCATGCGCGGACCCCCTGCAGGAACTCGAGGCTGTCGGCGAGCGCGGTGAACACGTCACCGGCGTAGTCGTCGAGTTCGACGACGGGGGTGGCCTGACGGGCCGCCTGCAGGATGTCGCGGACGGGCATCGACCCGCGCCCGACGGCGACCTGCTCGACGTCGTTCTTGTTCTTCGGGCCGTCCTTCACGTGGAGGAACTGCACCTTGTCGCCGAGACGAGCGAGCAGCTCGGCGGCGTCGACGCCGCCGACCTCGACCCAATAGGTGTCGATCTCGAGCACGACGTTCGCGGGCAGGGCCGCGGCGAACACCTCGAGGGCGGGGGTGCCGTCGATCAGGTTCTCCAGCTCGAAGGCGTGGTTGTGGTAGCCGATGGTGAGGTCGTGGGCGGCGGCCGCGTCGGCGATCTCGCCCAGCTCCTTCGCGATCGCCTCGACGTCCTCACGGGTGACCCAGCGGGTCTCGTCGATGTGCGGGTCGATGATCGTGCCGACGCCGAGACGGGTGGCGGCGGCGAAGATCGGCTCGAGGTCCTTGCCGATCAGGCCGACGTGCGCGCTGGGCGCGGTGAGTCCGGCGGCGGGCAGGGCCTCGGCGTACTCGTCGACGCGGTCGACGAAGGCGTACGGCTCGACCTGGGTGTAGCCGAGGTCGGCGATGCGCTTCAGGGTGCCGGGCAGGTCGGCGGCGATGGCGTCTCTGACCGTGTAGAGCTGGACCGAGATCGGGCTTGCGGTGGTCACCAGGGGTGTCTCCTCTTCCGAGTGGATTTGCGACGGCGACGGGCACCGTCGGGGACTCTCAGCGGTCGAGCCGTCGACCGGTCACCCCCGGAAGAGTGGCGGTCGGCGTCGACCGAGACTCACCATAGGACCGCTTCTGTCGACCCGCAAGCAAAAGTCGACCTTTTCTCGGCGGGGTTCTCTCGGGCGTCGCCGAGGGCTGTGGTTTACTGCTGCCATGTCCGACACGACGAGGTCGTCTGCCCTCGGCAGCACCGGAGCCAGCGAGATCTTCCAGCTGCTCCGCGACGGCGTGCCGCGCACCCGGGCCGAACTCGCGGCGATGACGGGCCTCGCCCGGTCGACGATCGGCCTGCGCCTGGACGTCCTGGCCGAACTCGGTCTGGTCGGCCCCTCCGCCGACGCCGTCTCGACGGGTGGCCGCCCTCCCTCGCGCGTGGCGCTCATCCCCTCGGCGCGCGTCGTCCTGGCCGCGGACTTCGGAGCGGGCCACGTCAACCTCGCCCTGACCGACCTGATGGGCGTCGAGCTGACCAGCGACCGTCGCCTGATCGACATCGCCGACGGTCCCGAGACGACCCTCGCCGGCATGGTGACCGGGGCGGACGCCCTGCTCGACCGGCTCGGTCGCACCCGGGACGACCTCATCGGGGTCGGGATCGGCCTGCCGGGCCCCGTGCAGTTCAGCACGGGTCGACCGGTGAACCCGCCGATCATGCCCGGCTGGGACGGCGTCGACGTGCCGGGCTGGGTGAGGCGCCACCTCGACGTGCCCGTCCTCGTCGACAACGACGTCAACATCATGGCCCTCGGCGAGCGCAGCCACGCCTGGCCGGGCACCGACCACTTCCTGTTCGTCAAGGTCGCCACCGGCATCGGCTCGGGCATCATCTCGGGCGGTCGCCTGCAGCGCGGCGCCCAGGGCATCGCGGGCGACATCGGCCACGTGCAGATCCCCCGCGGCGCCGGCGTCGTCTGCCACTGCGGCAACGTCGGGTGCCTCGAGGCCGTCGCCTCCGGCCCGGCCCTCGCCCGCTCGCTGCGGGCCCTCGGCCACGACTGCGAGGGTGGCCGCCAGGTGGTCGAGCTCGTCCGGGCCGGCAACGTCGACGCGGTGCAGGCCGTCCGCCAGGCGGGTCGCGACCTCGGCGAGGTGCTGACCGCCTGCGTCAACATGATCAACCCCTCGGTCATCGCGATCGGCGGCTCCATGGCGCAGGCCGGCGAGCACCTGCTGGCCGGCGTGCGCGAGGTCGTCTACCAGCGGTCGATGCCGCTCGCGACCGAGCACCTGAGCATCGTGCCGTCCCGGGCGGGCGACCGGGCGGGACTCATGGGCGCGAGCATGCTCGCGATCCACCACGCCCTCTCCCCCGCGGCGATCGACGAGCTCGCCGCCGCCGTCTGACCGCGGGCTCCCGGTGCTCGCCGCTCCGCCGCGACACGAGGAGGCGCGGGTGTCGTCCTCGCGCCCCCGGCGAGGGAGAATGGTCACCATGACCGTCGTCCAACCCATGCTCGCCCTGTGGGACGACGACGAGCCGACGACCCCCGCCGCGCCTCCTGCGCACCTGACGCGCGTGCTGGCCGACTCGTCGGACCGCATCGCATGGCTGCGGGCTCGCAGCCAGGGCATCACGGCCACCGACGTCGCCCGGCTCTCGAGCCCGCGCGCCGTGCAGGCCGTCGTGCTCGACAAGTTGTACGGCAACGGTTTCGGCGGCAACGCCTACACCGACCACGGGCGGGCGCGTGAGCCCGAGATCGCCCGGTGGGTGCTGCAGCGGCACGGCATCGAGTCCAGCCAGAAGCTCTTCCACGCCGCGGGTCAGCGCCGACACCTGGCCACCCCGGACGGCGTGACCGTCCGCACCGACGGCACCGTCGAGCTGTGCGAGATCAAGACGACGAAGAAGGCCTGGTCGTCGATCCCCCGCTCGTACCTGCGTCAGGTGGCCTGGCAGCAGTACGTTCTCGGCGCCGAGCGCACCCTCGTGGTGTGGGA
Organism: Frigoribacterium sp. ME-P-080; assembly: GCF_030209595.1. Lineage (NCBI taxonomy): Bacteria > Bacillati > Actinomycetota > Actinomycetes > Micrococcales > Microbacteriaceae > Frigoribacterium > Frigoribacterium sp. ME-P-080. The sequence continues at coordinate 364,104 of NZ_JARVRR010000003.1, forward strand.
GCAGCACACCGACTTCGTTCCCCTGCACGGCGATCCGCAGTGCCGCTGGGTCGAGCGGGACGAGGACGAGATCCACCGTCTCGTGGCCCTCGCCGACCAGGTGCTCGACACCCTTGCACGACAGGCGCCGGTCGACCCGTTCGCGCCGGGCGGTCGGGCGTCGGCGCCGCCACCGCCCGACGACTACGAGGCCTACGAACCCCCGCCCTACGATCCGTTGCGCTGAGGCACGCGCCGATCCGGGTCGACGAGGCGCAGGCGCGACGCCGCCACGACGAGGGCCCCGATCAAGGCGACCGCGACGGCGATGCCCACGCACCAGAGCGCCACGACGCCCCCGCCGAGGGTCGCCACGTCGAGGAAGGGGTACGGCACGAAGTCGGCGCCCCGGGCCAGGACGACGACCACCCAGATCAACGGGAAGGCCAGGAACTGCCACAACCGCCGCCAGGGCTGGCGGTCGCGGTCGGCGAAGAGCACCCAGTCGAGCACGACGTAGAGCGGGATCACCCGGTGGAACACGTCGCTCGCCCACCCCACGGTGTACGGGTCGTTCGAGGGCAAGCCCGCCAGCAGCAGGTTGAAGACCAGCCCGGTCAACGCGATGTACGTGGTCGCCGCCGCCCGCACCGCGACCGTCCACCGGGGCGGCGTCGTCCGGCGCAGCACCGTGAACGCCCCGATCGCCAGGGCCAGCAGCACGATGAGGTTGCTCTGGATGGTGAAGTACCCGAAGAAGTCCACGAACCGGTACCCCGGGTCGCGCAGGCTGTTCTCCCACTGGGCCACGACGGCGACGAGGACCGCGACCGCAGCCGCGACGCGCAGGACGGCGACCGATGCTCTCATGTCCACACCGTACCCATCATCGTTTCCCTCTCGGTGACACCCGCGAAACACGGGTGACTCATCCGTCCCGTTGACTGACCTGACCACCGCGCCGGAGCCACGGCGCACACGAGCCGACAGGGGCCGCCGATGGACACGACGATGCAGACGACGATGCGGGCGATGGTGATCGAGCGGACCGGCGGGCCCGAACAGCTCGTCGCCGCCGACGTGCCCTACCCGCGACGGGTCAACGCCGAGGTGCTCGTGCGCGTCGTCGCCGCCGGCGTCAACCGCTTCGACCTGGAGACCCGAGCCGGTCGCGGCGACAGCGACGCCATCCCGGCGTTCCCGGCCGTGCTGGGCCACGACTTCAGCGGCGTCGTCGTCGAGACGCCCTACGCGGCGCATCCGCTGAGTCCGGGCGACGCCGTCTACGGCATGGCCCCGTGCCCGCGCTCCGGTGGCAGCTACGCCGAGTACATCAGCGTCCCGTCGCTGTCGGTGGCCCGGAAGCCCACCACCCTGTCGCACCTCGAAGCCGCCGCGGTGCCCCTCGCGGCGCTCACGGCCTGGGGGATGGTCGTCGACGTCGCCAAGGCCCACGAGGGCCAGCGCCTCCTCATCAACGCCGGCGCGGGCGGGGTGGGGCACTTCGCGGTGCAGTTCGCCTCGTACTTCGGCGCCCACGTCGTCGCGACCGGCTCGCAGGCCAACTCGGCCTGGCTGCGGGAGCTCGGTGCCGCCGAGGTCGTCGACTACGGCGCGGCCGACGTCGACCGCAGCGTCCGTCAGGTCGACGTCGTGCTCAACCTGGTCGACGACGACGTCGAGGCCGACCGGTCGCTGAGGTTGCTCCGACCCGGAGGGCTCGCCGTCCACGCACCGCTCGCCTCGGGGGCCGCCTTCGCCGAGAAGGCCGCGCAGGCAGGCGTCCGGTCGACCGGGTTCGCCGTCTCCCCCGACGGCGCCACGCTGGCGGTCATCTCGCGACTGCTCGACTCGGGAGACGTCCGGGTCTACGTCGACGAGGTCTACGACCTGGTCGACGCCCGTGACGCCCATGCCCGCCTCGAGCGGTCGCACACCCGCGGCAAGCTCGTGCTGCGCGTCACCGACGACACCGAGGCCGCCTGACCCGGCCTCCCGACCCGGCCTCCGGACCGGCCGCCGTGGCCCGAAGCGACCCCGCCTAGATCCGACGCTCGAAGACGAAGTCCTGCTGCAGGTCGTCGCCGAGGGCGAAGGTCTTCGTCCCGACCTGCACGAGTCCGTGCTTGGCGTAGAAACGCAGCGCCCGTTCGTTCTGCTGGTTGACCCCGAGCCACACCGAGGAGGCGCCGGTCGCGCGGGCTGCCTCGAGGGTCGCGGCCATCAGGGTCGAGGCCGCCCCCGTGCCGTGCCCCTGCGGCATGACGTAGAACTTGCTCAGTTCGACGGTCGGCCGGGCCGAGACGGCTGCGGCGACGTCCGCGTCCTCGGGATCTCCCGCGATCATCATGCTGTAGCCGAGGGCCCCCCGGGCCGTGGGGTCGACGGCCAGCAGGACGGTCCGGGTGTCGTCGGCGAGGTAGCGCGAGAAGGCCTCCTCGGACAGCACCGTGGTGACCACCCGGGCGATGTCCGCGAGGTCCGACCCGGGCGGGCAGGCGAGCGGGAAGGTCACCGCGGCGACCTCGGCGAGCAGGGGGGCGTCGGTCGGGAGGGCGGGGCGCACGGTGACGGTCATCTGCCCATGGTGCCCCACCCACGCCTCCCCGCCCGACCACGGACGGGCGCCGACGACGAAGGCCGCCCCACTCGAGAGTGGGACGGCCTTCGGGCGACGCAGTGCCTGGGAGGTCGGAGGACCTAGAAGACGTTGATGTCGAGGGGGATGCCGGGACCGAAGGTCGTCGACAGCGTGCCCTTGGTGATGTAGCGGCCCTTGGACGAGGACGGCTTGAGGCGGACGACCTCTTCGAGGGCGGCGTCGAGGTTGGTGTTCAGCTGCTCTTCCGAGAAGCCGGCCTTGCCGATGACGAAGTGCACGTTGCTGTGCTTGTCGACACGGAACTCGATCTTTCCGCCCTTGATGTCGTTGACGGCCTGCGCGACGTTGGGGGTCACGGTGCCGGTCTTCGGGTTGGGCATGAGGCCGCGGGGGCCGAGCACCTTTCCGAGACGACCGACCTTGCCCATGAGCTCGGGGGTCGAGACGGCCGAGTCGAACGACGTGTAGCCGCCCGCGACCTTCTCGATGAGCTCGTCGCCACCGACCTCGTCGGCACCCGCGGCGATGGCCGCCTCGGCGGCGGCACCCGTCGCGAACACGATGACGCGGGCGGTCTTGCCCGTGCCGTGCGGCAGGATGACGGTGCCGCGCACCATCTGGTCGGCCTTGCGGGGGTCGACGCCGAGCTTGAGCGCGACCTCGACGGTCGAGTCGAACTTCTTCGAGCCGGTCTCGCGAGCGACGGCCACGGCCTCGCTGGTGCTGTAGAACTTGCCTGCCTCGATCTTCTCGGCAGCGGCGCGGTACGCCTTGGACTTCTGAGCCATGTTGGACCTCTTCGTACTGGGGACGTGGTTGCGAGCCTGGCCGGCTCTCCCACTGATGTCAGGGTCGTGCAGGCGGGTCGCCTGCACGGAGGGGTGCTGCTTAGGCGTCGACCGTGATGCCCATGGAACGGGCGGTGCCGGCGATGATCTTCGCCGCGGCGTCGATGTCGTTGGCGTTCAGGTCGGCCTGCTTGGTCGTCGCGATCTCGCGCACCTGGTCCATGGTCAGCTTGCCGACCTTGGTGGTGTGCGGGGTTCCCGAACCCTTGGCGACGCCGGCGGCCTTCTTGATGAGCTCGGCGGCGGGCGGGGTCTTGAGGATGAACGTGAACGAGCGGTCTTCGTAGACCGTGATCTCGACGGGGACGACGTTGCCGCGCTGCGACTCGGTCGCCGCGTTGTACGCCTTGCAGAACTCCATGATGTTCACGCCGTGCTGACCCAGGGCCGGGCCGATGGGCGGGGCGGGGTTCGCGGCGCCGGCGTTGATCTGAAGCTTGATCAGACCCGTGACCTTCTTTTTCGGTGCCATTGTTCTTTTCCTTCTTGTGGGGTTCGAACCGATCGCGGTCGCGACCTGCTCTCCCGGTGGCCCGCGGCGCGGACTCCGGTGATCTGTAGACCTGGGGGGTGGGTGCCTGCTAGAGCTTCGTGACCTGGTCGAAGCTGAGCTCGACCGGCGTCTCGCGCTCGAACAGCGAGACCAGCACGGTGAGCTTGCCGCTCTCGGGCTTGATCTCGTTGATCGTACCGGGAAGTCCGGCGAACGACCCCTCTTTGATCGTGATCGTCTCGCCGATCTCGAAGTCGACCTCGGCGGGGATGACCCGCTGGGCCTGCTTGCCACCCTTGGCGCCGCCCTTGGCGGGCGCCGGGGTCGTGTCGACCTGGACGAGGCTCTTCAACATGTTGAAGGCCTCTTCGAAACGCAGCGGCGTCGGGTTGTGGGCGTTGCCCACGAAGCCCGTGACGCCGGGGGTGTGGCGGACGACGGACCAGCTGTCCTCGTTGAGGTCGAGACGCACGAGCACGTAGCCGGGGATGCGGACGCGGGTGACGAGCTTGCGCTGCCCGTTCTTGATCTCGACCACGTCCTCCATGGGGACCTCTACCTGGTAGATGTAGTCCTCCATGGTCATCGAGACCATGCGGTTCTCGATGTTCTGCTTCACGCGGCGCTCGAAGCCGGCGTACGAGTGGATGACGTACCACTTGCCGGGCTTGCCCCGCAGCTCGTAACGGAAGGCCTCGTAGGGGTCGACCTCGGCGGGCTCGTCGTCCTCGACCTCGGTGGCGGACACGTCGACGTCGACGTCGTCGTGCGCGATCTCCGCGTCGGCGTCCTGGACGGACTGCTCGGCCTCGGCGATGACGGCGTTCGCAGCGGGGGCGTCGCCCTGGTCGGCCGCCTGCTCGGCCTCGGAGTCGGCCTCGTCGTCGGTGGCCTCGACCGCGGCCTCGGCCTCGAACTCGTCGTCGACGTCGAGGGCGTCGTCGACGATCGCGTCGGCCTCGGGGTCGCGCGCCTCGGCCAGCGTGTCGAGCAGGCCGTCGAGGTCGCTCGTGTCGGTCGAACCGGAGTCGCCTTCGTCGACGACCGAGAGGGCCTCGGACTCGGCGGGCTCGACGGCGTCCTCGTCGGCGGCCAGCGTGCCGCCCTCTTGGGCCTCTTCGACCTCGGAGGACTGCTCGGCAGCGGTGGCGAGGTCGATGTCGTCGCGCTCGTTGTCAGGCAAGGGTTCTTCTTTCGATCGGGGTTGTCGGGTGCTCGTGCTCGGTGGCACGGGACCCGCTCACGTGGTGCTCGGGGAGTCGGCCGGTGGGTGCCGCGTCAGCTGCCGGTCGGGCCGTTGCCGAAGACGTAGCCGACGCCGGTGCCGAACACCAGGTCGAGCAGGGAGACGAGGGCCATCATGATGACCACGAAGACCAGGACGACGCCGGTGTAGCTCAGCAGCTCTTTGCGGGTCGGCGTGACGACCTTCTTGAGCTCGGCGATCACCTGGCGGATGAACAACGCGATGCGGGCGAAGGGGCTGCGGCGCGTCGCACCGTCGCTCTTCGCCTTCTCGACGACGTCTTCACTGGGGACGTCAACGTCTTTTCTCGCCACTGTTCCGACCTTCCGAGCTCGGCCCGTGGGCCTGTGTCCGTATCTGTGTGTGATCACCGTGTCATGAAGAACACAGCCGGGCTGCAGGGCGGACAGGACTCGAACCTGCAACCTGCGGTTTTGGAGACCGCTGCTCTACCAATTGAGCCACCGCCCTATGGGATCGACGCCCTTCAGATGACCTCTCGGTCGGACCCGGAGGCCCTGCCTCTCTCAGTCGGCTGTTGGTGAACCGGACTGCAGAGGCGCGCTGAAGCTTGGCGCATTCGATCGCCTCGTCAAGTGTAGGCGAAGCGGCGGGCGCGTGCAAAGCCGGGCGCCGCGGGGTCCGACGGACCCTCGGTGGGCGCACCCGTCCGGGCCGGTGACACCCCCGCTAGGCTGACCCGCGTGACCCCGACCGCGCGCCGTCTCTCGTCCCGTATCTCGTCGATCGCCGAATCGGCCACGCTGGCCGTCGACGCGAAGGCCAAGGCCCTGCTGGCACAGGGCCGACCGATCATCAGCTACGGCCCGGGCGAGCCCAACTTCCCCACGCCCGACCACATCGTCGACGCGGCCGTCGTCGCCGCCCGCGACCCGCGCAACCACCGTTACTCGGCCGCGGCCGGCCTGCTCGAACTGCGCGAGGCGATCGTCGAGAAGACCCTGCGCGACAGCGGCACCACGGTGTCGACGTCGCAGGTGATCGTCACGAACGGTGGCAAGCAGGCCGTCTACCAGGCCTTCCAGGCGCTGCTCGACGACGGCGACGAAGCCCTCCTGCCGGCGCCCTACTGGACGACCTACCCCGAGGCCATCGCCCTCGCCGGCGGAGTCACCGTCGAGGTCTTCGCCGGTGCCGACCAGGGCTACAAGGTCACGGTCGACCAGCTCGAGGCCGCCCGCACCGAGCGCACGAAGGTGTTGTTGTTCTGCTCGCCGTCGAACCCGACTGGCGCGGTCTACTCACCCGACGAGGTCGAGGCGATCGGTCGCTGGGCCCTCGAGGCCGGCGTCTGGGTGATCACCGACGAGATCTACCAGAACCTCACCTACGACGGGGTGACGGCCGTCTCGATCACCGAGGCCGTGCCCGAGTTGGCCGACCAGGCGATCCTGGTCAACGGCGTGGCCAAGACCTACGCGATGACCGGGTGGCGGGTCGGCTGGATGATCGGCCCGACCGATGTGGTCAAGGGTGCCGCGAACCTCCAGTCGCACCTCACCTCGAACGTCTCGAACGTGTCGCAGCGGGCGGCCCTCGCGGCCCTCACCGGGCCGCAGGACGAGGTCGAGGCCATGCGGGTCGCCTTCGACGCCCGACGCAGCACCATCGTCCGCGAGCTCAACCGGATCGACGGCGTCGTCACCCCCACCCCCGAGGGAGCCTTCTACGTCTACCCCGACGTGCAGGGCCTGCTCGGTCGCGAGTGGGGAGGCGTCACGCCCACCACGTCCCTCGAACTCGCCGACCTCATCCTCGAACAGGCCGACGTCGCCACCGTGCCCGGTGAGGCCTTCGGGCCCAGCGGGTACCTCCGGCTGTCCTACGCCCTCGGCGACGACGAGCTGCTCGAGGGCGTCCGCCGCCTCCAGCGCCTGTTCGCCTGAGGCCGCGACCCCCGTCCCGAGGCCGGGTCCACCGATCGGTGGACCCGGCCTCGACCGGTCGGGCCTGGTGCGCGGAGCCGCCACGGCGCACGCTGGAGCCATGACCCCCGAACCCGTCGTGCGAGTGCACGACCTCACCAAGACCTACGGCACCGCCACGGCTCTGCACGGCCTCTCGTTCGAGGTGGCCGCGGGCGAGACCCTCGGCCTGCTCGGCCCCAACGGCGCCGGCAAGTCGACCACCATCGAGATCCTCGAGGGCTACCGCGACCGGTCGGGCGGCGACGTGTCGGTGCTCGGCGCCGACCCGCAGCACGCCGGTCTCGACTGGAAGGCGCGCCTCGGCATCGTCCTGCAGACCTCCGGCGAACAGGGGACGGCCACGGTGCGCGAGCAGATCGCCCACTTCGCCGGCTTCTACCCGAACCCGCGCGACGTCGACGAGGTGATCGCCGCGGTCGGCCTCGAGGCGAAGGCCGGGGCACGCATCCGGTCGCTGTCCGGGGGGCAGCGACGACGGGTCGACGTCGCGCTCGGTGTGGTCGGCGGCCCCGAGCTGTTGTTCCTCGACGAACCGACCACGGGCTTCGACCCCGAGGCCCGCCGACAGTTCTGGCAGTTGATCCGGTCGCTGTCGGACGACGGGACGAGCATCGTCCTCACCACGCACTACCTCGACGAGGCGGCGCAGCTGAGCGACCGCGTCGCGGTGATCGCGCAGGGCCGGCTCGTCGCCCAGGGGCGACCCGACGAGCTCGGGGACGAGGAGGCGCGCACCCCTCGCGTGACCTGGCTCGACGAGCACGGACGGCACGACGTCCGCACCTCCGCACCGGGCGCCCTGGTCGCCGACCTGCACGCCCGCGGAGGCGAACCGCGCTCGCTCGAGGTGATCCGGCCGTCGCTGGAGGACGTGTACCTCGGGTTGGTCGCGACCGCCGAGCACGTCGCGGACGGAACACGGGGCGCGACCGACGCCGGGGACGCGCCGCGCGCCTCCTCGTCCGGGGTGACCTCGTGAGGACGCTCTCGCTCGGCCTGAGCCGCACCCGGTACGAGGTGCGGGGGTACTTCCGGGCCGGCGACACCGTCTTCTTCACGTTCTTGTTCCCGGTCGTGATGCTCGCGATCTTCTCCACGGCGTTCAGCGCCTCGGGCTCGTTCGGCACGCGGCCGGACGGTTCCGAGGTGGGGGCCGCCGCGTTCTACCTGCCGGGCATGATCGCGGCCGGCATCCTGCTCTCGGGCGTGCAGAACCTCGCCGTCGACATCGCCCTCGAGCGTGGCGACGGCACCCTCAAGCGACTTTCGGGGACGCCCCTGCCGGTCGGGTCGTACTTCGTCGGCAAGTTCGGCCAGGTGCTCGTCACGAGCCTGCTGCAGGTGGCGCTGCTCGTGCTGGTGGCCCGGGTGCTCTTCGGCGTGCCCTTGCCGACCGACGCCGGGTCGTGGCTGACGCTCGCCTGGGTCTACCTGCTCGGCATCGCGACGTCGGCGCTGGTCGGCATCGCCCTCTCGCGCGTGCCCCGCAGCGGGAAGAGCGCCACGGCCGTGATCGTCCCGATCACGCTCGTGCTGCAGTTCATCTCGGGGGTCTACCTGCCGTTCACCCAGCTGCCCGACTGGCTGCAGTCGGTGGCCTCGGTGTTCCCGTTGAAGTGGCTGGCGCAGGGCATGCGCAGCGTGTTCCTGCCCGACACGTTCTCGGCCGCCGAGGCCGGCGGATCGTGGGACCTGCCCGGCGTCGCCCTCTGGCTGGCGGTCTGGCTCGTCGCCGGCGCCGTCGCCTCGCTGCTGACCTTCCGGTGGATCAGGAAGGACACCTGACCCGTGGACGGCCACCGTCCTCCGCCCGATCGGCGACGACCACGACGGCCTCGCCGGCCCGCGGCTGCCACTAGCGTGATCGACATGGACGACACAGGCGACCGGGCGGAGGCCGCGGCCCCCGCCCGGTCGGGAACCGCCATCTCGATGCGCTGGTGGGACGCCGGCCTCGCGATCACGGTCGTGGTGATGGTCGTCCTGGCCACGACCTCGTCGAGCGGCCGGGTCACGGCCTCGTTCGTCGCCGTCGGGCTGCTGGTGCTCACGTGGTTCGCCCTCGCGCGGCCCGTGGTGCGTCGCGCCGTCGCGCTGCTGTCGCTCCCGACCGTGACGGCCGTCGCCGCGCTCGTGGTGGTGGGCGGCGTCACGGTGGCCGCCACCCCCGAACTCGCGGTCGTGCAGGCCTTCCTCATGCCGCTGATCTGGACGCTGCTCCCCGGCACCCGGTCCGCGATCGTCGCCAACGTCTGCTTGTGCGTCGCCATCTCGATCGGGTTCGTCGTCAGCCTGGGGTGGTCGGCCGAGGCCCTCGCGACGGCCGCCACCAGCGAAGGCCTCTCGCTCGTCTTCAGCATCGCGCTGGGGATGTGGATCACCACGATCGCCGGGGTCGGGGTCGAACGCGGCCGGCTGCTCGACGAGCTGCGCGAGGCCCAGGCCGAACTGGCCGCGCGGCACCGCGACGCGGGCACGAGCACCGAACGCGAGCGCCTGGCCCGGGAGATCCACGACACGATCGCCCAGAGCCTCACCGGAGTCGTCATGCTCGCGCAGCAGACCCGCGGAGCCCTCGCGGCCGGCGACCTGACGACGACCCGTGAACGGCTCGACGTGATCGAGGCCGCCGCCCGCGAGGCCCTCACCGAGGCGCGCACCCTCGTCGCGGCGACCGCGTCCACCGGACCGGCGGGCACCGACGTGGCGGCCGCCCTCCATCGCCTCGGCGAGCGCTTCGAGCGGGAGAGCGGAATCGGGATCACGGTCGACGCCGTCGAGGTCGACCTGCCCCGCGACCTGCAGGTCGTGCTGGTGCGGTGCACCCAGGAGGCGCTGGCCAACGTCCGCAAGCACAGTGCGTCGACGTCGGCGCGGGTCACGCTCACGGCGACGGACGGGACGGCCGTGCTCGTCGTGTCCGACGACGGCACCGGGTTCGACACGGCGGTCGCATCGACCGGGTTCGGCCTCGACGGCCTCCGCGAGCGGCTCGAGCTGTCGGGTGGCCGCCTCGACGTCTCGTCGGACCGCGACGGGACGGTCGTCACCGCGCAGGTCCCCCGCGCCGCGGTGGTGACCCCGTGACCGCGGGGCCCGCGCACGAGGGTGCGACGTCGACCGGGCTCGGAGCCTCGTCGGCGGGATCGCCCGTGCACCGCACCCTCGTGGCCGACGACCATCCGATCGTGCGGCAGGGCATCGCCGCCCTGCTCGCGACGACGGACGACTTCGTCGTGGTGGGGCAGGCGAGCGACGGCTCCGAGGCCGTCGCCTTGGCGGACTCGCTCGAGCCCGACCTGATCGTGATGGACCTCCGCATGCCCGGCCTCGACGGTGTCGAGGCGACCGAGGCCGTCCTGGCACGTCACCCGACGACCAAGGTCGTCGTGCTCACCACCTACGAGTCCGACGACAGCATCCTGCGGGCGATCGAGGTGGGGGCGAGCGGCTACCTGCTGAAGGCCTCGCCGGAGGACGAGCTCGTGGCGGGCCTCCGAGCCGTGGTCGCGGGACAGGTGGCCCTCGCCCCCGCGATGGCGGCCCGTCTCGTCGGCCGCGCACGCAGCGGCGCCGAGCCCGTGCCGCGCCCGACCCCGTTGAGTCCCCGCGAGACCGACGTGCTCGCCCTCGTGGCGGAGGGTTGCTCGAACCGCGAGATCGGACGCCGGCTGTTCGTCGGCGAGGCGACGGTCAAGACGCACCTGCTGCACGTCTTCGAGAAACTGGGCGTCAACGACCGGACGCGCGCCGTCACGCTGGCGCTCGAGCTCGGCCACCTGCCGCGCCGCTGAGGATCTCTACGCCGCGACGTCGGACGGGCACCGCCGCGTCGGGCGCGCGGGGCCGTGTCGGACGCACGTGGCCGCGCCGGACGCACGCGGCCGCGTCCCTACAGCGAGAGGCCGAGGAGGACGGGCTCGGGGTGCAGCAGCACGCCGAACTCGGACTGGACCCGCTGCTGGACGTAGCGCGCGAGCTCGGCGACCTCGTCGCCCGTGGCACCGCCACGGTTGGTCAGGGCCAGGGTGTGCTTGGACGAGACGGCGGCTCGCGAGCCCGGCAGGCGGAAACCCCTCGCGATGCCGGCGTGCTCGATCAGCCAGGCGGCGCTGAGCTTGACCTCGGCGGGCGCACGGGGCGCCGGGGCGGCCGGCTCCTCACCGAGTGGCACGACCTGGCGCTCGGGCTCGGGCCCGGTCGGCCACCGTGGCGCATCGGCCGGCAGGGTCGACGCGTCGGCCCGCGACACGATCGGGTTGGTGAAGAACGATCCGCTCGACGCCGTGTCGCGGTCGGCCGGATCGAGCACCATGCCCTTCGCGGCCCGCAGGGCGAGCACGCTGGAGCGCACGTCGGCGACCGAGACCCGGGCCCCGAGCTCGACGCCGAGGGCCTTCGCGAGCTGCGGGTACGCGACCTGCTCGCTCGCGCCTCCGTGGTCCGTGAGGGCGAACTCCACGGCCGTGACGACGCCCCGACGGCCCTGCTTGAAGACGCTCGTGCGGTACCCGAGGTCGAGGTTGGCCGCGGGGATGCGGACGAACTCGCCCGAGTCGTCGTCCAGGAAGTCGACGGCCACGAGCGTCGAGGCGACCTCCTGGCCGTAGGCACCGATGTTCTGGATCGGCGACGCGCCCGTCGAGCCGGGGATGCCGCTGAGCGCCTCGAGCCCCGACCAGCCCTGCTCGACCGTGGAGGCGACGAGGTCGTCCCAGGGCTCACCGGCGGCGACGCGGAGGTGGACGCGGTGGTCGTCGGAGTCGACGCGCTCGACACCCCGGGTGGCCACGTGGACGACCGTGCCGTCGAACGGCTCGTCGGAGGCGACCGTGTTCGACCCGCCGCCCAGGACGTACCAGGGGTCGTCACCGACCGACGCCTCACGGACCGCGGCCAGCAGCTCGTCGGTCGTCGTCGCCTCGACCAGGCGGGCGGGCTCGCCGCCCACCTGCATCGTCGTGAGCTCGGCGAAGGTCGTCACGCCAGCGTCACCACGACCTGGGCCTTGCCCAGCACGGTCTGGCCGCCGGCGGTCACGGTCAGGTCGATGCGCGCCGTGCCGGCCTCGGCGTCGAGCTTGCCCACCTTCGCGACGACGGCGATCTCGGCCCCGGCGGTGGGGTCGACCACGACGGGACGCGTGAAGCGCACCTGGTAGTCCGACACCCGACCGAGCACGCCGGCGTCGTCGCCCGCCCCCTCGAGCCATTCGACGACCGGCTGGACGGCGGTGCCCATCGTGAGCATGCCGTGGGCCAGGACACCGGGGAGACCGACCGCGGCCGCCACGTCGTCGCGGTAGTGGATGGGGTTGAAGTCGCCCGAGGCGCCGGCGTAGCGCACCAACGAGTCGCGTGTCAGGGGGTAGGTCTTCTCGGCGACGACCTGGCCGACCTCGAGGGCGCTCACGCGGCGGCCTCGTCGTCGGCGCGGACGACGAGCGTCGACACGGCGGTGACCACGTGCCGCCCGTCGACGTCGCGCATGTCGGAGGACGCCGTGACCATGGCGTTGCCGCCCAGCGTCTTGACGCTCGTCACGGTCAGGGTGGCCGTGAGCTCGTCCCCCGCGACGATCGGACGCGAGAGCGAGAAGCGCTGCTCGCCGTGGACGACGCGGGAGAAGTCGATGCCCGCGTCGGGTTCGGCGAGCAACTGGGCGAGGGTGGCCTCTTGGACGACGACGGCGAAGGTCGGCGGGGCGACGAGGTCGCCGTGCCCGGCCGCGTGGGCCGCCTCGAGGTCGAACGAGAGCGGGCTCGTCGAGCCGGTCGCGCGGGCGAACTCGCGCACCTTCTCGCGGCCCACGAGGTAGGGCGGGGCCGGCGGGAAGACCCGCCCTTGCAGATCAGGGTTCACGGACACGCGGTCGAGTCTAACCAGCGGGGTACGTCGCCCGGCCCGGTGTCGGGGGCACGGCGTACGTTCACGTCATGAGCGACGCGAACATCGACCCCGACATCACCCCCGTCGACCCGGCAGCGGCCGAGTCCGACGAGACGACGACCACCGACACGACGACCACCGACGAGACCGACCAGGCCGCCACGGCCCGGGAGGAGAACGCGGCCCCCGCACACGGCGAGACGCTCGGCGGCGCCCGCCCCGACGGCGGCAGCACGGCGTCGAAGGACCCCGACGACTGGGTCACCGGCGACGAGCCCATCACCGGCCCGCAGAAGAGCTACCTCGACACCCTCGCCCGCGAGGCCGGCGAAGAGCTACCCGCCGACATGACGAAGGCCGAGGCGAGCGAGCACATCGACCGCCTCCAGCAGAAGACCGGCCGCGGGGCCTGACCCCTCGTCGTCCCCCGGGGCCCGGGCCGATCCGCGAAAGACGGCCCGGTGCCCCTTCCGATCCACCCGTGGCAGTCGTACACTCCAGTCACGTCTGGGATGGTAACTCGACGTGGGCACCCTCCTCTGGCGCGTGCCGGTACTGATCCACCTGCACCTCGAGCGCCGAGGGTGCGACGGGGTGCATCCGAGTCCTCCCCCGACTCGGGTGCACCTCTTCACGTCGCCCACCGCATCGTGTCCCGCCGTCCGGGGCCGACCGACTCGGGGCCGTGCGGCTCCGTCCGTCTAGGGTGAACGGATGATCTCCCCCGAGCCCCCGGTCTCCACCGCCGGCTCCGGTCGCCGCGACGGCCCCGCCTCGTGGACCGCCGCACTGCTGGGTTCGACGCACCCGGGGCCGACGGTGGTGGTGACCGTCCTCGCCGTCGTGCTGGGCGCCTCCTCGGGGTTGCCCCTCGGCCGACTCGTGCTGCTCGCCCTCGCGGTGCTGCTCGGACAGGCCTCGATCGGGTTCGCCAACGACTGGCTCGACGCCGGGCGCGACCGCGCCGTCGGCCGGACCGACAAGCCGGTGGCCCAGGGCCTCGTGAGCGTGTCGGCCGTCCGCCGTGCCGCGGTGGTCTGCGGCGTGCTGATGCTCGTGCCGTCCTACGCGCTCGGGCCCGCAGCCGGCACGGCCCACCTCGTGCTCGTGGCCTCGGGGTGGGCGTACGACCTCGGGCTCAAGCGGACCCCGGTCTCGGTGGTGCCCTTCGTCGTGAGCTTCGGCCTGCTGCCGGCCGTCGCCACCCTCGCGGCGGCACCACCGTCGCCTCCCGCCGCCTGGGCCGTGGCGGTCGGAGCCGTCTTCGGCATCGCGATCCACTTCACGAACGTCCTGCCCGACCTCGAGAACGACGCGCGCACCGGCATCGTCGGGCTCCCCCACCGCCTCGGGCGGACCGTCTCGGGAGTCGTCGCGTTCGCGGCGCTGGCCATCGCGGCCGTCCTGCTGCTCTCGGGCCGACTGGGCGGCGACTCGTCGGCTCCGGGCCTCGTCGCTGCCGCCGTCGGCACCGCCGTGACCCTCGGCATCGCCGTCGTCGGAGTGCGCCTCGTGCTCGCGGGACGCGTCGACCGGACCCTCTTCCGGTTGATCATGGTGGCGGCCGTGCTGCTCGTGGTGCAGCTCGCCCTCAGCGGCGGCACCGTCGTCGCCTGAGCACGCGGGTCGGCGGAGGGGAGCCGAGACGGCGCGGCCGCGGGGGCCGACCGCTCAGGCCCAGCGCATGGCGTAGACCGACGCGAGCAGGTGCCTGCTCGGAGCCCTCAGCACGGCTCCGAGCGCCAGGTCCCGGGCCCGAGCCGCTCCCCCGCCGACGGGCCGACCGAGGGCGGTGTTCCACTCGGCCTGCCGGGCGGCGCGCAGGGCGGCGCGGGCACGGTCGGCGTCGAAACGACCGAACGTCGTCGGATCGAGCACCCGGCCACCCCTCCGCTTCACCGCCGCGGCGATGACGGCCTCGAGCGCGTGCCCGTCGAGCCAGCCGAGGTTCATGCCCTGGCCGCCGATGGGACTGATCTCGTGGGCGGCGTCGCCGATCAGCGTGACCCGGCCGACGACCGTCCGGACGGCCAGCCGGCGCCGGACGCCGAACCCGCTCGTCATGGTCGAGGTCGTCGGGTCGACGGGCGACCCGGTGCGGTCCGACACGAGCCGCGCGACGTCGTCCGGTGCGACCGACGCGGTCGCTGCGTGAGCCGACCCGACGTGCACCACGAACCGTCGTCGACCCGCGGGCAACGGGAACGACTCGACCACCCCGGAGCGCTCGAGATGGATCACGGCGTCGGGGCCGTGGCCGGTGGCGTCGGCGAAGTCGCCCATCACGTAGCGGTCGGGCAGGTCCCGGGCCCTGGTGTCGACGCCCAGCGCGGCGCGGACGGCGCTGCGCGTGCCGTCGGCCCCGACGACGAAGCGGGCGGCGACGACCACCGGCCCCTCGTCGTCGACCCCCTCGACGACCACGTCCTCGTCGCGTTGTGCGAGCCCGACGAACCGCACGCCCCGACGGAGCGCGTCGTCCCGCCGCGCGGCCAACCCCGTCCGCAGCACCGCCTCGGTGCGGTCCTGCGGCACCGCCGCGACGAACGGCCACCGCGACGACGCCCGGTCGAACGGCACCACGCCGACCGTCCGCTCGCCGCTCCGGGCGATCCCCCGCCGGATGCGGACGGCGTCGGCGAGCAGGTCGTCCGCGAGGCCGAGCCGGTCGAAGAGGTCGATCGAGGGCGGATGCACGCCGAGGGCGCGCGAGTGCGCCGGATCGTCGACCCGCGCCTCCCAGACGACGGCGTCGAGGCCGCGATCCGCCAGGGCGGCGGCGAGCATCACCCCGACGGGCCCCCCACCGACGATCAGGACGTCATGCGTCCGCACGGCCGGCACCCCCGGGGGCGTCGACGCCGATCTGGCGGACGAGCAGCAGGCGGAAGGGCCACTGCCGGACGACGCGCCACCCCGGCGGAGCCACGTCGACCAGCTCGTCGGCGGTGAAGCTGCGGCGGATCGACAGGAGCCCGTCGACGTGGACGAACGAGCGGGTCCGCCACGGCCAGGTCGCGGCCCGGTAGGCGAGGTACGCCCCGCGGGCCCGCTCGATGTCGGCGTGCAGCACGAGACGGGACGCCAGGCGGGCGCTGTCGTCCAGCACGGCCGCCCGGGCCTCGTCGTCGAGGTGGTGCAGGACGTGGTTCGACACGACCACGTCGAAGGTCTCGCCCGCCGCCACGAGGTCGGCGCTCGAGGCCCGCCGGAACTCGACGCCGGGCGGGACGGGGCGGGACGCCGCGAAGGCGTGGGCCCGTTCGTCGGGATCGACGGCCACGACCTCGAGGGCGAGCCCGTCGCGACGGGCCCAGCCGGCCAGGGCGCGCGCGAGGTCGCCACCGCCGGACCCGAGGTCGAGCAGCCGGGTCGTCACGTCCGCCGACAACAGCGGGCGCAGGCGGCGGAGGTACGCCCGGCGCCACCCCGCCACGAGACCGTTCACGACCGGAAAGGCCCGGTAGGTGGCGTTCAGCAGGCCGAGGTCGCAGCCCGGGTCGTCCATCAGCTCGACGAGTCCGACGCCTCGTCGCGACAGGTCCGGCCACCAGGGCGGCCGCACCGCGACCGACGGAGCCGAGGAGGTGCGGGTCGCGCTCACGAGACCGCGCGACGCGTCATCAGCGCGGTCTCGACGGTCAGCCCGGGGCCGAAGGCCATGGCACCCACGCGCTGCGACGGGGCGGGGGGCCCGGCCAGGAGGTCGGCGAGGATGAACAGGACGGTCGCGCTCGACATGTTGCCGTAGTCGCGCAGGACGTCGCGTGAGGGCGCAAGGTGGGCGTCGGTGAGCCCGAGCTGCTGTTGCACGCGGTCGAGGATGCTGCGCCCGCCCGGATGGACGGCCCACAGGTCGACGTCGCCGACGCCGACGCCGCCGGCCTCGAAGAGCGGTGCCAGGGCCGAGTCGATGTGCAGCTCGATGATCTGCGGGACGTAGCTGCTCAGCACCATGTCGAAGCCCAGGTCGCCGATCGTCCACGCCATGTCGGTCTCGCCGACCGGCGTGAGCACCGTCTCGAGGACGTCGAGGTCGAGCACGACGGAGCCCGACGGCGCCGGGCGGGCGGTCACCACGGCGGCGGCCGCCCCGTCGGCGAACACGGACGAGGCGACGATCGAGTCGGGGTCGTCGGAGCTCCGCAGGTGCAGCGTGCAGAGCTCGGCGCAGACGACGAGCACGACCGCCTCCGGATCGGCGAGGCAGAAGTCGCGTGCGGCGGCGAGGGCGGGGAAGGCCCCGTAGCAGCCCATGAAGCCCAGGTGGTGGCGACGGGTCGACGGCGACAACCCGAGGCCCCGGACGAGCAGGTAGTCGGGCCCGGGGGCGAAGAAGCCGGTGCACGACACGCTGATCACGTGCGTGACGTCGTCGGGCCCGAGGTCGGGCGCCGCCGCGAGCGCGGCACGAGCGGCGTCGAGGAACAGCTCGGGCGACCGGTCCGTGTAGACCTGGTTGCGTGCGCCCGTGCCGGGTCGGAGGATCTCGTTCGACGCGGCGTCGTAGAACGTCGGCTCGCCCTCGCGCGGTCGCCGGTCGAGCTCGTCGACGACGGTGTGCCGGGTCTCGATGGCCGAGGCACCGAACGCGGCGCCGACGATGCGCTGACCGAGGCGGCCGAGGCCGGCCTGGGTCGCGAAGATCTCTCGGACGTCGTCCTGTCGGATGATGGTCGGGGGCACCGCGGTGCCGATGCTGCGGATGCTCACGGCCATGCTTCATCGTATGCCCGACGCCCGGGCACGGCGCACCGGTCGCGTCTCGGTGCACGGAGACGACTCGGCGGGTGACCACCGAGGGTACGGACGACGAAGGCCCGAACTCGTGAGAGATCCGGGCCTGCGGTAGCGAGGGCGGGACTTGAACCCGCGACACCACGATTATGAGCCGTGTGCTCTAACCAACTGAGCTACCCCGCCGCAGGCTGCAGGCCCTGCCGGCATCACACCGGGACGGGACCGAGACAGCCAGAGCCCCGAGTCAGGATTGAACTGACGACCCCTTCCTTACCATGGAAGTGCTCTACCACTGAGCTATCGGGGCGTGACCACCAGGCGAGCGACCGGGGCCGCTGCCGATTGGCACCAGACAAGGGTAGCAGAGCGAACGGGCTGCTGACGCCACGTGCCGACCCGGCCCGCCGCGGGCCCCGCGGGGCAGGATCGACGGGTGCACAGCCTCGAACTCCTGCTCGACCCGGCCTCCGACGGAGCCGTCCGTGACGAATGGCGCGTGCTGTCCGCGGCGGGCCTCCCGTCGCAGGGCGACCACGTCGGGACGTCGAACGCGCCGCACGTCACCCTGGTGGCACGACCCGACCTCGACCCAGCTGCCGACCCGCGCCTCCTGCCCCTCTCGGAGGCATTGCCGATGCCCGCCGAGCTCGGCGGGCTGCTGCTCTTCGGATCGCCCCCGCGCGGGCTCGTGCTCGTGCGACCCGTGGTCGTGACGGGAGAACTGCTGGACCTCCACGCCCGGGTGCACGAGAGCCTCGGAGGCGCGGGGGACGTCCCGCACACCACGCCCGGTCGGTGGACCCCCCACGTCACCCTCGCGTCACGCCTGACGCCCGACCAGGTGGCCCGGGCCCTCGACGCCCTCTCCGAGGCCGGCGTCCCGTCGACCCGGCCGGTCGTGCTGTCCCGGCTGCGGCGCTGGGACCCGGGAGCGCGGACGATCGTCCCGCTGGGTCCCGTCGCCGCGGACGGGGAGGCAGATGAGAGGGACGGCGCAGGGCGCTGACCCCGGACGTCAGGCGAGCGGACGCGAGACCGCCTCGAGGGACGCCAGGTCGCCCTCGGTCAACTCGACCCGGGCGGCGTCGAGCAGGCCCTCGAGCTGGCGGGGGGTCCGGGCACTGCCGAGTGCGCCGATGACGTTGTCGCGGGAGGCGAGCCACGCGACGGCGACGGCGCCCGGCTCGACGTCGAGACGCTCGGCGATCTCGACGACGACCTCGAGGGTGCCCTGGTTCTGCGGCGTGACGTAGCTGAGGGCCCGGCTGCCCCGGGGAGAGTCGCCGCGGCCGGCCTCGTGACGGTACTTGCCCGTCAGGAACCCGCTCGCCAGGGACGAGTGCGGCAACACGGCGAGGTCGTAGTGGTCCACGATGGCGGCGACGTCGTGCTCGTACTCGCCCCGTCGCACCAGGTTGTACGCGACCTGGACCAACCGGAACGGGTGGAGTCCGTCGCGGTCAGCGATCGCGAGGGCCTGCCGGAGGCGCGCACCGGTGTAGTTGGACGCCCCGGCGCAGAGGATCTTGCCCTCGTCGACGAGCTCGCTGAGCGCGCCCACGGTCTCGTCCAGCGGTGTCTCGTCGTCGTCGAAGTGCGTGAAGTAGAAGTCGACGTGGTCGGTGCGCAGACGGCGCAGCGACGCCTCGACCGCCGCACGGATGCTGACGCGCGACAGGCCGGGGGCGTCGGGGTGCTGCCCGCACTTGGTGCTGAGCACCACCCGGTCGCGGTTGCCCGGTCGGGCGAGCCACCGGCCGATGATGGCCTCGGACTCGCCCCCGGAGTTGCCCGGCAGCCACGCCGAGTAGACGTCGGCCGTGTCGACGACGCGGCCGCCGTCGTCGGCGAAGAGGTCGAGCACCTCGAGGGCGGTGGGGGCGCCGACCGTCCAGCCGAAGACGTTGGTTCCGAGCGCGAGCGGGAACGGCCGGGTGCCGGCGGGCAGGTCGGCCGTCACGAGATCGGTCGCAGGGTTCAGGATCGTGCCAATCGTGTCGCGGGTGTTCGTCCCGGAGGTCCCCCTCCGGGCTGTCCTGACCACGACCGTAGCCGATGCCGCGTCGAGGGCCTGCCGTATCGTGGCCTCATGTCCACACGAGATCCGGCCGAGACCGACACGCTGACCCCGACCGCCCCCCTCGAGGGCACCGCGACGACCGCCGACCAGGGCCACGAGTGGTGGCGCACCGCCGTCATCTACCAGGTCTACCCGCGGTCGTTCGCCGACGGCGACGGCGACGGCGTCGGCGACCTCCCCGGCATCACGTCGCGCCTCGACGCCCTCGGCGAGCTCGGCGTCGACGCCGTCTGGCTGTCGCCCTTCTACACCTCGCCCCAGCGCGACGCGGGCTACGACGTGGCCGACTACCGCGACGTCGACCCGCTGTTCGGCACCTTGGACGACTTCGACGCCCTCCGCACCCGGGCCACCGAGCTGGGCCTGCGGGTCATCGTCGACGTCGTGCCGAACCACACCTCGAGCGACCACGCGTGGTTCCGCGAGGCCCTCGCCTCGCCGGCCGGATCGGCCGCCCGCGGTCGCTACCTGTTCCGTGACGGCCGCGGCCCCGACGGCGACCTGCCGCCGAACAACTGGCAGTCGGTCTTCGGCGGCCCGGCGTGGTCCCGCGTGACCGAGGCCGACGGCCGACCGGGCCAGTGGTACCTGCACCTGTTCGACTCGTCGCAACCCGACCTCGACTGGACGAACCGCCGCGTGCGCGACGAGTTCGTCGACGTGCTGCGCTTCTGGCTCGACCGCGGCGTCGACGGGTTCCGGGTCGACGTCGCACACGGCATGGTGAAGGCCGAGGGCCTGCCCGACTACACGCCCCCCGCCGAGTCCGGCAGCATGGGCGGTGGCCAGGGCGAGTCCGCTCCCCCGCCCTACTGGGGCCAGGAGGGCGTCCACGAGATCTACCGTGAGTGGCACACCGTCCTCGCCGAGTACCCGGGCGACCGGGTGCTCGTCGCCGAGGCCTGGGTCGAACCGCTCTCGCGTCTGGCCGACTGGGTGCGACCCGACGAGATGCACCAGGCGTTCAACTTCGCCTACCTCGAGACCGGGTGGTCCGCCCCGGCCGTCCGCGAGGTCGTCGACGCGTCCCTCCAGACCTTCTCGAGCGTCGGAGCCCCCAGCACCTGGGTCATGAGCAACCACGACGTCGTCCGGCACGCCAGTCGGCTCGCCCTGACGGCCGAGAACCCGCAGGGGTACGGCATCGGGCCGAAGAGCGAGGGGCTGCCCGTCCCCGAGCTCGGGTTGGCCAGGGCGCGAGCCGCGTCGGCGCTCATGTTGGCCCTCCCCGGCAGCGCGTACCTTTACCAGGGCGAAGAACTCGGCCTGCCCGAGGCCATCGACCTGCCCGACGACTCCCGGCAGGACCCCACGTGGTTCCGCACGGACGGGGAGCGCTACGGCCGGGACGGCTGCCGTGTGCCGTTGCCGTGGTCCGCGACCGAGCCGGCCTTCGGGTTCAACGCGACGGGCGCCTCCTGGTTGCCCCAACCCGCGGACTGGTCGACGTACGCCCGGGACGAGCAGCGGGGCGTCGCCGGGTCGACGCTCGAGCTCTACACGCGGGCGCTGCGCCTCCGTGCGGAGCACGAACTGGGTGCGGGAACGCTGACCTGGCTCGAGGGCTTCGGGCCCGAGGTGGTCGCGTTCCGCAGCCAGGGGGTCACCGTCGTGGCCAACATGGGCGACGTCCCCGTCGAGCTCCCCGTGGGCGAGGTCCTGCTGGCCACCATGGTCGTCGACGGGCCGGCCCTGCCGCCGAACGCGACGGTCTGGCTCACGACCGCGTCGTAGGCGCGGCGACGACGGAAGAGCCCCACCTGGTGACAGGTGGGGCTCTTCTCGTGCGTGCCGCGCGGACGCGGGACCACGCCTCAGTTCGTGTTGGCCTGGAGCCAGGGATACGGGTCGACGGGCACGCCGCCGATCACGATCTCGAAGTGCAGGTGCGCCCCGGTGCTGTTGCCCGTGCTGCCGACCTTGCCGATGATGGTGCCGACCGTGACGGTGTCGCCCTCGCGGACCTCGACCGAACCGGTCTGCATGTGCGCGTAGACGCTGGTGACCTTCTGGCCGTTGACGACGTGGTCGATCCAGACGTTGTTGCCCAGGGCACCGGAGGGGCCGTCGACCTTGCTGACGACGCCGTCGGCTATCGCCTGGATCGGCGAGCCGGCACCGGGGACGAAGTCGAGGCCCTGGTGGAACGTCGAGCAGAAGCCGCAGTTGGCGACCTGCCGGGCGCCGAAGCCGCTGCTGATCGGCACGCCCGTCTGGAACGGCCACTGGACCGTGCCGTCGACGTCGTTGGAGAACGTGCTGGCGCTCGTCGAGGCGTACTCGGAGACGGCCTTCATCTCGGTGACCGAGTAACCGTCGCGCGAGACGCCGGCCGTGCCGTCGGCCGAGGGTGCGGTCGCCGTGTAGCTCTGGGAGTCGGCGGCCTTCTTGGCGGCCGTCTGCGTGGGGGTGTCGACGAAGAAGGCGTTGGCGGGTACCGAGGTAGCCACGAGCATGGACGCGGCGAAGAGCATGGCTCCGACGACCGTGACGCGCTTGGTGGTGCGTCGGAAGGTCGCCCCGGCGGTGCGGGGCGCGCGGACGGGCGCCTCGAGGCGAGCCGCGGGGCGCTGTGCGCGAGCCTTCGCTGTGCGTCCGGCAGCTGCGGGACGGGTGCCGGAGTCCGCACCGAGACGAGCGGCTCGTCGCGGCGAGACGTGCTCGGTCGCCGCGGACGGGCCAGTCGCGGGCCGGGCCTCGGCGGCGGGCTCGGCGACCACGCGGGCCGCAGTGCTCGTAGCGGCGGCAGCCGTCGTGGTGGCGGAGGTCGTGGTGGCGGCGGAGGCCGTCGCGGTCACGGGCCGGGCCGCGCGGCGTTCGGCCTCACGCGCTTCGCGACGGGTGAGGTAGACGGGGGCGTCGGCCACGACGGGGACGGTCGGAGCGACACTCGGCGAACCGGTGCCCGTGAGGTCGTCGGTGGCGCGACGCGACGGGGTTCCGTCGCCGTCGGGCTCGGCGATCTGCTGGTACTTCGTCACGTGTGATGGGTCCTCGGGGTGATCGGGATCGGACGGTGGGTGCACCGTCGTCTTCACGGCCGCCACTGGTGATCATGGCGCGAGCTGCGCAGGACCTTCAGAAGGAGCCCTGGCGGAGTGCGTCACGCGATGATCACGGATCAATAACGACCTCTCCAGGGTAGCCGGTCGATGAACGAATGGCTACCCGCATTCGGGTGTCGATGTCGATATGTATCGTTGACCTACGATATGACAACTCGAACGCTGCATGTTCATATCTCGCAGCGAGGATGCTCAGGTCAGATCCCTGCCTCGACGACCAGGGCGGCGAGGTCCTGGGCGATGGCAGGGGCCGCGACGAAGGTCAGCGACTCGCTGGGCGCCTGCCCGAGCTCCCCGCGGACGACGGCGCCTGCTTCGGCGGCCACGAGCGCGCCCGCCGCGTGGTCCCACGGTTTGAGTCCTCGCTCGACATAGGCGTCGACCCGTCCTGCGGCGACGGCGCAGAGGTCGAGCGAGGCCGCCCCCAGGCGCCTCAGGTCGCGAACGCGCCCCACCACCCGGACCAGCGCCTCCGCGTGCTCGACCCGACGTGCGGCGTCGTACGAGAACCCGGTGGCCAGCAGGGACGACTCGAGGGAAGCCGGAGCGTTCACCTCGAGGCGACGACCGTCCAGCCACGCGCCGCCGCCGACCGACGCGGTGAAGGCCTCGCCCGACGTCGGGTTGACGACCGCCGCGGCGAGGGTGCGCCAGGTGAGCGGGTCGGGACCGCCCTCGACGACGGCGATGCTCACGGCCCACTGCGGGATGCCGTAGAGGAAGTTGACGGTCCCGTCGATGGGGTCCACGACCCAGGTGAGACCGGTGGTGGAGTCGTCGGGTTCGCCCTCTTCTCCGAAGAAGCCGTCCCCGGGTCGCAGCTCGGCCAGACGGCCTCGGACGTACGTCTCGACCTCTCGGTCGGTGTGCGTCACGACGTCGACGGCGCTGCTCTTGGTGTCGGCGACCACGACCCCCTCGGAGCGGCGGAGGGCCGCGAGCTCGGCGGCCTCACCCGCGACGGCGACGGCGATCTCGAGCAGCTCGGCGGGGGTCGGGGTGACGGACACGGGTCCTCCTGTGGGGGTGGGTGGCCCGGTAACGCAAGAACGGACTCGACGAGCGAGTCCGTTCTTGAGGGGCAACCGTGGCAAGTGAGGGATTCGAACCCCCGAAGGCTACGCCGGCTGATTTACAGTCAGATCCCTTTGGCCGCTTGGGTAACTTGCCATGCACGCCCAGCCCGTGTGATCACCGACCGGAGGCGCCAGACAAATATACAGCCTCGGGAGCCCCCTCACGACCACTCGCCCTCAGGGCCGCGCCGCGCGGGCCGCGGGCCCGCGATGGACCGCGTGGACAGGTGGACTACTGGACGGCGGAGGTGAGGCGGGCGACGTTGTCGAGGACCTTCGAGCGGAAGGGCCGCACGAGCCAGTCGTCGAGGAACAGTTCGCTGCTCGAGGCGCGGTAGGTCTGCTCGACCTCGCGCAGCCGTTCGACGAACTCGCGTCCTCGCACCATGACCGAGATCTCGAGGTTGAGGCTGAACGACCGCATGTCCATGTTGCTGGAGCCGATGACCGCGACCTCGTCGTCGATCGAGAAGTGCTTGGCGTGCAGGACGGTCGGCGAGCGGTACAGGAAGATGCGGACCCCCGACCGCAGCAGTGCCTCGTAGTAGGAACGCTGCGCGTGGTAGACCACCGGCTGGTCGCCAATCTCGCTGACGAAGAGCTGCACCTCGAGCCCGCGCTGGGCCGCGGTCGTCACGGCGTAGAGCATCGACTCGTCGGGCACGAAGTAGGGGCTGGTGATGATGATGCGCTCCTGCGCGCTGTAGAGCAGCGAGTTGAACAACCGCAGGTTGTTCTCGCCGTCGAAGCCCGGCCCGCTCGGCACCACCTGACAGTCGATCGTCTCGAGCCGGTCGGCCGTGTGCACGGGGTCGGTCTCGCGGAGCAGCAACTCGTCGGTCTCGCTGTACCAGTCGGTGACGAACAGCGCGTTGATGCCGGCGACGATGGGGCCCTCGAAGCGGACCATGAAGTCCTTCCACTCGAGGCCGCGGCGCTTGTTCTTGCGTTTCTGGTAGCTCTTGTCGACCATGTTCTGCGAGCCCGTGAAGGCCACCCGGCCGTCGATGACGAGGAGCTTGCGGTGGTTGCGCAGATCGGGCCGCTGGTACTTGCCCCGCAGCGGCAGCACGGGCAGCATGAGCTGCCACTCCACGCCCATCGCGTCCAACCGGCGTCGGGCCTTGCGGTACCCCGGGTACCCGCGGCTGGCGATGTGGTCCATGAGCAGACGGACCGTGACGCCCCGTCGACGGGCCTTCTCGAGGGCCAGGAAGAACGGCTCGGTCGTGCGGTCGAGGCTCGTGATGTAGAACTCGGCGTGGACGTAGCGGTGGGCCCCGTCGACGGCCTCGACCATCGCGGCCATGGATTCGTCGTAGTCGGTGTGCATCTCACCGGTGTTGCCGCCGACGAGCGGCATCGCACCGAGCGTGCGGTTGAGTTCGACCACCGAGTCGAGCCAGGCCGGCCACGGGTGGTCGCGCTTGACGCGCTCCATGCCCTCGGTCGTCTCGATGATGTACTTGTTGATCTCGGTCTGCTTCTCACGACGACGCGCGGGCAGCTTGGTGCTGCCGATCAACAAGAAGAGGACGAACCCGACGTACGGGATCAGGAAGATCGCGAGCAACCACGCGGTGGCCGTCTGGGGCCGCCTGTTGATCGGGACGTAGACGATCGCGAACACCCGGATGGCGATGTCGAGCACGATGCCGAGAACGGCGATCGTCGGCGCCACCCAGGCGGGTTCGACCATGGACGGGACCTCGGAGTCGTGAGCCGCGGGTGACTAGCGGAAGTTGACGAACTGCAGGTCGACGTCGAGGTCGGCCTTCTTCAACAGCGCCATGGTCGCCTGCAGATCGTCACGGCTCTTGGACTGCACGCGCAGTTCGTCGCCCTGGATCTGGCTCTTCACGCTCTTCGGGCCCTCGTCGCGGATGATCTTGCCGATCTTCTTCGCCGCGTCCTGCTCGATGCCCTGCTTGAGGGACGCCTCGATGCGGTACTCCTTGCCGCTGGCGAAGGGCTCGCCGACGTCGAGGTGCTTGAGGCTGATGCTGCGCTTGATGAACTTCGACTCGAGCACGTCGAGCACGGCCTTGACGCGTTCTTCGGTGGCGGCCTTGAGCAGCAGCTTCTCGCCGCTCCAGTCGACCGAGGCACCGACACCCTTGAAGTCGTAGCGCTGCTCGATCTCTTTCTGCGCCTGGTGGAGGGCGTTGTCGGCCTCCATCTTGTCGACCTTGCTGACCACGTCGAAGGAACTGTCTGCCATGGGGACCACCATACCGACGACCGGCGAGGTCGGTGACGACCGCGCGCCTCCTCGGTTCCGCCGTCGAGGGGAGCCGAGGAGGCGCGCTACGGGCGACCGAGGACGTCAGGCGGGCGTCGACTCCGTCTCGACGGCGCGCGAGACGCGCACCATCTCGTCACGCTCCACGACCTTGACCCGGGCACGCTCGTGCTCGTGGGCCCCGCCGAGGGCGATCTCGTGCCCGTCGAGACGGTGCCAGCCCTCGAGGTCGGTGTACTCGACGCCGCGCTGCTCGAGCAGGGCCGGGATGGCCTCGTCGGACGGGTCGACCGGCTGCCACCAGCTGGCCTGGTCGTTGATGAGGTGCTTGACGGTCTCCATCGCGTCGCTCTTGGTGTGCCCGATGAGGCCGACGGGGCCGCGCTTGATCCAGCCGGTGGCGTAGACGCCGGGGACGATCTGGTTGTCGTCGTCCATCACCTGGCCCTCGTGGTTCGGGATCACGCCACGACGCTCGTCGAACGGGATGCCGTCGAGCGGGGAGCCGAAGTAGCCGACCGCGCGGTAGATGGCCTGGATCGGCACGTCGCGGAGCTCGCCCGTGCCCTCGACGCCGCCCTGCCCGTCGGGCCGGGTGCGCTCGTACCGGAAGGCCGCGACGCGACCGTCGGCGTCGCCGACGACCTCGACGGGCTTGGCGTAGAAGTGCAGGTGCAGGCGACGCGACGCCGTCCCGACCTCGCGCTGGCGCCACTGGTTCAGCACCTTGTCGATGACGAACACCTGCTTGTTGGTGGCGATGGCCGTCTTGGACGCCTCGTCGTGGTCGAAGTCCTCGTCGTAGACGATCATGTCGACGTCACGCACCTCGCCCAGCTCGCGCAGCTCGAGCGGCGTGAACTTGACCTGCGCCGGGCCCCGGCGTCCGAAGACGTGCACGTCGGTGATCGAGGACTGCTTGAGGCCCGCGTAGACGTTGTCGGGGATCTCGGTGGGCAGCAGGTCGTCGGCGTGCTTGGCCAGGATGCGGGACACGTCGAGGGCGACGTTGCCGACGCCGACGACGGCGACCGACGTCGCGTCGAGCGGCCAGGTGCGGGGGAAGTCGGGGTGACCGTCGAACCAGCTGACGAAGTCGGCCGCGCCGTAGCTGCCCTCGAGGTCGATGCCGGGGATGTCGAGGTCGGCGTCCTTGATGGCACCGGTCGAGAAGATGACGGCGTTGTAGTGCTTGCGCAGGTCGTCGAGCCCGATGTCGACGCCGTAGCGGACGTTGCCGAAGACCCTGATGTCGCCGCTGTCGAGCACGTCGCGCAGCGCGTTGACGATGCCCTTGATGCGGGGGTGGTCGGGGGCGACGCCGTAGCGCACGAGACCGTAGGGGGCCGGCAGCTGCTCGAAGAGGTCGATCGAGACGTCGAAGGCCTTCTCGGCCTTCGCGAGGATGTCGGCGGCGTAGATGCCGGCCGGTCCGGCGCCGACGATGGCCAGTCGCAAGGTGGTCACGGGTTCTCCCTAGATCTGGGGTGGCTCGGCGGGGCCGGCCGGTTGGACGATGGTGCTCGAGGACGAGGCGGACGAGGAGGCGCGGCGCCGGTCAGGCGGACCGCTCGACCACGCGATCGGCGAAGCGGGTGAGCGCCTTCTTCACGGGCCCGTCGGGCAGCGGGGACAGGGCGTCGAGGGCCTCGCGGGCCCACCGGTGAGCCTCGACCCGGGTGCGTTCGGTGACCTCGTGCTGACGGACGCGTCGGACCAGGTCGGCGAACTCGTCGTCGAGGTGGGCCGTCGCGTCGGCGAGCGACGCCGACGTGCCGCCCTCGAGGTTCGGTTCACCGCTCGACCCGTGGGCCGCGGCACGCGTGGCGTCGACGATGCGGTCGATCTCGGACAACAGCGACGACGCCTCGAGGTCGGCCTGCGCCACCTGCCGCAGGTACAGCACCGGGAGCGTGACGACGCCGGCCCGCAGGTCGGTGCCGGCCTTCTTGCCGGTCTCCGCGGGCTGGTCGGACAGGTCGATGACGTCGTCGATCAGCTGGAAGGCGATGCCGATCTTCTCACCGAACTCGGCGACGGGGGCGAGGTACTCACGCGGTGCCCCGCTGAACATGACGCCGGCGCGAGCGGCGGTCGAGATGAGCGACCCCGTCTTGTCGGCGAGCACGTCGATGTAGTGGGCGATCGGGTCGTCGCCTTCTCGTGGGCCGACCGTCTCGTGGAGCTGACCGAGGCAGAGCCGTTCGAAGGTCTCGGCCTGGAGCAGGATGGCCTCTTGGCCGAGCCCCGACACGATGGTGCTGGCCCGGGCGAACAGCAGGTCGCCGGCGAGGATCGCGACGTTGTTGCCCCACACCGTCTGGGCACTGGGGACGCCGCGACGCATCTGCGCCTCGTCCATGACGTCGTCGTGGTAGAGCGAGGCGAGGTGGGTGATCTCGGTGGCCTGCGCCGAGGCGACGATCCCGGGGGTCGCGCCGTCGCCCAGCTGGGCGATGAGCAGCGTCAGCGTCGGCCGGACGCGCTTGCCGCCGGCCGCGAGGAGGTAGCGCGTCGTGGCGTCGGCGATGTCGTCGGCGAAGGCGATCTCGCGCAGCAACCCCTCTTCGACGAGCTCGAGCCCGTCGTCGACCGCGGCCACGAAACGACGCTCGGTCGGCGTGGCGAACAGCTTCTCGCCGAGGCCGAGCGAACGACCCAGCGAGTTGCGCTGCGCAGGAGGGGCGCCGGCGTTCACGACGTGGCCCGCTTCGACCGCGAGGAGGAGCGCGCGGCGCCCGACGCCGGCTTGCGACCCCGGTGCAGGGCGACGATGCCGAAGCTGAGGTCGCGGTGGGCGACGCGGGTGAACCCGGCGCCGCGGATCCACTGGCTGAGGACCTGCTGCTCCGGCCACTGCTCGATGGACTCGGCCAGGTACGAGTAGGCCGGGCCGTTGCTGCTGGTGACCTTGGCGACGAGGGGCATGCCGTACTTGAGGTAGGCCCGGTAGGCGGCGCGCAGGAGACCGAACGGCGGAGTGGAGAACTCGCAGACGACGAGGCGGCCACCGGGCTTGAGCACGCGGTTCATCTCGGCCAGCGCGACCTTGGGCCGGTTCACGTTGCGCAGCCCGAACGAGATGGTGACGGCGTCGAACGTGTCGTCGTCGAAGGGCAGCGACTCGGCGTTGCCCTCGACGAACTCGAGCTCGGGGTGGCGTTCGCGGCCGACCTCGACCATGCCCTTCGAGAAGTCGAGGGCGACGACCTCGGCACCCCGCTGCGCTATGGCCGCCGAGCTGGTGCCCGTGCCGGCTGCGATGTCGAGGACCTTGTCGGCCGGACCGGCACCGATCGCCTTCACGGTGGCGATGCGCCACAGGACGGCGTTGCCCGCCGAGAGCACGTCGTTCGTGCGGTCGTAATGGCGCGCGACGCCGTCGAACATCGAGGCGACCTCGTCGGGTTGCTTGTTCATGTCGGCCTTGGTCACGATGGTGGATCCTACCGTCAAGCACTGGGGGTGTCCCGAGTAGGGTCGACGAGTGAAGTCCCCCGCGTCCCGCGCTCCGTCACTCGCCGTCCGCACCACGCGAATCGACCACGTCAGCCCGTTGCTCGACGTCGTCGACCGGGCGCGTCCGCTGGTCTTCGTCCGCGGCGGGGCGGGCATGGCGGGCGTCGGCGAGGCCCTCCGTCTCGAGTTCTCCGGGCCCGACCGCATGACCGAGGCCGCCGACGCCTGGCGTGCCGTGGCGGCCGCCGCCACGGTGCACGACGAGGTCGGCGTGCCCGGTACCGGGTTGGTCGCGTTCGGCTCGTTCGCGTTCGACGACGAGTCCGCCGAGACGAGCGTGCTGATCGTCCCGAGCATCGTCATCGGACGGCGCGACGGGGTCGCCTGGATCACGAGGGTGGACGACGCCGAGCTGCCCGCGGGGAAGCCGGTCGGCGCCTCCGTCCGCCTCTCGCTGGCCGACGGCGCCCTCGACGCCGGCGGCTACGCGACGGCCGTGGCCCGGGCCGTCGACGCCATCGGCGCCGGTCGGGTCAGCAAGGTCGTGCTCGCACGCGACCTCGTGGGCACGTTGCCCCCCGAGGCCGACCTGCGCCTCGTCGCCGCCACCCTGCTCACCGCGTACCCCGACTGCTACGCCTTCGCCGTCGACGGACTGATCGGGGCCAGCCCCGAGACGCTCGTCAAGTCCGAACGGGGCGAGGTGTCGGCCCGGGTCCTCGCCGGAAGCGCGGCCCGTGGCGTCGACGCGGCCACCGACGAGCAGGCCGCCCTCGCCCTGGCGACGTCTCCGAAGGACCTCGACGAACACGCCTTCGCCCTGCGCAGCCTGTTGCTGTCGCTCGGACCGCACGCCCGGGACGTCGTGACGGGCGAACAGCCCTTCACCCTGCGCCTCCCCAACCTCTGGCACCTGGCCAGCGACGTGCGGGGCCGCCTGACCGACGGGTCGAGCTCGCTCGACCTCATCGCCTCGCTGCACCCGACGGCGGCCGTCGCCGGCACCCCGACGCAGGAGGCGCTGGCCCTGATCCGAGAACTCGAACCGTTCGACCGTGGTCGCTACGCGGGGCCCGTCGGCTGGGTCGGTGCCGACGGCGACGGCGAGTGGGCCATCGCCCTCCGGTGTGCCCAGGTCGACCGGGACGGCTCGGTGCGGGCGTTCGCGGGGGCCGGCGTCGTCGCCGAGTCCGTGCCCGAGAGGGAGGTGGCCGAGACGGCAATGAAGTTCCGCCCCGTGGTCGACGCCTTCAGCCGATGACCGCGCCCGCCCCCGCGACGACGTGGTCGCGTCCGGTCGCCCTCGTCGTGGCGGCCGCGTTCTTCATGGAGAACCTCGACGCCACCATCCTGTCGACGGCGACCGCCACGATCGCGACCGACTTCGGCGTCCAGCCCGCGCAGCTCGGACTCGCCGTGACCGGCTACCTCGTCGCCGTGGCGGCGTTCATCCCGCTGGGCGCCTGGCTCGCCGAACGCTGGGGCGCCCGCCGCGTGTTCCTCGCGGCCGTCGTGCTCTTCGTCCTCGCCTCGGTCGCCTGTGCCGCGAGCACCGACCTGGTCGCCCTCACGACCTCCCGGGTCGTGCAGGGCTTCGCGGGCAGCATGATGGTGCCGATCGGCCGACTGATCGTCCTCCGCAGCACCGAGAAGTCCGAGCTGATCCGGGCGATCGCCTACCTCACCTGGCCCGCGCTCGTGGCTCCGGTCGTCGCGCCGCTGCTCGGAGGACTGCTCACCGAGCACCTCGGCTGGCAGTGGGTGTTCCTGGTCAACGTCCCGGTCGGCCTCGCGCTGCTCGCGGTCGCCTGGAGGGTCGTCCCCTCCCCCGAGGTCGGTGACCGTCAGCCTCTCGACCTGGTCGGTCTGGTGCTCGTGGCGGGATCGATCGTGGCACTGGTGCTGGCGTTCGAGCTGCTCGGCGAGCCCACGACGCTCGTGCCGGGCGTGCTGCTGGCCGTCCTGGCGGTGGTGCTCGGCCTCGTGGCCGTGCGGTGGTTCCGTCGTGCGGCGCACCCGTTGCTCGACCTCACGGCCTTCCGCATCGGGTCGTTCCGCGTGACGAACCTCAGCGGATCGCTCTACCGGGCCGTCGTGAACGGCATCCCCTTCGTCGTCCCGCTGCTGCTGCAGGACGGTTTCGGCTGGTCGCCGGTCGAGGCGGGACTCATGCTCATGTGGGTGTTCGTCGGCAACCTGGCCGTCAAACCGTTCACGACGCCGCTGCTGAAGCGCTTCCGCGTGGTGCCGATCATCGTCGTCGCGACGGTGGCCCTCGCGGCGACCTTCGTCGGGGCCGCGCTGGTCGGCCCCGACACCTCGCCGGTCGTCGTGGCGGGGGTGCTGCTGCTCAGCGGCGTCTTCCGGTCCGTCGGCTTCACGGCCTACAACACGCTGCAGTTCGCCGACGTCCCGGCCGAGATGATCGGGCCCGCCAACGCCATCGCGTCCATCACGAGCCAACTCGCCGTGGGGCTCGGCGTCGCCGCGACGGCGCTGGCCGTCCGCGTGGCCGACCTCGCGATCTCGACCGACGGCCCGGCACCCGCGGCGTCCGGGTACCAGGCCGCGTTGATCGTGCTGGCCGTGCTGGCCCTGCTCAGCCTGATCGAGGGGCTGCGGCTGCCCAAGGGGACCGGCGACGCGTTGCGGAGCCGCGCCTCCTGACGTCCGGTCAGCGACCGCAGACGGCCAGCGGGACCTCGTTGGCGGCCCCCAGCACCGCCGGTCCCCCGACGAGGACGACCTCGAAGACGCGGGCGTCGAGCACGGCTCGCTCCGTCGCCGGCGGGACACAGTCTCGCTCGCTCAGGACGAGCGAGGCACCTTCGCGGGCGGCGACCGCACCCGCGACCAGCGCATCGGCGAATCCCCGTCCGCTCGCCACGAAGATCGTCTCGGAGTCACCACCGACGAGTGCGGCGGCCGTCTCGTAGCGATCGACTCCGGCGCGACGCTCGGTGACGAGAAAGGGCTCCTGCTCGACGAGACTGGCTTCGTACGCCCGGGAGATGCTCGCCGTCCCGCCGACGAGGATGGCCCGGGCCCTGCCCAGCTCGACCATCAGGGCCCTCGTCGGAGCGTCGGCGGCCGACTGAGCACCTCGGACGAGGACGACCGGGGCGTCGTCCCGATGAGCGGCAGGACCTGCGGCCAGGGCATCCGGGAACGCCTCACCCGTGGCGAGGTAGATCCTCTCGCCGGTCGACGAGCCGAGGAACGAGTGACGCGCCACCAGGCGCGAGGTCTCGTAGCGGTCCGCTCCACCGAGCCTCGTGATCGCCGGTTGCCACGAGGCCAGCTGCTCGTAGACCTGGGCGGAGACCGCGGCCGGCCCACCCACGACCACGATGCGCTCGGGGGCGAGGCGCTCGATGACCGCCACGGTGGCTGCGGGGAGGGCATCCCGGTCGGTCATCGCGAGGGCCCCGCCCTCGTGGGCTGCCGCAGGGCCCGCGCTGAGCGCGTCCGGGAAGTTCAGCCCGTTCGCGACGTAGAGGACGGGGACCCGAGGCGTGGCACCGTTCGTGGAAGGAAAGCCCCAGGGCGACGACAGGACCGCTGCTCCGGTGCCGAACCGGTCGTCCCCGGCCACTCGTGTCGTCGTGAAGGTCCGTTCGGTGAGGACGACGTCGAGACCGGTGATCTTTTGTCCGGGACCGATGACGATGTCCTCGGCATCGGCGAACCGCCGACCCGCCGGCCAGTACAGGTCGTCGTGGACCCTCGATGACTGCGAGGACCCGTCTCCGAAGCTCAGGCGATAGGTGCCCGGGCGCAGGAGGGGGAACTCCCAGCGACCGTCCTCGCTCGCCGTGGACTCGGAGCCCTCGTCCTTGTAACCACCGGTGGTGGGGTTCTTCCACCAGATCGTCACGCGGGCGTACGGCAGCGGCACCGTCCTCCCGTCGACGACCGCCGACACCTGGCCCGACAGGAGCTGGGACAGGATGAGCGGGAGATCGCCGACCGAGGCCGCCGACCCGTCGGCGGGAACGTCCACCCAGAATCGAGGGGACCCATAACGGTACGGACCGGGATACGGCGCTTCGAGCGTGACGTACCACCGGCCCGGCGTGACTCCGGTGAACGCGAAGGTCCCGTCGGGCCGACGCTCGAGCGAGGGGACCGGGACCTCGTCCGGGGTGGTCCCGGGTGAGACGGCCGTCAACCGACCGGCGGACGACGGCACCATCGAACCGTCGGCCGTCTGGGCCGTGACCCGACCGGTGATGCTCCCGATCGGCGTCGTGCCGAGCGGGGCGGCGCCGGCCGGGGCGACGACGAGCCAGGACGCGACGACGGCGACGACGAGAGCGAGGGAGAAGACCACCGCGGTAGGACCGCCACGGAGGGGCGAGATGACGAGCATGAGGCATTGTCAGGGACCGGGGGACCCGTGAGCAACACGCGTACCCCGAACCGTACCGTTCGACGCCCGGCGATCGCCGGAGGCACCTGAGCGGACGCGTCCGACCCGAGCGGACTGTCCCCCGCTACGACGTCGCGAGCTTCGTCTTCTCGAGCTCGACGTCGAACTGCGCGACGGGCCAGTCGAGCCCGCGCGACGCGAGGGCGTCGATCAGCAGCTTCTGGACGGCGACCCGGGCGTACCACTTGCGATCGGCCGGCACGACGAACCACGGGGCGGTCCCGGTCGACGTGCGACGGATCGCCGTCTCGTAGGCGTCTTGGTAGTCGTTCCAGACGAGACGCTCCTCGAGGTCACCCGGGTTGTACTTCCAGTGCTTGTCGGGGCGGTCGAGTCGGTCCGCGAGGCGTTCCTTCTGCTCGTCGGACGAGATGTGCAGCATCACCTTGACCAGCGTGGTGCCGTTCGCGACGAGCTCGTCCTCGAACTCGACGATGTCGGCGTACCGCTGTTCGATGTCCTCGGGCGGCGCGAGGCGGCGTACCTTGCCGATCAGCACGTCCTCGTAGTGCGAGCGGTCGAAGACCCCGATCATGCCGGGGCCGGGCAACTCGCGCCGCACCCGCCACAGGAAGTCGTGCGCGAGCTCGTCGGGCGTCGGCGACTTGAAGGCATGGTGCGCGACGCCCTGGGGGTCGACGGCGCCCACGACGTGCCGGACGATGCCGCCCTTGCCGGCGGTGTCCATCGCCTGCAGGACCAACAGCACGTTGCCGGTGCTGCCCCCGCTCCGGCTCTGCGCGAACATCTTCTCCTGGAGCTCGCTCAGGGTCTCGCGACCCGACTCGAGCGCCTGTTGTGCATACGCCTTGTCACCCGCGAAGCCCGGGGTGGACGAGGTGTCGACGTCGGCGAGCACGAAGCCCTCACCGGCTCGGAGGGACTGGGAGGGCGGGGTCGTCCACGTCTTGGCCATGCCCTCGACCCTACGACCGAGCGACCCGATCCGCCCTGCCGTGACGCGGACGCTCAGCGGGAGAGGGGCACCTCGATCAGCACCGGCCCGTCGTACCGGGCGACGAGGGCCTGGTCGAGCTCCGCCCGCGTGGCCGCCTCGACGTACTGCCAGCCGTAGGCCACGGCGAGTGCCGAGAGGTCGACCTCGTGCGGGGTGAACTGCACACGGGTCATCGCCTCGGGCGACGCGGTGGCCGCGACCTCGAGCCCGTCGAAGATGGTGCCGCCGCCGTCGTTGCCGACGACCACCTGCAACCGGGGCCTGGTCTCGCCGAGGCCGAGGAGCATCGAACCGACGTCGTGCAGCAAGGTCAGGTCGCCGACGAGCACCCGGGTGGTGCCGGCTGCGGGGTCGTCACGCTGGCTGGCGAGGGCGATGCCGGTGGCCGTGGCGATCGTGCCGTCGATGCCGGCCAGCCCACGGTTGGCGTGCACGGGGATCTTCTTGCCCGGCACGATCTG
Organism: Frigoribacterium sp. ME-P-080; assembly: GCF_030209595.1. Lineage (NCBI taxonomy): Bacteria > Bacillati > Actinomycetota > Actinomycetes > Micrococcales > Microbacteriaceae > Frigoribacterium > Frigoribacterium sp. ME-P-080. Next base: position 399,622 of record NZ_JARVRR010000003.1, read on the forward strand.
GTCGAGTTCGCGGATGAGCCTCGACGCACCCAACACGAGGCGGTCGTGTGGCCAGCTGACGCGCCACAGAGCCTCGGCGAGGGCGCGGCGCGTCACCGGCCGCCGCAGCAGCTGCACCTCGCGACGCAGGAACTCGGCCTGTTCGGCCGCCTCGGTGCGACCGGCCGAGCCCTCGGCCGTCCCGTCGGCCCCGGGACCGTCGGCCGCGTCCTCGGACTCGGCCTCGGCCTCGGCCTCGGCCTCGAGCAGGCGACGACCCGTGTGGACCCAGCGCCCGACCCACGTGCGATGAGCGGCGTCGTCGGTCGAACCGACCCCCGAGGAGGCGCGGTCCACCTCGACGGCCTCGACCACGCGCGCGGAGCGACCCGGGTCGTAGGCTTCGGCCCCCGCCGCACGGACGACCACGACCTCGACCCCGTCACGGGTGAGCAGCGAGGGGATCTGACGGCTGAGGGTCGGGTGCCCGAAGACCACCACCCGACGGACGCGGCCGCCGAAGTCGGCGTCGTCGAGCAGGGCACGGTACGACGAGACGAGGTGCGGCCCGAAACGGGCCCCGCTCGAGACCTCGGCCACGAGCGGGGCACCCAGTGCCCGGGCAGCGGCCTCGGCCTCGGGGCCGGCGGCGTGCCCGGCGACGACGAGGGTCGCGGGGTCGACGTCGACCTCGAGCGCGGATGGTGCCACGGGCGGCGCGACCTCGACCGGCGCGGGGTGGGCGGCGGGCAGCGACTGCTCGCCCGACGACAGGGGCTCGCGGAACGCGACGTTGAGCTGGACCGGGCCGCGCGAACGCCCGAGGGCACCGTGGGAGTCGCCGCCGAGGGCCTCGGCGACGGCCTCGCGCGCGAGCGTGCGGACGGCCTCGTGGTCGACCGGACCGGAGCGGGGAGCCTCGACGTCGCGCACCCACCCGACGGCGCTCGCGAAGAGACCCGGTTGCACCGTCGTCTGGTTCGAGCCGATCCCGCGCATCTCGGAGGGACGGTCGGCGCTCACGACGATCATGGGCACACCCGAGTGGTGCGCCTCGAGCACGGCGGGGTGGAGGTTCGCCACGGCGGTGCCCGACGTGGTGATCACGACGCTTGGGACGCCCGTCTCGGCGGCGAGACCCAACGCCAGGAATCCGCCCGAACGCTCGTCGATGCGCACGTGGACCGACAACCGACCGGCGATCTCGAACTCGGCGGCCGCGAGGGCCAGGGCCTGGCTTCGGGACCCAGGGCTGAGCACCACGTCGCGGACACCCGCGTCGGCGAGGGACGCGAGCAGCGACAGGGCGTACTCGGTCGACGGACTGGTCACTTACTGCTTGCCGGTCTTGTCGTCGTTGTCGAGGTCGAGCAGCTCTTGCTCGAGGCGACGGATGCGCTCGTCGGTCGTCTCGCGGTCGAGGTCGCTCGTCGTGCGCCAGGACGTCCCCGAGAACTCGGGGTCGTCGTCGGGTGCGATGGTGCGCGTCGCGGCGGGGCGGCCGCTCTTGCGCGCCCGCCCGAGCACGAACCACAGCACCGCGCCGATGACGGGGAGGAGGACGATGATGACGGCCCAGAGGGGCTTGTTGAGGGCCCGGAACCGTGAGGCGTCGGCGAACAGGCAGTCGATGAGCGCGAAGATGACGAATGCCGCCGCGGCGACGATGCCCACGATGAAGAGCCTGACCATGGACCGAGCCTAGTTCTCGATCCGGTGCAACGCCTGATGGTCGGTCGGCCGTTGCGGAGCTGTGACGTACGGCGCGAGGCGGTGCCGCACCGCGCCTCCTCGGCCCGTCGGATCGCGGCCGCACGGCCCGTCCGCCGCGGGGCGGGCGCACACCTCACGGACCGTAGACTCCTCGTCGTGAAACCCTGGCTCAAGTACTCGATCGTCCGCCTCGGCCTGTTCGCGGTCGTGCTGGGCCTGCTGCTGGTGCTGAGGTTCGACCCCTTCTGGGCCACGCTGATCGCGGCGGTCGTCGGCTTCTGCGTCTCGTACCTGTTCTTCGCGCCGCTGCGCCGGAAGGTCGCGCTCGACCTCGCCGACCGCCGGTCGCGCCCGGCCAAGCTCGACGACGACTCCGTCGCCGAGGACGAGGCCATCGCCGAGGACGACGGCGAGCGCGCACGCCGCATCGACGGCCAGGCCTGACCGCCCCCGGGCCGCGAGCCCGGGCCGCGAGCCCGGGCCGGACCCTAGAAGAAGAGCGCGGCCGACAAGGCGAGAGCCCAGACCAGGGCCGTCAACGACGACAGCTGCAGGGCGAGGATCAGCTCACGGGGCGTCTTGCCCGTGACGCCGATCACCGCGGCGGGCACCGCGACGATGAGCGTGAAGTAGACGTAGGGCGCGTGCAGGTACAGGAACGCGAAGTACACGAGGATGAAGAACGGCAGCAGCAGGAACAGCGCGTAGAGGGCGCGCGCCACCGGGTCGCCGACGACGACCGCGAGGGTGCGCTTGCCGGCGGCGGTGTCTTGCGGGATGTCGCGCACGTTGTTGATCATCAGGACCGCGCAGGCGAACAGCCCGGCGGCGACCCCCGCCACCCAGGCGTCGAACGGGAACTCGCGCAGCTGTACGAAGGTCGTGCCCACGGTCGCGACGAGCCCGAAGAACACGAAGACGAAGAGCTCGCCCAGGGCGTTGTAGCCGTAGGGCCGTTTGCCGCCGGTGTAGAACCAGGCGGCCACGACCGCGGCGGCGCCGACCGCGAGCAGCCACCAGATCTGGGTGATGACGACGACGACGACACCGGCGACGGCCGCGAGGGCGAAGAACGCCAGCGCCACCTTCAGCACGGTCTTCGGACGGACGCTGCCCGAGCCGGTCAGTCGCGAGGGCCCCACCCGGAAGTCGTCGGTGCCGCGGATGCCGTCCGAGTAGTCGTTCGAGTAGTTGACGCCGATCTGCAGGAACACCGCGACGGCGAGGCAGAGAAGCGCCAGGGTGAGGTCCCAGCCACCGTTCGCCCGGGCGACGCCGGTGCCGAGGGCGACCGGGGCGATGCCCAGCGGCAGGGTGCGCAGGCGGGCACCGCCGATCCAGTCGCCGGCCGTCACGCGACGGACCGGCTGCTTGCCGGGCCGCCCGCCCGGTCGGCCACCGGGGCGGCCGTTGCGCTTGGGGGTCGAGGTCTTCGTCTTCGCCACGTGGTCGAGTCTAGTTCGCAGCCGGCTATCAGCTTGCCGCGAGGCCGGCGACCAGGCGGGTCAGCGCCACCCGGTCTGGCTTGCCGCTCGCGAGCACGGGCACCGCGTCGACCCTGACGATGCGATCGGGTGCCGCGGCTCGACCGGCGGCGGCGGCCACCGCGGATCGCAGGGCCGCCAGGTCGTCGGCGGCCGACGGCGCAGGAGGCGCGGTGTCGGTGACCACGACGGGCACCTCGCCCCACCGGGCGTGTGCCGCGCGGACGACCACGGCGTCGGCGAGCCCCGGCTGCTCGCGCACGACCTGCTCGACGACGCCGAGCGACACCTTCTCGCCACCCGAGACGATCACGTCGTCGAGCCGGCCGCTCACGGTCAGCACCCCGCCGGGCGACACCGTTCCGGCGTCGCCCGTGCGGTACCACCGCAGGCCGTCGCGCGTGACGAAGGCCGCAGCCGTGCGCTCGGGGTCGTCGAGGTACCCCTCGGCCAGCGACGGCCCGCTCAGCTCGACCTGGCCGTCGACGACCTCGACGCGGGTGCGGCCCACCGGCACGCCGTCGTACACGCACCCGCCACTGGTCTCGCTCGACCCGTAGGTGCGCACGACGGTCACCCCGAGCCGACGGGCCCGTTCGACGAGGGGGCCGGGAGTCGCCTGCCCGCCCACCAGGAGGGCGTCGAAGCGGCGCAGCACGTCGGCCACGCCGGCGTCCTCGTCGGCGGCGTCCAGCGCCGTCGAGAGCTGCGCGGGGACGAGCGACGAGTACCGCACGGGGTGCTCGAGCCGACCGGCGGCGGCGACGAAGCCGGCGACGTCGAAGTGGCCGGGCGTCAGCAGGGCCGGCTCGGTGCCCGAGGCGAGCGAGCGGACGAGCACGTTCAGCCCGGCGACGTAGTGCGCCGGCAGGGCGAGCACCCACTGCCCGGGCCCGGCCAGGGTACCGTCGGCCGCGGCGGCACCGGCGAGCACCGCGTCGGAGGACAGGGCCACGCGCTTCGGGCGTCCGCTCGAGCCGCTGGTCTCGACGACCAGCGACACCGCCTGCGGCACGAGTCCCGGGAGGTCGGCGGGCACACGGTCGTCCGCCCGGGGCGCCACCGCGGGACCCCCCTCGAGCGCGACCCGGAGGGCGTCGAGCACCGCACCGGGCTCACGTGCGTCGACCGCCCGCAGGGTGCGCGTCATCAGTACTGCCAGGGGAAGGGCGACCAGTCGGGAGCACGCTTCTCGAGGAACGAGTCGCGTCCTTCGACGGCCTCGTCGGTGCCGTAGGCGAGGCGGGTCGCCTCGCCCGCGAAGACCTGCTGACCGACGATGCCGTCGTCGGTCGCGTTGAAGGCGAACTTGAGCATGCGGATGGCGGTCGGCGACTTCGTCAGGATGGTGCGCGCCATGGCGAGCGCCTCGCGTTCGAGGTCGACGTGTGGCACGACCCGGTTGACGGCACCCATCTCGTGGGCACGGTCGGCGCTGTACTCCTCTGCCAGGAAGAACACCTCGCGAGCGAACTTCTGCCCGATCTGCTTGGCGAAGTAGGCGCTGCCGTAGCCCGCGTCGAACGACCCCACGTCGGCGTCCGTCTGCTTGAACCGACCGTGTTCGCGACTGGCGATCGTCAGGTCGCAGACGACGTGCAACGAGTGGCCGCCACCGGCCGCCCAACCGGGCACCACGGCGATGACGACCTTGGGCATGAACCGGATGAGCCGCTGCACCTCGAGGATGTGCAGCCGCCCCGCCGACGCCGGGTCGGGCACGTTCGCCTGGTCGCCCTCTGCTTTGTAGCCGTCACGACCGCGGATGCGCTGGTCGCCACCGCTGCAGAACGCCCAGCCCCCGTCCTTCGCGCTGGGACCGTTGCCGGTCAGCAGGACGACCCCGATGCGGCTGTTCATGCGGGCGTCGTCGAGCACCCGGTAGAGCTCGTCGACCGTGTGCGGCCGGAACGCGTTGCGCACCTCGGGGCGGTCGAAGGCCACGCGGGCCACCCGCCCGTCGAGGCTGTGGTGGTAGGTGACGTCGGTCAGGGCGTCGAACCCCTCGACCCCCCGCCACTCGGTCGGATCGAACAGGTCGGACACCTCGGAAGCCATGTCGCCAGCCTAGCGACGGGGTCCGACCTCGCCGCCTGGCGGGGTCAGACCGTCGAGACGAACCTCGAGATCAGCCAGACGAGGACGAACGGGTTCGACAGCGAGCTGAGGACGACCGCGGCCACCCCCCACCACCGGCCGCGGCGCAGGACGGCGGCCATCAGACCGATCACCCCGACGACGACGGAGGCCAACAGGGTGACCAACGCGAGGACGGCGGCCGGGCTCACGGCGTCCGCGGCCAGGAGTCCCAGGGCCACACCGTCGAGGGCGAGCAGCACGACGGCCAGGACGAACGTGACGACGCCGAGGCGTCGGCTGCGCGGAGGGTCGACCACGTCGTGACCGGGACCGTCGAAGACCCGGAGGCCGTCGGCCTCGGACGAGGCGCGACCGAGTCCGCCGCGCCCCGGGTCGGAGGGATCGTCGGGTGAGGGCTCCGGTCGTCGGACGGGCTCGGGTTCGCGGTCGACCATGACGCACGACCTTACCGGGGTCCCCGGTGCGACACTGGGCGGATGCCGACCGTCGACCGCGCACCGTCCACGACTCCCCCGCTGCCTCCCCTGGCCGACCTGGTCGAGGGTGCCCACGTCGTCCGTCTCCCCCTCCGCACCCGGTTCCGGGGACTCGACGCACGCGAGGCCCTGGTGGTCGAAGGCCCGTCGGGCTGGACCGAGTTCAGCCCCTTCGTCGAGTACGGACCGGCAGAGGCGGCCGCCTGGCTCGCGGCCACGATCGACTTCGGCTGGGGTCGGCTCCCCGAGGGGGGCGCCCGCCGGGTGGCGGTCAACGCGACCCTGCCGGCCGTCGCCGCCGACCGGGTGCCCGACGTGCTCGCCCGATACCGCGGCTGCCGGACGGTCAAGGTCAAGGTCGCCGAGCGCGGTCAGACCCTCGCGGACGACATCGCCCGCGTCGCCGCAGCCCGCGACTGGGTCGGCCCCGAGGGGCGCGTCCGCGTCGACGCCAACGGAGGATGGTCCGTCGAGTCGGCCGAGGAGGCGCTGGTCGGGATGGCACCGTACGCCCTGGAGTACGCCGAACAGCCCTGCGCCACGGTGCCCGAGCTCGCCGAGCTGCGACGCCGCGTCTCGGGGACGGGCGTGCTCGTCGCCGCCGACGAGAGCGTCCGCAAGGCCGACGACCCGCTGGCCGTGGCCCGGGCCGGGGCCGCGGACCTCCTCGTGATCAAGGCCCAACCGCTCGGCGGCGTCACCGCCGCACTGCGCATCGTCGCGGCGGCCGGGCTGCCCGTCGTCGTGTCGAGCGCCCTCGACACGTCGGTCGGGCTCAGCATGGGGGCGCACCTCGCCGCCGCCGTGCCCGGGCTCCGCCACGACTGCGGGCTCGGCACGGCCGCCCTGCTCGGGGCCGACGTCACGCGTGATCCCCTGCTGCCCGTCGACGGGGAGATCGACGTGCGACGGGTCGAGGTCGACGTCGACCTGCTCCGCCGCCACGCGGTGGACGACGACCGACGCGAGGTGTGGCTGGAGCGGCTGCGCGCCTCCTACGCCGTGCTCGCGGGCTGACGCCCCGTCGCACGCGGCGCCGGGCGACGCCACGGCGTCGGTGCGTCAGAGACCGGAGTACGCGTGGAGGCCCTTGAAGAAGACGTTGACGACCGAGAAGTTGAACATGACCGCGGCGAAGCCGATGATCGACAACCACGACGACCGGGCCCCGCGCCACCCACGGGTCGCCCGCGCGTGGATGTACCCGGCGTAGAGCACCCAGATGATGAAGGTCCAGACCTCTTTGGTGTCCCAGCCCCAGTAGCGGCCCCACGCCCGCTCGGCCCAGATGGCGCCGGCGATGAGGGTGAAGGTCCAGAGGACGAAGCCGACGAGGGCGATGCGGTAGGCCAGGTCTTCGAGGCGCTCGGCGCCCGGGAGGGTGTCGAGGAAGCGCAGGCCGGCGAGCTTGGACTGCTCACGCTTCGTCTGCACGAGCTGGGCGACCGAGAGCCCGGCGGCGATGGCGAAGAACGCCGTGCCGAGGATGGCCACGAAGACGTGGATCACCAGCCAGGCGGACTGGAGCGCCGGTGGCAGCGGCGAGACCGCCACGTAGTAGTTGACGGTGCCGATCGCGAGCAGCACCAGGTTGAGGCCCATGACGTACGCGCCGAGGAACCGCAGGTTGACCACCAGCTGGACGGCCAGGTAGACCCCGACGATGATCGCGGTGCCGGTCAGCGAGAACTCGAACATGTTCGCCCACGGCACGCGACCGGCGGCCAGTCCACGCAGGACGACCGAGGAGACGTGGACGACGAACCCCAGGAGCATCATGGCGATGGCGACGCGCTCGAAGCTCGAGGCCTTGGCGGACCCACCGGCGGCGGGGACCGCCCCGCCCGCTCCGCCCGACGGCCGGTCGAGGACGACGGTGCTGCCGCCCGACGACGAGCGCGAGACGGTGGTGGTCGCGAGGGCCTCGGCCTTGGCCGCACGGGCCGCCGCCTGCTGGGCGTCACCGGACCGCTTCGCCAGGTCGAGGGCGAAGGCCACGAACGAGATCGTGTAGATGGCCATCGCCGAGTACACGGCGACGAGCGAGTAGTAGGCGAGGTCGGCGGTCACCATCAGATCTTACGTCCGCGTCCCCCGGCGGCGGGGCCGGGTTTCTCGACGTCGTGACGGGCCGGGTCGTCGGCGACCTCGCGCGCGACGTCGGCCGGGACGCCCAGGCCGCCCAGGTGCGCCTTGGCGATGTCGCCGACGGCGCGTCCGAGCGTGGGGTCCTCGCCGCGGGCGAGCCCGGCGTACTCGAGCCGGACGCCGTCGCCGGTCTCGGTGGCCTTGACCCAGACCCGACGGCGCGGCACGAACAACGCGGTCAGCAGACCGGCGAACGAGAGCCCCGCGAACAACAGCACCCAGACCTGCGAGGGGTCGTGGTGGATGTCGAACGAGGCGAACCGCTTCACCCCGTCGAAGGTGATCGTGCCGAGACCGTCGGGGATCGTCGCCGTCTCGCCCGGGGTCAGCTGGACCGCTTTCTCTTGCGCGTCGTCGTCGGTGCCGGCCAGCGGGGTCAGACCATCCGTGTCGAGCGTGTAGACGGACGTCGGCACCCCGGCGTCCAGCCCGAGGTCGCCCGAGTAGACGTTCAGGCTGAGCACGGGGTTCGTGGTGTCCGGGTCGGTGGACGTCAGGGCCCCCGTGCCGTTGTCCGCCGCCGTGGGGTAGAAGAACCCGATCATGCCGAGCTGCCGGGGCAGCGCGTCGGGCACTTTGATGACGCCGAGCGAGGTGAGGTTGGTGTCCTGCGGCAGGAACGGGACCGTGTCCCGGAACGCGACGTTGCCCTCGCCGTCGCGCACCGTCACGTCGACCGCGTAGCCGTTGCCCAGCAGGTAGACGTTCGAACCGCCGATCGACAGGGGCGAGTTGACCTTGATCTGCGTCTTCTCGGCGTCGCCACCCCGCGCCTGCGCGGTGACGTCGGCGGTGAAGTCGGTGGCCATGCCGGCCGCGCCCGCGGTGTCGGGCGCGTACTCGGTCGAGAACCGGTCGAGCGCGATCGAGAAAGGCGACAGCTGTGCCTCGTCGAACCAGCGGCCCGGGTTGAACGAGTCGTAGGAGCCGAGCACGTTCGAGAAGGTCTGACCCTCGACGACCACGCGCTGGCCCGAGTAACCGAAGCCGCCGCCGACGCCGACGGTCAGGAGGACCCCGACGAGCGCCGAGTGGAACACCAGGTTGCCGGTCTCGCGCAGGTAGCCGCGTTCGGCACTGACCGAGTCGCCGAAGACCTGCGTGCGGTAGCCGGAGCGCTTCAGCTGGGCCCGGGCCGCGTCGACGGCACGGGCGGCCGTGATCGAGGCCTCACCCGCGCCTCCTGCGGTCTCGAGCGTGATCGACCGGTACCCGGCCAGGCGCGACAACCGCGCGGGGGTCTTCGGGGGTCGAGCTCGCAACGCCTCGAAGTGGTGCCGGGTGCGCGGGATGATGCAGCCGATCAGCGAGATGAAGAGCAGCAGGTAGACGGCCGAGAACCAGGGCGACGAGTAGGTGTCGAAGACGCCGAGCTTGTCGAGCACCGGGAACAGGTCGGGATGGTCGGTGCGGTACTGGACCACGCCGTTGGGGTCGGAGGTGCGCTGCGGCACGAGCGAACCGGGGATCGCCGCGACGGCGAGCAGCATGAGCAGGAAGAGCGCGGTCTTCATGCTGGTCAGCTGTCGCCAGAAGAAGCGCAGGTAGCCGACGGGGCCGAGCTTCGGCTGCGTGATGCCCGCACCGTCGGAGGCCGCCGGTCGGACCGAGTCGATGTGGTCGCTCGGGCGCAACGGGTCGCCGCCGACGTCGGTGGCGTCCGCGTCGGTCAACCCGGTGTCGCTCCGCCCGGTGTCGGTCCCGGCGGCCACCGAGGAGGCGCGGGTCGCGTCGCCCCCGTCGCGGTCAGACGATCGTGCCATAGGTCGCGATCACCGCCCCGACGTGTGACATGAGGCTGGACCAGAGGCCCGTGACCATGAGCAGACCGATGAGCACGAGCAGTGACCCTCCGACGATGTTGACGACGCGGATGTGCCGCTTGACGAACGAGATGGATCGTGACGCCCAGCCGAAGCCGAGCGCGACGAGCAGGAACGGGACCCCGAGGCCGATGCAGTAGAAGGCCCCGAGCAGGACGCCCTGCCAGGCCGAGCCCGAGCCCAGGGCGAGCACCTGCACGGCGGCCAGGGTGGGTCCGATGCAGGGGGTCCACCCGATGCCGAAGACGATGCCGAGCAGGGGCGCCCCGGCGAGACCCGTCTTCGGGAGGAACCCGGGCTTGAGGGTGCGTTGCAAGAACGTGAACTGCCCGATGAAGACGAGACCGAGCAGGATCACCACGACGCCCATGACCCGGGTGACGACGTCGCGCCACTGGATCAACCAGAACCCCGCCGAGGCGAAGGCGAGCGAGGTGCCGACGAAGACGACCGAGAAGCCGAGGATGAACAGGACGACGCCGAGGACGAGCCGGCGGCGGTCGCGGCGCCGGGCCCTCGCCTCGGTCGCCCCCGTCGTCAGACCGCCGACGTAACCGAGGTACCCCGGCACGAGCGGCAGCACGCACGGCGACAGGAACGAGATGAGCCCCGCCAGCAGGGCCACCGGCAGGCCGACCGCGAGCTGACCGCCCACGACCGCGTCGAAGAAGGGATTGCCCTGGTACACCTAGGACGTCTCGGCGAGGGTGTCGGAGATCAGGGTGTCGAGGATGCCGGGCCCGTCGAGACCGCCCAGGATGCGCGCCGCGATGCGGCCCTGCTTGTCGAGGACGATCGTGGTCGGCACGGCGTTGGGCGCGATCGTGCCGGCGAGGGCGAGCTGGACCGCGCCGTCGTTGGCGTCGACGACCGACGGGTAGGTGACGTCGAAGGTGCGGGCGAAGGCCAGGGAGGTGTCGGCCTGGTCGCGCACGTTGACGCCGAGGAACTCGACGCCCTTGTCGGCGTAGGACTGGTTGAGCTTCTCCAGCTCCGGTGCTTCGAGACGGCAGGGCGGGCACGCCGCGTACCAGAAGTTGAGGACGACGACCTCGCCCTCGTGGTCGCTCCTCGAGACGGTCTCGCCGGCGTCCGTCTCGGCCGTGAACGCGACCGGGTCGGTGCGGTCCTCGGGCGCGATCTCGGTCACGGTGCCGTTGCCCGAGATGTAGTTCTCGGTGGTGCCGTTGCCGTACTGCTTCGCGAGGTCGTCGGCGGTGGACGAGCACCCCGTGGCGACGACGCCCAGGACTGCGGCGAGCGCGAGGCCCCGGACCACGAGTCGGGCTCGGGTCGGACGGATGGTCTTCTGGCTCACACTGCTCCCAGGTCGACGGCGGACTGGTTCAAGTGTGCAGCGGGTTCCTGGTAGCCGACCTCGACGAAGCCCCCCTCGCGGCGTTCGAGCGTCGTGATGCTCGAGAGGGTGCAGCGGCGGCGGCGCGGGTCGTGGAACAGGCGGGCGCCCGTCACGCTCCGGTGGACCATCCAGATGGGCAGCTGGTGGCTGACGAGCACGACGTCGCCCTCGTCGACGCTCGACCAGGCCCCGTCGACCGCCGAGAGCATGCGGGCGGCGATGCTCACGTAGGCCTCGCCCCAGCTCGGCTTCAGGGGGTTGACGATCCAGGGCCACTCGGCCGGCACCTTGAGCTGTTTCGCGATGGTGAAGTCGCTGCGACGACCCTCGTACTTGTTGCTCGGCTCGATCAGCCGCTCGTCGACCTGCGTCTCGAGCCCGAAGGCCGACGACCACGGCGCCGCGCTCTCGCGGGTGCGCTGGAGCGGTGAGGCCACGACGGCACGGACCGGGACGCCCTGCTCGTGGAAGGCGTCGGCCGAGGCGGCCGCCATCCGGTGGCCGAGGTCGCTCAGGCCGAACCCGTCGAGGCGGCCGTAGAGCACGTGCTCGGGGTTGTGCACCTCACCGTGCCGGACGAGGTGGATCTGCTGCGCGGGCATGCGGACGAGTCTAGGTCGGGACCGCCTGCACACCTCCCACACGGGAAGCCCCAAGCTCGCCGTGGTCCGGCGGGGCCGTCCGGCGGGTCGCGCGAGGCGGTGACTGTAAACTCGGGCCTCGTGATCGAACGCACCCTCATCAAAGACCTGTCCGCGCTGCCCGACGGACCCGTGACCGTGACCGGCTGGGTCGAGACGGTGCGCGACCAGAAGAAGGTGCAGTTCGTCGTCCTCCGCGACGAGACGGGCGCCCTTCAACTGGTCCGCCCCCGTACCGCGGCCGACGTGCTCGAGGCCGCTGGCGAGACCGACGACGTCGCCGACGCGATCTCGTCGCTGTCGCAGGGCAGCTTCGTCACCGTCACGGGCGAGCTCAAGCACGACGAGCGCGTCAAGCTCGGCGGCATCGAGGTCAAGGTCGAGACGCTCGTCATCGACTCGCTGGCCGACCCCGAGACCCCCATCGCCGCCGACAGCGGCATCGACAAGCGCCTCGACTGGCGCTTCCTCGACCTGCGCGTCCCCCGCAACGCCCTGATCTTCCGCGTGCAGACGACCTTCGAGCACGCCCTGCGCACCTGGTGGATCGAGCGTGACTACGTCGAGATCCACACCCCGAAGCTCATGGCGACCCCGAGCGAGTCGAACGCCGAGCTGTTCAAGGTCGACTACTTCGACGGTGTCGCCTACCTGGCGCAGAGCCCCCAGTTCTTCAAGCAGATGGCCCAGTCGGCCGGCTTCGGCAAGATCTTCGAGATCGCTCCGGTGTTCCGGGCCGACCCGTCGTTCACGTCGCGTCACGCGACCGAGTTCACGGGGGTCGACGCCGAGATCAGCTACGTCGAGAGCCACGAGGACGTCATGCAGATGCAGGAGCAGCTGCTGGCCTTCGCGTTCCAGGCCGTGGCCGACAAGCACGGCGCCGAGATCAAGGAGCTCTTCGACGTCGACGTCGTGGTGCCGACCGTGCCGTTCCCCCGCATCCCCTTGGCCGAGGCCAAGCGCATCGTGGCCGAGCGCGGCTACGAGGTGCCCCGTGCGGACGCCGACATGGACCCCGAGGGCGAGCGCCGCATCGCCGAGTACGTCGCGGAGGAGTTCGGACACGACTTCGTGTACCTGACGGACTACGACGCCTCGATCCGCCCGTTCTATCACATGCGTCATGACGACGACCCGCAGCTCACCAAGAGCTACGACCTCATCTACCGCGGCACCGAGATCACCACGGGTGCGCAGCGCGAGCACCGCATCGAGGTGCTCGAGCAGCAGATCCGCGAGAAGGGCATGAAGCCCGAAGAGCTCTCGAGCTACCTCGACTTCTTCCGCTACGGCGCCCCGTCGCACGGCGGCTTCGGCATGGGCCTCGCCCGGGTGCTGATGCTCATGCTGAACCAGGCCAACCTGCGTGAGGTGACCTTCCTCTTCCGCGGCCCCACGCGCCTCCAGCCGTAGCTCCTCACCACGGATCACAGGAGCCCCGACGAGAGCGTCTCGTCGGGGCTTCTCGTCGTCGTGCGCCGTCGGCCGTCCTCAGCGGACGGCCGCGCGGAGCGCCGTCCGCAGGCGCTCGGGCTCGACCCGCCAGATGGTGTGCACGCGACCGTCGATCAGGACGACCGGGATCTCTTCCGCGTACTCGGCGGTGAGCTCGGCGTCGTCGAGGATGTTCTTCTCGTCGACGACCATGCCGGCATCGACGAACTCGGCTTCGGCCACCACGCCGTGCACCGCGGAACGGGCGTCGTCGCACAGGTGGCAGCCCGGCTTGGTCAGGAGGGTGATTCGCGGTTCGGCCATGCCCTCAAGGGTAGCGAGGGCCGGATGGCGCCCGGGCACGACGAAGGCCCCCGGCGACCGGTGGTCGGCGGGGGCCTTCGCGTCGAGCGACTACTTCTTGTTGCGACGCTGGTGACGAGTCTTGCGAAGCAGCTTGCGGTGCTTCTTCTTCGCCATGCGCTTGCGACGCTTCTTGATGACAGAACCCATAGAGGACCTCACTGATTTCTGGATTGGACCGACCGGGTCCGAAACAGAACCGCGGAAAAATGCCTCGGGTCAGTCTACTAGGACGGCCCGAGAAAGTCGAAGTGGGCCTACCCGACGTCGGCGATGCCGATTCGCAGCACGGCCGCGACGGCCGATTCCGGCACGCGGAAGGACCGCCCGAAGCGGATCGCCGGCAGCTCGCCCGAGTGGACCATGCGGTAGACCGTCATCTTCGACACGCGCATCATGTCGGCCACCTCGGCGACCGTGAGGAACCGCACATCCGACAGATCCTGCGACATGACCCTGCCTCGTCTCGGGCCCCGGCCGGGGCTGTGGAGCAGACGGGTGTTCCCCATGTGCCTGGGGGCAACTCTAGGGGCGCGTGTGACTCGGTGTAAAGGCGCCCGGGCCGCTACTGGCCGGTGCGTCCCCACCGCTTGCGGACGGGGTCGATGACGCGCTCGTCCAGGGCCCCGAGCGCGCTCTGGGCGTCGTGCAGGGCCGAGGAGGCGCGGTGCTGGGCCCCGGCCGCGTAGCGACCCAGCGTGCTCCCGACGTCCTCGGCGTCGGGCAGGTTCTCGGCCGCCCGCCGGAGCGGGGCGGGGACGGAGGCCCCGGCCCAGGCGGCGAAGGGCGTGCTGGCCAACGCCTCGGAGGTCAGCGAGTCGGCACTGACGAACGGGATCAACCAGTCCTCGACCACCTCGAGCGGCCCGGACTCGAGCGAGTAGTACCGGTGCTGCCCTTCTTCGCGGACGCGCACCAGACCGGCCTCGCGCAGCACCCGGAGGTGCTTCGAGACGGTCGGCTGGCTGACGCCGAGGGACGTGACCATCTCACCCACGCTGATGTCGGCATTGGCGGAGTCGGTCGACAGCGAGGCGTCGAGCAGCACCTTCAGGAGGTCTCGGCGGGTGGCGTCGGCGATCACGGCGAAGATGTCCGGCATGCGACCAGCGTAGTGACCCGGGATAGCATGACCGTCGTGACTCGCGCCCCCGTCGCCGGTCGACGCCGCCCCTCGGACCCCGGCCGCTCGCCCTGGCGCAGACTCAGCGACGCGATCGACGACATCGGTCGCAAGTCGCCCGCGCGCTTCGCCATCCTGATCTTCACCGGCCTCATCGTCGTCTTCACCCTGCTGTTCTCGCTGCCGATCGCCTCGGCCGACCGGACGATCACCCCGCTGGCCGACTCCGTGTTCACGGCCGTCTCGGTCATCTGCGTGACCGGCCTCGCGACGGTCGACATGGCCACCCACTGGTCCCTGTTCGGCCACGTCGTCATCTTCGTCGGCGTGCAGATCGGGGCGATCGGCGTGCTCACGCTCGCGTCGATCATGGGCCTCGTCGTCTCGCGCAAGCTCGGCCTCCGCGCCCGGCTGATGGCCGCCGGCGACCAGAACCCGCTGCGGGTGCACGCCGGCCCGGTGCCCGAGGGGCAGGCCGTGCGACTCGGCGAGATCGGTGGCCTGCTGACGACGGTGGCCCTCAGCTCGTTCGTGATCCAGCTCGTCATCGCGGTGCTGATGATCCCCCGCATGCTGATCGACGGCATCCCCGTCGGCGACGCGGTGCTCGACAGCTTCTACTACTCGGCGATGGCCTTCACGAACACCGGGTTCACGCCCAATGCCGAGGGTCTGGCCGCGTTCGAGAACGACTACTGGTTCCTCAGCCTGATCATGGTCGGGGTCTTCCTCGGCAGCATCGGGTTCCCGGTGATCTACGCCTTGGCCCGGAACCCCCGCAACCCCCGGCGCTGGTCCGTCCACGTCAAGCTGACCCTGCTGACGACGGCGATCCTCATCGTGTTCGGCATGGTGCTCTACATCGTCCTCGAGTTCGACAACCCGAAGACGTTCGGCGGCATCGCGGCCGGCCCGACGGTGTTCCAGTCCCTGTTCCTCAGCATGATGACGAGGTCGGGCGGTTTCTCGACCATCCAGATCTCCGACCTGAACGGTTCGTCGCTCCTCGTCACCGACATGCTGATGTTCATCGGCGGCGGCTCGGCGTCGACCGCCGGTGGCATCAAGGTCACGACGCTCGCGGTGCTGTTCCTGGCGGCCTTCGCGGAGGCGCGCGGCCAGCGGTCGATGGAGGCCTTCGGCCGCCGCATCCCCAGCGACGTCCTGCGCCTGGCCGTCAGCGTCGTCCTCTGGGGCGCGACGATCGTCGCCGTGTCGAGCATCCTGATCATGCACATCACGAAGGAGCCCCTCGACCACGTGCTGTTCGAGTCCATCTCGGCGTTCGCCACCTCGGGGCTCAGCACCGGCCTGACCGACCGCCTCCCGGACTCGGCGAAGTACATCCTGGCGGTCACGATGTGGATGGGCCGCGTTGGTACAGTGACACTCTCCGTCGCCCTGGCCGCCAGCCAACGACGCCAGCTGTTCACCCGAGCCGAGGAGCGACCGATCGTTGGTTGACAAGATCAAGCACGACGCCCCGGTGCTCGTCATCGGCCTCGGACGTTTCGGCGCCGCGACCGCCGGACAGCTCGAACGGCAGGACCGTGACGTGCTCGCGGTCGACACCGACGCCGGGCTCGTGCAGAAGTGGGCCGACCGCGTGACGCACGCGGTGCAGGCCGACGCCCGGAGCATCGACGCCCTCAAGCAGATCGGCGCGCAGGACTTCTCGATCGCGGTCGTCGCCGTCGGCTCGTCCATCGAGGCCAGCGTGCTCATCACGGCCAACCTGGTCGACCTGAAGGTGCCGCAGATCTGGGCGAAGGCGATCAGCCAGTCGCACGGCAAGATCCTCGCCCGCATCGGTGCCAACCACGTCATCTACCCCGAGCGCGAGGCCGGCGAGCGCGTCGCGCACCTCGTCTCGGGCCGGATGCTCGACTACATCGAGTTCGACGACGCCTTCGCGATCGTCAAGATGTATCCGCCGAAGCCCGTCCGCGGTGCCTCGTTGGCCGCGTCGAACATCCGCAAGAAGTACGGCATCACGATCGTCGGCGTCAAGAGCCCCGGTGGGGCGTTCGTCGAGGCGACCCCCGAGACGGTCATCAGCAACCACGACCTGATCATCGTGTCGGGCGACAGCCGCGCCATCGAGCGCTTCGCCGCCCTCGAGGGCTGATCGCCTAGCGCCCTTCGGCGATCTCGCGGTTGCGGGCCAGGGCCGCCTGGGTCGCCCGCTCGAACAGCTCGAGCAGACCACCGTCGGCGAGTTCGGCCACGGCGCGCTCGGTCGTTCCGCCAGGGCTCGTGACACGGCGACGGAGTTCGGCCGGTGCGGCGTCGGCCGGCAGGACGTCGCTTCTCGCGAGCAGCTCGCTCGCGCCACGGAACGTGCCCTGCACCAGGGTGGCGGCCTGCGCGCGGGTGAAGCCCAACGCGACCGCCGCCTCCTGCAGTTGCTCGACGAGGTAGAAGACGTACGCGGGGCCCGAACCCGAGATCGTGCTGAGCGCGTCGATCTGCGCCTCGGGGACGACCACGACGTCGCCGACGACGGCGAAGAGCGACCGGGCCAGGGCCAGGTCGGCGTCGGTCGAGCGCGACCCGGCGCTCAGGCCGGTCACCCCGAGACCGACGTGCGACGGCGTGTTCGGCATGGAGCGCAGCACCGACACGGACTCGGGCAGCGCCGCCTCCATCGTGGCCGTCGTCACGCCGGCGGCCAGGCTCACGACGACGGCGCCCGCGTCGAGCACGGGACCGATCTCGTGCAGCAGGTCGACCACCATGTGCGGCTTCACGCCGATCAGCACCAGCCGCGCACCGACGACCGCGGAGGAGTTGGCGCTCGGGTCGGTCTCGGTGGCGAGGGAGGTGACCCCGCCGTGCCGCAGCGCGCGGGCCTTGACCTCGGTGCGGTTCGTCACCCGCACGCCCCCGTCGACGGACACCTCGGGGCGCAGCAGGCCCTGCAGGATCGCGCCGCCCATCGAGCCGGCTCCGAGAATCGCTGTGGTGGGGAGGGTGGTGACCATCCGGCCATCCTAGGATCGACCAGGACCACACGAGGGGATCGAACCGATGAGCAGTCACGGCGGCAACAAGGCGATCATCGCCGCACTCAGCGCGAACCTGGGCATCGCGGTGACGAAGTTCATCGCCTGGGCGTTCTCGGGGTCGTCGTCCATGCTCGCCGAGGGCGTCCACTCCCTGGCGGACTCGGGCAACCAGCTCCTGCTGCTGCTCGGTGGCCGCAAGGCGAAGAAGGCCGCCGACGCCGACCACCCCTTCGGCCACGGGCGCGAACGCTACGTCTACGCGTTCGTCGTCTCGATCATCCTGTTCAGCGTCGGTGGCGTGTTCTCGCTCTACGAGGGCGTCGAGAAGCTGCGCGAGCCGCACCCCCTCGAGGTGCCCTGGCTGCCCGTCCTCGTGCTCGCCATCTCGCTCGCCCTCGAGGGGTTCTCGCTGCGCACCGCGATCCGCGAGTCCCGCCCGAGCAAGGGTCAGCAGAGCTGGGTCGCGTTCGTGCGCCGGGCCAAGGCCCCCGAGCTGCCGGTCGTGCTGCTCGAGGACGCCGCCGCGCTGCTCGGCCTGTCGTTCGCCATGATCGGCGTCGTGCTCACCTGGATCACCGGTGACGGCGTCTTCGACGCGATCGGCACCCTCGCGATCGGCGTGCTGCTCGTCGCGGTGGCCGTGATCCTCGGCATCGAGACGAAGAGCCTGCTCGTCGGCGAGGGCGCCTCGGCCGAGGACGTCCAGAAGATCCGCGCCGCGATCACGGGCGGGCCCGAGGTCGAGTCGATCATCCACATGAAGACCCTCTACCTCGGTCCCGACGAGCTGCTCGTCGGCGTCAAGGTCGCGATGCCCGGCCGCACGGTGCTGGCCGACGTCGCGAGCGCCATCAACGCCGTCGAGTCGCGCATCCGCGAGGCCGTGCCGATCGCCCGCGTCATCTACGTCGAACCCGACGTCTGGGTCAAGCCGGGCCAGGTCGACCCGCCGACCGACGCGATCGTCATCCGCGCGGCCGACTGACCCGAGGAGGCGCGGATCGGCCCTCGGGGTCGGCCCGCCTCAGTGCCCCTCGACGACGCGCCGCGCGGCGAAGAAGTCGTCCAGCCGAGCCCGGCACTCGGCCTCGCGCACGCCGGCGTACACCTCGGCGCGGTGCGGGAGCCTGCGGTCTCGGACGATGTCGTAGACGCTGCCCGCGCCTCCTGCCTTGTCGTCCCAGGCCCCGTAGACGAGCCGCGGGACCCGGGCGGCGAGCAGGGCACCGGCGCACATGGGGCACGGTTCGAGGGTGACCACGAGCGTCGTGCCGGTGAGGTGCCAGTCGCCGGTGTGCGCCGCGGCGGCCCGCAGCGCGATCACCTCGGCGTGGGCGGTCGGGTCCTGCCGCAACTCGCGTTCGTTGCGTCCGGTCGCGATGACCAGGCCGTCGGCGTCGACCACCACGGCACCGACCGGCACGTCGGCCGAGACGCGGCACGCGTCGGCCTCGGCGAGGGCGAGCGACATCCAGTCGTCGAACTCGGGCGGGACGGCGATCACGGGGCCTCTGCGGGGTCGGGACGGCTCACGGAACCGGTCGACTCCGCTACCGTTGAGCCTATGCGAGTGCACGTAGCGGACCACCCCCTGATCACCCACAAGCTGACCGTGCTCCGCGACAAGAGCACACCCTCCCCCACCTTCCGGGCGCTGACCGAAGAACTCGTCACGCTGCTGGCCTACGAGGCCACGCGCGACGTCCGCACCAGCCCCGTCGACATCGAGACCCCGGTCGGTCCGACCACGGGTCTCGAGATCAGCCAGCCGCGTCCGCTCGTCGTGCCGATCCTGCGCGCCGGCCTCGGCATGCTCGAGGGCATGACCAAGCTCGTCCCCACGGCCGAGGTCGGATTCCTCGGCATGGTGCGCGACGAAGAGACCCTCCAGCCCACGACCTACGCCGAGCGTCTGCCCGACGACCTCTCGAACCGTCAGTGCTTCGTGCTCGACCCGATGCTCGCCACCGGCGGTTCGCTCATCGCGGCGATCGACTACCTGCTCGACCGCGGCGCCGTCGACGTCACGGCGGTCTGCATCCTGGCCGCGCCCGAGGGCCTCGCCGCCGTCGAGAAGGCGATGGAGGGCCGCGACGTCCACGTCGTGCTGGGCGCCGTCGACGAGAAGCTCAACGAGCAGGGCTACATCGTGCCGGGCCTCGGCGACGCGGGCGACCGCCTCTACGGGCTCGCCTGACCCCCGTCGCCCCGACGCCCCGGACCGCGCCTCCTCGACCGCAGGAGGCGCGGTCCGGCGTTTCCGGGCCGCTCACGGTGCCGGAACGCGAACGTCGCTTGACATCGCGACGCAGGGTGTAACAAGATCGACCCCATGACTAACAGTGTGCTCACCCCGACCTCTCGTGAGGCCCTCGGGAGCACCGGCATGATGATGCCGATGCACGCTGTCATGTGTCGAATGTGTGCCTGATCCGGTCACACACCTCGCCGAGTCGAAGCTGCTGACACCGCCAGCTGAGCTCGTGACCCCACCCGGTCACTGAGCCACCGACTCCAGGATGCCCCGCGTCGCCACCCTCGACGCGCATCCCGAACGGTGCATCGCACCGACTGCTCGTGACGTACGGCACCATCGCCGGCGGGATCGAGCACCGACACACATCGAGCAGTCCCTCCGCACCCGGCGACCCGTCGGCCCGAGGGACCGCCGCCGTCACGCAAGGACCCCCGCCTGTCATGTCCCTCATCCTCGACCGCCCCGTCACCGCCACCCGCACCGTCTCGCCCGCCCGTTCCGCCGCCCCGACACCCCTCCGCGAGGTCGCGCCCGCCCTCTCGGCCGCCCCCAGCGACGCGTCCGTCATCGCGAGCCCCGCGGCCCCCCGACCCCGCGCCGTGCCCGAGGGCACCGAGGCCCGCGGCTTCGTCCTCTACGTCGGGCTCGACGAGCTCAAGGCCGCCGCCGACGGCACCTCGCTCGGCGACGTCGTCTCGCAGATCAAGGAGCTCGTCGGACGGATCGCCCCGTCGGCCGAGACGCACGCCGCCGTCGCCCTCGCCCCCGAGGGGGCCGGCGGCCGCGACGTCGAGGTCGTCCGCCTGGCCCTTCAAGACCCGGCCGCCCTGGCGAAGCGCCGACAGGTCAGCGAGGACGACGAGCCCGGTGCCCGTGGCGGCGTCGTCGTCGACATCTCGCGCAAGCGCCTGCTGCTGGACGGCGACGTGGCTCCCCTGACCTACAAGGAGTTCGAGCTGCTGCAGTACCTCGTCCTGCGCGAGGGCCGCACCATCGAACGAGCAGAGCTGATCTCGAGCCTCTGGGCCGACGGCGACGACGAGGTGCCGAACGAACGCACCATCGACGTGCACGTCCGTCGACTGCGGTCGAAACTCGGCGCCTTCGAGGACATCGTCCGCACCGTCCGCGGGGTCGGCTACCGGTTCGACCGCCACGCGGACGTCTCGATCCGTCACGCGTCGACCCCGTCGCCCGACGTGTTCTGAACCCCGTCCGGCACACGCGCCGGCCGCGGCGCCGGCTCGGTGCGAGTTCCCAGGAATTCCTCGGGTCCACCCCTGGACCACCGTTACCGATCCGTTATAGATTGTGTCTCGCCGACGTCGTTTGCTGTGGCGGCCGAGGCGGAATGTGATTGCAGGACACTCCTGGTGCAAGGGAAGAGGGCCGGTCGCCATCGGGCGACCGGCCCTCTGTCGTGTACCCCCGGGTACACGCTCGCTCGTCGCCGCCCCTGCGCGTCGGCCCGAGGTCGGTGGCCTTTCGTAGACTCGACCTCGACGAACGTGAGGGACGACATGAGCGAGACATCGATGGCCGTGGGGGCCTGGGAAGCCCTGTTCCGGGCCCAGGTCAGCGTCATGCGTGAACTGACCGAGTGCTTCCCGACCCACGAGATCTCGTTCAACGAGTACGACGTGTTGTTCAACCTGTCCAACCAGCCCGATCGGCGGGCCCGCATCCGCGACCTGACCCGCCACCTGTTGCTGACGCAGCCGAGCATCAGCCGTCTCGTCGACCGACTGGCGTCGAAGGGCATCGTCGAGAAGGCCTCCGACCCCGGCGACGGCCGAGGCATCATCGTGACCATGACGGACGAGGGCTACGACCTCTACCGGCGCACGGCGGTCAGCCACGCCGAGGCCATCCGTCGTCGCGTGGGCGGAGCACTCGACGACGACGAACTGGCCTCGCTCGCCGATCTGTGCACCAAGCTGCGGCTCGGCACGCCGGTCGGGACGGACGCATGACCTCCCCCTCCATCGTCTGGTTGCGCGACGACCTGCGCCTCGCCGACAACCCCGCCCTCGTGGCCGCCGTCGAGCGCGGCGAACCGGTCGTCGTCCTCTTCCTGCTCGACGACGAGACCGACGGCCTGCGCCCCCTCGGCGGAGCCTCACGCTGGTGGCTGCACCACAGCCTCGCCGCCCTCGCCGAGTCGCTGGAGGCCGTCGGTGGGCGACTCACGCTGCGTCGGGGTCCCCAGGCACGCGAACTCCCCCGTCTCGTCGACGAGGTGGGCGCGGGCGCCGTCTTCTGGAACCGCCGGTACGGCCTGGCCGCCCGCGACGCCGACGCCGGGCTCAAGTCGTCGCTGCGCGAGCGTGGGCTCGACGTGCGCAGCTTCCAGGCGAACCTCATGTTCGAACCGTGGACCATCCAGACCGGGCAGGGCCAGCCCTTCAAGGTCTTCACGCCGTTCTGGCGCGCCTGCCTCGACCGGCCCGAACCCCGCCACCCCGAGGCGGCCCCCGACGAGCTGCACGTCCCCCACGCGACGCCCGACAGCGACGACCTCGACTCGTGGGCGCTGCTGCCCACGACCCCCGACTGGTCGGCCGGCCTGCGCGACGCCTGGACCCCGGGCGAGGCGTCGGCCCTCGACACCCTCGAACGTTTCGCCACCGGCCACCTGGCCGACTACGGCCTGCGCGACGAGCCGGCCCAAGAGGCGACGAGCCACCTCTCGCCGCACCTCCGTTTCGGCGAGGTCAGCCCGTTCCAGGTCTGGCACCGCATGCGCGGCGACCTGGCACCCGACGCCCGCGAACAGGCCTCGGGCTTCCTGCGCGAACTCGTGTGGCGCGAGTTCAACCACACCGTCCTCTTCGCGAACCCGCACCTCGCCACGAAGAACTACCGGCCGGAGTTCGACGACTTCCCGTGGCACGAACTCGAACCCGGCGAACTCGAGGCGTGGCAGCAGGGCACGACCGGCATCCCGCTGGTCGACGCGGGCATGCGAGAGCTGTGGACGACCGGGTACATGCACAACCGGGTGCGCATGGTCACGGCCAGCTTCCTGGTCAAGAACCTGCTGGCCGACTGGCGGGTGGGCGAGCAGTGGTTCTGGGACACCCTGGTCGACGCGGACGAGGCGAACAACCCCGCGAACTGGCAGTGGACGGCCGGCTCGGGTGCGGACGCGGCCCCGTACTTCCGAGTGTTCAACCCCGTCCTGCAGGCCGACAAGTTCGACAAGCACCGCGACTACGTGCGGCGCTGGGTCCCCGAGGTCGACACCGACTCGTACCCCGAGCCCATGGTCGACCTCAAGGCCTCCCGCCGGGCCGCGCTCGACGCCTACGAAGCCATGCGCCGCACCACGCGCACCGAATGACCCCGCCCCTCGAGAGGACCGCCTCCGTGACGACGTCATCACGACCCGACCGCACCGAACCACCCACGGGGATCGACGCCGTGTTCGCCGCACGCGCTCCCGAGCGGCGCGGCCCGAGCGCCGTGTGGGCGACCTTCGACCGTTCGGGCGTCACGCACGACGGCTCCTACGGCCAGGTCGCCCCCGGCACCGCGCCCGGCGTCGACACGGCGTACCGCATCGCCTCGTGCACGAAGAGCTTCACCGCCACCGCCCTGCTCGCCCAGCGCGACGCCGGGCTCGTGTCCCTCGACGCACCGATCACCGACTTCGTGCCCGCCTTCGCCGACGTGGCCCTGCCCACCGCCGACTCCCCCGTGCCGACCCTGCGCATGCTCCTGACCATGTCGGCCGGCTTCCCCACGGACGATCCGTGGGGCGACCGGCAAGAATCGCTCACCGACGACGGACTCGACGCCCTGCTGCGGGCCGGGCTCAGTTTCGACAGCGTGCCGGGCACCACCTTCGCCTACTCCAACCTCGGCTTCGCCCTCGTGGGCCGGGCGATCGCGGCCGTCGCCGGCAGGCCCTACCGTGAGGTCGTCGAGTCGACGATCCTCGAACCGCTCGGCCTGACGGCCACCGGCTTCGAGGCGACCGTGCGGGCGACGGGCGGCGTCGCGATCGGCCATCGCCGCACCTCCGACGGGGGTGACCCCCTGCCGTTCTCAGGCCCGGGCGCGTTCTCACCGATCGGCGGCTTGTTCAGCACCGTGACCGACCTGGCGCGCTGGGCGCGCTGGCTGGGTTCCGCCTTCGACCCCGAGGGCCGCGGCGACCTCGACGGCATCCTCTCGCGCGCCTCCCGACGCGAGATGCAACAGGTGCAGCGTTTCGTCCCCGCCCGGGTCGGGCACCCCGGCGGCTACGGGTTCGGTCTGTTCGTCGAGCACTACCCCGACCACGGCCCCGTCGCGTCGCACAGCGGGGGCTACCCCGGGTTCTCGGCCCACATGCGCTGGCAGACCGCGACCGGCCTCGGCGCGATCGGGTTCGAGAACGCGACCTACTCGAAGGTCTCCGAGCCGATCGGGCTCGCGCTCGACGGCCTGATGGCCGAGCGCCCCGACGCCCGCGTCGTCGTGCGGCCGTGGCCCGAGACGTCGGCGGCACGCGAGGCGGTCGAGGCCGTCGTCCTCGGCGGCGCCGTGCCCGACGGGTTGTTCAGCGAGAACGTCGAGGCGGACCTGCCGCTCGACCGACGCCGCGCCTCCTGGGCCGCCGCCGTCGAGTCCGTGGGCGGCTGGGACGACGACGGCGAGGCATCGCCGCCCGACGAGTCGTCCGCGCCCTCGCACGTCGTCTGGCGACGACGGGGAGTCCGGGGCGTCGTCCGGTTCGAGATCCGGCTCACCCCCGAGCATCCGCCCCGGGTCCAGACCGTGTTGGTGAGCGCCGAGAGCGCACGGTAGCCGAGGGCTCGTCGAGCCAGGCGTCGTCAGGCGGGCCCGGCGCTGTCAGGCGAGCGCGACGCGGTCAGGCGAGCCCGACGCCGTCAGGCGGGCGGCCGTCCTCCGGCGACCCCGGCGGCACGGGCGGCGGCACGGGCTCCACTCCGACCCGCGACCCCGAGGCTGCCCGTCGTCGCCCACGCGGCGATGAACCCGGCCGAGAACGCGTCCACGAGGCCCACCGAGTCGACCCAGCGCGAGACGACCCCGTCGACCACGACCGGTTGCTGCCCCCGCGAGACCACGACGGCACCCCCGTCGTCGGCGACGAGCGCGACCACGCCGACCTGCTCGGCGAGCGCCGTCGCCGACGCGACCGGGTCGTCCAGCCCGGTGAGCTCGCGAGCGGTCTCGTCCGACGGGAAGAACAGGTCGGCTCCGTGGACGGCCGCGAGGAACGCCGACGCCCCGAAGCGGCGGACGATCGAGGCGCTGCCCGGGGCGACCGAGACGAGCGCCCCCGCCTCCCGGGCCCGTCCCACGAGGCGTCGGAGGGCGACCGGGCTGCGGGACTGGGCGACGGTGTAGCCCGTGAAGTGCACGAGACCGGCCCCGGCGACCAGGTCGTCGGGGACGTCGTCGGGGCTCAGCGAGGCACCGGCCCCCCGATCGGTGAACATGATGCGCGACGAGCCGTCGACGGTGATGACGACCGTGCCCGTCGGGTCGTGGGCGTCGTAGGACAGACGGGCCACGACCCCCGCGTTGGCGAGCAGTTGCGCGTGGCGTTGCAGGTCGGCCGTGCCGACCCGACCGACGAACGAGACCTCGACCCCCAGCGACCCGAGCCACGCCGCCGTGTTCGCCGCCGAACCCCCGGCCCGGTGCCGGATGGTGGCTGCCGTCTCGGTCCTGGTGCCGTCCTCCGCCCGGGGGGTGACGATGATGTCGTCGAGGACGTCCCCGAAGACGAGGACGGGCGACCCGGTGCGGGGTCGGCCGCCGGAGCGGCGGAAGCGGTCGCTGGCGGGGATCATCGGCATCCAGCCGACCACGGATCGGGGGCCGGGACGGGACGAGGAGGCGCAAATCACCCTCGCGGGTGCGTCACGTTCACCCGTCCCGGCCTCGCGCCCGGCCCGCTCGGCCCCGACTCAGACGGTGGCGGGCAGCGGGGCCGAGGCCTCGCGACGGGCGCGCCGGCCCCGGACGACCAGGGCGTCGAGGGCGAAGCGGCCCGGCCCCGTGAGCACGACCGCGACGGAGACGACCGCCAGGACGAGGACGTACTCGAACCCACCCGTCGTCGAGTAGAAGCCGTTCGGCAGGTGGACGGCGACCAGGGCGACGACCGCCGTCACCGCCAGGAGCGCGGCGGCGACACGGGTGGCGACGCCGACCACGAGCGCGACGCCACCGGCGAGCTCGGTGACGGCCGCGACCGGGGCGGCGACCTCGGCGAGCGGGATGCCCATGCCCCCGAAGGCGCCCTGCGTCGCGGCGAGGCCGTCGACGGCGAGCTTCTGCCAGCCATGGGCGACGAACACGACCCCGAGGACGACGCGGACGAGGAGGAGGCCGAGGGACGAGAGAGCTGACGACACGAGGTGCCTTTCGGTCGGGGACGGGGTCGTGGCACGTCGTCGGGCCCCCCGCCACGGTAGGAGGTGACGCGTCACCGACCGGGGTCGTGGAGATCCCTGCCACGCCTTCGCCAGAGCCTTGTCAGGCTCGGGTGGGGCATCCGGGGGACGCGGGGACGCGTCGCGAGGGCGCTTCGGCGGACGCGTGGCGTGCCCCGCGAGCGCTGTCGGTGGTCCGGGGCAGGATCGGGGCAGGACCACGGGCGGGCCGACGAGCCCCCGACGAGAGGCGGCACACATGGCGACCATCGCGATCACGGGAGGCTCGGGCCGCATCGCGACCTGGGTCCGCCCTCTTCTGCTCGAGGCCGGCCACGACCTGCGGCTGCTCGACGTGGTCACGCCACCCGGCGACCTCCGACGACGAGAGACCTTCGAGCACGTCGGCGTGACCGATCTCGACTCCCTCACCGTGGCGTTCGCCGGGGCCGACCTGGTCGTCCACCTCGCGTCGCACGCCAGCGAACGCACGTGGCACGAGATCCGCGACCTCAACGTCGAGAGCGCCTACGTGGCGCACGAGGCCGCCCGTCGGGCCGGCGTGACCCGGCTGCTCGCGGCCAGCTCGGTGCACGCCGTCGGGTTCGAACCGGGCTCGAGCGCCGCCGACCACGACGTGCCGGCCCCCCGGCCCGACACCTTCTACGGCGTCAGCAAGGTGCTGCTCGAGGCGGTCGGCAGCCTGTACGCCGACCGCTTCGGTTCGACCGTCGTGTCGGCGCGCATCATGACGGCCGAGGTCGAGCCGCACGACGTCCGCAGCCTCGGCACCTGGCTGTCCCCGGCCGACGCGACCCGGCTGATCCTGGCCACCCTGACGACCGCACCGGCCGGGCACCACGTCGTCTGGGGCGTCAGTCGCAACACCCGTCGCGTCGTGTCGCTCGCGGCGGGCGAGGCCATCGGCTACCACCCCGAGGACGACGCCGAGGCGTTCGCCGACCGCTTCGCCGGTCAGGTCCTGCCCCCCGACGCACCCGTCGGCGGGGACTTCACGACCATGCCGTTGGGCGAGACCCGGTGACCCGCCCGAAGGCGGCATCCGGTCACGCGCGCGAGGCCGATAGCGTGGCCGTGTGACCCCCACCCAGCACTCGTCGTCCGTCGCCGAGATCGACCCCGTCGTCCTCTACGAGATCCTCCGCCTCCGGGTCGACGTCTTCGTCGTCGAACAGGAGTGCCCCTACCCCGAGCTCGACGGGCGCGACCTCGAGCCGACCGCGCGCCTCCTCTGGTTCGCCGACGACGACGCCCGGGTCCTGGCGACGCTCCGGGTGCTGCACGACGGCGACGACCGTCGCATCGGCCGGGTGGCGACGGCGTCGTCGGCTCGCGGTCGCGGGCTCGCCGCCGACCTCATGCGGTCGGCCGTCGACGAGTGCGACGGTCGACTGGTCCGGCTCGACGCCCAGGCCCACCTCTCGGGCTGGTACGCCCGGTTCGGCTTCGTGGTCGACGGTGACGAGTTCCTCGAGGACGGCATCCCCCACCTGCCGATGACGCTCGCCGCCACGCGCTGACGCCGGCCCCTGGCACGGCACCGGCTGATCGGTCAGACGGTCGGGCCGGGGTGGTGGTGCTCGAAGACCAGGCTGGTCCGGGTCGAGGCGACGGCCGGGTGCGCCGAGAGGTGGTCGAGGACGAACTCGCGCACGTCGTTCGTGTCGCGGACGGCCAGGTGGATGATGAAGTCCTCGGACCCGCCGAGGAAGAACAGCTGCACCACCTGCGGCAGGGCCCGGATCTCGGCCGAGAAGGCGGCGATCCGCTGTCGGGCCGACGCGAGGATCGTCACGCTGATCAGCGCCTGCAGGTCGAGTCCGAGCGCCGACAGGTCGACGTCGGCTCCGAAGCCGGCGACGACGCCGCGCTCGACGAGGGACCGGAGGCGCGCGAGACAGGTCGACGGAGCGATCCCGACCTGCGCGGCCAACGTGGCGTTGGGGGTCCGACTGTTCGCGAGCAGCAGGCGCACGAGCTGCCGGTCGATCTCGTCGAGCCGAACGTCCTTCGTCGCAGCCATGCCTCGTCCCGTCCCTCACCGTCGATCGTGCGGCCAGGCAGGGCCTGCACAGAATCTCGTGCGGAGAGCTTGGCACGCATCGGCACGAAACAGCACACTGACCTCAGTTCGGCGAACAGAGGCGTGCACCGGCCGCCCGTCGTCGAGGCCACTCCCCGAGAGGACGAACCATGCGCGTCGGCATCCCCACCGAGATCAAGAACAACGAGAACCGCGTCGCCGCGACACCGGCCGGAGTCCACGAGTTCTCCCGCCGTGGACACGACGTGATCGTGCAGGCCGGCGCCGGACGGGGGTCGGGGTTCACCGATGCCGAGTTCGTCGCCGCGGGTGCGACGGTGGTGGACGACGCGGCCGACGTCTGGGGCGAGGCCGATCTGCTGATGAAGGTCAAGGAGCCGATCGCGGCCGAGTACCCGCTCATGCGGGCGGACCAGACCCTCTTCACCTATCTGCACCTCGCGGCCTCACCCGAGTGCACCGAGGCCGTCCTCGCGTCCGGCACGACCGCGATCGCCTACGAGACGGTCCAGCGGGACGATCGCAGCCTGCCGCTGCTCTCGCCCATGAGCGAGGTCGCCGGCCGCCTCTCCACGATGGTCGGCGCCTACCACCTCATGAAGCCGATCGGGGGCACGGGCGTGCTGCTCGGCGGCGTCCCCGGCACCCCGAAGGCGAAGGTGGTGGTCATCGGCGGCGGCGTCGCCGGTGAACACGCCGCGGCGAACGCCCTCGGCCTCGGCGCCGACGTGACCGTCATCGACGTGTCGCTTCCGCGCCTCCGCGCCCTCGAGGTGCAGTTCGGCGGCAGGGTGCAGACCCGCGCCTCGACGGCTTACGAGATCGGCGCCCAGGTCGCGGCCGCCGACCTGGTGATCGGTTCGGTTCTGATCCCCGGCGCACAGGCCCCCAAGCTCGTCACCGACGAGATGGTGGCGTCGATGCGTCCCGGGTCGGTGCTCGTCGACATCGCCATCGACCAGGGCGGCTGCTTCGAGGGCTCGCGCGCGACCACGCACGACGACCCGACCTTCGCCGTCCACGACAGCGTCTACTACTGCGTCGCCAACATGCCCGGCGCGGTCCCCCAGACCTCGACCCGGGCCCTGACGAACGCGACCATGCCCTACGCACTCGCCCTCGCCGACCGGGGGTGGCGTGACGCCATCGCGGCGGATGCGTCGTTGGCCCGCGGCGTCAACGCCGTCGCGGGGCAGATCACCAACGCGGGCGTCGCGGCGGCGGCCGGCGTCGACCTGGTGGACGCCCGCGCGCTCTGACCCGTCCGACGACGCGACGGCCCACCTCCGCGACGGCGCCCTCCCGGACGCGGGGCGAACCGGTCCGGCCGGTAAGCGAAGACCTCTCTCCGAACCAGGTGGTCCGGAGAGGTGCAGCCCCTATGCTCTGGGCATGGCACGACGACCCACCCCTCCGCGGGAGCGGCTGCTCGAGGCGGCGCGGACCGAGTTCGCGGCCCGCGGCCTCGCCGGAGCCCGCGTCGACACGATCGCGCGCGACGCCGAGGCGAGCAAAGAACGGCTCTACGCCCACTTCTCGACCAAGCGCGACCTGTTCGACGCCGCCCTCGGCGAGAGCATCGGCCGCTGGGTCGCGGTCGTCCCCTTCGACGCCCACGACCTGCCGGGCTGGGCCAGCGCGCTCTACGACCACCTGGCCTCGAACCCCGACGACGCGCGCCTCCTGCTCTGGGGCCAGATCGAGGGCGTCGCGTTGCCGAGCCCCGGCGTGCTCGACCACGGTCAGCTCGAGGCGCGCCGTGACTCGGTGCGTGCGGCCCAGGACGCGGGTGACATCTCGTCCGGCTGGGACGCCGACGAGTTGCTGACCATGGTCTTCGGCGTCGTGCTGGCCTGGTTCGTCACGCCCGAGGCCACCAACCTGCACACCGGCCCGCAGCAGCGTCGGTGCGACGTCGTCCGTCAGGCCGTCGCCCGCATCGTCGACCCCGGCTGAACCGCCCCCGGCACCGTCCGACCCGCCGGGAGTAGCGTCCCCGTGTGACCACGACCGAACCCACTCCCGCCTTCTCCCCCGACCTTCAGCGCGTCCTCGACAGCGTGCCCGACCCGGGCGGCGTCACGACGTCGGACGAGGTCTACGCGGCGACCGACGTCGATCTCGAGGGGTTCCTCGCGACGCCGGCCGGCGCCTCCTCGTCCGGGCTCGTGCCCGGCGTGCTCGTGCTGCACGACTGGTTCGGCGTCGTCGACCACGTCAAGGTGCGCGCGCAGATGCTCGCGCGGCTCGGCTACGTGGCGCTGGCCGGCGACGTCTACGGGCAGGGGGTCCGCCCGTCGCCCGAGGAGGCCGCCGGCGAGGCGGGCAAGTACTACGGCGACGTCGCGCTGTTCCGGTCGCGCCTGCTCGCGAACCTCGAGCGCCTGCGCGCCGAGCCGGGCGTCGACCCGTCGCGGATCGCGGTGATGGGCTACTGCTTCGGCGGCTCGGGTGCCCTCGAGCTGGCCCGCGCGGGTGCCGACGTCGCCGGCGTCGTGTCGTTCCACGGAGGGCTCGGGACGGGGATGCCCGCCGAGAAGGGTGCCGTGACGGCCCCGCTGCTCGTCATGACGGGTGCCGCCGACCCGGTGGTGCCCGACGAGGCCGTGGTCGGCTTCGAGGACGAGATGCGCGCCGCCGAGGCACCCGACTGGCAGGTGCTGAGCTACAGCGGCGTCATGCACGCCTTCGCCGTCCCCGGGACGGACGCACCCGATCACGGGGCCCAGTACGACGCCCGCGCGGATCGTCGCTCGTGGCAGCAGCTCGAGACGTTCCTGTCCGAGGTCTTCGCCTAGGCCCGACGGGCCCGACGGGCCCGCGGGGTCCGACGGGCAGGACGCCAGACCGTCAGGAGGCGCGGTGCCGGGCCGCTCGTCGCCCCGGCACCGCCTCCGCCGTCAGAAGCCGGCCACGCGGGCCGTGCCGGCCCGGGCCAGGTCGCGCAGCTGGACGGCCGTCGCGAGGGCGGCGTGGGCGGCCTCGGCACCCTTGTCCTCCTTCGAGCCGGGGAGGCCTGCCCGGTCGAGGCCCTGCTGCTCGTCGTCGAGGGTGAGCACGCCGAACCCGACGGGCTTGCCCGTGTCGAGCGTCACCCGCAGCAGGCCCGAGGTCGCGGCGTCGGACACGTACTCGAAGTGCGGCGTGCCGCCGCGGATGATGACGCCGAGGGCCACGACCGCGTCGGCCCCGGCCTCGAGCGCGGCCTTCGCGACGACGGGCAGTTCGAAGCTGCCGGGCACGCGCACGACCGTGGCCGTGGCGCCGAGGCGCTCGACCGTCGACAGCGCGCCGGCCAGCAGGCCGTCGGTGATCGTCTCGTGCCAGGTGCCGGCGACGATCGTGACACGGATTCCCGTGCCGTCGACGTCGAGTTCGGTGGGGGCGCCTTCTCCGCTCATGCGCGGTCTCCTTCGGTCGTGCGGGTGGTGGTGGTGTCGGTGGCCCGGGAGTCGGACGCAGGGGATGGTGCGTCGAGGTCGCGGTCGCCCAGCCAGGAGACGAGAGCGGCGATCGTCACGACCGGCACGCCCTCGCGGGCCCCGAAGTCGAGCAGAGCCCGCAGTCGCATCATCTCGCCGTCGTCGCCCACGATCTCGCTGATGACGGCCACGGGTCGCAGCCCCGCGGCCTTCATCAGGTCGACCGAGGCCTCGGTGTGGCCATCGCGCTCACGCACTCCGCCGTCACGGGCGCGCAGCGGCAGGACGTGCCCGGGGCGGTGCAGGTCGTCGCGAACGCTGGTCGGCGACGCGAGCGTGCGGAGGGTCGTCGCCCGGTCGGAGGCGCTGATGCCCGTCGTCACGCCGGCCGCCGCGTCGACGCTGACCGTGTAGGCCGTGCCCCGGGCGTCCTCGTTGTGGGCGACCATGGGCGGCAGGTCGAGTCGGTCGGCGATCTCGTTCGTCATCGGTGCGCAGACGAAACCGGAGGACACCCGGACCGTCCAGGCGATCCACTCGGCCGAGGCCAACTCGGCCGACAGGACGACGTCACCCTCGTTCTCGCGGGACTCGTCGTCGACCACCACGACCGGGCGACCACGGCGCAGGTGCTCGAGGGCGAGCTCGATCGGGGCGAGGCGCGAGTCGACCCGCCCCTCCTCCCGGGGCGTCGACACGGTCACGGGCGCCCCGTCACGGCGGCGTCCCGCGGGTCCGCCGCGTCGGCCGGCGTGGCCGCACCGCGCGGGCCGTCGGCGTCGAGCGCGTCCAGTCGCAGCATGCGGCGCACGTGACGGGCGAGCACGTCGGTCTCGACGTTGACGCGGTCGCCGACGGCCTTGCCGCCCAGGGTCGTCACGGCGAGCGTCTCGGGGATGAGGCTGACCTCGAACCAGCCCGGCAGCTCGCCGGGTTCGCTGATCGCGCTCACCGTGAGGCTGACGCCGTCGAGCGTCACCGACCCCTTGTCGACGAGCAGGGGCGCGAGGTCGTCGGCGAGGTCGAACCGGACCCGACGCCAGGCCTCGCCCTCTTCGATCTCGACGACCGTGGCCGTGCCGTCGACGTGGCCCTGGACGATGTGACCGCCCAGGCGGTCGCCGACGCGGGCGGCTCGTTCGAGGTTGACGGGCGTCCCGGGGCCGAACGTCCCCACGGTGCTCATGGCCAGGGTCTGCCGCATGACGTCGGCCGTGAAGGTGTCCCCCTGCTGCTCGACCACCGTCAGGCAGACGCCGCTGACCGAGATGGAGTCACCGTGCGCGGCATCGGTCAGCACGGCGGGGCCGTGGACCGTCAGGCGGACGCTGTCCCCCTGGTCGGCGACGCGCTCGACGCGTCCGAGTTCTTCGACGAGGCCGGTGAACATCAGCGCACCACCGGGCCCGTCGGGTCGGTGGGTCGGTGCGTGCGTGCATCGGGCCCGGGCGTGGTCGCCTGCGTCGTCATGTCGTCCTCCGGTCTGCCTGGCTGTGTGCCGAGGGCTCTCCGGGGGTGCGCGACGCGAGGGTCGGCATCGGCCCGGGGGTCCGCTGAGGGACGACCGGGCCCGCGCCACCTCTCATCCGGACTATGACCGTCGGTACCGGGGTTCCACCGGTTCAACCGGCCGCCACCTCTCGGGGACGACGCGGGTCGCGGACTGTGACCGCCGGCTCAGATTTTCACTGACCCCGGAGCGCGTTGCTCTGTCGGCGACGATAGCACCGCCGCCTCGTGCGGCCCCGACGTGTTCGGCCAGGGCGTAGCCGGGCGTCGCACGGGCGGCCCGGGCTCAGCCGTCGACGAGCCCGGGATCAGCCGACGACGAGTCCGAGGTGAGCCGCCATCGTCGGGGCGAAGGTCGCCAGCTGCAGCTCGTCGATGGTCGCGCCGCGAAGCCCTTCGAAACCGTCGATGCGGGAGAAGTCGCTGGTGCGCAGATCGGTGTGCGACAAGGAGGCGCGGGTCACGTCGAGCGTGCCGATGCGGCAGTCGACCAGCGCGACCCGCAGGGCCTGCACACCCCCGAGGTCGAGTTCGCCGATCGTGCAGCCCTCGATCACGACGTCGGTGAGGCGCGCCCCGCGCAGGTTGAGGAAGTCGATCTTGCCGCCGACCAGGTGCACCGACCGCAGTTCGGCGTCGAACAGCTCGGCCGACCCCCACCGGGGTCGCTCGACGCGGACGTCACGCCAGGTGCTGCGCGAGGCGGCGAGCTCGGGGGCGAACGAGTCGGCCAGCACCGACTCGACCAGGCGGGCGCCCCGCAGTCGGGCCGATCCGAGCCGCGGCGACTCGAAGACGCACTCGGTGAACTCGGACCCCTCGAGGTCGCGACCGGTCAGGTCGGCGTCGACGTACCGTTCGAGCTCACGGCTGTCGCGCGGACCCAGCAGGTCGGTGCCGAGATCGACGAGCCCCCGGGGCTCGACGGGGTCGAGCCGCGGGGCGTCGGTGCCCCCCGGGGTCGCGGGGCGGGACGGCGTGGGGCGGCGCGACGGGGTCATGCGACGAGGCTAGCGGCGGGGTGCGACACGACCCGAGGAACGTCCGGGCGGGCCTCCGACGCGGACGTTCTCAGCACTCGATGACGTTGACCGCGAGCCCGGCGCGGCTGGTCTCCTTGTAGCTGTCCTTCATGTCGCGGCCGGTCTGGCGCATCGTCTCGATGACGGTGTCGAGGCTGACGACGTGGCTGCCGTCGCCGAGCAGGGCCATGCGG
The DNA here is from genome assembly GCF_030209595.1 of Frigoribacterium sp. ME-P-080. Classification (NCBI taxonomy): domain Bacteria; kingdom Bacillati; phylum Actinomycetota; class Actinomycetes; order Micrococcales; family Microbacteriaceae; genus Frigoribacterium; species Frigoribacterium sp. ME-P-080. The sequence goes on from NZ_JARVRR010000003.1 coordinate 434,141, forward strand.
GTGGCGGCGACCGCCGTGCCCGCCGCGATCGCGTTGCGCTCGATGCAGGGCACCTGCACGAAGCCGCCCACGGGGTCGCAGGTGAGGCCGAGGTGGTGCTCCATGGCGATCTCGGCCGCGTTCTCGACCTGGCGGGGCGTCCCGCCGAGCAGGGCGGTCAGCGCGCCGGCGGCCATCGACGCGGCCGAGCCGACCTCGCCCTGACAACCGGCCTCGGCCCCCGAGATCGACGCGTTGCGCTTGTAGAGCGACCCGATCGCCGCCGCCGTCAGCAGGAAGGTGCGGGACAGCTCGTGATCGGTCGCACCGTGGAACCTCATGGCGTAGTAGGCGACCGCCGGGATGATGCCGGCCGCGCCGTTGGTCGGGGCGGTGACGACGCGCCCGCCGCCCGCGTTCTCTTCGTTGACGGCCATCGCGTAGGCCTGCAGCCACTGGGCCGGCAGGTCGGAGGCCAACAGCGAGGAGGCGCGGCCCTGGTCGATCGCCGAGCCGCCGAGGGCGAAGGCGGTCGCCCTCTCGTCCTGCTGGCGCAGCATGGTCGCGAACTGCCGGGCGCGCCGGGGCACCTTCATCCAGCCGGGCAGGACGCCCGTGGCCTCGAGACCCGCGTCGACGCAGCCCCGCATGGCCGCCCAGCGCGAGTCGAGCCCCGCCGCGGCGTCGGCCTCGCCGTGCAGCGCGACCTCGTTGCGCCAGGCGAGGTCGGCGATCGACGCGCCTTCGGAGTCGCAGAGGCGCAGCAGGTCGTCCGCGTCGGTGAAGGCGAACGGCGCCTCGGCGGTGGGCACGGCACGCTCGTCGTCGCCGTCCCGCACGACGAAGCCCCCGCCGACCGAGAAGTAGACCTCGCGGGCGAGGCTCTCGCCGTGAGCGTCGAAGGCCTCGACGCTCATCGCGTTGGGGTGCCGGGGCATGCGCGTCAGCGGCGCCATGCGCAGGTCGTTGGGGGCGAAGGCGATCTGGTGCCGGCCGAGCAGCCGCAGGCCGCCGCCCTGCTCGACCGCCTGCTGCATGCCCGAGACGACCTCGGGGTCGCAGGTCTCGGGTTGCATGCCCGCGAGGCCGGCGAGGACGGCCGACGGCGTGCCGTGGCCGAGGCCGGTGGCGGCGAGCGAGCCGTAGAGCACGGCCTCGACCCGCACGACGTCGGTCAGCCGGCCGTCGACGTCGAGACCGAGCAGGAACTCGCGGGCGGCCCTCATGGGGCCGACGGTGTGCGAGCTCGAGGGGCCGATGCCGATCGAGAAGAGATCGAGGGCCGAGACGTGGTCGGTCACGGAGAACCTGCCTTCCGGGGTCACCACGACGTTACCCGCTCCCGCCGACGCGCAGGAGGTCGGGGCCGTTCGCCACCCCGGGGAGGCGCGGGTCGCGTCAGGCGGGTCGCCCCACCTCGCGGGCCCGCTCCGCCATCGCGCCCGACATGCCCTCGAGGAACCGTCGGACGGTCTCGAGCTCGGCCTCGTCGAACTCGGCCATGACCCGGTCGCTCATCACGCCGAGCGGCCCGAAGAACGCGCCCGCGACCTCGCGGGCGCGATCCGAGTAGCGGACGAGCACCCGGCGCCGGTCGGCGTCGTCGCGGCTGCGGTGCACGTGCCCGACCTTCTCGAGGCGGTCGATGACTCCGGTCGCCGCCCCCGAGGTGACGCCCAGGAGCTCGCCGAGACCGCCGGCGGTGACGGGGTCGCCGTCACGCTCGGCCTGCATGACGTGCAGCAGCGCCTCGAGGTCGATGTGGCCGAGACCGTGTCGCGAGGCGAAGGCCTGGGCGACCTTCTGGGACTCGGTGGTCAGCCGTTGCATGTGGGTGACGATCTCGTCGGCCTGCGGCGGGCGCGACGGACGGGTCGACGGGGCCGTGGGGCCCGGGTCTCTCGGGGTGGGCATGGAACCTCCTGCGTGACGAGTCTGGTCGATGCTCCTGTGATCTGCAATACTCTTAGCTCCTAAGACATTCAGCGACTGAAGGATCACCATGCGCACCCTCGCCCGCATCGTCAGCGGCCACCGCACCGCCTGGGCCGTGCTCGCCGCGACGGCCGTCGCCGTCGCCCTGCTCTTCACGGTCCTGCCGCAGAGCGAGGGCGACGCGGCCCCGCCGTCGGGCGTCCCCGACACGAGCCAGTCGGCCCAGGTGGCCGAGCTGCTCACGACCTTCCCGAGTGCCGAGACGACGGTGGGCATCCTGGTCTTCAGCCACGACGGCGACCGGCTCGACGCCGCCGACCTGACCGCCGTCGACGAGCGGGCCGCCGCCCTCGCCGAACTCGCCACGACCCCGCAGGCCGTCCGGCCGCAGATCAGCGACGACGGCACCGCGGCGATCGTGGCCGTCCCGCTCGACGCCACGACGGTCGACGCCGACGTCGCGGGCACGGCGACGAGCCTGCGGGACGCGGCCTCGGCCGACCTGCCCGCCGGGCTGGACGCCCTGCTCACCGGGCCGATCGGGTTCCAGGACGACATCGCGAACGCCTTCGCCGGGGCCGACTTCCGGCTCCTGCTGGTCACGGTGGTCGTCGTGGCCGTGTTGCTGATCGTCACCTACCGCAGCCCCGTGCTGTGGATCGTGCCGCTGGCCGTCGTCGGTGCCGCGGACGCCCTGGCCGGCCGGGTCGCGGCCGCCGTCGCCGACCCGCTGGGCATCCCGCTCGACGCCTCGATCTCGGGCATCCTCTCGGTGCTCGTCTTCGGCGCGGGCACCAACTACGCCCTGCTGCTCGTCGCGCGCTACCGCGAAGAACTGCTGCTCGAGCCCGACCGCCACCGCGCGATGCGCACGGCCGTGACGAGTGCCGGGCCCGCCATCGCGGCCAGCGGCGGCACGGTCGCCCTGAGCCTCCTCACGCTGCTCCTCGCGTCGCTCACGGGCAACCGGGCCCTCGGTCTCGCCTGTGCGATCGGCGTCGGCGTCGCGATCGTGTTCGCCCTCGTCGCCCTGCCGGCGGCCCTGGTGGTCTGCGGTCGCGGGCTGTTCTGGCCCTTCGTGCCCCGCGCCTCCTCGTCCGGGCGCGACCGCGTCTCCGACGGGGCCGACGCGACGCGGACGGCCGACGCCACCGCAGGAGGCGCGGCGCACCACGCGGCACCGCGACGCGGCTTCTGGGACCGTCTCGGGCGCGGCGTCCGACGCCGTCCGGCCGTCGTGGCCGTGGCGTCCGTCGCGGGCATCGGCGTCCTCTGCCTCGGCCTGAGCGGCTACGCCGTCGGCCTCTCGCAGACCGACCAGCTGCTCGGCGACCCCGATTCGGTCACCGCGCAACAGGTGATCGACGACTCGTTCTCGGCGGGGCTGACCAGCCGCACCACCGTGATCGTCCCCTCGACGGTCGCCGACGAGGCCACCGCGCTCGCGTCGGGCACGGACGGCGTCGACACGGCCACGACCGGCGAGACCGAGGGCGGACTGACGCGCGTCGACCTGCAGCTGTCCGCCGAACCCGAGAGCGACGCCGCGTTCGCCACCGTCGAGCGTCTGCGTGCCGGGTACGCCGACGCCGGCGGCGGCCTCGCCGACGCGCTCGTCGGGGGCAGCGACGCCACCGCCTACGACACGAAGGTGGCGGCGCAGGCCGACATCGACCTGATCGCGCCGATCATCCTGGCGATCGTGTTCGCCGTCCTGGCCCTGTTGCTGCGCTCGCTCGTGGCCCCCGTCCTGCTCATCGCCTCGGTGCTCGCCACGTTCTTCGCGAGCCTCGGGGCCTCGACCTGGCTGTTCCAGAACGTGCTGGGGTTCCCCGCGCTCGACACGGCGGTGACGCTGTACGCGTTCCTGTTCCTCGTCGCCCTCGGGGTGGACTACAACATCTTCCTCACCACCCGGGCCCGCGAGGAGGGCCTCGTGCACGGCACCCGCGAGGGGATGGTGCGAGCCCTGGCCTCGACCGGCGCCGTCATCACGAGTGCGGGCATCCTGCTGGCGGCCGTCTTCGCCGTCCTCGGCGTGCTGCCGGTCGTCGCCCTGACCCAGGTCGGCGTGATCGTCTGCCTCGGCGTGCTGCTCGACACCCTGGTCGTGCGCACCGTGCTGGTGCCCGCGCTCGTCTTCCTCACCGGTGACGCGTTCTGGTGGCCGAGCCGGCGTCCGTCGGTTCAGCCGCAGGCGCCCCAGAGCCCGACCCTCGACGCCTCGGCCGACGCCTCGGCCGCGACGAACCGGTCGCGGTAGCGGTACGCGTCGTCGTAGGTGTCCTCGCGCCCGTAGCCCTCGGCGACGAGCCGCTCGTTCAGCATCGTGCCGTCCGGCGACCAGACGTAGCGCAGCAGCCGGTCGTAGCGGTCGGCGTCACCCTGCGAGGCGTCGTCCTCGAGCCAGACCGTGGCCCCCTCGGGCAGGGTGGCCGTCGTGAAGGCGCTCGCCTCGGGTCCGAAGCAGTCGACGGGCGCGTCGGGCTTCACGGTCTCGGGGGTGTCGACGCCGATCAGGCGGATGCGCTCGCGCTCACCCGCCACCAGGACGACGACGGTGTCCCCGTCGACGACCCGGTCGACCACGGCCTCGACCGCCGCGGCCGGGACGCTCGCGGGCACGGGGACCGCACCCGCGCCTCCCGGGTCGCCACCCGCCGACCCGTCGCCGAGGAGGCGCGGGAAGGCCACGAGGACGGCCCCCGCCACGAGCACCACGAGGACTCCGAGCAGCCGGCGCGGCGTGAGGCGACGACGCGACGGACGGCGACGCGCGCTCACTCGGCGAGCCGCGTGCCGCGGAGCTCGGGCAGCATCGTGGCGGCGACGGCCCCCACGACGAAGACCGCGCCGAAGACGACGAACAGGGTGGGCGGCCCTCCGAGGGCGATCAGCGGGGGCACCGACAGCGGCGCGGCGATCGAGGCGATGCGCCCGACGCCGGCGGCCCACCCCGCGCCCGTGCCCCGCAGCGGGGTCGGGTAGAGCTCGGGCGTCACGGCGTAGAGCGCCCCCCACGCGCCGAGGTTGAAGAACGACAGGGCCATGCCCGCGACGAGGATCTGCGCGACGCTTCCGCTGACCGCCCCGAAGCCGAAGAAGACGGCCGCGACGGCCGACCCGAGCAGGAAGGTCGCGAGCGTCCCCCGGCGCCCCCACTTCTCGATCAACCACGCCGAGGCCGCGTAACCCGGCAGCTGCGCCAGGGTGATGATCAGCACGTACCCGAACGAGCGCACGAGCGGGAACCCGGCCGCGACGAGCAACGACGGCAGCCAGACGAAGGCGCCGTAGTACGAGAAGTTGGTCATGAACCAGACCACCCAGATCGCGACCGTGCGGCGAGCCATGCCGGCACCGAAGAGCCGGCCGACGGAGGCGCGGACCGGCTTCTCGACGACCCGCGCCTCCTCGGCGGCCACGGTCGGGGCGGCGACGCCGGCCGCCTGCTCGAAGCCGCGGACGGTGCGCTCGGCCTCGTCGTGACGCCCCTTCGACTCGAGGAAGCGCACCGACTCGGGCATCCTGAGGCGGACGAACACGGCGTAGAGCGCGGGAGCGGCACCGATCAGCAGGGCCCAGCGCCAGCCGTCGTCGCTCGTCGGGATCACGAGGTAGCCGACGAGGGCGGCCCCGATCGAGCCGACGGCCCAGAACGCCTCGAGCAGGACGACCACCCGGCCCCGGATGCGCCGGGGTGAGAACTCGCTGACGAGGGTCGACGCGACCGGCAGTTCGGAGCCCAGGCCGAGTCCGACGACGAAGCGCAGGACGAGCAGCACGCCGACCGACCAGGACAGGGCCGAGAGGCCGGTGGCGAGGCCGTAGAGCAACAGGGTCAGGGCGAAGACGGTCTTGCGGCCCAAGCGGTCGGCCAGCGAACCACCGACGGCCGCGCCGATCGCCATGCCCGCGAACCCGGCCGACGCGACCCAGGCCAGTTGTCCGGCCTGGTCGCTCCACACGGTCATCAGTTGGGCGATGACGAACGAGAGCAGGCCGACGTCGAGCGCGTCCAGGGCCCATCCGATGCCCGAGCCGGCCAACAGGCGACGGTGCTTCGAGGTGAACGGCAGCTCGTCGAGGCGCTCGCTGCGCGTCGGGGCGACCGGGGGCGAGGTGGGGACGGGGGTCATCGGGGCCTGTCGTCTCGGGGTGTCGTCGGGTCGGGCGGGTGGTCGGACACGGACTCCTCGCGTGAGGCGGACCGGGCCACTGGGCAGTGTAGGAGCCGTGAAGATGGCCGCGGCTACAGACACCGGGGCCGCGGCACCGTAGCCTCGGGCGGACCGGATCATCTCGGTCCGCGACGGAGGCACCACCATGGCAGAGAAATCAGCGAAAAAAGGCACCGCGAAGGTTGCCGTGCGCTCCTTGAAGGAGAAACGCGCCGACAAGAAGGCCAAGGGCGCGACGGGTGGCCACTCGGAGGACATCGTCTCCAACGCCAAGAAGCGCTGACGCACGACGTCCCCGAAGGGGCGCCGACCTCCGCACCGGGTGACCGGTCGCGAGGCGGCGCCCCTTCGTCGTTCCCGGCACGCGGCGACGCCCGCGACGACGCCTCGGGTCGGTCCGGGTGTGACACGACGACCACACCTGACATAACCTCGACCTCGTGGCCCGCGATCAGGGGTGGGGCCGGAGGGACGACGACATGATCGACAGGCGCATCAGGGCATGGGCGGCGACGGGGGTGACGGTCGTCGTGGCCGGCGCGCTGGCCCTCGGGGGCGCGACCAGCGCCTCCGCCGCCGGACCGGGAGCGGTCGGCTGGGCCGACTTCACCGTCGACGGGACGGCTCGTGCCTACACGGGCACGATGACGCTCCCCGGGGACTTCCCGCAGGCGACGTTCACGTCGACCTCGCGCCAGGCGACGATCCCCAGCGGATCGAACACGTGGCAGGGCACGGGCACGCCGGTCGGCGCCGAGTACGACTCGAGCCGTGGCCGCCCCTACCTCAACCTCCGTCCCGCCCAGGATTCGCCGACCGCGGCCGCCGCGTCGGTCACGACGTACACCTTCGACCGGGCCACCCCCGCGAGCGACTGGTCGTTCGTGCTGGGCGACGTCGACGCCGACCAGGTCACCGTGTCGGCCACCGGCGCCGACGGTGTGGCCGTGCCCGCCGACGCCCTCGGCTTCGGGAGCACGTACAACTACTGCCGCACCGCGGCCGGCGGCCCGTCGCCGTCGTGCGACGCCGCGGGACTGCGCGACGTGCCGACCTGGAACGCCGCCACGGGCGTGCTGACCGGCAACGCCACCGCGTCCGACACCGAGGGCGCCGCCGCCTGGTTCAGCCCGACCGTGCCGCTGTCGACGCTGACCTTCACGTACCAGCAGCGCTCCGGGTTCCCCGTCTACCAGACGTGGTTCGTGACCAAGACCTTCACCGCGAGCGGGGTGGTGACGAACGACGGCGCGGCCTACCCCGGAGCGATCGTGACGGTCGTCGACCCGGCGACCGGTGAGGTCGTCGGGACCACCACGTCGGTCGGCCCCGACGGCACCTGGTCGGTCCCCGGCCTCGTCTCGGGCACGCCCTACGAGGTCGACGTCACCACACCGGAGGACGCCGCGGATCTGCCTGCCGTGCCCTTCACGATCGCGGGCGACGACTCCCCCGGACTCGACTTCGCCTTCGCCGGCGCCGTGCCCCCGGTGGCCACCGCGCCCCTCACGATGACGGTCGTGGAGGCCGACGGGACGCCCGTGGCCGACCGTCCGGTGAGCATCGTCGTGCCCGGCCAGATCGACCCGGTGGCGTCGGGGACGACCGGAGCCGACGGCTCGGTCACCTTCGAGGGGCTCGACCCCGCGGCCGAGTACGACCTGGTGGACGAGGTCACGGGCATCGCCCGCGGTCCGGTCACCACGGCCTCCGGCGCGTCGATCACGCTCGACCCGACCGTCGAGATCACGACGAGCATCGTGAACCCCGACGGATCGGCACCCGCGACCGGGTCGACGGTCGACATCATGCCGGTCGGCGAGACCGCGCCGGTGGCGAGCGTCGAGACCGGCGCGGGCGGCTCGTTCACGGCCGACGGCCTCACCCCTGGCGAACAGTACGAGGTGGTCCTCAACGAGGACGTCGACTCGGCCGTCACGATCACCGCACCCGCGACGAGCGGGACGATCCCGCCCGTGCAGATCGCGGCCCCCGCGACCGTGTCGGTCGAGGGCACCGTCGTGGACTCCGACGGCACGCCCGCCGCCGACCTCGAGCTGTCGCTGATCGAGGCGGACGCCACCGACCCCGAGCCCGTCGCCACCCCGACCACCGACGCCGCGGGCGTCTACCGGGCCGACGACCTCGTCCCCGGCACGACCTACGACGTCGTGGCCGACGGCGAGACCCTCGGGTCGTTCACGGCGCCGACCGCCGACGGGACCGTCCCGACCATCACCCTCGCCGCGCCTCCCGTGGTGACCCCGGTGCCCGACCCCGAGCCGACCCCCGACCCGACCGTCACGCCGGCTCCCGTCGTGCCGGCAGCCGGAGGCCAGGGCACGGGCGGCACGGGCACCGGCGGCTCGGGCCGACCGCTCGCCTACACCGGCAGCGAGCCGGGCCTGCCGCTCGGCGTCGCGGCGGCCGCCCTGGCCCTCGGCCTCGCGCTCGTCACGGGCTCGGCCGTCACCCGTCGCCGGGCGGGGCGCCGCTGATCGCGGCGGCCCCCGGGGCCTGACCCCACGAGGCCGAGGAGGCGCGGTGTCCGGTCGACGGGCACCGCGCCTCCTGCTGTCCGTCGGCCCGTGGGCCCGTCGGCCCGTGGGCCGGGCATGTGCCCGCACCGGGTGCGAGGGAGTTGGCTCGGGACCATGAAGAACACCACACTCGGCCAGGTCGACGGCGGACTCGACGTCGGCCGCCTCGGCCTCGGCCTCATGGGCATGTCCGCCTTCTACACCGGCAACAGCACCGACGACGACGAGTCGGTGCGCGTCATCCACCGCGCGCTCGACGTGGGCGTCACCCTGCTCGACACCGCCGACATGTACGGCCCGCACACGAACGAGCAGCTGCTCGGCCGCGCCCTCAAGGGCCGCCGCGACCAGGCCGTCGTCGCGACGAAGTTCGGCAACGTGACCGACCCCGAGGCCCGCGCCGAACGCACGGTCGACGGTCGCCCCGAGTACGTCCGCCGGTCGGTCGACGGCTCGCTGAAGCGCCTCGGCATCGACCACATCGACCTCTACTACCAGCACCGCGTCGACCCGCTCGTGCCCATCGAGGAGACCGTGGGCGCCATGGGCGAGCTCGTCACGGCCGGCAAGGTGAGGTTCCTCGGGCTGTCCGAGGCGGCGCCCGAGACGATCCGCCGTGCCCACGCGACGCACCCGATCACCGCCCTCCAGACCGAGTGGTCGCTGTGGAGCCGTGAGCCCGAGGCCGAGATCCTGCCGACCGTCCGCGAGCTCGGCATCGGCTTCGTGCCCTACTCGCCGCTCGGTCGGGGGTTCCTCACGGGCACCATCCGCTCGGTGGACGAGCTCGCCGAGGACGACTTCCGCCGGTTCGCTCCCCGCTTCTCGGGCGACAACCTGCAGGCCAACGTCCGCATCGTGCAGCAGGTCGACGAGGTCGCCCGGGCCGTCGGCGCCACGCCGGGTCAGGTCGCGCTCGCCTGGCTGCTCGCCAAGGGCGAGGGCATCGTGCCGATCCCGGGCACGAAGCGCCGCGCCTACCTCGACGAGAACGTCGCGGCCGACGACGTGGTGCTCGACGCCGAGCAGGTGCACCAGCTCGACGACGTGGCCGCGCCGAAGGGTGCCCGCTACGCCGACATGTCCACGGTCGACAAGTAGCGAGGCGACCGGCGTCGGCTCGGCCGTCGCCCTGCGTGAGCCGTCGCTCCGCCACCCCGCCACCCCGCCACGAAATGAACATCCCGCCATCTTTTCTCGTGGCGGGATGTTCATTTCGTGGCGGGCTGAGACGTCCCGGCGCGGAACGAGGGCGAGCCCGAGGAGGCGCGGGTACGGTCGAGCGATGGACGACGTGATCAGACGCCGGGCCCTCGTGCACGGTTCGGTGCAGGGCGTGGGTTTCCGTTTCTCGACCGAGGGCGAGGCGGACCGACTGGACGTCGGCGGCTTCGTCCGCAACCTGCCCGACGGGACCGTCGAGGTCGAGGTCGAGGGACGGCCCGACCGGGTGGCGCTGCTGCTCGAATGGCTGGACGAGGGACCTCGTGGGGCCCGGGTCGACCGGGTCGAGGTGAGCGAGATCACCCCCGTGGGCGAGAGCGAGTTCAGCACGCGCCACTAGCCCGACCGGCGATCGGAACGGGGCCCGGCGGCCGGAGACGAGAGACCCGGCCCGGACGCTCGCACACACCCGACAGTGTGGAGTGCCCGGACCGGGCGTTCAAGGGTACCTGCTCGACGGCCCGGCCCGATCACCCGGACCGGTTCGGTCGGACCGTCCGGCCCGGTCGGCCCGGGGCGTCCGATCTCGTCGACCGGTGACCTCACATCCGGTGCCGCTGCCGCGTCTACGGGGTGGATACCATCGCCGAGAGCCAGGAGGCACCGTGAGCGTCCACACCAGCGTCGACACCCCCGTCGGCCCGTTGACCGTCGTCGGGGGCGAGACGGGCCTCGTCGGCCTCTACTTCGACGAGCACCGCCACCTGCCCGATCCGACCGGCTTCGGCCCGGTCTCGCGGGACGGCGTCGGCCTGAGCGACTTCGCCGAGGTCGGGCGCCAGCTCGGCGAGTACTTCGGCGGCGAGCGGCGCTCCTTCGACCTCCCGCTGGCACCGCGCGGCAACGACTTCCAGGTGCGGGTGTGGACGCTCCTCCGCGACATCCCCTTCGGCGAGACCCGCAGCTACGGTCAGCTCGCGACCGCACTCGGCGGCGTCGGCCTGGCCCGCGCGGTCGGCGCCGCCAACGGGCTCAACCCGTTGAGCATCGTCGTGCCGTGCCACCGCGTGGTCGGCTCGGGCGGGGCCCTGGTCGGCTACGCCGGCGGGCTCGACCGCAAACGGTTCCTGCTCGGGCTGGAGGCCGACCAGCCGTCGGGCCCCGACTCCGGTCGGCTGTTCTGACGTGGAACCCTTCGAGCGCGTGGTCGCCCGGCACGGTCGCACGGTCTGGCGCGTCTGCCGGGCCGTGCTCGACGAGCACGACACCGACGACGCCTGGAGCGAGACGTTCGTGGCGGCCCTCGTCGCGTACCCGTCGCTCCCGGCGTCGACGAACCTCGAGGCGTGGCTGGTGACCATCGCGCACCGCAAGGCGATCGACGTGCTGCGGGCACGCGAGCGTCGCCCCCGGCCGGTCGAGACGGTGCCCGAACCGCCGCCCGCGCCTCCTCACGACGAGACCGTCGCGCGCGCGGACGAGCTCGACGGTGCGTTGCGCACCCTGCCGCCGGGCCAGCGGCGTGCCGTGGTCTACCACCACCTCGTCGGGCTCTCGCACCGCGAGGTCGCCGAGCTGACCGGCATCAGCGCGGACGCGGCCCGGCGCGCGTCCGCCGACGGCATCGCGGCGCTGCGGCGGCTGCTCGCCGACCCCGCGACGCCTCGCGCGACCGGCGCCCCCGGCCGGGCCGCCGGTCGGGCCGCCGGTCGCGCCTCCTCCCCGTCCCCCGAGCCGAAGGGCATCCGATGACCGCCTCTCCCGACGCCGCCCTGGACGACCCCGCCGCGCCCGACGAGCTGTCGACCGGCCACCCGTTGACCGGCCTCGACCCGACCGACCAGCGACTCGCCGCGCTGCACGCCCGCTTCGCCGAGACCGCCCTCGGCGTCGGGGCGGTCGATGTGGCGTACCGCACCCTCGACTCCCCCGTCGGCCTCCTGCTGCTCTGCGCCACCGACGTGGGCGTGCTGCGGGTGGCCTTCGAGATCGAGGGGCACGACACGGTGCTCGACCGCCTCGCCACGACGGTCAGCCCGCGCATCGTCGAGGCGCCGTCACGGCTCGACACCGTGGCACGCGAGCTCGACGAGTACTTCCGCGGCGAGCGCCGCGCGTTCGACCTGCCGCTCGACCGGCGCCTGTCCACGGGATTCCAGCGGACGGTGCTCGAGCACCTGCCCGACATCGGCTACGGGTCGACGGCGAGCTACGCCGCGGTGGCGCTGGCCTCGGGCAGTCCTCGCGCGGTGCGGGCCGTCGGCACGGCCTGCGCCACCAACCCCCTGCCGCTCGTCGTCCCCTGCCACCGGGTGGTGCGGAGCGACGGGACCTCGGGCAACTACCGTGGGGGCATGGCGGCCAAGCAGATCCTGATCGACCTCGAGGCGGGGGCGTGAGCGAGGCGGTGACCTCCGGCGTGACGGCGGCCGGCGCGGGAGCGGTGTCGTCGGACCTGGCGGGCGCGGGCGTCGTGGTCGGTGACGACGGGCTGGCCCGACCGGTCTGGGCGTCGACCGATCCGCTGTTGCGCGAGTACTACGACACCGAGTGGGGGCTGCCGGTCCGGGACGAGCGGGGCCTGTTCGAGCGGCTGAGCCTCGAGGCGTTCCAGTCGGGGCTGTCGTGGGCGACGATCCTGCGCAAGCGTCCGGCGTTCCGGAGCGCATTCTCCGACTTCGATCCCGACGTCGTCGCCCGCTTCGACGACGAGGACCGGGCACGGCTGATGGCCGACGCGGGGATCGTCCGCAACCGGCTCAAGGTCGACGCGACGATCCGCAACGCGCGGGCGACGATCGACCTGAGGGCCGACGGCGGCCTGGTCGACTTCGTCTGGTCGTTCCGGCCGGTCGAGACTCCCCGGCCCCGCACGATGGCCGAGGTGCCGACGACGTCGCCGGAGTCGCTCGCCCTCTCGCGGGCACTCAAGGCGAAGGGGTTCACCTTCGTGGGGCCGACCACCATGCACGCGCTGATGGAGGCCGCGGGCATCGTCGACACGCACCTCGTCGACAGCCACCGCCGCGGGTCGTCCGGGGTGTGGGGCGACGACGGCCGGCCGGTGCCGGACGGCGGCCCCCGGGCGGCCGGGTCGTGACCGCGGACTCGCCCGACGGGGCGGCACCCGACGGGGCGGCACCCGACGGGGCGGCACCGGTCGGGGCGGCACCCGACGGGGCGGCACCGGTCGGGGCGGTACCGCACGGGGCGATACCGCACGGGGCGACCGCGCGCTTCGTCGTCGAACCCGTCGGCGCCTGGGACCACGCGCACGCCGTGGGATTGCTGGCGGCGCACAGCGTGCCGGGAGCCGAAGCCACCGACGTCGCCGCGGCCACGCACGCGCGACTGGTCGAGCTGGGCACGGGAGCCGAGCGCGCCTCCCACCGTCTCGACCTGTCGTTCGCGGCCACCGGGGTCGACGTCGCGCTGACCGGGCCCGACGGCGTGCTGCCGACGGAGGCGACGGTCGACGAGGCACGACGCGTCGTGCGGACGTGGCTCGACCTCGACACCGACCTCGACGACGTCGAACGGGGCTTCGCCGACGACCCCGTGCTCGGGCCGCTCGTCGCGGCGCGTCCGGGCATCCGCGTGACGGGCAACCCCGACGGGTTCGAGACGGCCGTGATGACGGTGCTCGGGCAGCAGGTCTCGCTCGCCGCGGCGCGCACCTTCACCGGGCGGCTCGTCGCGGCCCACGGCGAACCCGTCGCGGGGACGGGCCTGACGCGGTTCCCCCGCGCCGACCGCCTGGCGGAGGCCGACGTCGACGAGCTGCGGGCCGCGGTCGGGGTGACGAACAGTCGCGCGCGGACGATCCACGCCCTGGCCGAGGTCGTCGCCGACGGACTCGTCATCGCCCCCGACGTCGACCACGCCGACGCCCGCCGACGCCTGCTCGCCGTGCCCGGCATCGGCCCGTGGACCGTCGAGTACCTGGCCGTGCGAGCCCTGGGCGACCGCGACGCCTGGCCCGCGGGCGACCTCGTGCTGCGGCGCGTGATGGGCGGCCTGACGACGAAGGAGGCCGAGGTCGCCGGCGCACCGTGGTCGCCCTGGCGCGCCTACGCCCTGTTCCACCTCTGGGCCGCGGTGCTGCCGACCGCGCCGTGAGGCGCCCGGCGCCACCTGCCGACGACGACGACCGGACGAGGAGGCGCGGTGCGCCTAGCCTCGGAGGCCCACCACGAGAGGACCCCCGATGAGCGACGCCCGCACGAACCCGGACCCGCACGAGCCGGACGACGACCTCGGCCACGGCGACGCGCTCGACCAGGCTGCGGTCGAGGCCGCCGCGATCGAGACGCACCGGGCCGCCCACGGCACGGGCCCGACCGACACGCAGGGCGAACCCGCCGCATCGGGCGACGCGACGCCGGACGGCGACGTCACGCAGCCGCTCGGCGGCAGCCACTCGGGCGAGGACGGCTACGTCGCCGTGAGCCCCGGGGGCGTCTCGGGCGAGCAGGACGCCGCCTTGACCGTCGACGACGAGGACCCGCACTCGGCCGACCCCGAGGCGAACGCCCACCGCGGCGACATCGGCGCGAACCGCGGCGGCAGCGGCGGCCGCTGACCCGTGTGAGACCCCGGGAGCGCGCCGAGACCCGCGTGCGCGAGCCGGGGCCTCGGCCTCGGCCTCGGCCTCGGGCACTTCGTGGGATCTCGGCGATGACCGGGTGGTGCATGCTGGTGGGGATGACTGACACGCGCCCCCACCTCGACGACTTCGCCCGCTTCATCCAGGCCTCGCCCTCGTCCTTCCACGCCGCGGCCGAGGCCGCCCGCCGGCTCGACGACGCCGGGTTCACCGCCCTCGACGAGACCGCCGAGTGGCCCTCGGGCCCGGGCCGTCGCTACGTCGTGCGCGACGGCGCGGTCATCGCCTGGATCGAGCCGGCCACCGCGACGGCCACGACGCCGTTCCGCGTCGTCGGAGCGCACACCGACTCCCCCGGCTTCAAGCTGAAGCCCAAGCCGACGACCGGCACTCGCGGCTGGCTGCAGGCCGGCGTCGAGGTCTACGGCGGTCCGCTGTTCAACTCGTGGCTCGACCGCGACCTCGAGTTCGCCGGCCGACTGGTCACCCGCAGCGGCGAGACGCACCTGGTGCGCACCGGGCCGCTGCTGCGCTTCCCGCAGCTCGCCGTCCACCTCGACCGGGGCGTCAACGCCGACGGCCTGAAGCTCGACCCCCAGCGCCACCTGAACCCCGTGGTCGGGGCGGGGCCGCTCGACGAGGCCGACGTCCTCGGCCACCTCGCCGGGTTGGCCGGGCTGACCGGAGCCGACGTGACCGGGTACGACGTGGTCGTGGCCGACACCGCGCCTCCTGCGGTCCTGGGGATGTCGGGCGAGCTCTTCGCCGCCGGGCGCATGGACAACCTGTCGTCGACCCACGCCGGTCTCGTCGCACTGGTCGAGACGGCGACCTCGGGCGTCGAACTCGACCACGTCGCCGTGTTCGCGGCGTTCGACCACGAAGAGGTCGGTTCGGCCACCCCGTCGGGTGCGGCCGGGCCGCTGCTCGAGGACGTCCTGGCCCGGGTCTCGGCCGGTCTCGGGGCGACGACGACCGATCACCGCCGGGCACTCGCCGGGTCGTGGTGCCTGAGCGCGGACGCCGGGCACGCGGTGCACCCGAACTACCCCGAGCGGCACGACCCGGTCAACCAGCCGGTCGTCAACCGCGGGCCGCTGCTCAAGATCAACGCGAACCAGCGCTACGCCACCGACGGGCTCGGGGCGGCCGAGTGGTCGCGGGCGTGCGAGCAGGCGGGTGTGCCGTTCCAGGAGTTCGTCTCGAACAACTCGGTGCCCTGCGGCTCGACCATCGGACCGATCACCGCGACGCGGCTCGGCATCCGGACGATCGACGTCGGCATCCCGTTGCTCGGCATGCACTCGGCCCGCGAGTTGTGCGGAGCCGACGACCCGGCCTACCTGTCACGCGCCGCCGCCGCCTTCCTCGCGCCAGACGCGTAGGCCCGGCGCGGGCCCGATCCGCAGGCCCGGCGCGGGTCCGATCCGCAGGCCCGACGCGGAGGCGCTGCGCGACCGTCGGGCACCGCGCACGGCGGATCAGCCGAAGGCCTCCGCCGCCGGTGCCCCGAGCGCCCAGGCCAGGATCGCCGGCCACTCGCCGTAGCCCGAGTCGGGGGTGAGGTGACCGCCTCGGGGCACGACGACGACCGGGGCGTCGACCCGCGCCTCCCAGGTGTCGACCGGGCCGAGCGGCAGCCACTCGTCGTCGTCCCCGGCGACGACGACCGACTCGTCGTCGCCCCCGAGCGCGAGCCGCCGCCCGTCGAACAGCTCCCCGGCCACGAACGCGTGGATCGGCTGGCCGGCGATCAGCTCGGGCGACGGAGGCGCGACCAGCGCCACCCGGTCGGCGGACGGAGGCGCGACGCCGGCCTGCAGCCTCAACCAGAGCAGGCACGAGAGGCTGTGGCACAGCACCGTCACCGGACGGCCCGCGGGCAGGGCGGCCCGTTCGTGTCGCACCGCGGCCTCCCAGGCGGCGGGCGTGGGCTCGTCAGCGTCGGGCAGCTGCGGGTAGCGCACCACGTGTCCGCGGGCCTCGAGCTCGCCGGCGAGCCAGCGCTGCCAGTGCCCCTCGGGACGATGGTTCTGCCAGCCGTGCAAGATCAGGAAGGCCGTGGGCGGGGTCGGCGTCGGGGTGGTCGCGTCGGTCACCGTCCGATCATGCCCGGCCCGGCGTCCTCACGTGGCAGGGTCGCCCCATGACGTCACACCCGTACCGCGCCCGGTTCGGCGACGGCTACGCCTTCGAGGGCGAGCCCACCCTCGACGGTCCGCCGCCGACCGGATTCCACGTGACGACGCGTAGTCGGGTGATCGGCCACGGCCGGGCCGCCTTCGAGGCCGCAGGGGACGCCGTGCTGCACTGGCAGGTGCACCGCGGCTCGGGCTTCGTGCCCCTCGAGGTGCCCGACCGCGTGGCCGTCGGTGCGACGAGCGTCTGGGGCGTGACCCTCGGCCCCGTGCACCCACCGGTCGCCTGCCGGGTGTTCGCCGTCGTCCGGTCCGCCACCGAGATCGGCTTCGGACACGCCGCCCTGGTCGGCCACCCCCAGCGCGGCTGGGAGAGCTACCGCGTGCACCACCACGACGACGACCGCGTCACCCTCGACATCCGCGTCGTCTGGCTCCCCGCCGCGTGGTGGATGCGGGCCGCCGGGCCGGCGTCCGCACTCGCCCTCTCGCTGATCCTGCGGCGCAACCTCCGTGCCCTCGACGTCGTCGTGGCCTCCGCCTGACGGCACCGCGCCCTCACCGGACGGCCCGGTCACCCCTCCGTGGGGACGAGGAGGCGCGGCTCACGAGAACAGGTCGTCGAGCCACCTATGCCAGGCCGACCCGGTCGCGGCGGCGTCGGCCCCGTCGGCGAAGTCGTGGACACTGACGCTCACCCCGGCCCCCCAGGCCTCCCGCCCGAAGACGCGGACGAGCGCGCTCGCGGTCCGGAGCCCCACGAACGACGCCGTGCGGTACGAGAGTCCCGCGGCGACCGGACCGACGCCGGGCAGGTCGACCACGACGGCGTCACCGACCTCGACGTCGTCGGCCAGGTCGAGGGCCTGCAGCACCCGGGCGGCCGATCCCGCCGCCCGCGACGACTCCGGGGCGTCGACGCTCGTGAACGTGGCCTCCCGCCCCGTGAACCATGCGACGTACTCGGCGAGGGTGTGCAGGTAGAAGTCGGTGTGCTCCTCGACGCCGGGCACCTGCCCCTCGTCGAAGACGCTCGAGTGCCGGTAGGTCAGCCGGGTCGCCTCCTCGGTGTCGTCGCCTGCCGCGAGGACGAAGTCGAGCTCGTTGAACCAGCCGCCCTCGCCCTCCATGCGGTTGGCGTAGTGGCGACCCGGTCGCCAGGCCGTGACCACCGCACCCGGCCCGGCCGCGCCTCCCACCCGGGGTTCGACCTCACCGGGCCAGAGCCACCCGCCGGTGCCCGTGGTGACGGCGTCGAAGACCACGGCGGGAGGCGCGGCGAGGGTGACGGTCCGGACGATGTCGACAGCGGGCACGATGACTCTTCTCTCGTCGAGGCGGGTGGGTCGAGGCGGGTGGGCCGAGGACGGTGCGCCGGGGTGGGACCCGGCGGGGTCAGCCTGCCACCGGGGGCCCCGCCTGCGCCACCGTCCCGGGCTCCGAGCCCACCGTGCCACACTGATCCGATGACCCCTCGACGTCGCCACGCCGGTTCGCCACGGCGTGCGGCCGCCCGCGACGCCTCGCGAGCGGGGGACGTCGACACGACCGTCACCGTGCGTCGCGTCGAGCGGGACGACCTCTACGTGCGGGTCAACACGATCGGCGACACCGGCGACCGTCCGTTCGTCCTCGTGCCGGGCATCGGCGTCTCGTCCGACTACTTCGAGCGCCTCGCGCCGAACCTCAACGAGTTCGGCCCCGTGCACGCTCTCGACCTGCCGGGCTTCGCCGGGGTGCCGCACCCGGGTCACGCCCTGAGCATCCGCGAGTACGCCGACCTCGTCGGCACCGCCATCGACGAACTGGGACTCCACGACCCGGTCGTCGTCGGGCACTCGATGGGCACGCAGATCGTCGTCGACCTCGCCGCGCGCCGACCCGACCTGTCGACCGTCGTGCTGATCGGGCCGGTGATCGACCCGGCCCATCGTCACGTGCTCGAGCAGGCGGTGCGGTTCGCCCGGGCCGCCTGGCACGAGCCCGGCCGGGTGAAGTTCCTGGCCCTGAGCGCCTACGTGCTCTGCGGGGTGCGTTGGTTCTCCCGCATCCTGCCGAAGATGATGACCTACCCGATCGAGCAGCACCTGCCGCAGATCGCCGCCGACACCCTGGTCATCCGGGGCGAGCACGACGCCGTCGCCCCGCGCGAGTGGGTGCGCCGCGTCGGCGAACTGCTGCCCTCGTCCCGCCTGTGGGAGATGCCCGGCGCCGCCCACTCCGTCATGCACGCCCACGCCGAAGAGGTCGCCAAGCTCTGCGTCGAGCACGCCCAGCAGCCGATCCGACACGACGAGGGCGTCGAGCTGCACCACTACGTCGACGCGGGGGACGGCGACGAGAGCGACGACTTCAGCCCCAGCCCGGCCGACTTCGTGAAGGCCGTGGGGGCGCGCCTGCGGTCGACCGCGGCGACCATGCGCGGAGACGACGAGGCCCTCGCGAAGGCCAAGACGGACCACGCCGAGTCGATGCAGGCGGCGTTCGACCGTCGCCAGGCCGAGAAGGCCGCGGCCGGCGACGACCCCGACGACGGCCCGCACATCGAACCCACCACCGGCGGCGCCGACCGCTGACGGTGCGGCTCGTCTCGGCCGCGCCGGGCAGGGCCGGGCCGGGCCGGGTCGGGTCGGGTCGGGAACGCAGGAGGCGCGGGTCGCCTCGCCGCTGACCCTCACGCCCCCGAGACGGTCAGCCCGATCAGCACGAGGTTGAGGGCCACGACGACGACCACGGCCACCCAACCGGCGATCCGCGTCCCGACGGCGTTGACGCCCGTGCCCATGAGCGACCGGTCGCTCGTCGCGACGACGAGGGGCACGAGGGCGAAGGCGATGCCGAAGCTCAGCACGACCTGGCTGAGCACGAGCAACCACGTCGGGCTGATGCCCGACGCGAGGAGCACGAGGGCCGGGATCAACGTGACGACCCGACGCACCATGAGCGGCACCTGCACGTGCAGCAGGCCCTTCATGATCTCGGCGCCCGCCATCGCCCCGATCGACGTGGACGCGAGACCCGACGCGAGGAGGCCGACGGCGAACAGGACGCCGATCACCGGCCCGAGCGCCGCCGCGATGGCCCGCTGGGCCCCGGGGATCGTGTCGGTGCCGTCCTGACCCGACAGGGTCGAGGCCGCGAGCACGAGCATGGCGATGTTGACGCCGCCGGCGACGAGCAACGCCAGCACGACGTCCCACCGGGTGGCCTTCAGCACGCGGGCACGGTCCGCCCCCTCGGCCACGACGCCGTGGTGGTCGCGGGTGAGCGCGGAGTGCAGGTAGACCGCGTGCGGCATGACCGTCGCGCCGAGCATCGACGCGGCGAGCAGCACCGCCGTGCTGTCCTCGAAGCGGGGCACGAGACCGGCGAGCATGCCTCCGGCCGACGGCGGGGCGAAGAGCAGCCCCGCGCAGAACCCGAGCGTGAGGACGGCGAGCAGGGCGATGACGACGGTCTGGAACACCCGCCCGCTGCGGTACCTCGTGAGCAGCAGCAGGCCGAGCGAGACGAGGCCGGTGATCAGACCCCCGACGACCAGCGGCACCCCGAAGAGCAGCTGGAGCGCGAGGGCTCCCCCGATGATCTCGGCGACGTCGGTCGCGGCCGCCACCAGCTCGGCCTGACCCCAGTACGCCAGCCGGAGGGGCCGACGACGGAGGCGCGTGCCCATCACCTCGGGCAGCGACCGACCCGTGACGATGCCGAGCTTCGCCGACAGGTACTGGACGAGCACCGCGATGGCGTTCGCGAGGACGAGCACCCAGAGGAGCGTGTACTGGTACGCCGCCCCGGCCGTGAGGTTGGCGGCGACGTTGCCGGGGTCGACGTACGCGATCGCGGCGACGAACGCCGGGCCGAGCAGGGTGCCGCGCGGTCGGGCGTGCACGACCTGCCGGGCACGGCCGTCACGGGGTCGGTCGGCGTCGGCACGGCGGGTGTCGGACGAGCTCATGCCTCGACCCTAGCAAGATTTCGGTGTGCCGAAACCTTGGTGGGAAGCCTCCACAACCTGCCCTGCGCCCGTCCGCCGCGCGCCGCGCCCGCACGCCGCACGCCGCACGCCGCACGCCGAAAACCCCGTTCCCGAAGACGAACCACGATTGATCGGGGTTCTTCTTCGCGAACGGGGTTCCTCGGTGATCGGTGTGCAGCCGACCCGACCGCGCGGAGGTGTTACTCCGTGGCGGCGGTGATCTTCGCGACGCCGACGAGCATCTCGTCCTGGACGGCGTCGGTCCCGAAGGTCTGGTTCAGCAGCGACGCGGCGGCAGGGCTGACGTGCACCGTCGTGCCCTCGAGCACGGCGTTGCCGTCGACGACCTCGAGGGGCTTCAGCGTGCCACCCCAGAGGTTGAACAGGTACGCGTCCTCGGCGGCGACGGTGCCGTTGGCGGTCACGGTGCCGTATAGCTTCGACTCGCCCGGGTCGATGCGGAAGTCGGTCAGTTCGACGACGGTGCCGTCGGCCGAGGTCAGCGACAGGCCGGAGCCGTCGTGGTCGATCTCGCCCTGGACGTAGGGTCGCACGTCGCTGTCGGGGCCGTAGTAGTCGACGTTGCCGCCCGTGATCGGGAAGGCGAAGTTGCCGTCGGTGAAGGTCGCGGTGCCCACGACGCCGGGGGTCAGGCCCAGGCTCGTGAGGGCCTCGACGAAGGACGCGTCCACGGCGACCTGCGTGTCGACACCGTTCGTCAGATCCGGGATGGACGCCTCGGGCAGCATGCTCTCGCCGGGGCCGGGTTCACGGGTCTGGTTGACGGGGTGCGTCGGGGCCGTGTTGTTGCTCTCGGAGTCCGAGGTCGAGGCGCAGGCCGCGAGCGAGAACACGAGGGCGCCGGTGGCGACGACGCCGAGGACGCCTCGACCGAGGGAGGAACGGAAGGGGGTGCGCATGAATGGTCCTTGTCTGTGCTGCCCGGTGGGGTTGATCGGTGTTCGACGCCCGGGCCGCGTCGGATGGGGCAAGGGGGCGACCCGGCCGGGACGCCCCCTCGCGGCGCTCAGTCCTCTTCGGAGAAGAAGCGGTCGACCTTGCGGTGGTACCGCTGACCCAGCAGGCCACCGAGGACGGCACCGGCGAAGCTCAGGACGACGACGAGGCCGAGGCCGATGAGACCGGCGAGGGACGACGACTGCAGGTCGTCCATCGAGGGCACGAACGGGTTCGGCGACGACGAGTCTCCGGTCTGGGTGCCGACGACGCCGACGACGATCGCCAGGACGATCGTGATGACCAGGCCCCAGAGCCAGGTCGCGAGCCCCTGCTTGAAGCCGCTGAAGCGGGCGATGCGCGACGCCGTGTAGCCACCGATGAGGTACCCGAAGAAGATGATCGCGAGCACCACGATGCCCGAGGTCAGCGCGAGCACGTCGGCGTTGTCGGTCGTGAAGCTGCGCAGGTCGGCCATGGCGGTCGAACCGGAGGCGACCCCGCCCCAGGCCGCGAGGACGCCGCCGAAGATCGTGATCATGACGAGGCCGAAGCCCGTCGCGGCGAACCAGCCGAGCAGGCCGGCGCCGAAGCGGATGCCGCCGAACTCCTCTTTCTGCTGGGCGAGCAGCTCACGGCGCACCGACACGTGGTCGATGCCCGAGTCCTTGACGAGGGGGTAGGCGTGGGAGCCGGTGTCGCGACCCGCGGCGGCTCCTGCGGCCGCGCCTCCGGCTGCCGCCGCGGTGGGCGCGACGGCGGTGGGGGCGTCCTGACCGAACGAGGGCTGACGCTCGGCCGCGGCGCGGTCGGTGGCGTCGCGTTCGGCGTCCGAGCGGTCGTCGACCCAGCCGTCGTGCGAGGACGAGGAGGCGCCGGTCGCCGTGGTGGCGGACGCCGCGGTGGCCGTGTCGTCCCCTCGGTCACCGGTGGCGGGCTCGCCGGCGCGGGCGGCCTCGGCCGCACGGAGGGCCTCGTCGTCGTGCAGCGGACGGCGCGTGCCGTCCGAGGAGGCGGACCAGGCCCGCTGGGCGGGCTCGGTCGGCGCCACCATGGGCACCGCCTCGGTGGGACGGCCGGTCGAGGCCGCGTCGCGGTCGGACTCCGAGAGGACCTCGGTGTCGCGGCGGTCGGCGTCGGTCGACGCGTCGGCGTCGGTGCGCTGGTCGGACGCGGTGTCGCCGGGGACGTACTCGGCGGGCACCGAATCGGGCAGCGCCTCCTCGTCGGACGACGCGGGAGCCTCGTGCGCGTCCAGGCCGGACGCGTCGGAGTTCGCGGGGGCCTCGGCGACGACCGGGCGGTCCTCGGCGTCGGCGACGGCGGCCTGCTGCGTCGGGGCGTCGGACCCGAAGTCGACGGCGGGCTGCTGCTGCGTGGGGGCGTCGCCGCCGAAGTCGACGGCCGGGGGCTGCTGGGTCGGGACCTCGGAGCCGTACGGCACCTCGGTCGGCTCGACCGTCTCGCCGGTCTCGTCGGACCGCGGGGCGTCGTTCGTGTCGCCGTACTGGGGATCGCGTCCCTCGTGGTCGGGGCGGTCGCGCCGCGGATCGTTCGCGTCGGTCATGGCTCACTCCTGTCGGTGGGGTCGTTCCCTGGATCTGTGATCCGCCTGAACGTTACGCCCGAACGGCACCCCGGGCCGGGAGCCCCCGCCCGCGCCCGCGGGACTCACGGGCGCGGACGAGCCGGTAGCGTGGACCGGACCGCCGAGCGACGAAGGACGACGACGTCATGACCGACACCAGCCAGACCCCCTCCGATCCGACCGCGACGGCCTCCGGCGCGTCCGACTCCGCGGCGACGGGCCGCCGGGCCGCGGCGGCCGCCCGTACGCGACCGAAGGCCGACATCGCCCGTTCGTGGCTGCTCGTGCCGGGCACCGCCCCCGACCGTTTCGACTCGGCCCAGGCGTCCCGCGCCGACCAGATCGTCCTCGACATCGAGGACGCGGTCGACCCGGCCCGCAAGCCCGCCGCACGCGACGACGTCGTCGCCTGGCTCACGGGCGGCGGCGAGGCCTGGGTGCGCATCAACGACCGCTCGACGGACTTCTGGTCCGACGACGTCGACGCCCTGATGGGCCTGCCCGGACTGCACGGCGTCATGCTCGCCAAGACCGAGGCGCCCGAACACGTCACCGAGACCTTCGACCGACTCGGAGGCGCGGTGCCGGTGCTCGCGCTCGTCGAGTCGGCCCTCGGCATCGAGGAGAGCCCCGCCATCGCCAAGGCCCGCGGGGCGTTCCGCCTCGCGTTCGGAAGCGGCGACTACCGCCGCGACACCGGCACGAGCGCCGACGACCTGGCCATGGCCTACCCCCGCTCCCGCCTCGTCGTGGCGAGCCGCATCGGCGGGCTGCCCGGCCCGATCGACGGCCCGACGGTGGGCAGCAGCCACCCCGTCCTGCGGGAGCAGTCCGGGGTCGCGGTCGCCCTCGGCCTCACCGGCAAGCTCTGCCTCGACGTCGAGCAGCTGCCCGTGATCAACGAGGTCATCAGCCCCACGCCGTCCGACGTCGCCTGGGCCCAGGACTTCCTCGCCGACTTCGAGGGACGCGGCCGGGTCATCCGAGACGGCAGCGACCTGCCCCGCCTGGGCCGGGCCCAGAAGATCGAGAAGCTCGCCTCGGCGTTCGGGGTGCAAGCCGCGAACTGACGGCTCGACGGAAGGAGGCGCGTCCCACTCGGGACGCGCCTCCTTTCTTTCTGCCCGGATGTCCGCAGGACCGTTGACAGACGATAGTCAACGACATATCTTTGACACATCGCGACAGGACGTCGCGACCTCGATCTCTTCCCCCCGACCCGAGAGGAGTACCCCATGGGTACCGACTTCACCCCCGAGAACCACGGCGACCCCCGTCGCCGGCACCACGACTCCCCCGACGCCCGGCACGACCCGATGGGCCGCGGCGAGGGTCACGGCCGCTTCGGCCGTCCGTTCGGCCGCGGGTTCCGCCCCGGTCCGGGCTTCGGCGGCTTCGGCCCCGGCTTCGGCCCCGGCGGCCCGGGCTTCGGTCCCGGCGGCTTCGGACCGGGCCGCGGTGGACGCGGCCGGGCACGACGCGGCGACGTGCGCCTCGCGATCCTCTCGCTGCTGTCCGACGCCCCGTCGAACGGCTACGGCCTGATCAAGGCGATCGCCGAGCGCACCGACGGCACGTGGAAGCCCAGCCCCGGCTCGGTCTACCCCACGCTGCAGCAACTCGTCGACGAAGAGCTCATCTCGTCCGACGAGGCCGCGACCAAGAGCGTCTTCACGCTGACCGACGCGGGCCGGGCCTACGTGGCCGAACACGCCGACGAGATCGAGAAGGCCTGGGCCGCCACGGCGGACGACGCGAGCGACACCGACCGCGAGTTCCAGACCAGCCTCATGAAGCTCATGGGCGTCGTCAAGCAGTTCCACCACGACGGCAGCGACGCCCAGCGGGCCGCCGCCACCGCCAAGCTCGACGAGGCACGTCGCGCGCTCTACACGATCCTGGCCGACTGAGCCCCGGCCGACCGAGGCTCGGCCGACCGAGCCCCGGCGGGCCGTCCTCCGGAGGCGGCCGGACCGATGTCGGGGGCCGTCGGCATGATGGGGCCACGAGCACGACGACCCCGCCGGAGGCGCACATGAGCACCGCAGACGACCGCACCACCGCGAGCACCGCCGACCTCGGGCGCGCCGGGTACGACCCGTCGTTCCTCACGGTCGACGTGCCCCTGCCGGCCGTCCACGCCACCGTCCGCGAGCTGCCCTACGTCCACTTCACGGTGCTGCTCGACCCCGTCCGGCGGTTGGCCGCCCTGACGGCCGTCAACATCGACGGGTCGTCGCTGGTCGACCTCGGCCGGGGCGACGACTGGCACCTCGACGAGCGCGTGCCCGACGACGAACAGACGGGTCCCGAGGTGTACGCCTCGAACGACCTCGACCGGGGGCACCTCGTGCGTCGGCGCGACCCGGTCTGGGGCGAGCGGGCCGTCGCGGCCGCGGCGAACGTCGACACCTTCAGCTTCACCAACGCCGCACCCCAGGCCGCCGAGTTCAACCAGTCGAAAGAACTGTGGCTCGGCCTCGAGGACCAGGTGCTGCAGTACGCCTCCACGCATCGGCAGCGGCTGACGGTCTTCACGGCGCCCGTGCTGCTCGACGACGACGCGCCCTACCGCGGCATCCGCCTGCCCCGTCGGTTCTTCAAGGTCGCGGCCTGGACGACCTCCGACGGTGGTTCGCTGCGCAGCGCGGCGTACCTGCTCGACCAGTCCCCCGAACTCGACGGCGTCGACCTCGAGGCGGCCTTCGCCCGCGCGCACGAGCAGGGCGACCCGCCGCCCCTCGGGCCGTACCGCACCTACCAGGTGCCCGTCCGCGACATCGCCGAGATGACCGGTTTCGACCTCGCCCAACTCGCCGAGGCCGACACGCTCCGGCCCGTGCCCACGATCGAGCCGCCGGACGGCATCCGCGCGGGGTGGCTGCCGCTGACGTCGGTCGACCAGCTGTCGTTCTGACCGCCAGGCGACGCGACCCCGGCTCGTCCAGGCGGCTCGCATCGGGCCGTGCCAGCATTCTCGGGCCATGGCACCGAACGACCGAGATCCCGTCGACCCCACAGACGCCCCGTCCCCCCTGCCGCCCGAGATGCCGCGCAGCCTGACGGTGCTGCGTGACGAGGACGCCCCGCCGGTCCGGGCCACACCCTGGCGAGAGGTCCGGGTGGACTTCCTGGTGCCGACCACCTCGACCGGTGCGGCCCGCGGCGTCCGGCACCTGCTCGACGAACCCGAACTGCACTTCTCACCCGGGCTGCGCCAGGGGACGCTCGCCCTGATGCCCCGACGGTCGGCACTCCTCCGCGTCGTGCTCGCGTGGGAGTGGTCGGTCGAGGCGGCGTCCTTCGCCGTGCACTCCTTCGAGCCCGAGCCCTTCTCGTCCGACGAACGAGACGCCCTCGAGGCCTGGTTGCGGGCGACGGCGCGACGGTTGCAGCTGTTCGACGGCGCCCTCGCGCGTGCCGTCGCCCGGGTCGACCACGACGTGGTCCGAGGCGTCGACACGAGCTCTCCCGAGGCGTCGCTGGCCGGCGCCTCCGCTGCGGTCCGGGCGGCAGCCCCTGCGGCCGCGGATTCACCTGACCCGGGCCCGGTCAGGGGCCGTCCGGTGCCCGACGACTCCGACCCGGTCGACCTCTCGGCGGCCGGGCCCGCCGCCACGACGATGCGGACGGCCACCCTCGGGACGAGACTCGCCTCCCCCGCCGTCGGCGCCGCCCACCCCGTCGTCGACGTCACCCTGCCGGACGCGAGCGACCCCGGCTGGGAGGTCTTCGTCGACGCCCTGAGCCGTCAGACCCTCGGTTACCGTCGCACCCTCGACGACGGCGGCAGCGCCTACGCGTTCACCTACCTCGTCGCCGACGACGTCGACGACGTCACGCCCGACGACCTGGTCGACTGGCACGACCAACACATCCAGCGGCAACTGCTCGTCGAGGACGCCCGCCAGGCGTACGTGCACCTGCTCGCCGGGCTCGAGCCGCCCGTCTCGGTGCAGTACACGGTCTGACCGACGCGGCGCGCGCCTCCCGGGCAGGCAGTCGGGTCAGGGGGCGACGTCGACGATGGCGACGAAGCGGGTGCCGACGCCGTCGACCTCGGCGCGCACGACGCCCGGCTCGGGCTCGGGCAACTCGTCCGCACCGTGGTCGTCGCAGCTGAGGTAGGTGTACTCGGGCCACCACTTCTTGGGGCGAGCCGCCTCGTGGTAGCCGCAGACGACGCACTCCAGTTCGACCCAGACCGGCTTGCCCGTGCGGTTCGCCCGGGACTGCACCAGCCAGGCCGGCGGCGTCCGCTCGATCGCGACGAGTTCGTCGACCGTCATCTTCGGCGGCAGGCCGTGGCGCTTGGCCATCTCGAGCGGGATGTCCAGTCGCAGGGCGGCGTCTCGTCGCGTGATCACCCGCACACGCTACCCGTCCGCCCCCACCCCTCGCGAGCACCGGCGCTGTTGCCACGCGCAACACACGCCGTCAAGTCGGCCAGAGTGCCGACTTGCCCCCGAACGAGGGCCAGGCGGAAGCTCGACCCAGGCGGCACGTGTCCGATCCACCCGGTCGGTCGATCACCGGACCGCCCGGCAGGCACCACCCGACACGCACCACACGAACCAAGGGGAACCACATGAAGACCTCCGTCGCCGCCGCCCTCACCGCCGCAGCCCTCGTCGTCGGATCGCTCGGGGTCTCGACCTCGGCCGTCGCCGCCGGGCCCGTCGACACCATCCGGTCGACGGACGTCGTCGGCGGCGAGAAGGCTCCCACGACGCCGTGGGCCGTGCAGCTGGTCTTCCGGACCGGCGGCACCGCGAGCTACGCCTGCACCGGCGAGCAGATCAACGCCAGCTGGGTGCTGACCGCCCGCCACTGCATCGACGGCGTCACCTCGATGCAGGTGTACCACTCGAACAGCACGACGAACCCGGGCACCGCGATCGCCGTCGACCGCGTCGCCGCCGCCCCCGCGGGCGACATCGCGCTCGTGCACCTCGGCCAGTCGAAGGCGCTCGGCAGCTACCCGACGCTGAACCTCGGGTTCCAGGCGACGTCGTCGGGCAGCGGCACGATCATGGGCTACGGCCTGCGCGCGAACTCGGTGCAGTCCGACGGCCTGTACCAGGCGACGGTGGGCCTGACCGGCCGCAGCACCGACGCCTACGGCGGGGCCGCACAGCACCTGACCGGCACCACCGGCGCGGCGAACCACGGCGACTCGGGTGGCCCCCTGATCGTGGGCGGCCAGATCGTGGCCGTCTGCTCCACCGGCGACCAGGCCGACCCGGGCGCGAACACCCGTGCCGGCTCGAACTACGCCGTGCTGTCGCAGAGCGCGACCTGGATCCGCTCGACCGCCGGCCTCTAGTCCGCGACCTCGGGCGGGTCCGCCGGCGACGGGCGGCCTCGGACGCAAGGACCGTACGGACACGCCCGCCCACGGAACGCAGGAGGCGCGCCCCGGTCACGCGACCGGGGCGCGCCTCCGTCGTCGTGTCGACCCGCGCCTCCTCGGGGGGGGGCGTCGGCCGCCGGACGTCAGACGATCGGCTTCTCGAAGCAGATCGACTGCGGGATGGTCGTGACGTAGGGCTCGTAGGTCGGGATGCGGGTGAAGCCGATCTTCTCGTAGAGGGCGACGGCGTCGGGCTGACGGTCCCCGGTCTGCAGGATGAGTCGGCGGGCACCGCCGTCTCGGGCGACCGCCTCGAGCTCGGCCATCAGCAGCCGGCCGATGCCGCGGCCGCGCTGACCGTCCGCGACGATCACCCGCTTGACCTCCCATTCGCCGTCCCGGCTCTGCACGAGGGCGTGGCCGACGGGCGTGCCGTCTTCGGCACCGTCGTCGACGACCACCAGCACGGTGGCCAGCACGTTCGACGGGTGCACCGTGAGGGCGGCGTTCCGGGCCTCGACGACGTCGACGGGTTCGACGACGTCTCGGTGGTAGCGGACGGTCATCTCGGCGTCCATGGCGTCGCGCAGGGCGACGGCACGGGGATCGTCGAAGGCGACGCGTTCGAGATGCAGCGGGGGCAGGGCGGAGGGAGCGGTGTTCGTCACCAGACGATTCTGCCCCCTCGTGGGGTGCCTAGAGTCGCACGCCCCGCGCGGCCATGAACGGCACGGGGTTGGTCGAGGCGCCGCCGACGCGGGTCTCGAAGTGGAGGTGGCAGCCGGTCGAGTTGCCGGTCGAACCGACGAGCGCGATCAACTGGCCCGCGACGACGCTCTGCCCGCGGGACACCTTGATGCCCCCGTTGACGATGTGGCCGTACGCGGTCGAGACGCCGCCGCCGTGACTGACCTGGATGTAGTTGCCGTAGCCGCCGGTCAGGCCCGCGAAGGTGACCGTCCCGGAGGTCGCCGCGTAGATCGGGCTGTTGCAGCCGGGGGCCAGGTCGATGCCGTCGTGCATGCGGTACACGCCGGTCACGGGGTTTACGCGCATGCCGTAGCCGCTCGACATGTACCCGGCGCTGGGGCGCACCCAGCCCGAGCCGCTCGAGGCGCCGCCACCGCCGGACGAACCGCCGCCGGCGGACGGGGCGGGCGCGGGTGCGGAGGGCGTCGAGGGTCGGGCAGCGGCGGCCGCGGCAGCCGCGGCGCGCTGCTGACGGAGCGCCTCGGCCTGGCGGGCGGCCTCGGCGGCGGCGGCGGCCTTGCGGGCCTCTTCGGCCTGACGCGCGACCTCGACGCCGGTGGCGTAGTCGGCCTCGGTCTGCAGGCTCTGGTCTTGCAGCACGGCGAGCTGGCCCTGGAGGCGCGACTCGTTCTCCTGCTGGGCGGCGACGGCGGCCGCGGCGGCGTCGGACGCGGCCTGGGCCTCGTCCATCGAGACCTGGGCGGCTCCCTGCAACTTCACGAGCGCGTCCGAGGCGACCTTGGCCTGGTCGGACAGCGACTGGGCCACGTTGCGGTCGTTCACGGCCTGCTGACGGATGCCGTCGGTCTGCTCGGTGAGCTTGCTCATCGCGCCGAGTCGGTACAGCAGGTCGTCGGCCTGCTCGGTGTCGCCCACGAGCTGCGACGAGACGTCACCGCCACCCGTGCGGGCGAGCTGGGCCGAGACCTGACCGGCGCGCTGTTCGCTGGCGTCGGCCACCGCAGCCTTCTCGTCGGCCTGCGACTGCAGTTCGGCGAGCTTGGCGGCACCGGCGTCGGCGTCGGCCTGGGCCTGCTCGAACTCGGCACCGAGACGCTCGGCCTCGGCCTGGGCGGTGGTGGCGTCGCTCGCGAGCTGGTCGAGCAGCCCCTGGATGCGGCTGACCTCGGATGCCTTCGCCGACTCGCTCGACCGTGCCGCCTGGACGTCGTCCCACGTCGGGTACGAGGCGGCCTGTGCGGGCGAGCCCCCGAGCACCGCGCCCGACGCGACGAGCGTGAGGCTGAGCAGCACCGTCGCCACGGCGGCGGCGACGCCCTGACGGCGGGGCAGGGACACGGGCGAAGTCACGGAGGAGCACCTATCTGTGGTCGGTCCTGAGCCCGCTGGACGCGCCGGATCGACGGTCGTCGGGGGTGGGGAACCCGCTCAGCCTACGGGCGGAACCGGGAAGGGTAAACCCGCACCTCAGGGTTTCTCGTCATCGGCATGTCCCCAGTCAGGGGTTCACAGGGGGATGCACGACATGACTCCAGTCACATCCGTCCCACGATCTGTACCCCGATCGACGAGGAGGCGCGGGTCGGCGACACCCGTCGCCCACGGCGACGGGCATCGCCGTTCCGGGCCGGGCCGGGGCCGGGCCGGGCCGGGCCGGGCCGGCCATCGGACACCCGGCACCGGGCACGGGCGCCGAGCCGCCAGGCGGGTCAGTCGACGAAGGCCGAGTTCAGACGGTGGAGCGCCGCGGCGAGCGCGTCGACCTCGGCGGCCGTCCATCCCTCGAGCCGGTCGGCCAGTGCGGACCGGTTGGCGTCGACCGATCGGGCGAGCAGGTCACGACCACGGGCGGTCAGCGTGAGCGCCTGGCCGCGGCGACCCTCGACCGCGGCCCCCGCGCCGGGCTCGACCAGGCCCAGCTCGACGAGTCCGCCGAGCTGGCGCGAGACGGTCGAGCGGTTCAGCCCGAAGTCGGCGGCGATGTCGGTGGCGCGGCAGCCGGGGTGGGTGGCGATGAAGGTGACGAGCGAGTGCTCGACGAACGACAGCGGGGCACTCTTGTGCCGGGCACGGGCGACGGCCCGTCGGGACACGGTCTCGAGCTCCGAGTAGACCGTGTCGATTCCTCGCTGCCCCCGCTGGTCCGTCACGTGTTCAGCCTAACGGCGGGTGGTCGGGAACACCGAGGGGGTCGTTTGTGTTGCATAATGCAACTGTAGACCGACGGGCAACGGCGCCCCCGACCCCGAGGAGCCCCGTGACGACCACCGACCTGACCCTGCACCGCCCGGACGACGGCGCGCGCCCCGACCACGACCCGTTCCGCGCCGACGCGCTCCGGGGGCGGGACGACCGACCCGACCCGCGCCTCCACCGGGCTCACCAGCACGCCGGGCCCACGACCGCGCGCCGCCCGCGTCCCGACGCCGCGGCCTGGCGGTCCCTCGGCCTGCACGTGCTCATCCCGCTCTTCCTGGCCACCGGCATGGCCCTCGCCTACCTCGGCGCCTTCGGCCACCCGACCCCGCACCACGTGCCCGTCGCCGTCGTGGGCAGCTCGGCCCAGAGCGAGGTCTTCGCCCAACAGCTCAACGACGCCGACCCGGACGCCCTCGACGTGCGCACCGTCGCCGACGCCGACGCGGCACGCAGGCTCATCACCGACCGCGAGATCTCGGGTGCGTTCGAGGTGGGCGCCACCGACGCGACGCTGTACGTCTCGTCCGCGGCGTCGGACACGACCGCGAGCGTCCTGCAGAAGGTGTTCGGTCCGGTCGCCTACCGACTCGGGCTGCCCCTGAAGGTCGACGACGTCGTCCCGAGCGGCGAGGGCGACCCGACCGGACAGGGCCTGTTCTTCCTGCTCGTCGCCCTGAGCGTCGG
Organism: Frigoribacterium sp. ME-P-080; assembly: GCF_030209595.1. NCBI lineage: Bacteria > Bacillati > Actinomycetota > Actinomycetes > Micrococcales > Microbacteriaceae > Frigoribacterium > Frigoribacterium sp. ME-P-080. Next base: position 466,152 of record NZ_JARVRR010000003.1, read on the forward strand.
CGCGTACGCGAGTGCCGCAGCCATCTCGGCGGCGAGCGCCCGGCTGGGACTCGGCTCGCGCCTCCTCGCCGGGGTCGTCACGGCAGCCGTGATCGCGGCGATCGGCACCGTCGTGGTCGGCCCCGTCTACGGCATCGTCACGACCGGCCTCTGGGGCGTCGCCCTCGTCAGCTGGTTGTACGTGACCGCCGTCGTCGTGATCGGCATCGGCCTGCACCCCCTGCTCCGCCACTGGACGACGCCGGCCCTGACCATGCTCTTCGTCATGCTGAACTTCACCAGCTCGGGCGGAGTCTTCTCGTCGCAGCTCGTGCCGCCCTTCTTCGGCGCGTTGGGTGCCTTCTGGAACGGCTCGGCCTGGCTGCACGCCACGCAGTCGATCGTGTACTTCCCCGGCCAGGGCTGGGGCCGGGCCGGCCTGACGCTCGCACTCTGGCTGGCCGCGGGGCTCGCCCTCGCCGGACTCACCCACCTCTGGAGCGTGCGCCGCACCCGGCTCGCGAACGAGCGCGTGGCCGTCCGCGAGGACGAGGAGGGCATCGCCGCCTGAGCCGCAGGGCGTCGGGGACGCCGGGGACGCCGGGCGCGGCGGTGACGCGTGCGACACCGGGCGCCGGGCCCGCCGGGGACGCGTGCGAGACTCGACCGGTGACGACGACGCACGAGACCCTCCGGCCACCCCGACGCGACGAGCGCAACTGGGCCGACAGCTTCAGCTACGGGGCGACCCGGGTCGTCCAGCCGACCACGATCGACGAGCTGAGCGAGCTGGTCGCCGGGGCCCCGCGCATCCGGGCCCTGGGCACGCGCCACTCCTTCAGCGACGTGGCCGACGGACCGGGGCTGTTGGTCTCGACCACGGCGTTGCCCGCCGACCCGGTGATCTCGGACGACGGCCACGGCGTCACCGTCGGGGCCGGCACGAACTACGCCGTCGTCGCGCAGCACCTCGACCGACACGGACTCGCCCTGCTGAACATGGGCTCGCTGCCGCACATCTCGGTGGGTGGCGCGATCGCGACCGGCACCCACGGCTCGGGACTCGGCCTCGGGAGCCTGTCCAGCGCGGTGTCGGCCCTCGAGATCGTCGGGCCCGACGGGTCGCTCCGGACCGTGCGTCGTGGGCAGCCGGGCTTCGACGGCAGCGTCGTGGCCCTGGGCGCCCTCGGCGTGGTGGTCAGGGTGACCCTCGACGTCCAGCCCGGGTTCCGCATGCGACAGGACACCTACGTCGACCTGCCCTGGTCGAGCGTCGACGACCACCTGATGGACGTCATGGGAGCCGGGTACAGCGTCAGCTTCTTCCACGAGTTCGACCACCGCATCCGCGAGGTGCTGGTCAAGTCGCGCGTGCCCGACGGCCTCGCCGACGTGTCGATGCCCCGTGACCTGTGGGGCGCCCGCCCCGCCCCCGTCGACGAGCACGCCGAGGTCACCGGCACGAAGTCGACGCCCATGGACGGCAGCGTGGGGTCGTGGGCCGACCGGTTGCCGCATTTCCGCATCGACGCCACCCCGTCCGTGGGTTCCGAACTGCAGAGCGAACACTTCGTCGCCCTCGAAGACGGTGCGGCCGCCCTCCGCGCCGTACGACGCCTCGGCGACGAGCTACGCCCGCACCTGCACACCTGCGAGACCCGCACCGTCGCGGGCGACCCGCTCTGGTTGAGCCCGACACCACAGGACAGCCTGGGCATCGCCTTCACCTGGAAGAAGCACCCCGCCGAGGTCGCGGCCTTGATCCCCCGGGTCGAGGAGGCGCTGGCCCCGTTCACCCCGCGCCCCCACTGGGGCAAGCTGTCGGCCCTGCCGCACGCGGCGATCGTCGCGGCCTACCCGAGACTGGCGGATTTCGCCGACCTCGTGCGCGAGATCGACCCCGAGGGCAAGTTCGGCGGCCCGGCCGTGGAGCGCCTGCTCGCCTAGCCGGGACGGCGTGGAGCGCCTGCGCGCCTAGGCGCGACAGGTGGTCGACGGGTCGGGCCTGGAATCCGGCCTCGGGTCGGGCACCGGATCGGGCCTGGGGTCGGGCTTCAGTAGGACTCGCCGGTGGGGTCCGCCGCCTCGAAGTCGAGCAGCTCGGCCCCGCCGACGGGCAGGCCCTGCCAGGTCTGCAGGCGCCAGCCGGCATCGATGCTGCCCTCGAGGGTGACGACCCCCGTGTTCTCGAGCAGGTGCTGACGGATGAACTCGTCGTCGGCGTTGACCGCCCGCGAGCCGACCCAGGCCCGGATGGCCGCACCGTGACTGACGGCCGCGACCGTCTCGTGCCCGTCGCCCTCGGCCCCGGCGATCAGGTCGGCCAACGCGGCGTCGTACCGCGCGTAGAACTCGTGCCCGTCCTCGGAACCGGGCACCCGGACGTCGAGGTCGCCCGACGCCCAGGAGAAGACGCAGCCGACGTAGGCCGTGACCGCCTCGGTGTCGTGTCGGCCTTCGAGGTCGCCCGCCTTCACCTCGCGCAACCCGTCGAGCACCGTCGGCGCGAGGCCCCGGGCGGCGGCCAGGGGAGCCGCGGTGAGCTGCGTCCGCACGAGCGTGCTGACGGCGAGGGCACCGATCGTCTCGTCGGCGAGAGCGGCGGGCAGAGCCTCGGCCTGCCGTCGACCGAGGTCGGTGAGCCCGACGCCGGGCGCGACGGTGCCGAGGACGCCCTCGACGTTGTCGGGGGTCTGACCGTGGCGGATCAACAACAGGCGCATGATCGTCAACCCTACGGTGGACCCCCGACACCGGCGGTCGGTCAGGCGTCGGGCCAGAGGCGACCGGCGTCCACGACGACGTCGGCCCGGGCGCGGGTGGCCCGCACGAGCCGGGCGTTCGCCTCGTCGGGACCCGCGGCCCAGGCCTCGGCGGCTCCGGGCGTCATGCCGAAGCGGACGTGACGGGCGACGAGCCAGCGCCGTCGCCGCTCGGCCGGGGTGTCGACGAACCACACCTCGTCGAACGTCGCGCGCACCGCGGGCCAGGGCGTGAGCTCGGCCAGCAGGTAGTTCCCCTCGCTGACCACGACCTCGACGGACGGATCGACCTCGACCGCGCCGCCGATCGACTCCTCGACGCCCCGGACGTACTCGGGTGCCCACACCGTCCCCGACCGGGACCGCAGCCGCTCGAGCAGGGCGAGGTAGCCGTCGGCGTCGAAGGTGTCGATCGCGCCCTTGCGGTCGAGGCGGCCGAGCCGGGCCAGGGTGGCGCCCGCGAGGTGGAACCCGTCCATCGGCACGACCACGGCCCTCACCCCGACCCGCGTGAGCCCCTCGACGACGGCCGCGGCGACCGTGCTCTTGCCGCCCCCGGGCTCGCCGGCGACGCCGATCAGGGTGCGGACGGACGTCGGGACGGGACCGCCGGGGGACGCGAGGCCCGCGGAGGAGCCGCGCCGCGCCTCCTGCGTCCGGGCGTGGACCGCCAGGGCTCGGGCGACGAGGTCCTCCACCGAACCGAGCGGCGTACCGGTCACTCGGGGCGGCCGGCCGAGCCCGGACCGGTGCCCGCGTCGTCGCCGACGTCCGCGGTCCGCAGCTCGGTGAGGGCCGCCTCACGCCGCGACCGGCGCCAGGCGAGCAGGGCGTGCAGGGCGATGGGCACGACCGACAGCGCGACGAGCACGACCGCCAGCACGTCGATGTGGTCGCGGATGAACGGGATGCCGCCGAGCAGTGAGCCGAGCACCGTCATGCCTACGGCCCAGAGGAAGGCGCCGGTCACGTTGAAGAGCAGGAACCTGCGGTACCGGTAGCCCGCGGTCCCCGCGGCCAGCGGGACGTAGGTGCGGACGATCGGGACGAACCGACCGAGGATCAGGCTCGTGCCGCCGTACTTCGCGAAGAAGGCCTCCGCACGCTCGAGGTAGGCCGTCTTCAGGATGCGGGCGTCGTCCTTGAACAGGCGGCGGCCGAAGCGGTTGCCGAGGAAGTAGCCCACCTGGTCGCCGAGGACCGCGGCGACGAAGGCGCAGAGGGCGATCACCCAGACCTGCAGCCCCAGCGCCTCGTGCAGCACGCCGGCGGTGAAGAGCAGCGAGTCGCCGGGCAGGAACGGGAACAGCACGCCCGACTCGATGAAGACCATCAGCGAGATGCCGGCGAGGGCCCAGGGCCCCAGGGCGGGCAGCAGCTCGTCCGGGTTGAACAGGACGAACCCCCCGCCGGTGGACGCGGGCAGGGCGGCGAGCAGGGTGTCGGCGATCACGAGGGACGACTGTAACGGGTCCACCCCGGGACGCGGCGTCCACCGAGCGGACCACTCGCGCATCCACCGGTCTCGGCCGGGCGGGGGATGCCCCCGGGCGCACCGCGCCCCTAGCCTGAGGCGATGCGGACACCCCTCAGCATGCCGACGACAGGACGCACGCGATGATCGAAGCCCGGAACCTCACCAAGATCCACGGAGACAAGCGCGCGCTCGACGACGCCACCTTCACGGTCCGACCCGGTCTCGTCACCGGGTTCCTCGGCCCGAACGGCGCCGGCAAGTCCACCACCATGCGCATGATCGTCGGGCTCGACCGCCCCACCAGCGGCAGCGTCACGGTCAACGGCAAGCGGTTCGCCGACCACGCGGCCCCCCTGCACGAGGTCGGCGTCCTGCTCGACGCCAAGGCCGTGCACACCGGTCGCAGCGCCCACGACCACCTGCTCGCCATGGGCGCCACGCACGGCATCGGCAAGAAGCGCGTCGACGAGGTGATCGCCCTGACCGGCCTCGAGTCGGTCGCGAAGAAGCGCGTCGGCGGGTTCTCGCTCGGCATGGGCCAGCGCCTCGGCATCGCCGCCGCGCTGCTCGGCGACCCGGCCACCGTCATCCTCGACGAGCCCGTCAACGGCCTCGACCCCGAGGGCGTCGTCTGGGTGCGCACCCTGGCCCGCTTCCTCGCGAGCGAGGGTCGCACCGTGTTCCTCTCGTCGCACCTGATGAGCGAGATGGCCCAGACCGCCGACCACCTCATCGTGCTCGGGCGCGGCAAGGTGCTCGCCGACTCCCCCATCTCGGACGTCATCTCGCAGGCGTCGGGCGACGCCGTGCGCGTCCGCAGCCCGCACGCGGACCACCTCGTCTCGCTGCTGCAGGGGCCGGACGTCGCCGTCACGGCCGTCGAACCCGGCGTGGTCGAGTTGCGCGGCATCACCGCCGAGCGGGTCGGCGACCTCGCCGCCTCGTCCGGCGTCGTGCTGCACGAGCTCACCCCGCTGGTCCGCTCGCTCGAGGACGCGTACATGACCCTCACGCAGGACTCCGTCGAATACCACGCAGGAGGCGCGGCGCGAGGCAGCCACGTCGCCCCCGACACGCAGACCCCCCAGGGAGCGACCCGATGACCGCCACGACCCCCACCCGTCACCGCGACCGACCCGTGCGCCCGACCTCGAAGCTCACCTTCGGCGGCGTGCTGCGCAGCGAGATCATCAAACTGCGCACGCTGCGCTCGACCTGGTGGTGCCTGGCGATCATGGTCGTCATCATCGTCGGCTTCGGTGCCCTCTTCGCCCTGAGCGCGGGCCTGTTCCAGGCCGGCGAGGCCAGCACCGAGCAGCAACAGCAGATCGTCGCGCAGTCCGTCTCGGTCGGCGTGGTGTTCGGCCAACTCGTCGCGTCGATCCTGGGCGCTCTCGTCATCACCGGTGAATTCGGCACGGGCATGATCCGGTCGACCTTCGCCACGGTGCCCAAGCGCCTGCCCGCGGTCGTCGCCAAGCTCGTCGTCGTCGCGCTGACGCTCTTCGTGGTGTCGCTGGTCGCCCTCGTCCTGACCCTGCTGATCAACAGCGCGATCCTGCCGTCGAACGACATCACGGTCGACTTCGGCGACGGTGCCCTCTGGCGCAGCGTGGTCGGAGCCGCGGCCTCGATCGCCTTCATCGGCATGATCGCCTTCTCGCTCGGGGCGATCATCCGCAACGGCGCCGGCGCCATCGCGGCCTCGGTCGGCCTGGTCTTCGTGCTGCCGATCATCGTGCAGATCTTCACGGCGTTCGTGGACGCCGCCTGGGTCTACACACTGGCCGAGATCATCCCGCCGAACGCCGCCGCCCGGCTCTACGACTACGTCGTCTCCGGCCAGTCGGCCATGGCCCTGCCGAGCCCCGACGGGGCCCTCGTCCTCGAGCCGTGGAGCGCCCTGCTGGTGCTCGTCGGCTGGGTCGTCGTGCTCTTCGGTCTGGCGCTCGCGCTCGTGAAGCGACGCGACGTCTGACCGACGGGCACCGCGCCTCCTCGGGGTGACGGCGACGCGATCGGACGGATCGGGAAGAACCGGACCGTCTCGTACGTTCGGTCGCACAGGCACACCGCCGTCACCTCCGAGGAGCCCCATTTGAGCATCGACCCCTCTCCCCCGACGACCGTCGGCGACAGCCGAGCCCCCGAGAGCCGAGCCGCCGACACCGCGACGGCGGGCGCCGACGGCGACCAGGCCGGCACCGAGGCGCGCAACAAGCTCGTCATCGGGCTGCTGCTCGTGTCGGCCTTCGTCGTGATCCTCAACGAGACGATCATGGGCGTCGCCCTGCCGAGCCTCACCCGCGACCTCGACATCACCGTCACGGCGGGCCAGTGGCTGACCACGGGCTTCATGCTCACCATGGCCGTCGTCATCCCGATCACGGGCTTCCTGCTGCAGCGCTTCAACACCCGCCCGGTGTTCATCACCGCGATGAGCCTCTTCAGCCTCGGGACGGCCATCTCGGCGATCGCTCCCGGCTTCGGCGTGCTGCTGCTCGGCCGCGTCGTGCAGGCCTCGGGCACGGCGATCATGATGCCGCTGCTGATGACCACCGTGCTCACCCTCGTGCCGCCGGCCACGCGCGGCCGCACGATGGGCAACATCTCGATCGTCATCTCGGTCGCACCGGCCATCGGCCCGACGATCTCGGGCGTCATCCTGAGCGTGCTCGAGTGGCGCTTCATGTTCATCCTCGTGCTGCCGATCGCCCTCGTGGCGCTCGCGCTCGGTGCCGCCCGCGTCAAGAACGTCACCACGCCGAAGAAGGTGCCCCTCGACGTCACCTCGGTGATCCTGTCGGCCTTCGCCTTCGGTGGCATCGTCTTCGGGCTCAGCTCGATCGGCGAAGGGGCCGAGGCCGCCGTCCCCGCCTGGGTGCCGCTGGCCGTCGGCGTCGTCGCGCTCGTCGCGTTCGTGCTGCGTCAGCGCTCGCTGCAGCGTCGCGACCGCGCCCTGCTCGACCTGCGCACGTTCTCGTCGCGCACCTTCACGATCTCGGCGTCGGTGCTCGGCGTCGGCATGATCGCCCTCTTCGGCACCCTGATCGTCCTGCCGATCTACCTGCAGAACGTGCACGGCCTCGACCCGCTCGCCACCGGGCTGCTGCTGCTGCCCGGCGGCCTCGTCCAGGGCCTGCTGTCGCCCGTCGTGGGACGCCTGTTCGACAAGTACGGTCCGACCGTGCTGCTCGTGCCCGGCACCACCCTGGTCAGCGCGGTGCTGTGGTTCATGTCCACGGTGTCCGAGTCCACCCCGATCCCGATGGTCCTCGCCGCCCACGTCGCCCTCAGCATCGGCCTGGCCTTCATGTTCACGCCGCTGTTCACCTCGGGCCTCGGGTCGCTGCCGTCGAACCTGTACTCGCACGGCAGCGCGATCGTCGGCACGGTGCAGCAGCTGGCGGGCGCCGCCGGCACCGCCGTGTTCGTCACCGTGATGACCCTGGCCGCCACCGCGGCGGCCAGCCAGTCCGGTGCCGGAGCCGCCGCCACGGGAGCCGGCGTGCGCGCCGCGTTCCTGGTCGGCGCGATCATCTCGGTGTTCGCCGTCGTGGGGTCGTTCTTCGTCCGGCGCCCGCCGGTCGTCGAGGGCGCCGAGCCGGTCGTCGCGCACTAACCTGCGCGCGTCGCGCGTCGCGCGTCGCGTGGCGCGCGTTGGGCGTGAGCTCGTCGCGTGGCGCGTGGCGAGACGTGCGTCGGCGCTCCGCACATCCTCGCTGGCGAGCTGCCGATGGTCACGGCCTCCCCCTCGGGGAAGCGCCAGCCGTCGGCAGCTCGTCGTCGTGTCAGCCGTCCGTGAGGTCGTGGACCATCGCGCAACCGACGGCCCGCGCCGCGTGATGCCGTTCCCGCGACGGCCCCATGGCGCCGGCGGTGCGGCCTGCACCACCCGCGCCTCCTCAGCCCCTGCGGATTCGGTGTGGGTGCGGGTGCGGGCAACTCCTGTCCCGCGGTGCGCCCCGCCTTCAGGTCCCCGTATTCTCCGCCTGCGCCCCCTCGCGAGTCCTGCGTTGCCGACACGCTCCTCCTCAACCCCTCCGGGTGCGGGTGCGGGTGCAGGCAATTCCTGTCCCGGGGTGCGCCCTCCCTGCGGGTCCCTGTCTTCTCGGCCCGCGCCCCCTCGCGAGTCCTGCGTTGCCGACACGCGCCTCCTCGGCGGTCATGCGTTGCCGTCACGCGCCTCTTCTTTCCCTGCAGGTGCGGGTGGGGCTGCGGGTGCGGGCAACTCCTGTCTCGGGGTGCGCCCCACTTCCGGGCCCCTGTCTTCTCGGCCCGCGCCTCCTCAGGAGTCCTGCGTTGGCGACACGCGCCTCCTCGGGTATCTGCTTCCTCGGCGTGCGGGCCGACGCGGACACGGGCTTCGAGCGCGAGTAGCGTCCGGGCACGTGCAGATGATGCAGACTTGCAGGCTGCGCACCCGTCGTCACGCATCCCCGGGAGGCCGACCCATGACAAGCTCACCCACCACCTCGTCGAACGGCGGCCCGGGCGGAGGCACGCGCAGCCTCGTCCCGGCCCGGATGGACCGTCTGCCGTGGACGAGGTTCCACTGGTCGATCGTCGTGGGCCTGGGGTTCTCTTGGGTGCTCGACGGGCTCGAGATCCAGATCGTCGCTTCTGCCGGGTTCCAGGCGGACCTCGGGCTCACCGCCGCCGAGGTCGGGCTGCTGGGCACGATCTACCTCGTCGGCCAGGTCTTCGGGGCCCTCATCTTCGGGCGGATGGCCGACAGCCTCGGCCGCAAGAAGCTGTTCATCCTGACCCTGGCGATCTACCTCGTGGCGAGCGCCATCGCGGGACTGTCGCCGAACTTCGTCTTCCTGGCCGTGTTCCGGTTCTTCGCCGGTGCAGGGATCGGCGGGGAGTACGCCGCCATCAACTCGGCGATCGACGAACTCATCCCGTCGAAGTACCGCGGACGAGTCGACATCGCGATCAACGGGACGTACTGGGGCGGCGCGGCCCTGGGCGCGACGGCCAACATCTTCTTGCTCGACCCCGACCTGTTCGCCGAGAACGTGGGCTGGCGCATCGGGTTCTTCATCGGGCCGGTACTCGGCCTCGCGATCATCTACCTGCGCCGCCACATCCCGGAGAGCCCGCGGTGGCTGATGACCCACGGACGCGAGAAGGAGGCCGAGGCGACGGTCGACGACATCGAGGCCCGCGTCGAGAAGGACAAGGGCACCGACCACCTCACCCCCGTGTCGGACGACCAGGCCATCGAGGTGGTCGCGGCGGGGCGGATCGGGTTCGGCACCATCATCCGCACCCTGGTACACGACTACCCGAAGCGAACCTTCGTCGGCGCCGCGATGATGATCACGCAGTCTTTTCTCTACAACGCGATCTTCTTCACCTACGCACTCGTGCTGCAGAACTTCTACGGCACGAGCCCCAGCAGCACGCAGTACTTCTTCCTGATCTTCGCCGTGGGAAACCTGCTCGGGCCGCTGGTGCTGGGGCCGCTGTTCGACAGCTGGGGTCGACGTCAGATGATCTTCCTGACGTACGCCGTGTCGGCGGCGGTGCTCGCCGTGTCGGCGATCCTGTTCCAGGCGGACGTGCTGAACGCCGCGACTCAGACCGCCTTCTGGAGCGTCTCGTTCTTCTTCGCCTCGGCAGGCGCGTCGTCGGCCTACCTGACGGTGAGCGAGATCTTCCCGCTCGAGCTACGGAGTCAGGTCATCGGCTACTTCTTCGCCCTCGGACAGATCGTCGGCGCCGTCGCTCCGAGCCTCTACGGCGCCCTCATCGGCGACGGGAGCGACCGGGGGCCCCTCACGGGCGGGTACTTCCTGGGCGCCGGCGTCATGCTGGTCGGCGGCGTCATCGCGCTCATCTTCGGTGTCGACGCGGCTCGCAAGTCGCTCGAGACGATCACCACTCCGCTGTCGGTCGTCCCCTCGTCGAAGCAGTCGCCGCGGAGCTGAGGTCGGCTGGGCTGGGCAGGGCCCGCGGGCGGGGTGGCTTCACCAAGCCGGCGGGCGGCTTGGCCAGGCCGGACGGCGGGCCGTGCCGCGGGCCATGCCTCGCGACCGGCTTGGCCCGGCCGTGCGGCTCGATGAAGGCCAGCGGGACGGGCCCCGAGCTCCACCGTTAGGTCCCCCCGATCGGGAACTCCTGACCGGCGCTCCGTCGCGGAATCGCCAGCCGCCACGATCTGCGACCCTGGGGTCCGAGCACTCGCGGCAACGAGGAGTTGACGACATCCTCGACGCGACGGGGGCCACCCGCCGTGAAGATCAGCGCATCGATCGCCTCGGCCGTCGACCGCCACCTGTTCTTCACCATCATGGCGCTCGCCCGGAACGGCACCCGCCCCTCACGGGCGATGTCGGCGTCCTTGACCCGGTCCTCGTCGAAACGCCGTTCATGGTGTGCTCGTCCATCGGTCTCGAAGCCGATGATGCCGTCGACGACCATGTCGATGATCTTGTTCGTCCCCGAGACAGGGATCTGACGCACGACGTGGCGTCCCGCGCGTCGGAGTCTCGTTCCGGCGGCGCTCTCGAGGATGCTCTCCGCGCCCCCTTCACTCCATGCGACGAGGCCGGCAGCGTCCATGCTCTTGCGGGACAACACCTCGGCGGCGTCGTCATCGTCCTGGACGATGCCTGCCTCCCTCGCCCAGTCGACGAGGATCACCGCGTCCTCGAAGGATGGCGCCTCGACGACCGCCCGTGCCAGGGCGTCGCGAGGATCGACCGCCCAGGTCGATCCTCGGCAGCTCAGGTCGACGGGGTCCCAGACGACACGGACCCCTCGACGCCTCCGGAGGCGCGAGGCCGTCAACGGAACCGACACGGTGACGGGCGGTCGGCGCGACGACCACGACCACGCCCCGAGCAGGTGGAGGGCGGAGGCTCCCGTGAGCCGGCCACCGACCGCCACCGCGACGAACCGGGGGTCATGGGGCGGCCACGTGGAGTACCACCCCCGCCGGGGCCGGACGACGTTGCGGGATCGCACGGCGACGGTGAGGTGTCGGTCGGTCGCGCCGTGGGCGACGAGGTCGCGTCTGTGGAGCAGGCCTCCGGCGGACGAGACCAATTCGGCGATCGTGGTCATGTCCACGAGCGTGTCGGAATGGCTGTAGCCGGCACCTCCGCGCGACTCGGATCGGGGACGCACGGCGGCGGCGGGCCCCTGGGGACGAGACGACGCCGGACCGGTGAGACCTTCTCCGCGGTCGGGAACGGCCTGCCATCGCCAACTCCTGTCTCCTGCCCAGACTCAAGGTGGTGTGAGGGTTCCGGCCGGGTGGCGATGCCCTGGGGCAGGAGTTGCCGACCGTGCTGGTGCGGTGTCGGGAACTCCTGCATCGGGCGTCGGCGTCGTGACGGAGGCGCGAGGGTTCCGGCTCGGGAAGCCGACAGCCCGGAGTTGCCGACCGGGACAGACCCTTGGCGGTGACAGCAAGCGGAACGGGACAGGACGGGGGCGGCACAGGGACGGGACGAGGCGAGGCGGGGGCTCGGGCCGGGCGGCGATCAGGGAGTCGTGACCGCCGGGGGCATGCGCGCGAGGTCCGGACCGATGCCGATGTCGATGAGCACGACGCGCCCGGCCCGCGCCGCCCCCGGGCCCAGGACGAGCCCGACCTTGTGGCCGCCGAACGTGACGGTGACGTCCGCGGGCAGCACGTATGGCGGATCGGGGAGGGCCCCGTCGTCCACCCCGATGCCGCTCGGAACGTCGACCGCGATCACTCGTGGTGCGGGTTCCGTGGCGCCACCGTCCGCGGCCGCACCTCCGGCCGGGGAAGTCCCTGCGTTCCTCCTCGTCCCCGATGCCGCAGCCGCTTCCGCACCCACACCCGCACCCGCACCTGCACCCCATGTCGCACCAGTGACCACCGGCAGCACCGCCCGCACCACCCGCAGCGAATCCCCCCGAAGCCCCGCACCGTTCGAGCCCGTCCCGACCAGTCCGTCGAGCAGCGCGTCGTACGCGGGCAGAACCCCCGCCACGACCGCAGCATCGCACCAGGCTTCGACGTCGTCGAGCACGGCCCCTGCCGCGAGCGCCGCGGCCAGGGCGGCCTCGTGTACCCGTGACCCCACGGACACGACCGTCACCGCGCCGCCCTGTGGCACGAGCTCGCGGGCGAGCGACTCCCCGGCGTAGAGCGCGTCACCGCCGTTGTTGCCGCTTCCGACGAGCAGCAGGATGCGGCCCGCACGACCGTCCCGGGAGGACGAGGAGGCGCGCAACACGTCGCGCACGACGTCCGCGAGACCGTCGGCCGCCCGCCTCATCAAGGGTTCGCCCGCCTCCAGGTGTGGGCGCTCCGCCTCACGGATCTGTGCCGCCGTCCAAGCCTCGACCATGCGTCCACCCTCCTCCCCTCGACCGCCGGAAGACCGGGCCGCCCACCCCGGTCCGCCACGGCGCCGGGCCCCGCCGTGCCGAGGGAGGACCTGCTCGTGCGGCACCGGCCGGGTCGGTAACTCCAGGCCTGTGACGTGCAGGCGGCCGAGCGCGCCGCCCACGGGAGGCACGGGCGGCACGAGGGAGGAGTTGCCGACATCGCGCGCCACTCGGCACCTCGGACGACCCGACCGCGAGCAGACCCGAGTCGACCGTCACGCGACGAGAACGGCACGACGAGCGGGACGTGCAGCGGGCACGACGCGCGAGACGCGCGCAGCGAGCGGGACGCGCAACGGGCACGACGAGCGGGACGCGCGCAGCGAGCGGAACGTGCAGCGGGCACGACGCGCGAGACGCGCGAGACGCGCACAGCGAGCGGAACGCGCGCAGCGAGTGGAACCCGCGCAGCGAGCGGGACGCGCGCAGCGCGCGGGACGTGCAGCGGGCACGACGCGCGAGACGCGCAGCGAGCAGAACGAGCACAGCGAGCACTACGACCACAACCGTCACGAGCTGTGCGGCGCTGCCAGACTGTCGGGATGCGTGCGACCACCCCGAACCCCGTCGACGGCACCGAGATCGCCTACGAGGTCGACGGGGACGGGCCGCCGCTCCTGCTCGTGCACGGGTCGGGCCTCTCGCGCGGCACCTGGCGGGGGCTCGGCTACCTCCGGGACCTGCAGCGCGACTTCACGGTGGTCGCGCTCGACATGCGCGGCCACGGCAAGAGCGGCAAGCCCCACGACCCCGAGTCGTACGCGATGGACCTGCACCGTGGTGACGTCGGCGCCGTGCTCGACGCCACGGGCCTCGAGCCCGCGCACTACGTCGGTTACTCGTTCGGCGCCCGCATCGGGCTGTCCGTCGCGGCGCACGAGCCCCGGCGCCTCCGGACGCTGACCACGATCGGTGGCAGCTGGGCCCCGATGAACGGCAACATCGGAGCGACCTTCACGCCCGACTGGCACGACGCCCTGACGACGGGTGGCATGGCCCGCTTCGTCGACCGCTGGGGCGAGACGATCGGCCGTCCGATCGATCCCGAGACCCGTCTGGCCTTCATGCAGGACGATCCGATCGCCCTGGCCGCCTTCTTCACCGCGGCCGAGACGGGTGGCGGCCTGACGGTCCCCCAGCTCGACTCGGTCGAGGTCCCCACCCTCCTGCTGGCCGGCACGCGGGACGTCGACCGCCATCGCGAGTCCCAGGAGGCCGCCCGCCGGATGCCAGCAGCCGTCTTCTACTCGCTCGTCGGCCAGGACCACGCCTCGTCGCTGCTCCCCGTCGACCAGGTGACCGACCTGCTGCGCACCTTCCTCGAGACCGTCGACGCCTGAGGCCCGCCCCGACGGGTCGTCGACCCGGAGGCGCGGCCACCTAACGCAGGACGCGACCGGGAGGCGCGGCGCCCGAACGCAGGACGCGACCCGGAGGCGCGGTGCCGGTGCGCAGGACGCCACGGGACGATCCCGGCGCGCGCCGGTGCGCGCCGACTGCGAGAATGGACGCACCATGGGCATCAGTCGGCGAGCGTTCTTGACGGGATCGGTCTCGGGGGCCGCGATCCTCGTGCTGTCGGCCTGCACGACGGACTCCCCCGCGCCGACGGCCAGCCCCACCCCGTCCGCGACCACGCCGACCCCCACGCCGACGCCGACCCCGTCGGGCACGGTCGCCCCCGCCGCCTTCCGCCGCAGCTCGTGGGCCGACGATCCGTACTCCCTCGGGGCGACGAGCCACCTCACCCCCGGCACCTCCGACGCCGACCGCCGGTTGCTCGGCACCCCGCTCGACGACCGCCTCTTCTTCGCCGGAGAAGCCGTCGCCTCGACGATGGGCGGCACGGTCTACGGTGCACGCCAGTCGGGCTTCGACGTCGCGGCGCAGGTCGCCGAGGTCGCCGCGGCCGACGAGCGCATCGCCGTGATCGGCGCCGGCATCGCGGGCGCGACCGCGGCACGGTCCCTCGTCGACCGGGGCTACGACGTCGTGGTCGTCGAGGCCCGCGGCCGGGTCGGCGGCCGGGTGCACAGCGTGCACGACGACGACTGGCCCTACCCGGTCGAACTCGGCGTCGGCCTGCTCGAGGGCCCCGGGTCGGTGGCCCTCCAGGCTGCCCTCGCCCTCGCCCGCGTCCGCACCCGGCCGCTCGACGACACCGTCGAGGTCCGGACGTCCGACGGTGCGGCCGACTCCCTCGGCGACGCCGCCGACCGTCTCGACCGGGCCGCGTCCTGGGCCGCGGGGCGCTCCACCACGACCGACGCCGACTCCGGCACGAGCGTCGCCGACGCCCTCTCCGGCTCGGGGGCCGACGAGGTCTCGGCCCTGCCCGGTCCGGACGGGGTCTCGGACGCCGACCGTCTCGCCCTCGTGCTCGACGACCTCCTCCAGGCCCGCTGGGGGGCCGGGGCCGACGACCTCGCCGCCTCGGCCCTCGGCGACGACCCCGCGGGCGACCTGCTGCCCACCGGCGCCTCCGTGGTGACGGGTGGCCTGTCGGGCTTCGTCGCGGGCCTGCTCGACGGCCTCGACGTGCTCCGCGACAGCAACGTCGTCCGCGTGCAGTACGGCGACCAGGGCGTGGGGCTGAGGCTCGCGACCGGTGAGTCGCTCTCGGTCGACCGCGCCGTGTCGACCATCCCCCTGGGCGTGCTGAAGACCGGCGTGCCCGAGTTCTCACCCGACCTGCCGTCCACCCACACGGACGCGATCGAGGCCCTCGGCGTCGGCACGCGCGAAGTGCTCTGGCTGCGCTTCGACGAGGCCTTCTGGTCCACCCAGGCCACGGTCTGGGCCGTGCTCGACGACGACGCCCCCTACCGGCTCTTCGTCAACCTCATGCCGGCGACCGGCGCGCCCGTGCTCGTCGCGCTGACGGGTGGCGACGCGGCGGCCGAGGTCGCCGGCCTCGACGACGACGCGGCGGTGGCCTCGGCGATGCAGAGCCTGGCACCCTACCTCGACCTCGTGGCCGCCGGGTCCCCCGCGCCCACCGACGAGCCGACGGCCGACCCGACGTCCTGACCCGCGCCTCCTCGTCCGTCGACCGCAGGAGGCGCGGTGCCCGTCACCGACGCCGGCCCGCCACCCTGGCGTGCCCGCGCGTGCGGCCGCACGTGGCTCAGCGCGACGAGCCCCACGAGCACCCCGACGATCGTGCCCAGGGCGATGCCGTTGTACAACAGGAACTCGCCCGGCCAGGTGACCTGCGCCGGGTCGAGGAAGAAGTACGGGTACCAGCCGACGTCGGCGCCCCGGACGATCGTGAACACGCCCCACACGAGCGGGAAGACCAGTACCACCGAGAGCACCCGCCACCGAACCCGCGGCCGGTCGGGGCCGAACACCCAGTCCACGAGCACGAACGTCGGGATCACGAAGTGCAGCAGCTGGCTCGACCAGGGCACCTCGATGCGGTAGTCGTGACTCGCCGACTCGGCGACGATGATGCCGAACACGATGCCCGACACGATCACGTAGGTGCTGACCAGGGCATGGACTCCTGCGAACCAGCCGGGCTCCTGCCGCCCACGCAACGACACGACGCCCGCGAAGGCGAGCACCACGACGTTCGCCATGTTGCTCTGCTGCGTGAAGTAGCTGAAGTAGTTGATCGAGCTGAAGGTGCTGAAACCGAGCACGTAGACGAAGTCGGCGACGAGGGCGACGACGCCGACGGCGGCCGCGAGCAGGCGTAGGACGCCGACGATCCGTCGCACCGTGTCACGCCCTCCGGATCTGGTCGGCTGTGGTCGGGGGAAACGTCGATCGTACTAGGCGCCCGCGCGACGCCTCGACGTGCGAAGGCCGGGCCCGCTCGTCGTGACGACGTGCGGACCCGGCCTCGGTGCCTCGGCGTCGCGACCCGGCGCGACGTCGTGCCGATCAGGCGATCAGCTGGGGATGTAGTTGAACTCATCCGGGTTCGGACCCGTGCGCTCGTCCTTGTTCAGGGCGGTGATGGCGGCCACGTCGGCGTCGGTCAGCTCGAAGTCGAAGAGATCGAAGTTCTCTTCCACGCGCGAGCGCGTGACGGACTTCGGGAAGACGATGTCACCACGCTGGATGTGCCAGCGCAGCGTCACCTGTGCGGTCGTCTTGCCGACGCGCTCGGCGATCTCGGTGATGGTCTCGTCCTTGAGGACGCCGCCCTGGGCGATGGGCGACCAGGCCTCGGTGTGGATGCCCTTCGAGACGCCGAACTCGCGCAGCGCGTCCTGGGTCAGGTAGGGGTGCACCTCGATCTGGTTGACGACCGGGACGACCGAGCCCTCGTCGAGGACGCGCTCGAGGTGGGGCTGCTGGAAGTTCGAGACGCCGATGGACTTCGCGCGGCCACTGGCGTGGATCTCTTCGAGGGCCTTCCAGGTCTCGACGTAGTCGACGTCGATGCCGGGCAGCGGCCAGTGGATGAGGAACAGGTCGACGTAGTCCTGCTTCAGCGCGTCGAGCGTGCCGTCGAACGCCTTCAGCGCGTCGTCACGCTTGTGGAAGCCGTTGTTGAGCTTCGAGGTGACGAAGATCTCGCTGCGGTCGATGCCGCTCTCGGCGATCGCCTCGCCGACGCCCGCCTCGTTGCCGTACATCTCGGCGGTGTCGATGTGGCGGTAACCGACCTCGAACGCGGTGAGGGTGGCGTCCTTGGTCTCGGCCGGGTCGACCTGGTAGACGCCGAACCCGAGCTGAGGGATCTGGATTCCGTTGTTCAGGGTGATGGTGGGGATCGTGGTCATGTGTAGAGCCAACCACTCACCCCCGTCGAACCTTCCGAGGAAACACTGGTGGACGTACCCCGGGCGTGTTACTGTGGTGAGTCGCTTGGGCCCCTCTTCTCAGAAGTGCCCCGTGCGGTGACGACCGAGTCCACACCGGTGCACCGCCCGAACAGCCTCGCGAGACGACCTCGCCGGATGCGCACGATGACCACCGATCATCGTTGCCCTACTTCTCCGGCCGCCGTCACCGCAGGCCCGACCACCGCCGTCAGGCGGACCACGAGCGCCCATCCGGCATCTCGTGCCACGGATTCTGTTGCAACACAGAGCACACATCGAAATCGAGCATCATGAACGACATCATCAGCATCACCGGCACGGTCACGACCGCGCCCACCCTCACCACCGCCCGCCTCGTCGAGTTCGTCGTCGTCGACGACCGCGGCACCCAGTTCGCCGTCCGCGCCTGGCGCGACGACGTCACCGCCGCCGTTCGCGTCGGTGCGTCGGTCGTCGTCGACGGAGCGGCCGGCTGGGTCATCCCCGGTCGCAGCTGGCGCCACGAGCCCAGCCGCACCATCGTGCAGGCCTCGTCGGTCGAGACCCGCGAGCTCGCCCTGGCCGCCTAGGCCCCGGCGGCGCCTGCGGGCGCGACGACCCGAGGAGGCGCGGTGAGGCTGACGGCCGCACCGCGCCTCCTGCGGTTCCCGGCCCCGAGGAGGCGCGGTGAGGCTGTCGGCCGCACCGCGCCTCCTGCGGTTCCCGGCACCGCGACGACGGGCCCGGCCACCGAGGAGGTGACCGGGCCCGTCGTCGTGTGCGGAACCCGCGAGGTCAGAGCCCCCGGGCGCGGACCAGGATCGGACGGTGGTCGCTGATGCCGGCCGGCAGGGTGACGACGTCCTCGATCTTGAGGTCGTAGCTCGTCGCGAAGTCGAAGTGGCCCTTGACGTACTTGTAGCCGAGGTAGGTCGGGGTCGAACTGCGGGTCAGCTCGAAGCCGTCGCGCTCGATGTGCTTGCGGAGACCGCCGTGGAACCACGGGTAGTTGAAGTCGCCCACCATGAGTATCGGCACGCCGGGCGCCAGCGCACGCATGAGGCGGTGCGCCGACTCGACCTGCTTCTTCCGCAGGGCGTTCGTGGCGGTGAGCGGGGCGGCGTGGAACGAGCCGATCAGCACGTCGCGTCCGCTCTGCCGGTCGGCCAGGTGCATGGCCAGGAGACGCTCGTGCGCCGGCGACATCACCCGGTCGTGCATCGACTTCTTCAGCGCGTAGACGTTCGTCCCCAGCAACTCGAAGCGCGAACGGCGGTAATAGGCCGCCAGCCCGAGACGGTTGTTGTGCGTCGACGCCGCGAGGGCGAACTCGCCGAACTCGTCGGGGATGTCCTTCGTGTCGGCCTCTTGCAGGCAGAGCACGTCGGCGTCGTTGTCCTCGGCGAGCGACCGGATCTCGCCCTTGGCCGTGTGCTCGCGAAGGTTGTAGCTGACGACGCGCATCGTGTGTCCGTTGTCTTCTGTCACGAGTAGCGAACCTAGTCCACGTCTGTTTCGGGGAGGTGCAGGTTGGACGAAAGGGGGGTGCCGGGTGAGGCGGACGTCGTGTCCGCCGCACCCGGCACCCCCTGACGGTCGGCTACTCGCCGCGGTGGCTGCGGTCGGCGTCACCGGTCAGCGCCGCGCGGGCCGCACGACGACGGGTCGAGACGACGAGCGCTGCACCGAGCAGGGTCAGCAGTGCGGCCAGCGTGACCGGACCGGCCAGCTCGGCCCCGGTGAAGGCGAGACCGGTGGTCGCTGCCGCGGCGGCCGGTCGAGGCGTCGACGAGGCGGGGGCGGTCGGGCCCGCCGCGGGGGCGGCGAGCGCGGCCGGGGTCGTCGTCGGGGCGGACGTCGGCGTGGTGGTCGTGCCGGTCGCGCCGGAGACGCGGGCGAACCAGGCGTTCGAGGACGTCACGGCCTGGCCCGACTCGATGCCCCGCGCCGTCACGGTGCCGACGTCGTGGTGGTCGGCGGTGCCGGCCGTGACACCCGCGAGGGCGGCGGTGCAGTCGAACGAGGCACCGACCGCGAGGGGGCCGGCCCAGGTGACACCGGTGGACGGTCCGCCCAGGGCACTGAAGTCGCAGCTCAGGCCCGTGACGGTGCCGTTGGCGACGACCGCGTCCGAGACCGAGACGTCGGCGAGCGCGTCGGCACCCGTGTTGGTGACCCGGTAGGCCAGCGAGGCGGTCCCGTCGGAGAGCACGACGGCGGCGTCGGCGGTGTCGGCCGCGTGGCCCGCGGCGTCGCCCTTCGTGATGGTCACGGCGGAGACGGGGACGTCACCGCTGCCCACTCCCCCGGCGGAGGCCTGGACCTTCGAGGCCGTCACCCGGCTGCCGGCGGCGACACCGGCCCGGACGGTCGATGCCGTCGCGGCGTTGGTGAAGGTCTGCGGGGCGGTGGCGGTGCCGGTGGGAGCGGCGAGGCTCACGGCGACGGCGGCACGGTACTGCGCGGTCCGCGTCTGCGCGCCCCACGAGACCGTGTACCCGGAGGCGGTGCAGTCGAACGAGGCCGGGGTCACGGCGACCGGGGCGGCCAGCGAACCGTCGGCCTTGGTGCGGATCTCGGTGAAGACGGCGGTGTCGCAGTCGAACGACCACGCCTCGCCGGCGGGGACCGAGTCACCGACGGTGGCCGAGTCGAACGGCCCCATCGGCGTGTTCACGCTCCAGACGAGGAAGTCGTCGCCCACGAGGCGACCCTGGTCCGCACGGGTGTAGGTGCCGAACTTCGTCACGACGTCCGAGCCGCGCAGCACACCGGTCGGAGTGACGACGGTCGTGAAGTCGCGACCGTCGTTCGTGGTCGACGTGAAGGGGGTGGGCACGCCCGACGGGGTGGTGCGTCCCTCGAAGTCGGACGTGACGAAGGCCTGACCGCTGACGTTGAGGTGGTCCTCGGCGTAGGCGGTCATCGTGAAGGTGACCACGGACGGGCGCGTCCCGACGACGGCGGCGTCGGCCACGACCGCACCGGTGGCGGGGTCGCGGAGCGCGAAGTCGGTGGGCAGGTTCTTCAGGTGCTCGCTGAGCGTCAGCGTGAAGGTGTCACCGGCGAGGGTGTCGTCGGGCACCTGCCACGCGATCGTCGTCGTGAGCTGGGAACCCTGCTTCGGCGTGGTCGGGGTGACCGTCACGTTCGTGATGGCGCCGTCGATCTCGGCGGCCCGGGCCGGAGCCGCGGTGCCGGTGAGGGCGGCGGTGCCGGCCAGGGCGAGGGTGGCGAGCAGCGCGGCGGACAGGCGCAGGGCCCTCCGCCCGCGACGGGGAGACCCCGCGAGGGTGAGCGAATGCATGGTGGTGCCTTTTTCGGGTAGGGCAGACGCGCGCCTCGACCTGTTCCCCCGGTGCCGTGTTCGGGTACGGCGCCGGGGTCGGGTGAACGGGGATCGTCACGTCTCGGGTGACACCCAAACTAGGGCCGGCGTGCCGACCGTGTCCACCATCGGGGGGACAGATCACCCGGACGAGGAACGGGCGACGAGGGTGGCGCCCGGGCGACGGACGTTCCGCGGTGCGCCGTGCGCCAAGCGCCCTGCTCGGTGGGCGGTTCTCGGTTTGCCGGCAACTCCTGCACCCTGTCCGACACCCGCCCCGACTCCCCCGCAGGCGACCCCCACCGCAGCACACGCCAGGAGTTGCCGACACGGACCACCCCCGGTCGGCAACTCCTGCACGCTGACCGACGCCGGCCCCGACTCCCCCGCAGGCGAGCGCCACCGCAGCACGAGCCAGGAGTTGCCAACGCGGACGACCCCCGGTCGGCAACTCCTGCGCCCTGACCCACACCGGCCCCGACTCCCGGGCATGCGAACCCCACCGCAGCAGGGACCAGGAGTTGCCGACACCGCGGGGGGCGGGACAGGGGCCAGGAGTTGCCGACACCACCCGGGCGGGGCGGGCGGGGCGGGCGGGGCAGGCGGGGCGGGGGCGGGGGCGGGGACGCGAGGAGGCGGTGGTCGCCCTCCCGAGGGAAGGTGACCACCGCCTCCGGGTGGCTCAGGCCGTCAGGCCGTCAGGCCGTCAGGCCGTCAGGCCGCGGGTGCTACCCGCGCCAGGGGAACCAGCCGTGGAAGAGGTCGCCGAGGGCGTTCCAGATCCACTGCAGGATGTCACCGAGGCTCCAGCCGCCGGGGTGTCCGGGCTGACCGGGGTGGCCGGGCTGGCCCGGGCCGGGCCCAGGGTCGGTGGGCGTCTCGGGCTCTTCTCCCGAGGCGACCGTGAGATAGGTGACCTGTCCGGTGTCGCCGTACACGACGCGGCCGAGGAAGGTCTGCTCGTAGGGCAGGCCCGTCCAGGACGCGGTCAGCGTCGCCGTCTCGCCCAGCCCTGCGGAGAGGGTGGCCGGGTCGACCGCGAAGCCCCCGACGGCCGTCGCCGGGTCGAGCAGGTACGACGTCAGCGTGTAGTCGAGCTGTCCGGCACCGCTGTAGAAGTCGACCAGCAGGACGTACTCGCCCGCCGCGGGGGCGTCGAGGTCGATCTGCTCGTCCGCCGAACCGGTGGCCGAGGACGCCGCGAGCCGGTCGGGCGCACCGTCCGCACCGGCCGTGTAGAGGAGCAGGTCGAGGTCCGCGGTGTCGTCGGCGCTGTCGAGCACGAAGCGCGCGTGGCTGGTGCCCTCGGCGATCGTGACCGGCGTCTCGGCCGCCGCGGTGCCTGCCGCGCCCGAGCCGGTCGTGACCTGCCCGGCGGCGAGGCCCTCGGTGGTGAGCGGCAGCTCGAGGGCGTCGCCCGCCGTGACGTCGAACGCCTTCTCGCCCGTGGCGCCCTCGCCGGCCACCTCGGCCGGTGCCTGCAGCTGGACGGGGCGCACCGCGAGCGGGCTGCGCACGTCGTGGGTCCCGTCGGACCAGGTGAGGTAGCCGGTGGCGAACTGGTCGAGCTCCGCCGTCGTCCGGGTGAAGGTGACCGTGTAGTCCTGCTCCTCGCCCGCGGCGCCGAAGGTCAACGTCGAGGGTTCGACCGTCGCCGTCACGCCGTCCATCTCGATCGGGGCGACCGTGTAGGTCCCCGCCCCGGTCGAGGTGACGGTGCGCGTGACCTGGGCGGTGCCGGCCAGCGAGCCGACGCTGATCGACGGCAGGTTGAGCGACGAGTCCGTGCCCTCGACGGTGTCGATCGAGTCGACGTAGGCCTGCCAGTCGGCCGGACCGTTCTCGTAGAGCAGCCCGGGTTCGAGGAACGCGGTCGGGTCGACGTGGCCGGCGCCCTGGGCGAAGACGTCCCGGCTCGGAGCACCGTCCTCACCGACGAGGTCGTAGGCGGTCGTCATCATTGCCGACTTGACCTCGTCCGGGGTCCAGTCGGGGTGGACGTCCTTCGAGAGGTAGAGCGCGGCCAGACCGGCGATGTGGGGGGACGACATCGACGTGCCCGAGAGGAACTCGTACGTGCCGGGCTCGCCCTGCGCGTTGGCACCGTCGGCGAGGATCGCCACGCCGGGGGCCGAGATGTCGGGCTTCAGCAGGTTGCCGCCGTCGGCCGTCACCGGGCCGCGCGACGAGAAGCCGGCGATCTGGGGCGTGGCGGGCTCGGGCAGCGCGCCCGGGTTGCCGTCGAGCAGGGTGACGGTGGCACCTTCGGTGTCGGCGTACGCGTGGATCGCGTCGTAGTCGTCGGCGTTGAGATGGACCGTGGGGACGGCGTGTTCGTCGAGGTCGACCGAGCTGCTCGTCGGGTTGACCAGCACCATGCCGATGCCGCCGGCGCGCTCGACCTCGGCCGACTTGGCCGTGCGGTCGTAGACACCGCGGTCGCAGAGCACGATCGTGCCGGCGGCCTTCGCCGGGTCGAGCGTGTCCGGTGCGCAGAGGGTCACCGCGGTGGCGTCGGCGCCGTCGGCCGCGACGGCGGTCGACGAGACGAAGTCGCCCGTCAGGCCGTCGGTGCCGGTCGGCACGGTGATCGAGCCGCCCAGGTAGTCGGTGCCGTCGGCGGTCTGCACCGTCGCGCTGTAGCTGGGGATGGTCGACGCCGCGACCGTGGTGATCCACGGTGCCGCGTTGTCGGCGGTGGTCGCGGTCGGGCCGTCGTTGCCCGCCGAGGCCGCCACGAAGACGCCGGCCGAGGCCGCGCCGAGGAACGCCTGGTCGGTGGCCGAGAAGGTGCTCGTGGCCCCGCCTCCGCCGATCGAGTAGTTGATGACGTCGACGCCGTCGGTGACCGCGGCCTCGATGGCGGCGATCAGGTCGAGCGTGGCGCAGCCGTCGTCGTCGGTGGCGACGCGGTCGGGGCCGTCCCAGCAGACCTTGTAGGCCGCGATCTTGGCGGCCGGGGCAACGCCCGACACGGTGCCGAACGAACGGTCGCCGATGGTGGCCTCGACGTCGGCGTTGCCCGCGGCGGTCGACGCCGTGTGCGAGCCGTGGCCGTTGCCGTCGCGGGGAGAGAGGTACTCGCCCTGCTCCTCGGTGCCGATGTTGCCGACGCCGAAGCCGTCGACGAAGTACCGCGCACCGATCAGCTTCGTGTTGCAGTCGCCCGCGTCGAACTGCACGCCGGTCTGGCACACGCCGGTGAAGGTGCCGCCGTCGCCCTTGGCGAAGACGGTCCGGTCGCCGTCGAGGTGGGGTTCGGTATCGCTGGCAGACCCCAGGGGGTCACCGGCGAACGAGGCGTTGCCCGCCGCGATGCCCGAGTCGATGATGCCGACGACGACTCCTTCGCCGGCCTTCTCGCGTCCGCCGACGGCGTCCCAGACGCCACCGTTCCCCTCGGCGTCACCCAGGCCGAGGAACTCGGTCGACGGCGTCGCCTGCAGCTTGAGCAGCTCGTTCTTCGAGACGGCGGCGACCGAGGGGTCGCTCGCGAGCTCGGCGGCCTGGGCGGCCGTGAGGTCGGCCGCGAAGGCGTTGGTCGTGATGGCGTAGCTCGCCTGGACGGTGGCGCCGGCCGCCGCCGCGACGTCCTGCTGGACGCCCTTCAGGTGCTCGGCGTAGTCCTGCACGGGAGCGCTCTGCGCGTCGAGGTCGCTGCCCTCGGGCACGGCGGTGCGGGCGAGGCCCGGCTGCCCGCCCTCGTAGGTCGCGGCCGCCGGCTCGCGCAGCGTGACGATGTACTTGCCGTCGGAGAACTGGCTGTCGCCCACGACGGCCGGGCCGTCCGCGGCGAAGGAGGCGGTGGCCGGCACCGTGACGAGGCCCGCGGCGACGACGCCGGTGGCGAGGAGGGTGGCGAAGCCGCCACGGAGTCGGGTGCGGGGCGGAGCGGTCGGCCTGCGTCGGCCGGATGGTGTGATCACGGATCGCCTTTCGATGCACGTCGTTCGGGACGTGCTGTCGGTGGTGCGCCGCAGCCCCGGGCCGCGGTCGATCCATAAGAACTACCTGTGAATGTCGGTGACCCTCTAGTAGGGGCCATGGCCGAAACCGGCCACTGACCGGCTTCGGCCACAGAGTTCACACGAGGAGGCGCGGGCGGGGCACCGCCGTCGTCCCCCCTTCGGCGGACGGTCGCCTCGCCGCACCTCCCTACCGCGTCGTCAGCCCGAGCCGCGCCGCCGCCCAGGCCGTCCCCGCGCCCAGCCCGCGCGACGCCGTCGACCAGTCGTGGCCGCTGCCGGGCACGACGTGGCGGGTGACGTCCATGCCCGCGGCCCGGGCGGCCGCCGCGACGACGGGCATCACGGGCCCGTAGCGCGAGTCGGTCCCGCCGACGGCGAAGAACCCGGCACTGTCGGCGTAGGGGGCCCGGGCGGCCAGCACGGCGAGCGGCTGGGCGGCGTCGTAGGCCGCCCGGTCGCCGGCGAAGCCGCGCTCGACCGTCGCCCGGGCTCCCCCGTCCAGCAGTGGTCCCCGCTGCCCCGAGACGTCGACGAACGAGGCGAAGAGCTCGGGGTGGCCCGCCGCCAGCTGCAGCGAACAGGTGCCGCCCTCCGAGAAGCCCGACACGGCCCACGCCCGACCGGGCGCCTCGACCGAGAGGCGGCTCGTGATCCACCGGGGCACGTCGACCGTCAGGTAGGTCTCGCTGTGACCGAGGGGTCCGTCGACGCACATCGGGTTGTTGGTCGGCCGCTCGAGCTGGTCGGGCATCACGACGATCGGCGCGAGGCCGTGATGCGTGCGGGCGAGGGCGTCGAGGGTCTCGACCATCCGTCCGGCGTCGACGAGGTTCTCCGGGGCGGCGCCGGGACCCTGTCCGGACAGGACGACGTCGACGGGCAGGGGCGGCGGATCGGCCACGAGGGCGGCGGGCGGCAGGTACACCAGGGCGTCCCGCGCGTCGAAGTGGGACGCCGTGCCCGGGATGGCGACGCTGCCGAGCCGTCCGCGGGACGGCAGGTCGGCGGGTGCCCGCCAGGTGCGTCCCAGGTCCGGGGCCGCCGGGGTCGACGTCCGTCCGGCCCGCACGGCCGCCCCCTGCGCGACCGGGACGACGAGCGGCGAGACGTCCGACACGCCGAGCAGGGCCCCCACGGTCGGGAAGAGCCCGCTGTCGCGGTCGATCGCGAGGCCCGTGGCGAGGGCCGTCACGACGATCGTCGAGGCCGCGAGGACCCGCCGCCCCGCGCCTCCGCGCACCACGCCGACCACGGCCGCGCCGACCACCGCCAGCAGGGCCCCGACCCAGAGACGGTCGACCCAGGTGGGCGGGACGTCGAGGACGTCCTCGACGTCTCCGAGCCACCAGGTGACCAGCGCGCCGAGGCAGGCCCCCAGCGCGGCGGCTGCGGCGACCCATCGCCACCAGGTGCGGGCCCCGCGCGGACGGCGCACCGTCGAGACCACGAGCGCCCCGGCCACGGCGTACACGGCGGCGAGGGTTCCCGCGGACATCAGGGAGAGCCTCAGCACGAGGGCTCCGCACGGGGAGGATCGATCACGTCCGGGACGCTATCGAGGCGACTCGATGGGTGAGCCGTGAAAGGCCTGGGCGTCGGCTGACTCAGACCCAGCCGCGGCGTGCGGCCTCGACTCCGGCGTGGAACCGGTTGCTCGCGCCGAGCTCGTCGAAGAGGGCGTGCAGGCGCCGCCGGAGCGTGCGGGACGAGATGCCGAGCTGACCCGCGATCACCTCGTCGGTCGCCCCCGCCGCCACGAGGGCGAGGAGGTCGCGCTCGGCGGGGGTGGGGGGTCGCATCGCGAGTCGCGCCTCCTGGTCCCGCGACGGCAAGGTGGCTCCCGACGTCGCCGCCACGGCCGTCGTCGACGACGACGCGAGTCGCGCGGCCACCGCGGCCCAGTCGACCGCGGCGCCACCGGCCCCCGGGGTGCCCGGCACGGGCAACGCGCTGCGCCACCGGGCCTCGAACAGGTCGTGGAGGGCGGCGACGAGCGGCTCGGACTCGGTCACGAGGGCCTCCGGCCGGTCGGGGTCGTGCCCGATCGAGACGAGGGCCACCCGGCGGTCGGCGACGGCGAGCTTGACCGGCAGGTCGTGCGTGATGCGGGCCTCCTCCCCGTCGGCGCCGAGGCGGTGGACGCCCTGCCAGCTGCCGTCGGCCGAGATGCTGGCGACCGTGTAGACCGCCCGCCACCGCACGCCGCGCCCGAGGGCGACACGCTGGGTGGACTCGTTCGACGCGACCACGTAGGGCGGACGGTCGAAGGCGACGAAGTCGGTGGTCGCCCGGTGCTCCAGCCTCGAGTACCAGTCCCCCACGGCCGCGTGCCCGACGACCACCCGCGTGAGTTCGTCGGCGTCATGCGGGCGGCGGCCCTCGTCGAACAGCGCTCCCAGCTCGGGCACGGCCGCGCGCACCTCGACGAGCGCGTCGGCACGCGCGGCGACGACGGCCGGCACGGCCACGCGCGGGTCCACCGCGCCGTAGCCCTCGCCCCCCGCCGAGCGCTGGACGAGCCCGAGCGAACGGAGGCGCTCCAGGGCGGCCAGGGCCGTCGCCTCGTCGAGGTGCACGGCCCGTGCCACGGCCCCGGGCGTCGGCCCGGCCGCCGCTCCCGCGGCGTCCGCCAGCCCGGCCCCGGCGACGACGTGACGGTAGACCGCGACGGCCACGTCGTCGATCCCGAGGGCGGCGAAGGACGGAAGGGGCACGGGACGATCTTGCCCCGTCACAGCCGACTCTTGGTAGCGTCGTCCAGATGACCGGACACGGGGCGGGGCGGTGAGCCGCGAGACGATCGCGTCGCCCTCGGCGGCGAGGCTGCGCCGACCCGGTTTCTCGATCGGTCTCGCCGACCGGTTCTCGGGCAGCTGGCGCAGCGTGCTGGTCGTCTACCTCGCGTCGCGGCTGTTCTCGACGAGCGTCCTCTTCGCCGTCTACGAGGTCGCGAAACTCGCCGGTGCGACCTTCATCACCCCCGGCAGCGACCGCAGCTTCCTCGACTTCACCTCGTCGTGGGACGCCGACCGTTACCGCACCATCGCGCTGCACGGCTATCCCTCGACCCTGCCCACCGACGCGACCGGCGAGGTGCTGCCGAACGAGTGGGCGTTCCTGCCGGTCTTCCCGTACCTCTGCCACCTGCTGATGGTCGCCACGGGCATGGACTTCGTCGTCGCCGCCCCTCTGCTCGCCACCGTCTTCGGTGCGGCTGCGGCCGTCGTCCTCCACCGCCTGCTCGTGACGAAGGTCGGACACACCGGCGCCCTCTGGGCCGTGCTGCTGTTCTGCTTCGGGCCGATGGCGTTCGTCATGTCGGTCGGCTACGCCGAGAGCCTTTTCCTCCTGCTGATGTTCGGCGGCCTGCTCGCCATGCAGCGGCGGAACTACCCGCTCGTGGCGGCGGCGGGCATCGTCGCCTCGTTCGTCCGACCCGGGGCGCTCGCCCTCGCGTTGGCGCTCGGCATCCACCTGATCGTGCGCTGGCACACCGAACGGGAGCGTCCCGAGGCCCGGCCGTCGGCTGTGTCCGGGGGGCATGCCTCTGCCGCGACCGCCGCCGCCGCGACGACCGGGGCGGCGAGGCGGCCTGCCGCAGACGCCCGGACGCGACGGATCGCCGGGATCGGCACCGCGCCTCCTGCGCTCGCCCTCGCCGCCCGCTCGTCGGTCCGCCGCGCCTGGGCCGGTCTGCGGGAGTTCGTCGTCGGCGGCCGGATGCCGCCCCGTGAACTGACGACGATCGTCGTGGCGGGGCTCGCGATGGCCGCGGCCGGACTCGCGTGGCCGGTCGTCGCGCACGTGGTCACGGGCCAGTCCGACGCCTACCTCGAGACCGAGATGGCCTGGTGGGTGGACTACGTCGGCCGCCCGGTGTTCGTGCCGTTGACCCCGTGGTTCCTCCTCGCCGGGCGGTGGCTGGGCATCGGGGGCATCGTGCTCGTGCTGGCCATCATCGCGTCGTTCACGTTCTGGGTGACCCGACGCTCGACGCTGCGGCTCGGTCACGAGGTCGTCGCGTTCACCGCGGGGTTCTTCGCCTACCTCGTCGCGGTGTTCCTGCCCCAGCAGAGCCTGTTCCGCCTGCTCATGCCCCTCAGCCCCCTGCTCGGCACGCCCGCGATCTCGTCGCGACCGTGGGTGCGGCGCTCGATGCTGCTCGGCGGGGCCGCGCTGCAGCCCGTCGCCGTCGTGTTCGTCTTCCTCTTCACCGCGCCGTAGCCGCCGCGGCCTGGCCGCCGCGGCGTCACCACCGCCGCGTCGCCACCGGCTGCCCCGACGGAGACACCGCCGAGCGGACAACACACCGTCGCACTTCTCGGTGTCTCGTCCACTCGGCGGTGTCCGGCGGGAGGGGCGCTGCGCGTCTCGCCCGGAGGCGCCGGCGGGCTACGCGGCGGCGGGGGCCAGCTGCATCGCGTCGGCGAGGAGCGCGACCGACCGGAGGCGCGCCTCCGTCGACGAGGCCGAGTGCGCGACGATCAGCTCGTCGGCCTGGGCGGTGCGGGCGAACTGCTCCATGTACTCGCGTGCGTCGCCGGGCGTGCCGACGGCGGTGTAGGTCGTCATGGTCTGGACGTGCTGCCCCACCGGGGTGCGCAGCAGGTGGTCGAGCTCGTCGTCGCCGAACTCGCGGGTGGGGTCGATCTGCCCGCTCTGGCGCAGCAGCATCATGAGGCGCTGACGCTTGACGGCGGCGAACTGCGTGTCGGCGTCGTCCGCGTCGTCGGAGACGATCGCGTTGACGGCGGCGAGCACGTACGGCTCGCTCAGCTGGGTCGACGGCTGGAACTCGCGACGGTAGGCCGAGACGGCGTCCACCAGGTCACCGGGGGCGAAGTGCGAGGCGAAGGCGTAGGGCAGACCGAGGGCAGCGGCGAGCTTGGCGCCGAACAGCGACGAACCGAGGATGTACAGCGGCACGTTCGTGCCCGCACCGGGGACGGCCTGGACGCCGGCGACGCGCGACTCCCCCGCGAGGAACGCCTGCAGTTCGACGACGTCCTGCGGGAAGCGCTCGGACGACGAGGGGTCGCGGCGCATGGCCCGGAACGTGGCCTGGTCGCTGCCGGGGGCTCGGCCGAGGCCGAGGTCGATGCGCCCCGGGTGCAGGGTCTCGAGGGTGCCGAACTGCTCGGCGATGGCGAGCGGCGAATGGTTCGGGAGCATGACGCCGCCCGAGCCGAGGCGGATGGTCGAGGTCTGGCTCGCGATGTGGGCGATCAACACCGACGTCGCGCTCGAGGCGATGGAGGCCATGTTGTGGTGCTCGGCGTACCAGACCCGCCGGTACCCGCTCGCCTCGGCCTGCTGCGCCAGGGCCACGGAGGCCGCGAAGCTCTCGCGCACGGTCTGACCGGGTGCGACGGGGGCGAGGTCGAGGATCGAGAGGGGAATGCTCATGCGGGGGTGAACAACGACGGTCGTCGCCGTATGCCCGGTCTTGGCGATCGTCAGGTCGAACCGGTCGTCTCGGACGATGGAACGCATCCGCATTCGAGACGTGGTGGGATCGGACGCCAGACGCTGTCGAAACTGGCGAGATCGACCTCGCGGACACCTCCGGCGAGTGCCGGTGGTGCCCCGAGCAGTATCCGGAGCGCCTCCCATGCCGTCATGTTCCCCACCACGCCGGCCAACGGGGCGGCTGAGCCGCCGGGCGAAGAACCCTTCAGAGTTCGCGCGGCACGTCCGTGATCGTCGGCTGTCGCGGCACGGATGCACGACCAGCACGTCGTTCGGCCGGGCAGGACGGTGACACCCGGCACCCCGAGCAGGGCGCCGTACGCGCCTCCGACGATGTGCGGGACACCGACCGCGGTGCTCGCCGTCGCCACGACGTCGGCCACGACGGGCACCGAGGGCTGGTCTGCGCAACTCACGACGAGATCGGCACCCGAGAGCAGGGTCGCGAGCTGTTCCGCGGTGTCCACCCGAGTGCGCCAGACGTCGACGGTGATGTCCGCGTCGATCTCGGCGACTCGCTCTGCGGCTGCGTCGACCTTGACTCGTCCGATGTCTCCGGAATCGAAGAGCACCTGCCGGTTCAGATTGGAGAGTTCGACGACGTCGGGATCGATGAGCACGAGCCTTCCCACCCCAGCCGCGGCCAGCGATTGGACGACCCACGAACCAGCACCACCGACGCCGACCACGACCACGCACGCACCGGTGAGCCGGCTCTGGATCGTCGAGGCGTCGTGTCCTCGAGCGACTGCGGACAGTTCATCGGCCGAGATCATCTCGTCGAACAGCTGCAGCTGACGCGAATGCCTCGTGGCACGGTCGGTGGAAGATGCCTCCGACGCCAGGAAGCGTTCGGATTCGAGGACCTCCAGCACGTCCTCGAGCGCTCCGCGATCAAGCAAGGAAAGCGTCTGGGCGAGCTGCACTGGCGTGCGAGTCCCATCGAGCAGCGGGACGAGGTCCGCCACCCAGGGCTCGACGGAGAAGGTCGACACGACCCGCTCGTACGTTGCCCTGAACTGCAGGCGACCGTCTGCGAGCTGGACGACGATGATGCTGTCTCGCAGACGGGGGCGGGCGGCTGAGCCCGTTCTCGCGTCAGCGCTCATGACGTGCCCCTCAGAATCGTCAGGGGCTCCGTGCGGGAGGCCCGCAGGACCGGCCCCACGGCGGCGATGGCGAGAGCGATCGCCGTCACGCCGACGATTCCCGCGATCGTCACGGGATCGACCACCGGGTCGACCCCCACGTCGAGGAGCCTCGAGACGATCCGCGTCCCGAGTGCTCCCCCGAACGAGCCGAGGAGCAGTCCTGCACTCAGCGACGCCACGGCGATCACGGTGGCGTCCCAGGCGACGAGGGCACCGACGCCGCGACGTCGGCACCCCACGGTGCGGAGCACGGCGAGTTCATCACGCCGCGATTCGACGTCGAGGCTCAGCGTGCTGCTGGCCCCCAGGGCCCCGAGGGCCAGAGTCACCGTCACCGCTGCGAAGAGTCCTGCCGTGAGGGCTGCCGTCTCGGAGGCTGCACGATCCCTCGTCGCCTCGGCGGTGATGACGTCGACACCGGGGACTCCGACCACCTGCGCGGCGACGCGGTCTGACAAGTCGGCGACATCGACCCCTCCGTCTGCCAACACGTCCCACCGAGAGACCCCCGTGACACCGAGTTCGCCCGCCGTCCTGCGGTCGATGACGACCTGTTGCCCCGTGGCCACCGAGGTGAAGAGCCCGACGACTTCGAGGGGCACCTGGGTCCCCCCGGCCGACACGACGACCTCATCA
Organism: Frigoribacterium sp. ME-P-080; assembly: GCF_030209595.1. Taxonomy (NCBI): domain Bacteria; kingdom Bacillati; phylum Actinomycetota; class Actinomycetes; order Micrococcales; family Microbacteriaceae; genus Frigoribacterium; species Frigoribacterium sp. ME-P-080. The sequence goes on from NZ_JARVRR010000003.1 coordinate 498,061, forward strand.
CCCGGGGCCACCGTCAGGGACTCGGCGACCCCCCTCGGCAGAGCGATGCCCCCACCGGCCCTCAGCAACTCGACACCTCTCGATCCGCCACCGGCGGACCACGCGAGCCCCGACACGTCGAACCAGGTCTCGGGGTCGATCGCCTGGAACGGCACGTCGAGTTCGGCGGACGCCGACAGGACGGTGGCTTCACCGGACACCGACCGCGCGACGTCCCGAACGCCGTCGACGACGACGATCGGCTCGGCGTCGTCCGACAAGGGCACGACCGACGTGACTTGCACGTCGGCCCCGAACTGCCGATCGATCTGTTCCCCTGTCGCGGAGGCGACGGCACCGACGCAGGTGGCGAGCGACACCGCACCGAAGACCACCAGGGTGAGAGCCCCGGTCACCGTCGACCTGCCGCGGGTCGGTCGGCGACGCGCCAGGTCGGCTGCCCACTGGAGCCTGGCCGCGAACGCCGCCAGGGGCGCGATCGCGAGGCGGGAGAGGGCCACCGCACAGACCGCCAGGGCGACCAGGCCCAGAGCGTCGAGGACGGCGCCTGCGTCGAGGGCCCAGATCACCAGCCCCGAGACCGATGCGACCACGGCGACCGCGACGGCTCGTCGCCGTGAGCACGATCCGGGCGAACCGTCTGCGGGTTCGACGCCCCTCACGACGAACGCCGGCGGAATTCGACGGACGTCGGCGACGGCTCGTCGGGCCCCGAGCGTGGCGGAGGTCGCTCCCGCGACGACGCCGAGACCGACCGAGAGGGTGAGGGTCGGAAGAGACGGAGCCTCCCCGTCCATCCGACTCATCACCACCGCAGCGCCGGCGACGCCGACCGCGACGCCCACGACCGTTCCGGCCGCTGCGACGATGGCGATCTCGGCGCCGACCGACGAGACCAACCACCGTGTGGACGCGCCCGTGGCCCGCAGCACACCGTAGGTACGGCGCCGTGCTCGGACGGCAGCCGTGCTCGCCAGTGAACCGAGCAGTGCCGACACGGCGAGGGCGACCAGAGCGAGCCCTGCCATCACCGCCGTCACGGCCGTTTCGATGGGCCCGAGGCCGTCGGCCACGGCCGACGTGTCCTGGAAGACGGCTCCGGACGGGAGCGCCGCTCGGTGTTCTGCTGCCCAGGTGGACGCGACTGCAGGATCGAGTTCGAGGTCGAGACGGGTGAGGTCACCCTCGAGCCCGAACGCCCTCTGGACGACCTCGAGGTCGGTGAAGAGGTTGTCCCGGGCGAAGACACCCAACAAGCGGGGGTCGACGAGCCCCACCACGTCGAACGAGCGGACGCCCGAGGGAGTCGTCATCGACATTCGACTCCCCAGGGAGGCGCCCATGCGGTCTGCGACATCTGTCGGCACCAGGACCTCGTCCGAGCCCGGTCGAGGAGCTCGACCGTCGGTGACCACCTGGGAGGCGAGTGAGTCCGGCCCGGCCGGGGCCCCGGTCAGGAGGAGGGTCTCCGCCTCACCCGTCGCGCCGACCGCGACCGTCTCTCGACTCAGGGTGGGGAGCGACGACACGACTCCGGGATCGGCGGCGAGTGCGTCCACGAGACCCTCGTCGACGAACTCACGATCCACCTCGGGGACGATGCCCACGTCCCCGAACGTGAGCAACGAATCGATTCCGTCGACGACCGTCTGGCGCGCCGTCAGCCCGGTGACGAGTGAGGCCGTGAGAAGGGCGACCCCCAAGGCTGCCGTGAGGGCGGTGAGTCCTGCCCGCCGCCGTCCGTCAGCGATGTTCCGCCAACCAAGCGCGAACGCGTTCTTCATGGGCCCTCCCCTCGACGCTGTCGATCGTGGCCGCCGGTGTGAAGCGTTCGTCGGCGATGACTCGGCCGTCTCGCAGGACGATGATCCTGTCGGCGATGCAGGCGGTCTCGAGGTCATGGGTGACCACCACGACCGCTGACGCCTGGTCGTCGACGACCATGCCCCGGAGCAGCCTCAGGACATCCCGTGAGGTCGCACTGTCGAGCGCGCCGGTCGGCTCGTCGGCGAGGACGAGAGACGGACGGGAGAAGAGCGCTCGAGCCAGGGCCACACGCTGGGCCTCTCCGCCCGACAAGGTGGCCGGACGGGCCGATCCGAGACCGTCGAGGCCGAGTTCGTCGAGCAGCGCGTGCGCTCGATCCGCCCATTCCGAGCGGCGTCTTCCCGCGACGAGTGACGTGAGCGCGACATTCTCGAGCACCGACAGGGTCGGGACGAGGTGGGAGTCCTGGAAGACGAATCCGATGCGATCTCTTCGCAGGACGGTGCGCTCCGCCTCGGAGAGGGAAGAAAGTGTCATTCCGTCGAAGACGATCTGACCGTGATTGGGGGTGTCGAGAGCACCGACCATCTGCACCAGAGTCGACTTGCCCGAGCCGGAGCGACCGACGATCGCGATGATCTCGCCCTCGTGAAGGTCCAACGAGACACGGTCGACGGCGGGCGGTCTCCCACCTCGGCTCTCGAAGAGCCGTGACACTTCTCGGATCTCGACGAGCGGAACCGTGCTCATGCCGCCGACTCCGTCCGCATCAGATCGAAGTCGGTCCACATCTCCCAGTCGCCGGCGCGGCCGTCGAGGATGAGCCTCTCGATGAGTCGCCACAACGCGACCGTCGACCCCTGGACCTCGACGTCATCTGTCGGGGCGGGAATCGCCGGGTGGATCGTCAGGACGAAGTGAGCTTCTCCCGTCCGGTCGAGGTGCATCGGCAGCATGGCTGCGCCCGCGGCACGACTCATGAGGGCCGGCCCCTGCGGTGCGACGACGGAAGCCCCCAGGAACGGGACGACGGTGTGGTGACGGCCTCGGCCTCTGGGATCGTATTCGGGGAACATTGCGAAGACGAGCCCGTCCTTGAGCGCTCGGAGCCCCTTTCGGAAGGTCGCGTCGTCGTCGATGGCGAAGGCGTCGACATCGAGAGAGGGAAACGCCCGATCCCGGAGCTCGTCGAAGTTCATCCTGTTGAAGACGAAGCGCGTGGGGTGTCGGTGCGCGATGATCGGCGGGACGACGTAGGACGCCCCGAAGTGCAGGCGCAAGGCCAGGGCGCCACGGCCGTGCTCCCTCGCCTCCTCGAGGTGCTCGCCGCCACGAACCTCGACGACCTCGTCCAGCCGAGCTCGGTCGTCGAGCCACAGCGTGACGAACGTCGACTCGAATTGCATCCGAGGCCCGTAGTCGCCATATCGCCCCGCTGCAGCGTCGATGTCGACGGAGGCGAGACCTGGCAAGCCCCCCATGGCGGCACGGGCCTTGGCCGCCATGCCGGCGCTCGTGTCGGACGGGTCGGCGATCGAGTCGTAGGCGGGCAGGTCGAACCGGGCGATGTCGTTCATGAGTCGCCACGCGGCAGCGGGCCCGGCGGCGCGGACCGCCGACCAAAGACGTTCGTATCGGACGACCTCGAAGAGGGTGAAGATGGGAAGGGACATGTCGACTTTCGGGAGATGCGGTCACCGGACTGACGGGGAAGGCGGACCGCCCGATGGGCGGCCCGCCCCGGATGTCAGGTGCAGAGGCATCCGCCGTTGCAGCGTGCTGCGCTACCCGGCTTGAGCGTCGTGCTCTCGATTTTCTTCATGCGTTCCCTCCTCCCACGTCGAGTCGACGAGACACCTCCGAGTCTCGGCATCGGCAGCTCGACTCGAAAGTCACGGCCGTCACGAAGTCACCACGCATCCGTCATGTCGACGTCATGAGACATACTGGTCACGAAGTCGATGACGAGTAGGGGGATGCCATGTCGACCGACGGGCCGATCGACGTGTGCGTGGTCGCCGAGGAGGTGCTGACGCGGTCGGCGATCGAGGCGTGCATCCGTGTGACGCCGGGGCTGAAAGCTGTCGCGATCCACGATTCCGCGAAGCCCTGCTCCGAACCAGGGCCACCCCCGCGGAGCGTGCTGGTCATCGACGCCGACGACCACCCCGACGTCGTGGACGCCGCCCGGCGACTGCGCGAGGGGCACGACGCCGTCGTCGTCCTGGGTCGCCGCTTGCCCGCCGTGCTCGTCCGTCAGATCGTCCAGTCGGGCATCGACGCGGTCGTCTCGAAGCGGGCGAGCATCGACGAACTCCTCGCCGTCGTCCGGCGAACGGCTGCCGGAGAAGACCACGTCGACCCGAGGTTGGCGGCCACGGTCCTCCGCGCCGAGGCGTGCCCGCTCACGGCACGCGAGCGTGACGTCCTGCGCCTCGTCGACCGGTCGCTCTCGACCAGACGGTGCGCCGCCGAGCTGCACCTCGCCGAGGGCACGGTGCGCAACCTGATCTCGTCCGCCGTCCGCAAGGTCGGGGCGCCCGACCGCGGACGGGCCGCCTCGGACGCGCGAGATCTCGGTTGGATCTAGACCCGCGCCTCCTCGGGGCAGACGCGGTCGAGCAGGCCCGGCCATCGCGACGACGAATGGTCCCGCACCGTCGTTCGCCGTGGGGCGAAGGACGATCCGGGACCACTCGATGCGCGAGCCGCGCGAACCGCGCGAGCCGGCCGCGAGGCCTACAGGCCGCGGGCGAGGCGGTGGTACGCGGCGTTCCAGGCGACCTCGTGACGGAAGTCGCGGATGCGGGTGTCCTCGTCGATCACGAGCAGCTCGGTCTCGACGATGCGGGCGAGGTCCTCGAAGGCCTCGAGCCCGACCGCGGTCGACATGACCGTGTGGTGGGCGGCGCCGGCCGTCAGCCACGCCTCGGCCGACACGGCGAACGACGGACGGGGCTTCCACACCGCGCGCCCCACCGGGAGGTTCGGCAGGTCCTCGTCGGGGTCGACCACGTCGACCACGTTGACCGTCAGGCGGAAGCGGTCGCGCACGTCGCTCATCGCGACGACGACGGCCGGGCCGGGGTCGGCGGAGAAGACCAGGCGCACCGGGTCGTCCTTGCCGCCGATGCCGAGCGCGTGCACCTCGAGGGAGGCGCGCCCCGACGTGAGCGCCGGGCTGACCTCGAGCATGTGCGCCCCGAGGATCTTCTCCTCGCCGGGCACCAGGTGGTACGTGTAGTCCTCCATCAAGGAGGCGCCACCCGGCAGCCCGGCGCCCATCACGTTGGCCGCACGCACCAGCACCGAGGTCTTCCAGTCACCCTCGGCACCGAAGCCGTAGCCCTCGGCCATCAGGCGCTGGACCGCGAGGCCGGGCAGCTGCTTGAGCGCGCCCAGGTCTTCGAAGTTCGTCGTGAAGGCACTGAACCCGCCCTCTTCGAGGAACGAGCGCAGACCGATCTCGATCGCCGCACCGTCTCGCAGCGACTGGTGACGCTCGCCGCCCGCCCGCAGCGCGGGGACCACGTCGTACTCGGCCTCGTACACCGCGACGAGCTCGTCGATCGCCGTCTCGGACGCCGCGGCGACGGCCTCGGCCAGTTCGTTGACGCCCCAGGTGTTGACCTGGACGCCGAAGGCCAGCTCGGCCTCGGTCTTGTCGCCCTCGGTCACGCCGACGAAGCGCATGTTGTCGCCGAAGCGTGCCAGCTTGAGCGAGCGCATGGCCGAGGCGCCCGCGGCGGCGCGCATCCAGGTGCCGACCTGCTGCTGCACGCGCGGGTCGCTGACGTGGCCGACGACGGTCTTGCGGGGCACCCCGAGACGGGTCTGCATGTAGCCGAACTCGCGGTCGCCGTGGGCGGCCTGGTTGAGGTTCATGAAGTCGAAGTCGATGTCGGCCCAGGGCAGCGCGACGTTGGCCTGCGTGTGCAGGTGCAGCAGCGGCTTGCGCAGGGCGTCGAGGCCGCCGATCCACATCTTGGCCGGGCTGAAGGTGTGCATCCAGGCCGTGACGCCGATGACCGAGTCGTCGAGGTTCGCCTCGAGCATCGTGCGACGGATCGCGTCGGCGTCGGTCAGGACGGGCTTCCAGACGAGGCGCACGGGCACGTCGGAGGCGGCGGCGAGTTCGTCGGCGATGGCACGCGACTGGTCGGCGACCTGCTGGAGCGTCTCTTCGCCGTAGAGGCCCTGGCTGCCGGTGAGGAACCAGACCTCGCGCGAGGCGAGGAAGGCGGTGGGGTCGAGGGTGTCGTTCGTCACTTCAGTTCTCCTGCGGGTGCTTGTCCGTAGACGTTCTGGTACCGGTCGAAGAGGGCGTCGATGCTCTCTGCCGGGATGGGGATGGGTTCGCCGAGCTGGCGGGTGATGTGGACGGTGCGGGCCACGTCCTCGGTCATGACGGCGGCCTTGACCGCGTCGCGGGCGTCCTTGCCGATCGTGAAGACGCCGTGGTTCTGCATCAGCACGGCCCGGCTGCGGTGCCCCTCGAGCGTCGCGACGATGCCGCGGCCGATCGAGTCGTCGCCGATGATCGCGAACGGCCCCACGGGGATCTCGCCGCCGAACTCGTCGGCCATCGCCGTGATCACGCACGGGATCGCCTCGCCGCGCGCGGCCCAGGCCGTGGCGTAGGTCGAGTGCGTGTGCACGACTCCGCCGACGTGCGGCATGGTGCGGTAGACGTATGCGTGGGCGGCGGTGTCGCTGGACGGACTGCGGTCGCTGCCCGGCGTCCCCTCGACCACGGTGCCGTCGAGGCGGCAGAGGATCTGGTTCTCGGCCGTGAGGTCGTCGTAGAGCACCCCGCTGGGCTTGATCACGAAGAGGTCGGTGCCGGGCACGCGACCCGACACGTTGCCGCCCGTCCAGACGACGAGACCGTAGCGCACGAGCTCGGCGTGCAGGGTGGCGACGTCTTCTCGGGTGGCGTCGATGGCCGCCTGCGTCGAGCGGTCGATCCAGCCGGTCATGCGGTCACCTGCGCGTCGCTCGTGGCGGAGGCGGTGGCGTCCTGCTCGACGGCATCCGTGCCTCCACCGCCCTCGGTCGTCGCCGAGGGAGCCGAGGAGGCGCGGGTCGCCTCGCGACGCATCGCCCGCAGGCGGTGCATCACGTCGTTGCCGCCCCGACCGAACCAGTCGTGCAGCAGCAGGTACTCGGCGTACAACGCGTCGTAGGCGTCCGCGGCGGCCTCGTCGGGGACGTAGGTCGCCCGGTCGACGCTGCCCATGGCCTCGGCCGCCGAGCGGATGTCGGGGTAGGCACCTGCGGCGACGGCGGCGTGGATGGCCGACCCGAGGGCCGGGCCCTGCTCGCTCGTGATCGTCGAGATCGGCATGCGGAGCACATCGCTGTAGGTCTGCATCAGGTGCTTGTTCTTCAGCAGACCGCCGGCGGCGATGAACTCCGTGACGGGCACGCCCGACTCGTCGAAGGCCTGCACGATGCGACGCGTGCCGAAGGCCGTGGCCTCGAGCAGCGCGCGGTAGCCGTCGGCGGGCGACGTGGCGAGCGTTTGACCGACGATGACGCCGCTCAGCTCGTGGTCGACGAGCACCGAGCGGTTGCCGCTGTGCCAGTCGAGGGCCACGAGGCCGTGGGCCCCGACGGGCTGCTCGTAGGCGAGGTCGGTGAGGTGCTGGTGCACGCTCTTGCCGGCGGCCGCTGCGTCGTCGACGGCCGACTGCGGCACCTGGTTCTTGACGTACCAGGCGAAGATGTCGCCGACGCCGGACTGACCGGCCTCGTAGCCGTAGAGGCCGTCGACGATGCCACCGTCGACGACGCCGCACATGCCGGGCACCTCGGCGAGCTTGTCGCCGTTCATGACGTGGCAGGTGCTCGTGCCCATGATGGCGACCATCTGGCCGGGCTGCGTGGCCTTGGCGGCCGGGGCCGTGACGTGCGCGTCGACGTTGCCGACGGCCACGGCGATGCCCTCGGGCAGTCCGGTCCAGCCGGCGGCCTCCGCCGTCAGCGTGCCCGCGACGTCGCCCAGGGCGCCGATCTCGTGCACGACCTTGGTCTCGGCGAAGTCGGCGAAGTCGGGGTTGAGGGCGGCGAGGAACTCGCGGCTGGGGTACTCGCCGTCCTGGTAGATGCCCTTGTACCCGGCGGTGCAGGCGTTGCGCACGTAGCGGCCGCTGAGCTGCCAGACGATCCAGTCGGCGGCCTCGACCCAGTGCTCGGTCGCGGCGTAGACCTCGGGGTCCTCTTCGAGCAGCTGCAGCCCCTTGGCGAACTCCCACTCGCTCGAGATGAGCCCGCCGTACCGGGGCAGCCACGACTCGCCCCGCGACGCGGCCAGCTCGTTGATGCGGTCGGCCTGGCCCTGCGCGGCGTGGTGACGCCACAGCTTGACGAACGCGTGCGGGCGGTCGGCGAAGCGGTCGAGCTCGTTGAGCGGGGTGCCGTCGGCGGTGGTCGGCACCATGGTGCAGGCCGTGAAGTCGGTGCCGATGCCGACGACCGCGGCGGGGTCGACGCCCGACGCGCGGAGGGCCTCGGGAACGGCGTTCTTCAGCACGTCGACGTAGTCGGACGGCACCTGCAGGGCCCAGTCGGCGGGGAGGCGCTCGCCCGTTCCGGGCAGCGTGCGGTCGACCACCGCGTGCGGGTACTCGAACGTGGCGCTGGCCAGTTCGGCGCCGTCACGCACGCGCACGACGACCGCGCGGCCGCTGAGCGTGCCGTAGTCGACGCCGACGACGTACGTCTCGGCCGAGGCGCCGGCGGGGTCGGGGGCCGCGGGCGACGGGTCGGAGGGGATGGCGGTCTCAGCCATGGAACGTCCTTGTCCTGATGCGAAAGTGAGCGCTCACATTCTCACATGAGCGAGTGGGACCGTGCAATCTCGCACGGGCGGGTCGGGGTCGGTCAGCGGGCCGGGGCCGCCGTCGAGCGGCGGACGACGAGCTCGGGGTCGAGTGCCGCCACGGGCGCCTCGTCGCCGGCGAGCACGGCCTCGACGGTCGTCATGAGTCGGCGCCCGAGCGCCTCGAAGTCCTGCCGGACGGTGGTCAGCGGCGGGACGAAGTGCTCGGCCTCGGGGATGTCGTCGAAGCCGACGATGCTCACGTCGCGCGGCACGACCCGACCGGCGTCGACGTACGCGTGCACGACGCCGAGCGCCATCTGGTCGTTGCCGCAGAACACGGCCGTGACGTCGTCGCGCCCGGCCAGCTCTCGGCCGATGCGATGACCGGAGCCCGGGGTCCAGTCGCCGCGCAGCAGCACCGTCGAGTCGACGCCGAGCCGTTCACAGGCCTCGCGCCAGCCCCGCTCGCGGTCGCGGCCGTCCATCCACCCGTCGGGCCCCGCGACGTGGGCGATGCGGCGGTGACCGAGCGAGACGAGGTGCTCGACGGCCGCCTCGGCCCCGGCGGCCTGGTCGAACGAGACCGTGTGGTGGCCGTCCTCGGCCTCGCTGTCGGCGGTGACCAGCGGCACCGACACCCCGGAACGCCGCAGCACCTCGAGTGCCTCGGCGTCGGGCGCGATGAGCACGATGGCCGCCACGTTCTGGCCCACCAAGGAGTCGAGGGCCTGCCGCATGCCCTGCCGGTCGTCGACGTCGAGGGTGGCCATCGACACCTGGTACCCGGCTCGTCGGGCGGCACCGTTGAAGCCGTGCATCGTGCTCGAGGGGCCGTAGAACGGGAACCCCGTGCTGATCACGCCGAGCGACCTCGTCTTGCGGCTGGCCAGCGCCCGGGCGGTGAGGCTCGGCCGGTAGTGGAGCTCGTCGATGGCGACGTCGACCTTGGCCTTGGTGGCGGGACGGACCGTCGGGTCGCCGTTGACGACCCGCGAGACGGTCTGGTGCGAGACGCCGGCTGCGGCCGCGACGTCGAAGAGGGTTGCCACGAGGTGATCCTAGTTCGGTTCGGTTTTCGGGACGGTGGCGTCGTGTGCGGCCGGCCCGCACCTCCTGCGGTCTGGTCGGTGCCCGCCGGGGGCGGGGAGACGAGGAGGCGCGGCTCCCGTGACCGGGAACCGCGCCTCTCGCGGATGGTGGCGCCTAGTTACTTGCCGGACGAGGCGGCGCGACGCTTGTTGAAGACGTCGAACGCGACCGCGGCGAGCAGCACGAGGCCCTTGATCAGGGACTGGTACTCGGTGCCGACACCGAGGATCGACAGGCCGTTGTTCAGGATGCCGATGATCAGACCACCGATGATCGCGCCGGTGACCGTACCGATGCCGCCCGTGACGGCGGCGCCACCGATGAACACGGCCGCGATGGCGTCGAGTTCGAACCCGCTGCCGGCGCTGGACGCCGCGAGGTTCAGCTGGGCCGTGAAGACGACGCCGGCGAGAGCGGCGATGACGCCCATGTTGACGAAGAGCAGGAACGTGACGCGCTTGGTCTTGACGCCCGACAGCTCGGCGGCGTGCACGTTGCCACCGATCGCGTAGACGTGACGACCGAAGACCGAGTTCTTCATCACGGTCGAGTAGACGACGACGAGCACGGCGAGGATGACCAGCACGATCGGGGTGCCCGAGTAGCTGGCGAGCAGGAACCCGACGTACATGACGAGGGCGACGGTGAAGACGAGCTTGGTGACGAACCACAGGAAGGGCTCGTCCTCGAGCTGGTACTTGCGACGCGTCGCCCGGCCACGGAGACCGGTGCCGATCAGGGCGATCGAGGCCACAGCGCCGAGGATCAGCGTCAGCGGCTCGTACCCGGTCGTGCCGAAGGCGGGCAGGAAGCCCGAACCGATGTCACGGAACCCCTGGGGGAACGACGAGATCTGCGTGCTCTGCAGCGCGATCTGGGCGGCACCACGGAACGCGAGCATGCCGGCCAGGGTGACGATGAACGCCGGGATCCCGAAGTAGGCGATCCAGAAGCCCTGCCAGGCCCCGACCAGGGCACCGAGCACGAGGCAGAGCACCACGGCGAGCGGCCAGGGCAGGCCCCACTGCGTGATCATCACGCCGGCCATCGCACCCGTGAAGGCGACGATGGACCCGACCGAGAGGTCGATGTGGCCGGCGATGATGACCATCACCATGCCGATGGCCAGGATCAGGATGTAGCTGTTCTGGACGACCAGGTTCGACACGTTGATCGGTGCCAGGGTGATGCCGTTCGTGGTGATCTGGAAGAACAGCACGATGACGATCAGCGCGATGAACAGGCCGATCTGGCGCAGCTGACCGCCGAGGTACGAGACGGCACTCGTGATCGGGTTGCCGCCCGAACCGGACTGCGGCTGACGGGAGGTGGGCGACCCGCCCGTGGGCTTCGGGTCGGTGGCCTGGGTGGGGCTAGGCGCGCTCATTGACGGGGCTCTCTCGTTCGAGGGTCATGTACTTCAGGAGGAATTCGGGGGTCGCCTCGGCGATCGGCACGTCGGCCGTGATGCGCCCCTCCGAGAGGGTGTAGATGCGGTCGCAGATGCCGAGCAGTTCGGGCAACTCGGACGAGATGACGATGACGCCCTTGCCCGCGTCCGCGAGCTGGTTGATGATCGTGTAGATCTCGTACTTGGCGCCGACGTCGATGCCGCGGGTGGGCTCGTCGAGGATGAGCACGTCGGGGTCGGCGTACATCCACTTGGACAGCACGACCTTCTGCTGGTTGCCGCCCGAGAGCTTTCCGGTGACGGCGGCCACGGTGGGCGCCTTGATGTTCATGCTCTTGCGGAAGCGCTCGGCGACCGTGCTTTCTTCGGACCGGTTGACGAAGCCCCAGTTCGCGAGCTTGCCGAGCGCCGAACCAGAGACGTTGCGGGTGATGTCGTCGATCAGGTTGAGACCGTACTTCTTGCGGTCCTCCGTCGCGTAGGCGATGCCGGCCGCGATGGCCTTGCTGACCGTCGACGTGTCGACCTTCTCACCGCGCTTGTAGACGGTGCCCGAGATGCCGGTGCCGTAGCTCTTGCCGAAGACGCTCATCGCGAGCTCGGTGCGTCCGGCACCCATCAGCCCGGCGATGCCGACGATCTCGCCGGCCTTGACGGTGAGGTTGGCCTGGTGGATGATCTCGCGCGTCGCGTCCAGGGGGTGGTGGACGGTCCAGTCCTCGATGCGGAGCAGCTCGGCGCCGACCTTCGACTCGTGGGCCGGGTACCGGCTCTCGAGGTCACGGCCGACCATGCCCTTGATGATGCGGTCCTCCGACACCTCGCCGGCGTGCATGTCGAGGGTCTCGATGGTCTTGCCGTCGCGGATGATCGTCACCTTGTCGGCGATCGCCTTGATCTCGTTGAGCTTGTGGCTGATGATGATCGACGTGATGCCCTGCCCCTGCAGGCTCTTGATGAGGTCGAGCAGGTGGGCCGAGTCGTCGTCGTTCAGGGCGGCGGTGGGCTCGTCGAGGATGAGGATCTTCACGCGCTTCGAGAGCGCCTTGGCGATCTCGACCAGCTGCTGCTTGCCGACTCCGATGTCGACCACCTTGGTGATCGGGTTGTCGCGCAGGCCGACGCGGGCCAGGAGGCCGGCGGCGTCGAGGTTGGTCTTGTTCCAGTCGATGAAGCCGCCCTTGGACTGCTCGTTGCCGAGGAAGATGTTCTCGGCGATCGAGAGGAACGGGCTGAGTGCGAGCTCTTGGTGGATGATGACGACGCCCGCGGCCTCGGAGTCGTTGATGTTCTTGAAGTCGACGGGCTGACCGTCGAGCAGGATCTGGCCGTCGAACGAGCCGTGCGGGTAGACGCCCGAGAGCACCTTCATGAGCGTCGACTTGCCGGCGCCGTTCTCGCCGCAGATCGCGTGGACCTGGCCGCGCTCGACCTCGAGCGTGACGTCCTGCAGGGCCTTGACGCCGGGGAACGTCTTGGTGATCTCCCGCATCTCGAGGATCGTGTTCGCCACGTGTTCCTTCTTCCGTGTGTCGGGTGGGTGCCGCTGGGGAGCAGGGAAGCGAGGAGGCGCTGGTCGGCGACCGGCGCCTCCTCGGTTCTCGCAGGGGAGGGACCTACTTGAGGTCGGCCTCGGTGTAGTAGCCGCTGTCGACCAGGACCTCTTTGTAGTTGTCCTTGGTGACGATGGTCGGCTGGAACAGGAAGGTCGGGACGACCTTCTCGCCGTTGTCGTACGTCTTGTCGTCGTTCGTCTCGGGCGTCTTGCCGGTGAGCAGGTCGTCGGCCATGATCACGGACTGGTCGGCGAGCTGACGGGTGTCCTTGTAGATGGTCGAGTACTGCTGACCCTCGATGATCGACTTGACCGAAGCGGCCTCGGCGTCCTGACCGGTGATGATCGGCAGGGCGTCACTGGCGTAGCCGGCACCCTCGAGCGCCGAGATGATGCCGATCGAGATGCCGTCGTAGGGCGAGAGCACGCCGTCGAGCTTGGTGCCGCCCGAGTAGGTCGAGGCGATCAGGTTCTGCATGCGCGCCTTGGCGGTGGCGGGGTCCCACTGCTGCGTGGCGGCCTGGGTGAACTGGTCCTGACCGGAGCCGATCGTCAGCGAACCGTCTTCGATGTAGGGCTTGAGGGTGTCCATCGCGCCGTTGAAGAAGAAGGTCGCGTTGTTGTCGTCGGGGCTGCCGGCGAAGACCTCGATGGTCTTGGGCGAGGCGCCGTCGACCTTCTTGCCGTCGGCGTCGGCGAGGCCGAGACCGGTCAGGAGGCTGGTGCCCTGGTCGACGCCGACCTTGTAGTTGTCGAACGAGACGTAGTAGTCGACGTTCTCGTTGCCCGTCAGCAGGCGGTCGTACGAGATGACCTTGATGCCGGACTTGGCGGCCGAGTCGAGCTGGTCGCTGAGCGAGCCACCGTCGATCGAGGCGACGATGAGGACCTTCGCGCCCTTGGTGATCATGTTGCTGATCTGCTGGACCTGCTGGGGGATCTTGTTGTCGGCGTACTCGAGGTCGACCTTGTAGCCCTTGTCCTCGAGGGCGCTCTTGACGGCGTCGCCGTCCTTGATCCAGCGCTCGGACACCTTGGTGGGCATCGCGACGCCGACCAGCGCACCGGCGTTGTCGCCGCTGCTGCTGCCGCCGGCGTCACCGCCGCGTCCGCCGCCGCCGCCGGAGCAGGCGGCCAGGGAGAATGCCATGCCGACGGCGACGATGCCGACGAGGAGCTTTTTCTTCACGGTTGTTCCATTCGTGTCAGGTGTCATCTCGACGGCGTCGTCGATGACGGGTGATGGTGCTGTGAGGGGATCTCTGTGGTGCGGGCGCTCGACGGCTCGGGTGGCCGGGGACGCGCCGGGCCGACGGGTGCGCGAGGCCTGCCCGTCGGGGCTGAGGGGGACGTCAGGCCGGGGCGACCGCGAGGAGGCGCGGGGCGGGCGACGTGCGGACGGCCCGGTGGGCGGCCGGGCGGCGGAGGGAGGAGCTGTTCACGGTTGACCTCTTCGTCAGGAAACGTGTGGCTGGGGTGTCGCGGAGTGGAGCGGGATGGCCCGTCGCGGGGACGGTCGAGCGCTGACCTGAGAATGTGAGCGCTCACATCGGTGGTGCTGGGCAATACTGAACGAGGTCCAGGTGCTTGTCAAGTCGGTCGGTGCCCGGCGTGTCGCGACAGGATTTACACGTTCGCCACACGCCGTTCACGCGCGTGAGCGGTCGTCACGTCACAGTGTGCCCATGATCACCGCGACCGCGACCGTCCACACGGCGCACGACGCCGCCGGCCTGTTCTGGTTGTCGCGCCGCCTGCTCGCCGAGCACCGGGCCGCCAAGGTCGAGGTGGGCCAGTACCTCGTGCAGCTCGCCGACGCCGGGACCGTGCTGCTCACCGAGCTGCCCGAGGCCCTGCGGTTCGACGTCGTCGTCCGGGACGAGCTGACGGCACGCCGCACGCGCCGGGCGCTCGAGGCCGCCCTCGAACGCTGCCTGCCCGGCACGGTGTCGGCCATGACCTGGCAGACCGAACCCGTCGCCGTCTGAGGGCGGCCCGGCGCGACACCCCCGAACCAGCGCGACGCCCCGGGTTCGCGGGGTGTCGTGCTGGTTCGGGGGTGTCGGGCCGCGCTAGAACGCGGTGATGGTCCAGCTCGCCGAGTGGGCCTCGCCCGGGGCGAGCAGCACGAGGTCGTCACCCGAGTTGAAGGCGTCCGGCGGGCAAGTCATGGGCTCGACGGCCAACCCGACGCGGTCGTTCTCAGGCTCGGGGCGGTCGGCGGTGTGCACCTGCACCCAGGGCAGCTCGGTCCCCCACGACATGGTGACGCCGTGGCCGTCGCGCGCGGTCACGGTGGCGGTGACCCGCGCCTCCTGACCGGGGCGCCCACCGGCGTCGCCGTCAGGGGTGCCGAACGCGAGGTCGGTGAAGGCGTGGTCGACGAAGAGGTCGCCGACCGGGTGCCCGTCGCGGAAGTCGAAGCCGTCACGGTCACCGACGGGCCGCGTGCCGACGGGGACCAGGCGGTCGTCGGTCACCTCGAGGTAGCTCGCGGCGGGCAGCGTGAACGACCAGTCGTCGACGCGACCCTCGCCGGCGACGAGGTAGGGGTGCGGCGCGGTGCCGTAGGGGGCGACGCCCGTGCCCGCGTTGCGGGCCGTGACCGTCGTGGTGAGCCCGTCGTCGGTCAGCTCGTAGACGACCGACAGCGCCAGCCGCCACGGGTAGCCGTCACTCGGCACGAGCACGAACGAGGCCGAGGCCCGCGCGGCCTGGGCCTGGTCGATGGTCCAGTCGGCCCAGTGGGCCAGGCCGTGCAGGGCGTGGCCGCGCTCGACCTCGTTCAGGGGCAGCTGGTGTTCGACCCCGTCGCGCTCGTAGCGTCCGTCGGTCACGCGGTTGGGCCACGGGGCGAGCAGGGCCCCGCGGAAGCCCGGCCGCACCTCGTCGGCGGCGAACGGCACGACCAGGTCGCGGCCCTCGAACGTGAGCGTGCGCAGCGTGGCCCCGACCCCGGCGATCTCGGCCCGGTAGCCGTCCCGCTCGAGCACGACCTGCGCGCCGGAGACCGGCACCGGCGACGTGACGAGGCGAGCGGTCGGCGGCGCCCCCGGTGCGGGCTCGACGACGGGGGGCACGGTGCCGTGCGGCGGAACGGGGGCGACGGGGGTGGGCTCAGACATGCGCGGGCTCTCCGAGGACGGACGCGGACAGGAACGGGTTGCGGAAGCGGCCCTCGGGGTCGACCGACGCGACGTGGGCGGCGAAGTCGCCGAGACGCGGGAACACCCGGCGCAGCTCGGCGTGGGTGGCGGTCGAGACCTTGCCCCAGTGCGGGCGGGCGTCGAAGGCACCGAGCACCCGCTCGATCTCGGGCAGGACGGCGAGCACCTCGTCCGGGCGGCGGTGCCAGGTGAAGTGGAAGGCGACGCTCTGACGTCCGCCGCTCGGGCTGATCCAGGCGTCGTCCGGGGCGATCGTGCGGATCTCGCTGACCATGAGCACGTCGGCGAAGGTGTGCGCGATGCCACGGAGCCCCTCGATCGCGGCCGCGGCGTGCTCGGCGGGGATCAGGAACTCGCTCTGGATCTCTTCGCCGGCGCTCGGCGTGAAGTCGAAGCGGAAGTGCGGCAGGCGTTCGAGCCACGGGCCGGCCACGCCGCCCTGCTGCGTGACGGCCGCGGTCTCGGCCCCGGGGATCATGTGCGTGGTCGCGTCGGCCCGCACGGCGCCGAGGTCGCGGAGGTCGAGACCGACCGCGTCGCCGACCCGGTGCTTGGACCAGACCTGGTCGACCCCCGCGCCGTCGTACCGCGTGAAGAAGCTCAGGCTGTACGCGCCGGCGAGCACGGCGTCGAGGTGCTCGAGGGCGGCCGCCCACGGGAGGTCCTCGTGGATGGTCTGCTCGACGTCGAAGGTCGGCACGGTGTCGAGTTCGAGGCTCGTGACGACGCCGACGGCGCCCAGCGAGACGACGGAGGCGCCGAACGCGTCGTCACCGCGGCGGACGGTCTCGAGGCTGCCGTCCGCGCGGACGAGCTCGACGGCGCGGACGCCGGCCGAGAGGGCGGGATTGCGCACGCCGGAACCGTGCGTGCCGGTCTGGACCGCTCCGGCGACCGAGATGTGGGGCAGCGAGGCGAGGTTGTGCAGGGCGAGGCCGCGACGCTGCAGCTCGCCCGCGAGGGCGGCGTGCGTCGTGCCCGCGCCGACGCGGACCGTGCCGGCGGCCGAGTCGATCTCGACCGGGGTGTCGAGCGCGTCGAGCGAGACGAGGACGCCGTCGGTGTCGGCGACCCGGTTGAACGAGTGGCGCGAGCCCAGGGCCTTGACCCGACGGCTGCCGGTGACGACGTCACGCAGCTCGTCGATGCTCGTGGGGCGACGCAGGTCGGTCGTCGAGTACTCGACGTTGGCGGCCCAGTTCTGCATGGAGACTCCTTCGGCTCGGGGTGCTGCGTCGAGTCTAGGCGAGCCCCACCGCCGGGAGTGAGCGCTCACTCGCCTCGGGCGGCGGCCTGCCAGCCGAGCAGCGGGCCGAGGCGCTCGGCGGCGTCGGTCAGCACCTGCGTGTACTCGGCGAGTCCGAAGTCGAACGGCAGCTCGACGATCAGGTCGTCGACCTCGCGCATCGCGGCGTGCTCGTGCAGCTGCTCGGCGATCCACTCGGACGGGCCGACGAGGTCGCGGTCGAACATCATGCCGCGGGGTCCGTGGGCCACGGTGGTGCGGTCGCGACGGGAGGACGCGTAGGCCTCGTACGCCGCACGCTGCTCGGCGGTGGCCGTGTCGGTGGGCAGGACGACCGCGCCCTTGGCGACCCGCGCCTCCTGACCCGAGGGGTGGACCGCGCGGAACGCGCGGATCTGCTCGAGTTGCGACGCCGCGAAGCGGGTCGGCTCGATCGGCCCGGGCGCGCCCGCGAAGCTGACGTTGCTGATCAACATGCCGAGGCCCTGGCGACCCGCCCACTCGGCCGACCGGGGGCTGCCCGCGCCGTACCAGACACGGTCGGCGAGGCCGGGGCTCTGCGGCTGCACCCGCCCGGTGAAGACCTCGATGCCCTCGGTGCCCTCGAACGCGCTGACCTGCTCGCCCCGGACGAGCGAGAGGAACTTCTCGACCCGGCCGTACGAGAAGTCCTGGTGGTCGGCGGCGTCCCCGTAGAGGTGCGGCCCGACCTCGTCGTAGGCGCGGGGCTCGCCGACGCTGACGCCGAGCTGCAGCCGGCCGCGCGAGAGCACGTCGACCGTGCCCCAGTCCTCGGCGAGACGGAACGGGTTCTCCCAGCCGAGCGGCATCACGGCCGTGCCGAGGGTCAGGCGCGAGGT
Source organism: Frigoribacterium sp. ME-P-080 (assembly GCF_030209595.1). NCBI lineage: Bacteria > Bacillati > Actinomycetota > Actinomycetes > Micrococcales > Microbacteriaceae > Frigoribacterium > Frigoribacterium sp. ME-P-080. Next base: position 515,982 of record NZ_JARVRR010000003.1, read on the forward strand.
GCGCTGCGCCGCGGCCGAGAGGAACGCGACGGGCGACGAGATGCCGAACTGCAGGTGCCGCGTGCGGGTCCAGCCGCCGTCGAGCCCCAGCGCCTCGGCCCGCTCGAACAACTCGAGCCCCTGCTCGAGTCCGACGGTCGGGTCGTCGCCCTCGAAGGCGCCGATGGTGAGGAAGCCGAGACGACGCAACGGCCTCGCGGCGGCGGACGGAGCGGGCGACGAGGAGGCGGTGGTCACCCGTCGAGCCTAGCCAGACGACCCGGGGTCGCCGGGCCGGGCCCCCGGCCCTCGTCCCCCCGTGCGACATCCCCGGACGACGTCCCCCGGGGTGCGTCCCCCGCATTGGGGACCGGCCCACCCCCGTACTGGGTGCCTGTGCCCCGTTGTCCCCCACCCCGGAGTGCGGTTCGCTGGACGGAGCCGTTCGAGGGTCACGTCGACGACGACACGACCACGCACGCCACCACGACTCCAGGGGAACAGAACACGATGGACACCGCAGAGCCCGACACCGGACGCCCGGGCACCAACGACCCCTCGGACGCGGCGCTCGTCCTCGACCCCACCGCGACCGTGGGCACCGTCCGGACCACGCCGGCGCGCCCGGCCCGCATCCGCCGCGAACGCGCCACCCGTCTGCGTCGCCCCGCCACCTTCGTGCTGTCCTGGCTCGACCTGCCCAACGACGGCAGCGACCCCACCCTGCCCCTCGGCACGTGCCTCGTGCTGCGCACGGTCGGCCGGCCGGCGCGGGACGTGCTCGTCGACCTGCCCGGCGGCCCCGTCCGGGGTCGCGACAAGCTGCGCCCCGGGGCCCCCCTCGGCATCGCGACCCCCGTCGAGCTCGACGCTCTGGTCGCCCTCGGCACCGTCTTCGTCGAGTGGTCGGACGCTCGCGGTGTCAGCCGGACCACGTGGCTCCGCGTCCCGCCGGTCCCGGCTCGGTACCGCAGCCCCGCCGCCCACTGACCACGTCGACGCGTCCGCCCCGGACCGGGACGTCGCCGGGACGGACGTGAGCGACGCGCCGACGCGCGCCGCCCCTCCCGGGCTCAGCGCCGGTACGCCGCCGCCGGGTGCGTCGCGGGGAGCCGGGGTCCGCCGCCGGTCAACCGCTCGCGCAGCGTCTCGCCGGGCACGTACGCCTCGCGCAGTCGACCACGACGACGCAGCTCGGGCACGACCAGCTCGACGAAGTCGGTCAGCGTGTCGAACGAGTGGTACTGGCGCAGGTTGATGCCGTCGATCCCCTCGTCGTCGAGCCAGCGCTCGACGGCGTCCGCGACGACGGTCGGGGTGCCGGCGACGAAGAACGTGCCGCCCCAGGCCTCGTCGACCGAGTCGATCAGCTGCCCCACCGTGATGTCGAGCGGAAGCGCGGCGGCTCCCGGGTGGTCGAGCCGGCCCTCGGCCTCGAGCGCCTCGCGCACGGTCCGGTCGCGGGGGTGCGCCGGGGCGTCGAAGGGGATGCTCCGGTGGACCAGCTTGCCCTGCTCGCTGGCGAACGAGCGGTAGAGCGCCAGCTTCTCGGCGACGACCTCGTCCGTCTCGCCCGTGATCACGCCGGCCTGCACGATGAACGACACGTCGTCGGCGGAACGTCCGGCCGCGACCGCCGCCTCGCGCGTGGCCGCGCCGACCGCCCTGACGGCGGGGCCGCCGGTGAAGACGACCTCGGCGTTGCGGGCCGCCTGCTCGACGCCCTTCGGCGACGCCGTCGCGAGGAAGAGCACGGGCGTGCGCTGCGGCGACGGCTCGCTGAGGTGCGGACCGGCGACGCGGAAGTGATCGCCGACGTGGTCGATCGCGTGCACCTTGGCGGGGTCGGTGTAGACGCCGGATCCGGGCTCGAGCCCGTCGGCGGTGGGGTCGGCGACGACGGCGTCGTCCTCCCACGAGCCCTCCCACAGCTTGTAGAGCACGTCGAGGTACTCGGCGGCGCGGGCGTAGCGCTCGGCCTTGGGGATCTCGGCGTCGAGGCCGAAGTTGCGGGCGGCGTTCGGCAGGTACGACGTCACGACGTTCCAGCCGACGCGCCCCTTCGTGAGGTGGTCGAGGGTCGACATCCGCCGCGCGAACGCGAAGGGCGGCTCGTAGCTCGTCGAGAAGGTGATGCCGAAGCCGAGGTGCTCGGTCACCGCGGCCATGGCCGGCACGACCATCATCGGGTCGTTGTTGGGCGCCTGGATGCCCTCGAGCAGGGCCGGTGCCGGGCTGTCACCGAACACGTCGTAGGCACCGAGCACGTCGGCGATGAAGATCGCGTCGAAGCCGCCACGCTCGGCCAGGCGGGCCAGCTCGAGCCAGTACGCCAGGTCTTTGTACTCGCTGCGGTGGTTGTGCGGCAGCCGCCAGAGACCGTGCGTGATGTGCCCGACGCAGTTCATCTCGAAGAGGTTCAGGATCAGCTTCTTCTTCGGGGCGGGGGTCCCGGCGTCGACGGAGGCGGCGGGGACGGTGGCGGACGGCTCGGGCGCGGGGGTGTCTGCGGTGCTCACGCGTCCTACTGTGCCGCACCGCGCCTCCTCGTCCACCGGGTGGTGACGCCGTGTCGCCCGAGGGGAGAGCCGGGCGGCACCACACCGCACCGCGTCCCGTGCACGACACCGCGACGAGACGAGGTGTGGTGCACGGAACGCGGTGCGGCGCGGCGCGGCGGGTCAGCGCTCGCGGATCGTGGTGGTCACGTCGACGAGGCTGGGATCGGCGGGTGCCGAGCCGAAGCCGAACCGCACGGGCGGGTCGAGCGGGGCCAGCGCCCCGAGGGCGCGACCGTCGAGACGGGCGTCGACCGCGACGATGCGGCGGGCCAGAGTCACGCCGTAGTACTCGCGACGACCTCCACCGGCCGTGCCCGCCGTGCGGGCACCCCGGACGATCAGTCGGGCCACCGGGTCGATCAGCGTGAGCCAGCCGGGGCGGGTCGCGAACGCCCGGGGCACGAGCCTCAGCAGCCAGCCGAGCGCGGACACGGGCCCGATCTCGAGCGACAGGTCGAGGACGTCGCCGCCCGCGTCGTCGGGGCCGGCCGAGACCCGGAGCGTCCGGTCGACGCCGCGCCACGACACGGGCTGCACGCGCACCTCGTCGAACGTGTAGGTCGACGAGACGTAGTCGGCCACGGCCTGCGACGGCGCCAGCAACGTGCGGTGGCCGTCCGCACCCTCGACCATCACGTCGACGAAGCGGCCGAGCGGCGAACGGTCCCACAACCCGACGACGACGCGCGTGCCGGACTCCGTGCCGAAGCCGGCGATGCGTCCGTGGAACCGCTGGTCGGGGGTCGCTCTGCTCATCGCTCGACCGTACGCCGACGGTGCTGCACGCACCGCGCCTCCGGGTCCGTCGCTCCCCCGCTCGTCGCGGGCCGAGGCAGACCCGGAGGCGCGGGTCGTCGGTTCGGGAGGCGCTACTCGGCCACGCGGGCCGAGACGGTCTCGAGGGCGGCGAGCTCGTCGGCGCTGAGGGCCACGCTCGCGCTGGCCAGCAACGCGGGCAGCTGCTCGAGGGTGCGGGCGCTGGCGATCGGGGCGACGACGCGGGGCTGCGCCTGCAGCCAGGCGAGGGCGATCGTGGCGATCTCGACCTGGTGGGCGCTCGCGATGTCGCGCAGGGCGGCCACGACGTCGAGCCCCTCGTCGCTGAAGTAGCCCTCGACGTTGCCGCTGCGGGCCCCGGCGATGTCGTCGCGGCTCTGGTACTTGCCGGTGAGGAAGCCCGCGGCGAGCGAGAAGTAGGGCGTCACGCCGAGCTGGTTCAGGGCGGCGAGCGGAGCCAGGTCGCGCTCGTAGGACTTGCGGGTCACGAGGTTGTAGTGCGGCTGCAGGGCGACCGGGGCCGCGAAGCCCTCGCGACGCGCGATCTCGACCCACTCGGTGATGCGCTCGGGCGAGAAGTTCGAGATGCCGACGTGCCGCACCTTGCCGGCCTTCTGCAGCGCGTCGAAGGCGCCGAGGGTCTCGGCGAGGTCGTCGCCGGTGTCGAAGTGCGCCCAGTACAGGTCGATGTGGTCGGTCTGCAGGCGGGTCAACGAGGCGTCGGCCGCGGCGGCGACGTTGGCGGCGCCGAGCCCGGGGAACTCGGGGTGCTGGCTGACCTTGGTGCCGAGCACGATCTGGTCGCGACGCGAGGCACCACCCTGGGCGAGCCAGGTGCCGATGACCGTCTCGGACTCACCGCCCGAGTTGCCGTCCGCCCAGGCCGAGTAGACGTCGGCCGTGTCGACGAAGTTGCCGCCGCCGGCGACGAAGGCGTCGAGCACCGAGTGCGACTCGGCCTCGTCGCTGGTCCAGCCGAAGGTGTTGCCGCCGAGGGCGAGGGGGAAGACGTCGAGGTCGGATGTTCCGATGAGGGGCATGCGGGGGTTCCTTTCGCGAACGTCGCGTCGGGTCGGCGCGGCGACTACCCAGGTCTAACGCGTGCGGCGCGGGTTCGTTCCCAGGTCCGCGGCGTTGCCGCGTGCGCGGCGTTCCCGGCCGCGCGCTGCTCCCAGGTCCGCGGCGTTCCCGTGTGCGCGCTCAGTACCCCTGCTCGACGTCGACGACGCCCTCGGGGTCGCCGCCCTCGGCGAGCGCGCGGATGTTCGCCTCGACCCGGGCCTGGAACAGCGGCTCGGTCATGTCGTTCGTGTTCGCCTGGTGCGGGGTGACGAGCGCACGGGGCTCGGCCCACAAGGGGTGACCGTCGGGCAGCGGCTCGGGGTCGACCACGTCGAGGCCCGCGGCCCCGATCCGCCCCTCGGCGAGCGCCGTGACGAGCGCGTCGGTGTCGACGAGCGGCCCGCGGGCGATGTTGACGAGCACGGCCGTGTCCTTCATGGCGGCGAACTCGGCGGCGCCGAGCAGGCTGCGGGTGCCGCCGGTGAGGGCCGCGGCGACCACGACGACGTCGCTGGTCGGCAGCACCTCGGCCAGGCGGTCGACCGTGATCGTCCGGGCGGCGCCCGGCACGGCCTCGTCGGTGCGGCGCACCATCGTCACCTCGACGTCGAACGGCTGCAGCAGCCGCAGCAGCTCGGTGCCGATGCCGCCGGCCCCGACGATGGTGACGGACGCGCCGTTCAGCGAGATGCCGCGCTGCTCGCGCTCCCACGAGGAGGCGCGGGCCCTGATCTGCAGGGAGCGCAGCGTCGCCAGCGTCAGCGCCAGGGCGTGTTCGGCCACGGGTGCGCTGTACGCGCCCTTGGCACTGGTGAAGACGAGGCCGTCGCGGGCGGTGGCCTGCATGGTCTCGACGTAGGCGTCGACCCCGGCGCTCGGCAGCTGGACGACGCGGACGCGGGGGTGCTCGTCGATCGCCGCGCGCAGGGCGTCCTGGTCGACGCGGCCACCGAGGACGATCATGTCGGTCTCGTCGCCGAGCTCGACCAGGCGGGCGTCGGTCGCGTCCACCGCCCTCGTCGCGGGGGCGACGCCCCAGGCGTCTCCGGACGACGCCTCGGAGTCGGCGGAGGCGGAGGGCAGGACGGTGACGGCGACGGTGCTCATCGCTCCACCGTATCGATCCGGTCACGAAAGCGACTCAGGCTCGTGTCTGCGTCGAGCCGGTGGCAGAGTGACGCCGTCTGCAGGTCGCGAAACCCGATCGTGGACGCGGGAGGCACGGGTCAACGGCGACACGCGCCTCCTTCCCCTCACCCCGACCCGTCGCTCCCGTCGCACGACGGTCGACGGTCGCGGCCCCCGGGGGTACGCTGTCCCACGGCCCAGGCGGGCCCACGGCCCCACCAGGCCCGGCGGCAGCACGACGGAAGGCAGGTGAGCGGCGATGGCTGGTGACAGTACTGGCGCCCCGCGGCATCACTCCGTGATCGCGCCGTCCGCCCCGCTCGTCTGAGCAGCGGGCCCGACCGACCACGAGCGAGGCCCACGGGCACCGACGTCTCCTGTCGACGCACGTCGTCGACGACCCGACACCCCGGTGTCGTCTCGTCGCCCGTGTGCGTCGCCCCGGCCCCCACCGCACACCCGCCGTCCGCACGGCTGTCGTGACCACCACCGGTACGACATCGTCCCTCGACGGACGGTCGTCGCACCCCGAACGGCAGGAGCGCAGACCATGGCACTCATCGACAACGGCATCTACGTCGCGGGACACCGCACCGACAGCCCGGCGAACCTCGACGAGACGTTCGAGCTGCTGCACGAACACCAGGGCATGGCCTGGATCGGGCTGTACCGCGCCGACCCCGACGAGGTGCGCTCGATCGCGCAGGAGTTCGAGCTGCACCCGCTCGCCGTGGAGGACGCACTCAAGGGCCACCAGCGCGCGAAGCTCGAGCGCTTCGGCGAGACCCTCTTCGTCGTGCTGCGGTCGGCCCGCTACCTGGACGCCGAGGAGACGGTCGAGTTCGGCGAGGTGCACGTGTTCGTCGGTCCGGGCTTCGTCATCACGATCCGGCACGCCGAGAACCCCGACCTGGGTCGGGTGCGGCGCCGCCTTGAGTCGAACCCCGAGCTGCTCGCCCTCGGACCCGAGGCCGTCCTCTACGCCGTGCTCGACCAGGTGGTCGACGGCTACGGCCCGGTCGTCGCCGGCATCGAGAAGGACATCGACGAGATCGAGGACGAACTCTTCGGCGGCGACCCCGAGGTCTCACGGCGCATCTACGAACTGCTGCGCGAGGTGATCAGCTTCCAGCGCGCGACGAGCCCGCTGCGGGGGATGCTCGAGAACCTGCTGCGCGGGTCGGACAAGTACGGCGTCGACGTCGAGTTGCAGCGCTCGCTGCGCGACGTGCTCGACCACGTGTTGCGCATCGGCGAGCGCGCCGACACGTTCCGCGCCCTGCTCGAGAACGCGCTGACCGTGCACTCGACGCTCGTCACCCAGGCGCAGAACGACGAGATGCGGCGCCTGTCCGAGGCCGGGCTCGCCCAGAACGAGGAGACCCGGCGCCTGTCGGAGGTCGGCCTGCAGCAGAACGACGAGGTCAAGAAGATCTCGGGCTGGGCGGCCATCCTGTTCGCCCCGACCCTGGTCGGCGGCGTCTACGGCATGAACTTCGACCACATGCCCGAGTTGCACTGGCAGTTCGGCTACCCCATGGCGGTCGCCGCCATGGTCGCGGTCGGCGCGAGCATCTGGGGCGTCTTCAAGTGGAAGAAGTGGCTCTGACGCCGTCGCACCGGTGACGCCGTCGGGCCGGTGACGCAGAGAACGCAGGAGGCGCGGGTCGGGTGACCCGCGCCTCCTGCGTCCACGAGGCGGTGCGGTGCTGCGGTCGGGGCCTAGGCCTCGAGCGCGGCGTCGAGCGTGATCTCGACGCCGGTGAGGGCCTTGGAGACCGGGCACGTCTCCTTGGCGTTCTGGGCGGCCTCGAGGAAGCCGGCCTCGTCGATGCCGGAGACCTCGCCGCGGACGGTGAGGGCGATGCCGGTGAGCTTGAAGCCGCCGGCCGAGTCCGGGCCGAGCGAGACGTCGGCCTTGACGTCGAGCGCCTCGACGGTGCCGCCGGCCTGGCCGAGGACGGCCGAGAACTGCATGGCGTAGCAAGCCGAGTGGGCCGCGGCGAGCAGCTCTTCGGGGCTGGTGGAGCCGTTGGCGTCGTCGGCGGCACGCTTGGGGAACGAGACGTCATAGGTGCCGAGCTTCGAGCTCGAGAGCTCGACCTGGCCTTCGCCGGTCTCGAGGCTGCCGTTCCAGGCGGTGCGTGAGGTGCGAGTGGGCATGTGGTGCCTTCTTTCAGGGAGGGGCCGACGTCGGGGTCGGCCCGGGGTGGGGTGTTCGGGGGTGTTCTGGTCGGTCGGTGAGGCGGGTCAGAGGTGCTGGTCGGTGAGGGCGGCCGTGTTCGCCCGGACGGCGGCGGCGAGCGCGGCGATGTCGGCTCGCAGCGTCTGCAGGTCGGTCAGCTCGAGACCGGTGGCGCCGCAGATCTGGTCGGCGAAGCCGGCGGCCTGCTCGCGGAGCGCGACCCCGGCATCGGTCAGGGCGACGTCGACGGTGCGCTCGTCGGAGGCCGAGCGCGTGCGCGTGACCAGGCCGTGGGCCTCGAGCCGCTTGAGCAGGGGCGACAGCGTGCCCGACTCGAGCTGCAGCTGGTGGCCGAGCTCGGAGACGGTCGTCGGGCCGCCCTGCCAGAGGACCAGCAGCACGAGGTACTGCGGGTAGGTGAGGCCGAGCGGCGCGAGCAGGTCGCGGTACCGCGCCGTGACGGCACGCGAGGCGTTGTAGAGCGCGAAGCAGATCTGCTCGTCGAGCACGGGCGCCGGGCCCGGGGTCGTCGTGTCGGCTGCTGTCGTCATGTCGGCGACTGTAGCACGTCGCGCGCGATTTGGTTGTGCACAATCGAATGGCATCCTGCGTGACGTGGAACGGGCGGCGACGAACCCGCCTCAGTCGACGTCGAACCCGCCTCGGTCGACGTCGGCCCGGCGTTCCCGGAAGGCGATCATGTTGACGCGGTTGCCGCAGCGGACGCTGCAGAACCGCTTGGACCCGTTGCGCGACAGGTCGACGAAGACCCCGTCGCAGTCCTCGGCGGCACAGGCCCGCAGCCGGCCGGTCTCGTCGGTGCGGATGACGTCGACCAGCGCCAGGGCCGACTCGACGCGGATGCGGTCGGCCAGGGGCGCGTCGTCGCTCGTCGCGTGCAGGTGCCAGTCGAGGGCGTCGTGTCGCACGAGCCGGGGCGACGAGACGCTGTCGGCCAGCATGCGGTTGACCTCGGCGGCGAGCAGGTCGCGCTCGAGCGTCCAGATGCGTCGCAGTTCGGCCCGGACGCCCTGCACCGAGGCCAGTTCGGCGTCATCCCGGTCGAAGCGGCCCGAGAAGGCGAACGAGTCGAGCAGGGCCGTCAGCTCGGCACGGGTCGAGAGCTCGTCGCCACCGGACCGACTCGCGCCGGCACCCGTGTTGACCAGGGCGACGTTGAACTCGAGGACGTCTTCGGTGTCAGGGGCGAAATGCAAGTTGACTCCTTGTCAAGGACGGTTCTACGCTCGCCACAGAGACGGCGCGTCAGCACCCATTGTGCACGACGGCCCTGACACAAGGAGTCCTCGTGAGCACCGGTGCGACCACGACCACGATCGCGACGACGCCCCTCGCCGCGGGGCGCCCCGCCTCGACCACCGCCGGCCTGCTCGTCGCCCTGCTGGCCGCCGCCTCGTTCGGATTCTCGGGCCCGTTCGTCAAGCCGTTGCTCGAGTCGGGCTGGAGTCCCGTGGCCGCCGTCACGGTCCGCGCCCTGATCGGCGGGGTCGTGCTCGCCCCCGTCGCCCTCTTCGCCCTCCGGGGCCGCCTGGGTCCGATCTGGCGTGCCCGGTGGCGCGTGCTCGGCATGGCGGTGGTCGGGGTCGCCGGCACCCAGGTCTTCTACTTCGCCGCGGTGGTGCGCATCCCGGTCGGCACGGCGATCCTCGTCGAGTACCTCGCTCCGCTGCTGCTCGTCGGCGTGGCCTGGGCGACCTCGCGACGCGTCCCGCAGGCCGTCGTGCTCGTGGGCTCCGTGATCGCCTTCGCGGGCCTCCTGCTGGTCGTCGCCCCGAGCGGAGGCGTGGCCCTCGACCCCGTCGGGCTCGCCCTGGCGGGGGCGGCGATGGTCTGCTGCGCCGCCTACTTCGTGCTCGCCGCCCGGCCGAGCGGCGACCTGCCCCCGGTCGCCCTGGCGGCCTCGGGCCTGCTCGTCGGCGCCGGGCTGCTGGGACTGCTGGGACTGACCGGCCTCGTGCCGTTCACGACCTCCGCGGCCGACGTGCCCCTGTTCGACGCGATCGTGCCGTGGTGGGTGCCGATGCTCGTGGTCGGCGTCGTCGCCACCGCGGTCGCGTACGCCACGAGCATCACGGCGAGCAGCATGCTCGGCTCCCGCCTGGCGTCGTTCGTCGGCCTGCTCGAGGTGGCGGCCGCCGCGCTCTACGCCTGGCTGCTGCTCGGCGAGGCCTTGACCCCGCTGCAACTCGGCGGCGGCCTGCTGATCGTGGTCGGCATCGGCTTCGTCCGGGCCGAACGCACCCGCGAGGCCGTGGTCGTGGCCGACGCCGTGGCCGAGACGCCCCTCGGCGACGCGGTGGCCGAGCCGCCCGTCGTCGACACGGTGGCCACCGACGGCCGAGGTGCGACCCTGGGGTGATGGACCCCGTCGAGAACACCGACCTGCACGCCCAGCCCAGTCCACGGACGGCCGTCGAGATCGCCGCAGCGTTCGGACGCCCCCTCTTCACGTTCGTCGACCAGCCCCGACTCGACCTGTCGCAGCCCGGCACCGTCGGCCACGACGACGTGCTGGTCGAGGTGGCCTTGAACTACGTGTTCGTCGCCGACCCTTCCGACCCGGATGCCCCGTCGAACCTGGTCGAGAACGTCGCCGAGATCGACGGCCACCTGGCCGACGCCCTGGCCGCCGGGCAGCCCGACTGGTTCGTGGCCGGGCTACGAGCGTTCCGGTACCCGATGCTGTGGGAGGCGGTGGTCACCCTGGTCGCGCCCGGCGAGCCGGCGCCGTCCGACCAACCCGCATCCGTGGCCGAGCACCTCGCTCGGCACGTCAACCACGTCCTGGTCAACACCGCCGAGGGACGGAGCATCCGACCCGACGGCGGCTCGCCCGTGCTGGACTCCCCCGTGACCGCCCGGCACGCGCAGCCCGGGGCGGTGCTCGTCGTCGACGGGATCGGGCGTGACGCCGCGCTGATCGACACCGATCCCGACGTGGTCGGCTGGGGCACCGAGGTCGACGGCTCGATCGTCCTCGTGGTGCTGCCTCGCGACCGGGTGCCACTCGTCGACCTGCGGTTGACGTCCCTCGCGACCTGACCCGCGCCTCCGGGGCCGGGCATAGGGTCGGGGGGTGACTCCGACGACGCTGCCGCGCAGCACGCCCTCCGCCCAGAACGTCGACGCGGCGGGCATCGCCGCGTTCGTCGACGCCCTCGAGACCACGGCCGGCGTCGAGCCGCACAGCATCATGCTGCTGCGCCACGGGCAGGTCGTCGCCGAGGGCTGGTGGGCTCCGTACTCGGCCGACCGCGCCCACCTGCTCTACTCGCTGAGCAAGAGCTTCACGTCGTCGGCCGTCGGGTTCGCCGTGGCCGAGGGCCTGATGGGGCTCGACGACACCGTGCTCGGCCACTTCCCCGAACTCGACGACGAGGTCACCGACCCGCGCAGCCGCTCGATGCTCGTGCGCCACGTGCTCGCGATGGCCAGCGGGCACCGCGCCGAGACCCTCGACCGTGCGCTCGCCGTCGACCCGGTCGACGTCGTCCGGGGCTTCCTGCTCACGCCGCCCGACGACGAGCCCGGCACCGTCTTCGCCTACAACCAGCCCTGCACCTTCGCCGCCGGCGCGATCGTGCAGCGCGTCACGGGCCAGCCGCTGAGCGAGTACCTGCGACCACGCCTGCTCGACCCGCTCGGCATCGGCGAGGTCGGGTGGCAGCGCGACGCGTCCGGCCGCGAGCTCGGCTATAGCGGACTGCACGCCACGACCCACGCGATCGCCGCCCTCGGCCAGCTCTACCTACAGCAGGGCGAGTGGGACGGCGTGCAGCTGCTGCCGCGCGAGTGGGTCGCCCAGGCCACGCGCTCGCACGTCTCGAACGCGGGCGAGTCGAACCCCGACTGGGCGCAGGGCTACGGGTTCCAGTTCTGGATGGCCCGCCACGGCTACCGCGGCGACGGCGCCTACGGGCAGTTCGCCGTCGTGTTGCCCGAACACGACGTCGTGCTCGCCCTGACCGGCCAGTCGCTCGACATGCAGGCCGTGCTCGACGCGGCGTGGGCGCACCTGCTGCCCGCCTTCGGGACGGACGCGGCGCGCGTCGGCGGCGCCCCGGCCGACGCCGCCCTGGCGTCCCGCCTCGCCGACCTGGCACTGCCCGGGGTCGCCGGTCCCACCGAGCACGACGCCGCACCCGTCCGACCGGCGGACGAGGAGGCGCGGGACGGCGACCAGGACTCCCCCGGCACCGACCGGCTCGTGTCGTTCACCGCGGCCGACGGCAACGACCAGCCCGACCTCACCCTGGTCGACCTGCACGCCTCGGCCGACGCCGCGACGACGCTCACCCTCGTCGAGGGCGACTCCCGCCTCGTGGTCCGGGTCGAGGCCGAGGACTGGGTCGTCACCGACGACTCGGTCGGCGGGGCCGGCTCAGGCGCCGGCTCCGCCGCGCCGGTCGCCGCGAGTGCCACCCGGTCGGCCGACCTGCTGCACGTCGACCTCGTCTTCCTCGAGACGCCGCACCGCCTGCACCTCACGCTCGACGAGTCGGACGGGACCTTCACGGCCCTGTGGGAGACCCAGCCGCTGCACGCACCCGCGCTGGCGCAGCTGCGCATGCCGCGCGACTGACGCGACCCGCGCCTCCGAGGCGCCGACCCGGCTGGGTCGGCGCAGGACTCAGCCGAGGACGCCCGTGTGCTCGAGCACGATGTTCACGCCGATGAGGATGAGGATCACGCCACCGGCGATCTCGGCCGGCTTGCCGAACCTCGCACCCACCCGGCGCCCGACGAGCACGCCGACGAAGGTCAGGACGGTGGTGGTCACACCGATCAGCAGGATCGCCCAGCCGATCGAGACCGGCAGGAACGCCAGGGTCACCCCGACCGCGAGGGCGTCGATGCTCGTGGCGATCGCGAGCACGGCGAGTTCGCGGAGGTTCAGCCGGTCGGTGTCCTTCTCGTCGTCCTCGCCCGACGAGAACGCCTCGTAGAGCATCTTGCCGCCGATCAGGGCGAGCAGCCCGAAGGCGACCCAGTGGTCGAACGGCGCGATGTACTGCGCGAACGTCGAGCCGAGCAGCCAGCCCAGCAGCGGCATCAACGCCTGGAACGCGCCGAACGTCACGGCGATGACGACGGCATGACGAGCGTTGAACCGCGTCATGTGCAGGCCCTTGCCGAGGGCGACGGCGAAGGCGTCGGCGGACACGCCCAGCGCGATGAGGAAGAGGGCCCAGAACGACATGGGGGCAGCGCCTTTCGAGACGGTCGGGTGGAGACACCGCTGTCTCGGAACCTGACGATCCTGCCATGCCCGACGCGCCTCCTCGGCCGGAAAAGCCCTGATCAGAGGTATTCGGCGCGCCGAATCCGTGGTGTCGGCGAACCGTCGCGCGGGGCGTCGCGCGCCGAACGCCTTCCCCGGCCGACGGTTATGAGGCGCGGCGCGGATCAGGAGGCGCGGCGCGGCTCAGGCGGGGACGAGCACGTCGCGGGGCAGCACGGCGTGCACGCCCCAGGTGCGGTTGGCGACCTGGGTGACGCGCAGGTCGACGACCGTGCTGGCGAAGGCCAGCGCCGTGGCGGCGTCGAGCGAGTAGAGCTGACGCATCCACTCGACCATCGCGGCGAGCGCGTCGCCGCTGGCGGCGTTGAGGTCGGCGTCGAAGCCGAAGGTGATGCGCGCCTCGGGGGTCTCGGCGTGGATCGTCGAGAGCGGGCGGTCCGTGGCGAGGCCGACCCGCGCCTCCGTCGTCATGCCGGTCTCGATCGCGGTGCCCCCGACCTCGCCGTCGCCCTGGGCCGCGTGCCCGTCGCCGAGGTAGAGCAGGGCGTCGTCGACCGCCACCGGCAACCAGAGGGTCGTGCCCGCGACGAGGTCACGGCAGTCGATGTTGCCGCCCACGGAGGTGCGGGGCGGGATGGTCGAGTGCTCGCCGGCCTCGGCGGGGGCGAGTCCCATGACGCCGAGGAAGGGCGCGATCGGTCGACGCAGGCCCCGGCTCTCGGTGGCGGTGCCGGCGTCGCGGTCGATGCTCCAGAGCAGCCAGGCGGCCTCGGCGTCGACCAGGCCGAGGTGGCGGGTGATCGGGGTGTCGGCGGCCGCGGCGACCGTGAAGCCCCAGTCGTCGGGGGTGAGCGCGAGCAGGTCGAGCTGGAGCATGTCACCCGGCCGGGCCCCGCGGACGGCGATCGGACCGGTCAGGGCGTGACCCCGCCGCGTCGGGAACAGGTACGGGGTGACCTCGCCGGGCACGGTCTGCGGCTCGAGGTGGCCCGAGGCGTCGAGCGAGCGCACGACGACCGTGTCACCGGGGTCGATCGTCAGGACGGGGGCGTGGTCGCGCGAGAAGACCTCGTGGGCGGTGTCGGTGCGGGGGTCGAGGCGGTGGGTCGTCATCGTCCGAGCGTAGGCCGCGACGCCGACACCGACGCCCCGCCGGACGTGCCGCGCCCAGGGGCCGTCGGTACGATGGAGACCTGTTCCGCCCAGACCCCGCCCCACCTGCTCACAGAGAGACCGACGCCCCCATGGTCCTGTTCTTCCACGTCCTCATCATCGCCATCTCGGTCGTCGGCGCCGGCCTCATCTCAGCCGCCCTCGTGGGGCTCGCGACCTCGAAGTAGCGCGAATCCCCTCGGCGTCCCTCACCCGGACGGAGGTCGACCATCCGGCACGAGGTGGCGTAGCCGACCCCCAAAGACCCGTTTGACGGTGGGACGCGTCGGCCTGCACGATGGCCGCATGTCCGCACTCGACGAACTCCGCGCCACGGCCCACCCGATCCGCCTGCGCCTCCTGTCGCTCCTGACCGGCGTCGCGATGAGCGCCGCCGAGGCCGGTCGCGAGCTCGGGCTGTCGCAGGCGACGGCGAGCTACCACCTGCGCGTGCTCGAGCGCGTGGGTCTCGTCGAGGTCGTCGAGGTGGTCACGATCCGCGGCGGCGAGGCCAAGCGCTACCGGCACCTCTCGTCGGCGCAGCCGTTCCCCGTCGTCCCGCCCTCCGTCGACGGGACCGACGACGACACCGACGTCGAACGCGCCCGCTACGTCGACGCCCTGGCCGACGAGCTGCGTCGCCGCTCCCCGCGGCGGGCCGATGGCCCCCAGATCTCGACCGACGCCGAGCTCTGGGTCGACCCCGAGACCTGGCAGCGGGTCGTGCGCCACGTGGGTCACGCCTCCGCCCTCCTGCACGCCGCCGCGCAGCGCCCCCGGACGCCCGGCACGAACCCGGTGTCGATGACGGCCGCCCTGTTCCCGATGAGGCGACCGTGACCGGGGACGCAGGAGGCGCCTCCTCGGTCCCCCGGGCCCCTCACGACCGCCGGGGTCCCCTCGCGCACGGCCCGTTCCGCTGGCTGCTCGCGGCTCGGACGACGGGCGTGCTCGGCAACGCCGTCGCCCCGATCGCCCTCGCGTTCGCCGTGCTCGACCTGACCGGGTCGGCGGCCGACCTCGGCCTGGTCGTCGCGGCCCGGTCGATCGCCAACGTCGCGGTGCTGCTCTTCGGCGGCGTGATCGCCGACCGGCTGCGGCGAGACGTCGTGCTCGTCGGGACGTCGCTCGCCGCCGCCGGGACCCAGGCCGTCGTCGCCTCGCTCGTCGTCACGGGGTCGGCGACGATCCCGCTGCTCGTCGTGCTGAGCGTGCTGAACGGGGCGGTCGCGGCCGTGAGCCTGCCCGCGGCGGCGGCCCTCGTGCCCGAGACGGTGCCCGACGCCCTGCTGCGGCCCGCCAACGCGCTGCTGCGCCTCGGCCTCAACGGCGGCAGCGTCGTCGGGGCGTCGGCGGGGGCGGGGATCGTGGCGGTGGTCGGTCCGGGCTGGGGCCTCGCCGTCGACGCGGCGGGCTTCGCCCTCGCGGGCGTGCTGTACTCGCGGCTGCGGCTGCCCGTCCGGCCCGGCAGCCCGTCGCGCGGCGGGGCGGACTCGGGCCCGGGGGCGGGCGCAGGGGCGGGCGCTGGCTCGGGCCCGGGCTCGGGCCCGGGCTCGGGCCCGGGCCCGGGCTCGGGCCCGGGCTCGGGCTCGGGCGCTGGCTCGGGCTCGTCGGTGATCGCCGATCTGCGCGAGGGGTGGCAGGAGTTCACCCGGCGCTCGTGGGTCTGGATCGTGGTGGCGCAGTTCGCGGTGCTGAACGCCGCGTTCGTGGGGGCGACGACGGTGTTGGGCCCCGTCGTGGCGGACGGGTCGTTCGGGCGGGCGGCCTGGGGGCTGGTCGTCGCGGCCCAGACGGTCGGCCTCGGCCTCGGAGCCGTCGTCGCCCTGCGCTGGCGGCCCCGGCACGGCCTCGCCGTGGGCGTGGGGCTGATGGCCGTCACGGGGGTGCCGGTGGCGACGCTCGGACTGGCTCCGGTGGTGCCCGCGCTGGTGGTGGCCTTCCTGTTGGGTGGCGTCGCCCTCGAGATCTTCGCCATCTCGTGGGACCAGTCGTTGCAGAGCCACGTGCCCCGCGCCTCCCTGGCCCGGGTCTACTCGTACGACATGGTCGGCTCGTTCGTGGCCGTGCCGCTCGGCGAGGTGTTCGCGGGGCCGGCGGCGCAGCACGTCGGCACGCGACCGACGCTGCTCGTCTGCGCCGCGATCATCGTGTCGGCGACCCTCGCGGCCGTCTCGACGCCGGGCGTCCGCCGACTGACGACCGACGAGGTGCGCCCACGGGTCACCGAGCCCTGACGGTCGCCAACTCGTCCCAGTGGGTGGTGGCGCGGGGCGACACCATGTCGCGCTTCATCGACCACCCGCGCCGGTGGCGGAGACCCGCGATGCCGAGCCCCAGGGTGTCCTCGCCGAACTTGCCGGCGATGCGGTCGATGACGGCGCCGTAGGCGGGCGGTGCCGCGTCGGCCTCGCCGAAGACGTCGAGGCTCGCGTGTTCGTCGCGCGGGGTGAGCTCCATCAGGGTGACGCCCGCCCGGACGTAGCGCTTGCCGGGTTCGAGCTGCGGCCCGAGGGCGGCGATGGCCGAGCGGTACAGCAGGGCGGCGTCGTCGGTGGGCTCGGGGAACGCCACCGACACCGAGTGGTTCGTGTGGGCGGCGCTGTCGGAGAACGGCGAGGTCGCGGTGAAGCAGCGCATCATGCGCGTCAACGACCCCTGCCCGCGCAACCGGGCCGCGGCTCGCTGCGTGTAGACCGACAGGACCTCTTCGAGCTCGGTGACGGTCGTGATGGGCACCGCGAACGACCGCGAGTGGTAGATCTGCTCACGGTCGGGCTGCACCTGCTCGATCGGCAGGCAGTCGACGCCTCGTAGCTCGTGGACCACCCGGGCCTGCACGACGCCGAAGCGCGTGCGGATGCGGGCCGCGTCGGCGTCGCGGAGGTCGGCCGCGGTGTGGATGCCGAGCGGCGCGAGCTTCTTCGCCGTGCGGCGACCGATGCCCCAGACGTCGCCGACGTCGACGCTCGCGAGGATCGCCGTCTGCTGCTCGGGGGCGTAGCTGCCCAGGTGGCAGACGCCGGCGAGGGCGGCGTTCTGTTTCGAACCCCGGTTGGCGAGTTTGGCCAGGGTCTTGGTCGGCGCGATGCCGATGCTGACGGGCAGCCCGATGAGCTTGCGCAGGGCGCGGCGGATCTCGCGGGCCTGGGCGATCGTGTCGTCGAGCGAACCGGTCAGCTCGATGAACGACTCGTCGATCGAGTACACCTCTTGGTCGCTGGTGTACCGACTCAGGATCTCGGCCGACCGCGCCGACATGTCGCCGTAGAGCTCGTAGTTGCTCGACACCGCGACCACGCCCTGCATCGCCGCGATCGGGGCGATGCTGTGCCACGGTGCCGCCATGTCGACGTTCAGCGCCTTCGCCTCTTGCGAACGGGCGATGACGCAGCCGTCGTTGTTCGACAGCACGACCACCGGCCGCCCCTCGAGGGCCGGGTTGAAGACGCGCTCGCACGACACGTAGAAGTTGTTGGCGTCGACGATGGCGACGCTGCGCTCGGACGCGGTCGACCTGGATGTCGTAGCGGACTCAGACACGGTGCAGGCACCTCGTCACGACGCCCCAGATCGTCGCCTCGTCGAGCTCGGACAGCACGATCTCGGGGTAGGCCGGGTTCTCGGGGCTGAGCACCATCCGCCCCTGCCGGTACGAGAGGCGCTTGACGGTGAGCTCGGCGTTGACGACCGCGACGACCACGTGGCCGTCGTGGGCGTCGAGCCCCCGGTCGACGACGAGCTCGTCACCGTCGAAGATGCCGGCGCCGGTCATGCTGTCGCCGCTGACCCGCACCAGGAACGTCGCGGTGGGGTCGCGCATCAGGTGCCGGTTGAGGTCGACCGGCCCGTTGTAGTAGCCCTGCGCCGGGGAGGGGAAACCGGCGTGGACGGCTTCGGCGGCCTGCTGCGGCAACAGGTGGTCGGGACGTTCGTCGCCCCCGACGGGGCCGATGACGGCGGTCACCGTGTGCCCTCGCACCCGGCACGGGGGTCGCCGAGGAGGCGCACGCCGGTTCGCACGGACGACTGCCGGTGGTCTCTCATCACGCCTCCCACCGAGGACGCTACGTCAGACCACCGACACCGCGCTCCACGCCGGCGCGGCCGCCCCGCCGCAACCGCCGACCCCGCGGGTGCCACACCACCGCGACCACCGACCCCACGAGTGCCGCGCCACCGGCACGACGTCCCGCCCCGGCACCTCGGGCCACCCCCCGCCGCCCCGGCACTCCGGCACCCCGCCCTGCGCGTCGCCACGCGGTGCGGTGCGGTGCGGGCAATTCCTGCCTCGTGCTGCGACGTTCCGCGGCGGCCCCGAGCCTCCGGGCCCGGGGATTCGCGCTGCGGCACCATCCCGGAGTTGCCGACGGGGATCGTGGTGACGCGCGGTCCCGACCGGAGCCGAGCGCGCCCGCACCCCCGGCACGCCCCGCCGCCACCCCGGCACCCCGGCACCCCGCCCTGCGCGTCGCCTCGTGGTGCGGGCAATTCCTGCCTGGTGTCGCACCGAGCTGCGCGAGCCCCGGGACTCGGGGCCCGGGATTCGGCGCTGCGGCACCAGCCCGGAGTTGCCGACACGAGTGCGTGACGACCCGAGCGCACGGCACGGTCCCGACGCGACGTGCACGTCCGCACTGCCGAGCCCCGCCCCCCGGCACGCAGGCGCGTGCGGTCGTCGGCGGCGGGAGCCTCAGCCGGCGAGGGCGTCCCGGAGGGCGGTCCCGTGATCGACCAGTCGACCGGCGCGGGCCGACGGGGCCACCTCGTCGAGCCGCTCGACGAGGCGCAGCGCGGCCGCCAGCACGGCCGGTTGGTCGGGGGCGTAGGTGCGGACGGTGTGGAACAGCGAGTCGACGAGCGCCTCCACGGACGGCCACGTGACGAGGACGGCGGGTGCACCCCGGTCGTCCAGCAGCGCCGTGACGGGCTCGCCCCGACGCCAGAGCGGGACGAGCACTCCGGCCGACATGTCGAGCGCGCTCACCGCGGTGTAGGGGTCGTTGCTCCCCGAGGCGAGACCGCGCACGGCGATCTCGACGAGTTGCTGCAGGGCGAACCCGACGTCCTGGTGAGGCGTCCGGGCGGGCCCCAGGGTGGTCGCCCGTCGCAGTTCACGGACCGTGTCGGACCCCGGGGAGGCGCTGGTCACCGCGAGCGGGTCCCCCACGATCACGTACCGGCCGGGCATCGCGACGACGTCGACGACGAGGCCTTCGCGCACGGCGACGCGGCGGAGCGCCTCCCATGAGACGGTCTGCACGTAGCCGTCGGCGTCGGCACGGACGACGGCCGCGTCGGCCTGGAGCGGATCGTCCGCCGAGGACCGGACCCGCGCCTCCTGGCTGACGTCGTCGGCCGGGCTCGTGGGGTAGACGACGTCGGTCACGGCCCGGAGGTCGTCGAGCACCCGCGCCTGCAACGAGGTGATCTGCACCGAACCGGCGATGTGGTGGATGAAGAAGACCAGCACCCCCACGTCGAACACGCTGAGCAGGACCGCGACGTGGACGGCGATCACCGGGACGAACGCGCTGGTGTCGTCGACCTCGGTGTGGACGGTGCGCATCACGACGATGCAGTAGAGGAAGGTCGAGGTGAAGGTCGCCAGCACGAACTGGTTGGCGCGGTCGGCCATGAAGTTGCGGACGAGTCGCGGGCCGTAGGTCGACGACGTCGTGGCGAGCACCGAGATCGTGATCGAGAACGACGTCCCGGCCACGGTCAGCATGGACGTCCCGATGCCCGAGAGCAACGACCGTCCCCCGGAGGCGCTGAGGGCACCCAGCAGCGGCAGCCCCTCGGTCACCGTCGTCGGCAGGGACCGGTCGACCGTCACCAGCACCTCGGCGAGGACGACGGCGACGAGCCCGAACACGGCGGGCAGGAACCAGAACGACTCCCGCACGCGGGTCAACGACAGCATGCCGCCGAGCGTAGACGGTGCCTCCCGCCGGGCACCGCCGGAGGGGAGGACGCCGCCACCGACGCCCCCGCCGATCAGCGGGTCGTGACCACGCGCCGTCCGAGGTCGGAGTCGAGCATCGTGTCCATGGCCGTGCCCACCAGGCGGTCGCCGAGGGGGCGCTCGATGCGGCCGGAGGCGACCAGCGAGGCGATCCCCTGCATCGTCGCCGCGAAGAGCATCTTGAAGTGGTCGCGCGACTCGTCACCGGACGCCTCGGACTCCGTCGGCCCCAGGGCTCCGTCGAGGACGGCGAAGAGGGTGCCCGCCGCCTCGTGCACGGCCTCGGGCTTCGTCGTCACCTTGGTCTGGAACATGAGCTCCATCAGCGCGGCATCGTCGACGGCGAAGTCGACGTAGGCCCGGGCGACGCGATGGAGGCGTTCCGTCCGACCTCCCCCGCCGTCGAGCGCGCGTCGGACCGCGGTGGTGAGCCGCTCGAACCCGGCTCCGGCGAGCGCGTCGAGCAGCGCCTGCCGATCGACGAAGTGGCTCCGGGGGGCACCGTGACTGACCCCGGCCCGACGGGCGAGGTCGCGGAGCGAGAGGCCGTCGACGCCGGACTCGCGCACGACCTCGATCGCCTCGTCCAGCAGCACGGCGCGCAGGTTCCCGTGGTGGAAGGGCCGCTGCGTCATGCCTCGATCCTAATCCCCGACTAGTCATTGACTAGATACTAGACACCGCCTAGATTGAGGCCATGACGACTCCACGCACCCTCCTCGTGCTCGGCGCCACGGGGCAGACCGGGCAGCACTTCACGCGACTGGCACTCGACGCCGGGCATCGACTCCGCGCTCTCGCGCGGACGCCCGGCAAGCTCGCGATCGAGCACGACGACCTCGAGGTCGTCCAGGGCTCCCTCGACGACGACCTCGACCTCGACGCCCTGCTCGGCGGCGTCGACGCCGTCGTGATGATGGTCGGGGACGCGGCCGCCCAACGCGAGCGGCAGGTGAACGCGACCTTCGTCCGAGCGCTCGTCCCCGCCATGCGCCGCAGCGGCACGCGGCGACTCCTGTACCAGGCCGGGGGCCTGAGCGCGGCACCGGGCAAGCCCCTCGCACCGGTGCTGCGGATCGTCCGCAGCACGATCGCCCGCGCGTACATCGGCCAGCACGAGGACAACGAGGCCGTCATGCGCTACCTCGACCAGGACGCCCGTGACGTCGAGTGGATGGTCCACCGGGCCGGCATCGGCTCCGACGGCCCGTCCAAGGGCGAACTGCACCGCTCCTCCTCGTTCATCAGCATCGGCACGTTCGCCGACTGCGCCGCCTACGACCTGCGGCTGCTCTTCGATGATTCGGCCGTCCACACCTGCGACGGCAGCCGCTACCGGCGGGGCTGATCGACCACCGGTGCGGCTGATCGACTACCGCGGGGCGCTGGTCCGCAGGGCGGCGGCGAGGACGACCTCGAGAGCCTGCACCTGGCGCGCCGCGGTCCAGCGGCCGGGGTCGCCGGTCGCCAGGCTCGAGACCCCCTCCACCGCCGCGACGAGGGCCGCCGCCCGGGTGCCCGCCTCGTCGTGGCCCCCGGGATCACCGACCCCGAGCAGTCGCGTCAGACGGTCGGCGAAGGCGCGGCTGGCGAGGGCGTGCCGCTCGGCCAGGACGGGATCGTCGAGCGCCGCGGCCAGGAAGCCGACCCACACGCGGGCCTCGGCGAGACGCTCGTCGTCGGTCGGCAGGGTGCCCAGGACGACGGCGCGTACGGCGGCCACCGCGTCGCCGGCATCGCCCTCGAGCGCGTCCGAGCGCTCGCGGGTGCGCTCGTGGAGCACGTCCCGGGCGTGGAGCAGCAGGGCCTGCTTGTCCCGGAAGGTGTGCAGGACGAGGCCCGTGGTGCAGCCCGCCCGTTCGGCGACCGCGCGGAGGGTGAGCCCCGTCGGCCCGCGCTCGGCGAGGGTCGTGAACACGGCGTCCGAGAGACGCCTCCGGGTGTCGTCCACGTCACGCGTCCTGCTCATCCCGTGATCGTAACGCATGTTACCGTAACGGTTGTCACGAAAGGACGACCCATGCGCTGGACGATCACCCGGACCCCCTTCGACCACCCCGACGCCGACGGCCTCCGCCGCGCACAGCGGGTCGAACTCGACGCCCGGTACGGCAGCGACGACCACGAGCCGGGCACGCCGCCGTCGGCGGCCGACGTCCCGGTGTTCCTCGTCGCCCGCGCGGACGACGGCCGGCCGATCGCCTGCGGTGGCCTGCGCCCTCTCGCCGACACGGTGGTCGGCCCGGCCACGGTCGAGGTCAAACGCATGTACGTCTCGCCCGAGGCGCGGGGATCGGGGGTCGCGACCGCCGTCCTCCGAGCCCTCGAGGACGCCGCACGCGACCTGGGCTCCCGCCGGATCGTGCTCGAGACGGGCATCCTCCAGCCGGACGCCATCCGCTTCTACGAACGCGAGGGCTACGAGAGCATCCCGCTCTTCGGCTCGTACGCCGGGTCGGCCGAGTCGGTCTGCTTCGCCCGCGACGTCTGAGCCGCGGCCGCGGCACCCCGTCGACCCGCAGGCGCCCTGCCGACCCGCGGGCGCCCTCCCGACCCGCGGCGGGGCATCCCCCTCGGGGCGGGGCACGTCTTCTGGGGTAGAGACAGTCGCCGGCGGATGCGGCATCGTGTCCGTCAGACCTCCCGTCGGCGATTCGTGACGAAACCTGCTCGACCCTCGTCCCCATTGCTGAGGCCACGTCCCACCAGCGTGCGACCCGGAGAGGAGGACCAGGAGATCACCGTGCCCAGCACCTACATGCCCGCGACCGGACCGGCGCCCGACGAGCGCGCAACGGACGAGCGCGCACCCGACGACTTCCGCCGGGACGCCTGGTCGAGCGACGACGTCGAGGAGGCGCGCGACAGTCTGCAGACGGTCCTCGCCGGCCGGGACTTCCGCGCCCGCGTCGACTCGGAGCCGTTCGCGTTCCGCTTCGCCTCCGCCGGCGACGCCCGTCTGGCCCTGCAGACCGGCACCTTCACCGGTCACCTGCAGGGCACGATCCCGTGGTCGCGGGACTACGTCGTGTCGTGGTTCCAGCAGGGCTCCGTGACCATCGACCACCCCACCGGGCAACTCACCAGCGTGGGCACCCGGCCGTTCCTGACCCCGACCGAGACGTCGTTCTCGTTCGTGATGACACCCCACCGGCACGGCATCGTCCACATCGACGGCGCCTTCTTCGAGGAGGTCGCCACCGAACGCCACGCCGGGCCGGCGCAACGGATCGTCTTCGACTACGCCGCCGTGCCGAGCGACGTCGCCCTCGCCGCCTGGCAGCGCACCCTCGGCGCCGCCACCCCGACGATCGTCGACCCGCGGACCCCTCCCCTCGCCCGCCACAGCGCCCAGACGGCGATCGTCAGAACGCTGCTGGACGTGTTCCCGTGGCGAGCGGTCGACGTCCCCGACTCCCTGCGCACCGAGCGGACGAAACGCCTGCGACTCGTCGCCGAGTACGTCCACGCCTACGCCGATCAGGCGATCTCGTCGGCGGACATCGCCACGGCCGCCGGCATGCACACCCGGACCCTGCAGCAACTGATGAACGAGCACCTGGGCTCCAGTCCGTCGAAGTACCTGAGACACGTCCGCCTCGACCGGGTGCGCCAGGACCTCGTCGCGGGCGACCCGGGGACGACCCTCGTCTCGGAGGTCGCCGGCCGCTGGGGCTTCGGGAACATGGGCCGGTTCTCGGCCGCGTACCTGGCCCGCTTCGGCGAGCACCCGAAGGACACCCTGGCGCGCTGAGCGGTCGGAGGCGCGGGTTCCGTCATCGCCGGCGGTCCGTGTATCGTCTCCTTCACTGAGGTAAAAGGCGTCGCGATCCGCGACGCACCCGCACGCGGCATCGGACGATCCGCCACTTCTTCCCTCGAAGGAGTGCGCCCTCGTGTCGCCCAGCCCCCACCTCATCCGCCGCGCCGGCCTCCGCACCGGCGACGCGCCTCCTCGCCTCTCGGACGCCTGGATCGCCCTCGCCGGGTTGTCCGCGGTGTTCCTGTTCGAGATGCTCGACAACTCGGTGCTGAACGTCGCGCTGCCGACGATCGGCCGCGAGCTGGCCGCCTCGACGACGGGGCTGCAGTGGGTGTCCGCCGCCTACTCGGTCGCCTTCGGCGGGCTCATGCTGCTGTTCGGCGCCGTCGCCGACCGCGTCGGCCGCCGCCGCGTGATGATGACGGGACTCGTCCTGCTGGCCGCGGCGAGCCTCGCCACCGCGGCGGTCACGACGACCGGGGAACTCGTCGCCGTCCGCGTGCTCATGGGGGTCGCGGCCGCGATGACCACACCGGGGTCGATGGCGCTGGCGTTCCGCCTCTTCGACGACGAGGGCCTGCGCGTCCGCGCGCTGACCGTCATCTCGACCGCGGGGCTCGTCGGCCTCGCCGTCGGACCGACGGTCGGCGGCTTCGTGCTGGCCGTCGCCCCGTGGCAGGTGCTGCTGCTCGCTGACGCTCCCATCGCCGTGCTGGCCCTGGTCGGCATCGGGCTCGGTGTCGCCCGGGACGACCCCGCGGGGCTCCGACGCGACCCGGTCGACGTCGCCGGAGCGCTGCTCGGCTCGGCGACCGTGTCCACCGCCCTCGTGACGCCGACCGTCCTCGTGGAGTCGGGTGGCACCTCCGGGTGGGGGTGGCTCGGCGTCGCCGTGACCGTCGTCGGCGCCGTCGGGTTCGTGGCCCGGGAGCGGTCCGCCCGGCACCCGGTGGTCGACCTCTCACTGCTCGCCCGTCCGCTGGTGTCGAGCGGCCTCGCGTTCAAGGCGGCGTCGGGCCTCGCCGTCGCCGGGCTCTCGTACCTGGTGACGCTCCAGCTGCAGTTCGCCTGGGGCTGGCCGCCGGCCCTGGCCGCCGTGGGGACGCTTCCGCAGGTCGTCGTGCTGCTCGCCGGCGGTCGCCTCGTCGGGCCGTTCGTCCGGCGGGTCGGTCTGGCCCGGGCGGCGGGGATCAGCGCGGCGTCGGTCGTCGCGGGCCTCGCGGTCTTCGGCGCCCTGGGTCGCCACGGGTACGTGTGGGTGCTCGTCGCGCTCGTGCTGGTCGCGGCGGGGATGCGCGTGGTCGGGGTCGTCGCGGGCGCCTCGGTGCTCACCGGCCTGCCCGCCGACCGCACCTCGGTCGGTGCCGCCCTGGTCGACACGTCGAGCGAGCTCGCGAGCGGTGCCGCCGTCACCGTGGCCGGGACGGTCGTCGCCGTGCTCGTCGGCGGCAGCATCACCACGACCACCTGGACGACCGCACGTCTGGCCACGTTCCAGGACGCCCTGACGGTCGCGGGCCTCGGGCTCGCCGTCGTCGCCGCCGCGCTCGTCGTGGTCGGGACGACCCGTGCCCGGGCCGCCGACGGCAGGGCCGACCGCGGCCGCGCCGACCCCGGCCGCGGCGACCCCGGCCGCACCGAACCCGCCCCCGAACCGCTCTCGACCCCGACCCGTTCCACCACCACCGAGGAGACCTCCCGTGCCTGACACCACCGCCCTGCCCCGTCCGCCGTTCGACCCCGAGTTCGCGCCCTTCCTGGAGGCGATGGACGCCCGCGGCCGCTTCCGCCTCGAGACCGGGATGCTGCCCCGGATGCGACAGCTCGAGACGACGGAGGCGCAGCTCGACGAAGGACTGCGCGCCCGCGGTCTCGAGAGGCGCAGCATCACCGTCCCCGGGCACCTCGGCGACCCGATCGACCTCGCGGTCGTCCAGCGGATCGGCCGCACCGGGCCGGCGGCCTGCGCCTACGCGATCCACGGGGGCGGCATGATGTTCGGCCACCACCTCGGCAACCTCGACTCGTACGACGACTGGCTGCTCGTGCACGACGTCGTCCTCGTCAGCCCCGACTACCGCCTCGCGCCCGAGCACCCCGACCCCTACCCGGTCGAGGACTGCTACGCCGGTCTCGTCTGGGTCGCCGAGCACGCCGACGAGCTCGGCGTCGACCCCGACCGCATGGTCGTCGTCGGCCAGAGCGCCGGGGGCGGGCTCGCCGCGGGCACCGCCCTCCTGGCCCGTGATCGACGAGGCCCGGCCCTTCTCGGGCAGGTGCTCGTCAGCCCCATGCTCGACGACCGCGACGCGACCGTCTCCGCCCGACAGTTCGACGGGGTGGGCGTCGCCGACCGGGAGATGACCCGGTTCGGCTGGGACGCCTACCTCGGCGACCGTCGCGGTGACGACGACGGCGTGTCGTTCTACGCCGCTCCCGGCCGCGCGACCGACCTCGCGGACCTGCCACCGGCCTACGTCGACTGCGGCAGCGCGGAGGTGTTCCGCGACGAAGCCGTCGCCTACGCGGGGGCGCTCTGGGCGGCCGGGGTGCAGGCCGAGCTCCACGTGTGGCCGGGGGCCTTCCACGGCTCCGCGAGCATGCTGCCGCAGGCGACCCTGTCGCGCCGAGCCGTCGCGGCCCTGCGGGACTGGACCGGGCGCCTCCTCGGCTCTGCCGCCTGATCGAGGCCGAGATGGAGCCCGGTCACGATCAGGGGGCGCCGCGGCGGCGACGGGACACGCTCAGGAGTCCCGCCGCCGCGCGGCGAGGGCGAGGAGCGCACCGAGACCGAGGAGGCCGAGCACCGCGATGCCGAGGACGGCCGCTTCGCTGCCCGTGAAGGCGAGCAGACGGTCACCCCGTGACGCTCCGGGCCCGGTCGACGGGTCCGAGGTCGTGTCCGCGGCACCGACGGCATCGACGGGTGCCCCCGGGTCGACCGGGGCACCCGGGTCGACCGGCACACCGGGATCGACCGGCTCCCCCGGGTCGACGGCCGGCAGGAGGCCCGCGTCGATGCCGAGGTCCCGGTCGACCCCGACGAGCTCGTCCCCCTCGAGGACGGTCGAGAGCGCCACCGTCGCGGTTCCGTCGAGCCCGGCGTCGGAGTCGACGCTGTCGTCCTCGCCCTGGTGGCGTGCGGTCCAGGCCCGGTCGGGCAGCGAGGAGAAGGCGACGGTGTACTCCCCCGGGCGGAGCCCGTCGACGACGTACGTGCCCGCGAGGTCGGTCCTGGTGCGCCGCTCGACCCGACGGCCCCGGTCGTCGGTGCCGGTGAGGGTCACCGGGAGGAACGGGATGCCGGCCTCGGCAGGCCCCTGGAGCCCGTCGGCGTCCGCGTCGTCCCACACGCGGTCGCCGCCGGCTCCGGCGACGACGGTGATGGCGGCCCGGTTCGAGAACGCGGCGAGCGCGAGGTTCGTCGCGCGCAGGCCGAACCGGTTGGTGACGACGTCCCCGTCACGTGCCTCCGTCGTCGTCGCGGTCAGGTCGTGCGTGACGACCTCGCCGACGTCGACGGCCGTGGTCCGCTGGATGCGGACGGCGGTGACGTCCTCGAGCGCCACCTGGTCGCCGCCCGTCCCGATGCGGGACGCGTCGAACCAGGCGGTGTCGCCCCCGGGGGCGTTGCTCGGGTCGTCGCCGTCCAAGGAGATGCCGCCCGGGGCAGCGGTCGTGTAGCGGACGCGTTCACCGGCGTCGGGGTCGACCTCGACCGGGGCGGCGAGGTCGACCTGCCCACCGCTGGCCCCGACGGTGGGCAGGACGTCGATCAGGTCGACGGCCGCGATGGGGACGGAGTCGGTGTTGCGGTACTCGAGCGTCCAGACGAGGTCGTCGCCGACGACGACGGTGGGCTCCTCCGCGGTCTTCTGGACGCCGATGCCGCTCGAGGACTCGACGCGGACGCCTCGGAGTGCCGTGCGGAGCCCTTCGGGCGACAGGTCGTCGTCGGCGGCGACGTGGGCGGTGTTGTTCACGGACCCCGGCGGGGCCGTCCCGGACACGTCGAGCCGGTACGTGAGGGGCGCGATCGGACGGTTGGGGACGACGTCCTCGAGGGTCCAGACGATCGTCTCGTGGAGCTCACCGTCGATCGTCGTGGTCTCGACGCTCGTCGGTTCGAGGGAGCTCGAGCCACGCTGGTACGTCGTGTGCTCGGGCAGGACGTCGGTCACCGTGAGGGCCTGGGGGCGGCCCCCCTCCGTCGCGTTCGTGAGCGTCGGGTAGAGGGCGTAGTCCATGCTCGTGCCGGCGACGACGAACGCGGTCTTGTCGGGGGTGGTCTCGGCGGTGGTGCCGGGGTCGACGACCTTCTTCACGACCCGGGCCCTGACCTGCGTGACGATGACGCTGTCGGCCAGCGGCCCGACACCGTTGGCCGCGGGCGCCGTGTCGTGGACCCAGGCGCTCGTGCCGTCGAAGAACGAGCCGAAGTCGTGGACGCGGGTGTCGTTCGGGGCGGCCTGCACCTCGAAGTAGCTGAAGAGGTTGCCGGCCCGCCCGCCGGCGACCGTCCCGACGGCGCGGATCTTCCCGATCGCGTCGACACCGCCGGGGACGTCGTCGGGGCTGTCGTACCAGGGACCGTCGGAGTCGTCGCACGTGGCGTCCCGACCGACGGTGGGGTCCGTGAAGGAGAACGCCGCGTACTCGATGCGGACGCCCTCGTTCCAGCCGTTGGTGGTCGCGTGCTCGCCGAACAGCGTCGTCAGCTGCTGGAAGCGGTTGTCGTAGACGTCACAGGTGATCGCCCCGACGTAGTCCGAGACGCCCCTGTTCGCCAGGTTGACCTGGGAGCGGAGGCGCGTCCCGGGGGTGACGTAGGGGTCTCCCGACTTCGCGGAGCCGACGGCGGTGGAGCCGTTCACCCGGGTCTGGCCGAGGTGCTTGAAGCCCCCTCCCGGGACGAAGAACGACAGGTTGCGGTCGACCGAGTTGTTCGCCAGCGGTTCGGTCGAGCCCGGGAAGTTGGACGCACCGCTGATGCCCGTGGTCTGCAGCGGGGTGAAGGTGTTGCTCGCGATGAGGGACTGGCCCGCGTCGAGGGCGGGAACCCAGATGCTGATGTACCCGCTGATCACGTAGGGCTTGACGCCCCCCTGGATCGGCTGGCCGGTGGCGCTCTGCGAGGGGATGCCCCTCGACGGCGTGATGTCGGTGTCGGTGCCCGTGATGGTCACCTCGACGGGCTGCCCCGGAGCGGACTGCGTGCACTCGAAGCGGCCGGAGTGCAACACCGTCGTGGACCTCCCCCCGCTGCCGCCGGGGAGGACCGGGAAGGTGCGCCCGTCGTTGAGCCCGCAGGCGGCCCGCCCGTCGTGGCCGAAGAGGACCGCGGGGGACGGCAGGTCGCCGAACATCCGGGAGACGTCGTCCTGGAAGGTGAAGGTGCCGCTCGAGCGTTCGTAGCCGAGGAGCCCCTGCCCGGGGACCACGGGCTCCCACGCGACGGTCACGGGGTACTGGAGGACCGTCCCCTCCGTTCCGTCGGGGCCGACGACACCGGGGTGGAAGGTGGAGTTCGCGACGGATTTCGCGAGGTCGAAGCGCGGTGCCGCGGAGACCGTCGTCGCCACGGATGTGACGGGCCCTGCCGGTTCGGCGACGCCGTCACCGGTCACGGTGCCCGTGATGGCGACCGTGCCGCCGCCGGCCCGGGAGTCGATGGTCAGGACGACCGGGGTCGCGAGGACCTGCCCCTCGCCGACGGTGCCGACGTTGCAGGTGAGTTCGGGGCCGACGATCGCGGAGCCGTCGACCTCGCAGGTGTTCGGCATCCCGGCCCACGTGGTGCCGTCGGGTGCGGTCACGGTGAACCGCTCGTTCGTCACCGAGCCGCCGTTGGCGCTGACGGTGACGCGGTAGGTGATGGCGTCGAAGGTGCGGACGATGCCGTTGGAGGCGCCGGCGTCGGCACCGGGGCCCTCGGCGGGCGTGAAGGGGCCGCTGCCGTCGGCGCGGCGCTCGATGTCGAGGTCGACGGTCGCGGTCGAGGCGGCGGCAGCCGGGGCCGACGTCGGAGCAGCCGGCTCCGTGGCGGTGGGCGTCGCCGCGGCCGGTGCCGCTGCGGCCGGCGTCGCCGCGGCCGGTGCCGCAGCGAAGGCCGCGGTGACCATGGCCAGGGCCACCGTCGCACCGACCCCTCGGATCGATGTGGTCGTCTTCATCGTGTGGCCCCTTCGCCGATCGTCGACACGCCACCCGGAAGGTGACATGTCCGAGTTCACATGTCGGTTGCCATGTTAGGGCGCGTCGATGGCAGGGGGAACCCCCGGAAGAAGGTGACTCGACCCCTCGTCAGTCGCGCTTGGCGCAGGTGACCTGGTCGGCGGACTGGCCCGAGACGTTCCCGGGGAGGGCCGCCGAGGTCGGTGCGGGTGTGGGCGCCGGGGTCGCTCCGGCGCCCGGGACGACGTCGACCGCCCCGTCGGTCGCCTCGCCCGACGGCTCGCCCCCGGCACCCGTGGACGGAGACGCCGACACACCCGGCACGGCCGGGGCGGCCGGGTCGAGCACCGCCGACCGTCCGAGGCTGTCCGCCGAGAGGGTCAGCGGCAGGTTGCGCTGCAGGGCGTCGTCGAGCACCGCCGCGGCCGACTCGTCGACCAGCACGCGGTTGCGGTCGGCGGGATCGTCCACCGCCGGGTACTGCACGAAGACCATGTTCGACAGCCCGACCGTGTTCACGGCGAGGGCGAGCTTGGCGAGGGTCGACGCGTCGGCCAGCGTGTCGCTCAGCGTCATGTTGGCGAACGCCACCCTCGCGATCGCCAACACCTTGGTCGGGTCGGTCAGCGTCCCCGCCGACACCGTCTGCCGGGCGAGCGCCGAGAGGAACGTCTGTTGGTTGCTGATCCGCCCGAGGTCGCTCGAGTCGCCGACCCCGTAGCGCGAGCGGAGGAAGGCCCCCGCCTCGGCCCCCGACAACGTCCGCGTGCCGGCCGGGAGATCGAGTGCGGGCTGGACCTCGGTGTCGCGGATCGGCGTCGCCAGGCACACCTCGACGCCGCCGATGGCGTCGGCCATCGACACGACCCCCTCGAACGTGATCGATCCCGCGTAGTCGATCTGCAGTCCGGTCAGCTGTCCGATCGTCTGGGCCACGCACGACAGTCCGTTCTTCGGCCCGCCACGTCCCAGCGCGGTGTTCAGCATCGCGCCCGAGGTCGCCGGGCTGACCGTGCCGTCGTCGTTCGGGCAGGCCGGCATCGGCACGATGAGGTCGCGCGGGAAGCTCACGACCGCCATGTTCGTGTGGTCCTCGGAGATGTGCACGAGCACCGTGGAGTCGTTCTTGCCCGCCCCCGAGCTGGCCTGCTGGTTGGCGGCGTCGTCGAATCCGGTGCCCAGCCCCTCGCGGGTGTCGGTGCCGATCAGCAGCAGGTTCACCTCACCGGTCTGCGCCGTCAGCTGCGGCACGGGCGAGGCGGACGACCCGTCGGGTCCGGCGAGCTGCACCGTGGGCCTCGCGCCCTGCAGCACCTGCCACGTGGCGATGGCCGCGATCGAGGTCGTGCTGACGAGGACCACGGCCAGCGCGGCCG
Organism: Frigoribacterium sp. ME-P-080; assembly: GCF_030209595.1. Taxonomy (NCBI): domain Bacteria; kingdom Bacillati; phylum Actinomycetota; class Actinomycetes; order Micrococcales; family Microbacteriaceae; genus Frigoribacterium; species Frigoribacterium sp. ME-P-080. Next base: position 547,370 of record NZ_JARVRR010000003.1, read on the forward strand.
CCGTCACCTTCGCCGCGAACGCCACGGGGTGCCCGCGGCGGAGGCGACCGTGGCGGGCGATCCCGCCCTGCCGCACCGCGCCTCCTCGATCGGAGCGGTCGTCATGGCCGTCGAGGGCCCGCTCGGTGCGTCCGTCGTCGGTCATGCGCGCCCCCTCGGCGAGAGAGGGCTCGGGAGACCCTCGTCGGGACGAAGCATAGGAGGCGCGGGCCGGGAAACCCCGGAGGTCGCCCCGTCGACGTCCCCGGCCGGCCCGGTCAGGCGGTCTCGCCGAGCGTGGCCGGCGCGACGGCGGGGAGGACGTCCTCGGTCCAGTCGACCCTCAGGGAGCCGGACCCCGACCCCGACCAGCCACGCAACTCGGCGCCGACCGTGTCGCGGAACGTGGCCGCCTCGTCCTGGTCGCCCACGACGACGTCGAGCCGCAGCCGCGCCAACTGCTCGGTGACGCGGACCGGCAGGCCCCAGGCCTGCAGCACGAGCACCTCGGACGCGGCGCTCAACGCCGGGAAGTGCCGCCGGAGCTTCTGCTCGACGACGTGCAGCACGGCCACCTCGTCGGTGGGGCGGATCACTCCGGTCAGCGAGATCATGCCTGATGGTCCGCCCGGGAGGTTACGGCAGTGTGGCCGCCCGCTGTGAAAGCACCCGGGCCTCGCTTCCTCCCCCGCGGCGGCTTGTCCCCCGACCGGTCCCCCGCGGCCACGACCGTGTTGGCAGATCGGCCCCGGGTGGGCATGATCGTCACATGGCGAAAAAGCTCAAGACGGCCCACCGCGACCTCGTCGAGGCGCTCGACCACCACCGCAAGGTCATGCAAGAGAAACCGCTGTCGAGCAAGCGTGCCGGTCGGGCGACCGCCAAGCTGCGACTCGCCGTCTCGGCCTACTCGGCGGTCGTCGCCGACAAGACGGGCCAGCCCGACCCGTTCGTCGACTACGACGCCCTCGACCCGGCCACCGTCGCGTCCCTCGCCGCCGAACGCGACGCCATCGCCCACAAGAAGTCGTCCGACCAGGGCACGCTCGACTGACCCGGCCGCGCCGCGCCTCCTCGGGTGGCGTCGCACCGCCGACTGGACGTCGCACCGCCCACTTCGACGGTGCGATGCTCAGTCGGCGGTGCGATCCCGGCCCGTGACTCGGGGCGGGCTACTCGGCCCGGCGACTCGGGGCGGGGCAGCCCGGGGCGGGTCGGCCCGGGGCGGGTCAGCTCGGGACGGCCGCGCCCTCGACGAGGGTCCAGCCGCCGTCGGCCGCCCGGCGCACCGCGCCGGCCCGCTCGAACGCGTCGAGCCAGCCACCCATCGGCCACTCGCCCCACCGCTCGGCGAAGAGGCCGCCGTTGCGCACGACGTCGGACAGGTGGCGCCACGGCGGTGACGACGTCGGGTGGTACTGGTGGTACGCGTGGGCGCCGCCGACCCAGACGAGCGGGACGTCGAGCGAGCGCGCGGTGAAGGCGAAGTCGGTGTCCTCGCCGCCGTAGCCCTCGTATCGCTCGTCGAAGCCGCCGAGCCGCGCCCAGGCGTCCGGCGTCACCGCGAACGACAGCGACCAGAACAGCGGATAGTCCGCGGCGCCCGCGACGAGCGTCGTCCCCGCAGGAGGCGCGGGTCGCGCCGCGTGCGGAGCGGTCGCCCCCTCGAGCCCCTCGCCGGCGCCGAGCACGAACCCTTCGGGCAGGTAGGTGACGGGTCCGCTCAGGAGAGCCCCCGGGTGGTCGAGCGCCGCCTGTTCGTAGTGGCGGAAGAGGTCGGGGCCGGGGACGCAGTCGGCGTCGAGGAACACGATGAGCGTGGCACCGTGACCGACGGCCGCGTCGGCTCCGCGGTTGCGTCCGGCGGCGAGGCGCAGGCCGTCGGGACCCGGCGGGACGTGCAGGGTCGTCACGCCGGCCAGGGCGGGCACGTCGGGGGCGGGGGTCTCGTCGAGCCAGACGATCACGTGGCCGGCTTCGGGTGCCACCTGCCGGACGAACCGCAGCTGGTTGAGGACGTGCTTCATGCGGGTGGCGGAGGCGAGGGTCACCACCACGACGGTCACGAGGCGACCCCCGCGAGGTCGGTGCCGACGGCGAGGTCGGTGCCGACGGCGAGGTCGGAACCGACGGCGGGCTCGGCGCCGACGGCGGGCTCGGCGCCGACGGCGGGCTCGGCGCGCGCGGGGCCGACGCCGTGCGCGCCCCGACCGGCCACCTCGGCGACCACCGCGGCGGCGCGGGCGGCAGCCCCCTCGACCTGCCACGCCGACCAGTCGGGCCGCAGCCCCCGGGCGCGCTCGACCACCGACGGCCACTCGGCGTCGGCGGGCCAGGACGGCGCCACGACGGCGAGACCGGCCCGGTCGAGCGCCCGGGCGGTCGTGAGCTGTTCGTCGAAGGGTCGGGTCTGCGGCACGACCACGGCACGTGCGCCGAGGGCGGCGAGGTCGGCGACGGTGTTCTGGCCGGCCCAGGTCACGATCACCTCGGCCGAGGTCATGGCCGACCACGGATCGTCGACCCAGGTGTCGAGCCCGAGGGCCGACCAGGTCGTGCCGGGCGTGGCCCGAGCCGCGCGGGCGACCGCGGCCGAGAGGTCCCCGTGGTCGCTGCCGCCGGCACCGCCCACGAAGAGGACGCTGCCGGGGACGACGGCCGACCCGCGGTCCGAGGCCCCGCGCCCGTCCTGCCGCGAGATCCCGCCGACCCAGCGCACCTTCTCGGCGACCCGGTCGAGCGCCGACGAGTCGTGCGTCCCGGCGGGCCAGGGAGCGATCACGCGCGACGCGGCGTCGTACGCGAGTCGATGGGGTTCGTCGGTGCGGTCGCCGGGTTGCGAGACCACGACGACCTCGACGCCCAGCAGCCGCACGAAGAGCGTCACCTCGACCGAGACGTCGACGACCATCGCGTCGAAGGGGCGCCCGCCAGCCGCGGCCCCGGCGATCTCCCCGGCGATGCGGCCCAGGCGGGAGGCGTGCCCGGGGTGCCCCACGGGAGCCCAGTGCAGCAGGCCGCCCACGGTCGGCGAGGCGTCGGCGGGGTGACGGACCACGCCGTCCGGGCCCGTGGTCGGGGCGTCGTCGCGCTCGAGTTCGATCCAGGTGGTGTCGTCCGGCAGGTCGACGGGGGCGCTCAGCGAACTGAAGACGACGACGTCGGCGTCGAGGTGCGGCCGGACGGCCGAGAAGCGGGTGCGGTGCCCGGCACCGTGGTGGTGCACGTACCAGCCGACGAGGGGGCGGGCGACCGTCGAGGTCACGCCGTCACGACCCGTCGGCCCGTGCCGGCCGGGCGCACGGCCGACAGGCCGCCGGCGAGGGACGAGGAGGCACGGTGCCGGCCACCCACGCCGGTCGGCTCCGTCGCGGCGACGACGGACGTGCCCGGCACGCGCTCGTCCGAGGCCACGACGTCGGCGTACAGCCGCTCGAGGACGGCGGCCCGGGCTCGCAGCGAGAACCGGTCGACGGCGTCCTGCCGCACGGTGCGGCGGGCGTCGGCGTCCGTCCCGACCCGGCGCAGCAGGTCGTCGGCCGCGCGCGCCATGCCGTCGAGGTCGCCGGCGGGGACCAGGGCGGCCCCGACCGAACCCGCCACGACCTCGGGGACTCCCCCGACGGCGAACGAGACGACCGGCGTGCCGGTGACCAGCGCCTCCGCGATGACGAGTCCGAAGGGCTCCTCCCACACGGGCGTGACGAGGGCGCAGCCGCTGTGGCCGACGAGGGCCGCGAGCTCGGGCTGGCGCAGTTCGCCGACGTAGTGGGCGGTGGCTCCGAGGTGCGGGGCGACCTCGGTCTCGAAGTAGTCGACGTCGCCGATGCGGCCGGCGATCACCAGGCGGCGCCCGGCGCGACGGGCGACCTCGAGGGCGAGGTGCAGCCCCTTCTCGGGGACGATGCGTCCCGACCAGACGAGGTCGTCGCCCCCCGGTCCGAAGCCCCAGCGCTCGGTGTCGACGCCGTTCGGCAGGACGCTCGCCTCGACGCCCTCCCTCGCCCAGGCGGCGGCGGTGTGGCCGCTGACGGCGACGAAGCGGCTGCGCGGCCCGGTGGACGAGCGGTGCGCGGCGAGCATGTCGGGCAGGGTCGGCGTGTGCAGGGTGCTGACCATGGGCACGCCGATGCGGTCGGCCCGGGCGAGCGGGACGCCGTGCAGGCTGTGGTTGTCGACGAGGTCGTAGTCGTCGGCGTGGTCGGCGACGAACTGCAGGGCGCGTTCGAGGGCCGGCAGCGCGCGCTCGAGGTAGCCGTCGGGGTAGGTCGTGTCGGTCGCCTCGGCCGGGTCGTCGAAGACCACGGCGGGCAGGACGAACTCGGGCGGGCTCTGGTCGAGGTGGTCGGACCCCTCGGTGGCGATCAGCGAGACGCGGTGGCCGCGCTCGCGCAGGGTGCGCACCTGGTGGTGGACCGACGACTCGAGTCCGCCGGCGAACGGCTCGCGGATCGGGTAGCGCAGGGGCGCCACGACGACGATGCGCAGGGGCCGGGAGGCGCGGGTCACGCCGTCACCGCCGCGACCGTCGCGAGGGCGCGCTCGTACACCGCGAGGTGGGCGGCGGCCACGTCGTGGCGTTGTCGTCGCCGCACGGACCGACGCTGCTGCTGCAGGGCCGCGCGGTGCGGGGTGCCGCGGCGCGAGGCCGGCACCCGGGCTGGGGCGTCGTGTGCGTCGGCGGTCTCGTCGACGGCGTGCGGGCTGACCAGGGCGATGACGGCCGCGGCCAGCGACGCGGGGTCGTCGAGGTCGAAGGAGGCGGTCGCCCCACGGTCGGGGTGCTGCGCCGCGGCGTGGCCGACGCGGGGCGCGGCGACCGGGACGGCGAGGTCCCAGCACAGCTCGACCCAGCCGGAGTGCGTGCCGTGGCGGTAGGGCAGCACCGAGACGTCCAGGTCGGCGAGCGACCGCTCGAGCCGGGCGTCGGTCAGGCGCGGGTGCTCGGCGAGGGTCGCCGACGGGCCGGCGGCCCGGACGAGCTCGCGGATGCGCTCGGCCTGCTCGGGGTCGCGCACGCGCTCGTTCAGGTCGACCCGCGCCTCCACGGCGGCACCGGTGGCGCGCAGGGCGTCGACCGCCGCGAGCAGGGTGCGGACGGTCTCGACGCCCGCGACGTTGGGGCGCAGGTCGCGGAGGTGGACCCCGACGACGACCGTGTCACCGGATGTGCCGACCGGCAGCTCGACCTCGGGGTCGACGATGGCCGGATGCGCGATGACGGTCGGGCGACGACCCCACCGGGCAGCGACCTCGTCGGCGGCCGCGTCGGTGAGGGTGATCAACTCGTCGGCGGCCGGGATCAGCACGTCGAGGTGCTCGACGTGGGGCGCCTGGTCGACGAGCTGCGGGTTCGTCAGGTCGTGCACCGTATACACGAGCGGCAGGCGCAGGTCGCGCAGGGCCTCGACGACGGCGACGAGGTGGGCGGTGGGGTACGACTCGGTGCCGAAGTGCACGTGCAGCAGGTCGATCTCGTCGGCGTGGGCGCGGAGCCAGTCGGCGTCCAGCACCACCGGGGGCCACCAGCGGTCCGGCTCGGCGGGGTCGGGCAGCGGGTCGGCGAGGTGGACGACGCGGCCGGAGGCGTCGTCGGGGTCGAGCAACGAGCGGACGTACGGGTGGCCGGCCGGGACGGAGGCCACGCGGAGGGGCGCGACGACGACGGTCTCGTCGGACGCGGGGGCCGTGGTCGACGGCGACGTCGGGGCGTGATGGGTCATCGGGGCCTCCTCGGCGTGATCAGGTCGCTCGCCGTGGCGGACCGGCGCGAGGCCTGTCTCGCGGTACGACGAGCACCCGCGACGATGCGGGTGAGGTGTGCCGGGGCTGGCGGCGGGAAAGGATGACGCGACCGGGGAAGTCGCTGTTGACTCAACATAGGCCCGCGCGACCCCCTTTGTCCGTTCCGAGCGCGGGCCGGAGGGAAGCATGTCCGAACAGCGAACCGAACCCGACGGCCGCACCCGTCACTACGGCGACTTCTACGGTCTGAGCGAGCCGGAGGGCGACGGGGCGATCGCCCTCGTGGTGGGCAACTGCCAGGCCGAGTCGCTGCGGATCTTCCTCGACGGCGGGGGCCTCACGACCGTCCGGATGCCGCCCGTGCACGAGCTCACGGCCGCCGACCTGCCGCAGCTCGGCCGGTGGCTCGGCCGGGCCGGGCTGCTGGTCTCGCAACCGGTGCGCGACGACTACCACGACCTCCCGCTCGGCACGGCCCAGCTGGCCGCGATGCTGCCCCGGGAGGCGCGGGTCGTCCGGGTGCCCGTCGTCCGGTTCGCGGGCCTCTACCCCGCGCACGTCATCGTGCGCCCGCCGAGCGACGTCTCGCTCGTGCCGCCCGTGGTCGAGTACCACGACGTCCGGCTGATCGCCGAGGCCGCCGGGCGGCCCCTCCCGGGAGGCGCCCTGACGCCCGCCGTCGTCCGGTCGGTCGCCGAGCAGTCGCTGGCCGAGCTGCGGAAGCGCGAGGTCGCCCACGACAGCGTCGTCGCGTCGGACCTGTTCGAGGTCGGTGCGGGCGCCGACGGGGCCGGCACGCCGCGCTTCGACCAGATGCGCACCCTGAACCACCCCGGCAACCCTGTCTGGACGGCCCTCGCGTCGCGCGTCCGCGAGCGCCTCGGCCTGCCCGAGCACGTCGTCGATCCGGGCCGACCCGTGCTCTCGAGCGTGCACGCCCCGCGCGAGCAGGCGGTGATCGACGCCTGGGGCCTCGACGACGAGGCGACCGACCACTGGGTCGTCGGCGGTGAGCGCGTCGACGCCGACGAGGTCCGCCGGGCACACCTCGCCTGGTACGCCGAGCACCCGGACGCGGTCGAGGCCGCGCTGGCCCGGCACGCCGACTCGTTCGCGTTGTGGGGTGCGGCGTGAGCGGCGGGGCGGTCGATCCCTCGACCCGCGAGGCGACCGCGCGCGACTCGGCCCGGTGGACCGCGCGGGACGGTGCGGCGGCCACGATCGACCTCGTCGAGCTGCCCGTGGTGGTCACGCACCACGATCCGCAGCACGGCGTCGCGACCTACGCGGCCCAGATCGCCGCGACGGTCGAGGCCCGCACCGGTCGGCACCTCGCCCTCGACGTCGCCGACCTGCTCGACGTGCCGGACGTCGACGGGGGCTTCGGTGCGGGCCCGGCCGACACCGTCGACGTCGGCGTCCCGCGGGCCCACCTGCAGTTCACCGACCGGCTCTGGGGCCCCTCGCCGGCCGCGGCGGCCGACGTCGTCGAGCACCTGGCCGACACGACGGCGCTCACGGTCACCCTGCACGACCTGCCGCAGCCGTCGGACGGCGAGCGCAACCTGAGGAGGCGCGGTGAGGCCTACGGTCGCGTGGTCGCCGCCGCGCGAGGCGTCGTGGTCAACAGCGACCACGAGCGCTCCCTCCTGCGCGAGTGGGTCGGCTTCGACGGCCCGGTCGAGGTGATCCCCTTGCCGGTCGACCGGCACCCCCTGCCGCCGGAGCGGACCGGGCCGGACGGGCTCCCCGAGCCCGCCGGGCCGGCCGGGCTCCCCGAGCCGGACGGCGACGTCGCGGTCATCGGCTTCTTCTACCCGGGCAAGGGGCACGCCGAGGTCGTGGCGGCCGTGGCCGGACTCGCGGCCGCGCGGCACGACGCCGCCGACGACCGGGACGGCAGCGGGGCGACGCGACCGGACGCGCGGGCGACCGGCGTCGTGGCGCTCGGCCGCGCCTCCTCGGGGCACGAGGCCGAGCTGCAGCAGCTGGTCGACGAGGCGGCAGCGCTCGGCGTGCCGTTCGGCGCGACGGGCTACCTCGACGACGCGACGCTGCTCGACCGCGCCCGGCGCGCGTCGGTGCCCGTGGCGGCGCACCAGCACGTGTCGGCCTCCGGTTCGATCGCGACCTGGATCGCGGCCGGGCGACGACCGCTCGTGCCCGACACGAGGTACTCGCGCGAGATGGCCGCCCTCCGGCCGGGCACGCTCACGCTCTACCCCGACGGCGGTCTGGCGACGGCGATCGCGACCGCCCTGGCCGACCCGGCGTCGACCTGGCTCGACGACGACGCCCGGACCCTGCCCGGCCTCGACGAGGTGGCCGACGCCTACGCGGCGTGGTGGGCCGAGGGGGTGCGCTGGTGAGCCGCGACGCCGGGTCGCCGGTGTCTGACGCGACCGACACCGCGCCTCCTGCGGGCGGATGGTTCGTCGTCGGCAACGCGTGGGACGCCCTCGACGGGGTGTGGCCCGACCTGCCGCCGCTCGTGTCGGTGGTCGTCGTGCACTACCGGCAGCAGGCCGAGCTCGACCGGACGCTGGCGGCGCTGGCGCGTCAGAGCTACCCGGCCGAACGGCTCGAGGTGATCGTCGTCGACGACGGATCGCCGACGCCACCCACCGTGCCCGAGGGGGTGCGGCTGATCGTGCAGGAGGACCTCGGGTTCCGGCTCTCGGCCGCCCGCAACGTCGGCGTCGCCGCGTCGTCGGGGTCGGTGCTGTGTTTCGTCGACGCCGACACGTCACCCGAGCCGGACTACGTGCTGCGGCTGACCCGGCTGCCGGCGCTCGCCCCCGAGGCGGTGACGGTCGGCCAACGGAAGCACGCGGACTTCGCGGGGGTGCTGGGTCGTGACGGCGGGGCCGGTGACGGCGTGGCCGTGCCGGTGTCGGAGCCGGTCGAGGTGGCAGGGCCGGCCCACGAGCTGGAGCAGCCGCGCTGGTTGGAGCAGGCGTACGGCTGGTCGGCCGACCTGCTGCACGCCGACGACCGGTCGTACCGCCACCTGATCGGGGCGGTCACCTGCTGCACCCGCTGGTTCTTCGACCAGGTCGGCGGCTTCGACGAGTCGTTCACGAGCTACGGCGGCGAGGACTGGGAATGGGCCCACCGCGCGTGGCTCGCCGGCGGCGTGTTCGCGCACGTGCCGGGCGCCGTGGCGTGGCACGACGGGCCGGACTGGGCGGGACGGGCGACGGGTGCCGGCGGCGGGTCGGCGGGGTCGGGGTCGGGGGGTTCGGCGGGGTCGGCGGCGTCGGCGGTCGCTCGCGAGGACGAGGAGGCGCGGCGTCAGGTCGAGAAGAACGGCGAGACCCTGCGCCTCGCGGACCTGATCGCCGTGCGCGGCTCGCGTGGGTTCGGCGTGCGGAGTCGCGCGGTGGACGTCTGCGTCGACCTGGTCGCCTCCGTCAGGACGTCGATCTCGGCCGGTGCGGCGTTCGTGGCGGTCGACAGCGTGCTGGCGGCGATGCCGGACGTGACGGTCGTGGTGCCGGACGACGTGGCCCCGGTCTTCGAGGCGGACCAGCGGGTGCGGGGCAGCTCGTCGGACGCTGCCGCCGCCGCGCTGGGCGGTGCCCGGGTGGTCGTGACGCTCGACGGGCCCGTGCGGGTGCTGCCCGCGGTGGAGGCCGGCGGCTCGGACGACGCCCGGGTGCAGGCCCTGGCCGCTGCGGTCGGCCTCGGGGACGACGTCGCGCGTGACCTTCGGACGGCGACGGACGCGGTGGGCGTCGGGTCGCTCGGCACGCTCGAGTTGGCGGACCCGTCGGGCCGCGTGCTCGTGACGGTCGAGTCGCGCCGCGCCGCCCTGCGCGCCCGACGCTGGGGGGCGGGCGTCGCGTTCGTCTCGCACCGCGCCTCCGTGGACTGGCTGACGCCCGTCACGGGCGAGCCGAGCGTCGCCGCCTACCTCGGCGGCTGGGGCTGATCCCGGGGCCCGCGCGATCACTCCCGCGGTCGCGTCGAGTGGTCCCCCATCGTCCTTCGTCGGCCGACGAGGGACGATTCGGGACCACTCGACCGACGTTCAGGGGGTGGGTGCGACCAGGGTGAGCCAGCCCTCGTCGACGACGTAGCCGAGGGTGGCGTTCGCGGCGACGATGGCGGGATTGTCGGCCGAACCTCCGGTGCGGAAGCGGAGCACGCCGGCGTCGAGGAGGGCCAGCACCGACGCGGCCTTGACCGCCGCCGCGAGGCCTCGACCGCGGTGATCGGGATGCACGACGGTGACGTCCGTCTCGGCGGTGGGACCGTCGAGGTCGACGACGGTCAGGCCGACGAGGCGACCCGTCGACGTGAGGGCACCCCAGGCCCGGCGGGTCGGTCCGGGTGTCGCCGACGACCGGTCGAAGGGCTCGTGCCGTGTGGCCACGCTGCCCGGGTAGTCGTCGAGGGTCTGCGCGTCGAGAGCGAGGACGTCGTCGACGTCGTGCAACCCGAGCTCGCGGATCGTGACGTCGGCGACCCTGCCGGACGCGAGGGCGCGGAGGCGGTCACGGTCGAGGCGGTCGCCGTCGAGCCGGGCACCGAACGACCGGGCCGCGACGGTCCACCCGGCGCGGAGGAGCGCGGCGGCCTCGGGTGAATCGTCACGGAGGACGGCCGGTGTCTGCACGGCCCGATGGTACGACGCCCCCGCTCGATAGGGTGGTCTGGTCGCGGTGGGCGGCGCGGACGAGGGGGATCTCATGAGCGACCAGAACGACGGAACGGACCAGCGGGGCGGCCAGCCGCAGCAGCCGCAGCAGCCGCCCTACGGGCAGCCCTCCTACGGGCAGCCGACGCCCCCGCCCTACGGGCAGCAGTCGCCTCCGCCCTACGGGCATCAGCCGCCCTACGGGCAGCCGACGCCTCCGTCGTACGGGCAGCAGCCCTCGTACGGGCAGCCCTCGTACGCACAGCCCTCGTACGGGCAGCCCTCGTATGCACAGCCCTCGCACGGACAGCCGCCGCAGGGATCGCCCTCCGGCCCGGGTGGTGCGGTCCCCCTCTGGGCGCCGCTGTACGGGGCGGGCCCGGTCGTCGCGGTGAAGCGGTTCTTCCTCAAGTACGCCGACTTCACGGGGCGCGCGAGCCGCAGCGAGTACTGGTGGGTGGTCCTCGCCAACACGGTCCTCTACTTCGTCCTCGGCATCGTCGGGTTCCTCGCGGGCCTCCCGGGGAGCACGACCGACTACGACGGCACCCTAGAACCCGGACCCGGTTTCATCCCCTTCGGCTTCGTCTTCGCGATCCTCTTCTTCGGGACGATCGTGCCGTTCCTCTCCCTCGGAGCGCGGCGACTCCACGACATCGACCTCAGCGGGTGGTTGCTGCTCATCAACCTCGTCCCGTACCTCGGCGGGTTCGTCATCTTCATCCTGTCGCTGCTCGGCCCGAAGCCCGGCGGCGCCCGGTTCGACCGGCCCCGGGCCTGACGGCACCCCAGCCCGGGCGCGGTGACGGCGGCGGACGCGTCACGGTAGTTTCTCGACCATGAGCGCTCCCGACGCCCGCGTGCCCGACGACCGACGTGCCCTCGTCCAGCCGGAGCTGCGCCCCGGCGAGCACCTGCTCTGGTCGGGCGGCCCGGACGAGAGCGTGACCTTCGGTCGCAACGACCTGTTCCTCGTGCCGTTCAGCCTGCTGTGGTGCGGGTTCGCGATCTTCTGGGAGGTCTCCGCGCTGCGCGACGGGGCGTCGTGGTTCTTCGTCGCCTTCGGTGGGGTCTTCGTGGCGATCGGCCTCTTCTTCGTGGTCGGCAGGTTCCTGCTCAAGCGGGCTCGGAAGGCGAAGACGGGTTACGCGGTCACCGACCAGCGGTCGTTCCTGGTCGTCGGGTCGACCGTCCACCAGGCGCCGGCGAAGCAGCAGAATCAAGAGGTCTCGTGGTCCCGGGACCGCACCCACGTCAGCGTCGACTGGACCGACTCGATCACGGGGAACACCCCGTTCGGCGCACGGCAGCGCGGCCTGACCAACACGGGTCTCGACGGGGTCATGGCCCCGCTGCCGATGACCTTCGTGGACGTGCGCGACGGCGAGGCGCTGCTGCGCGCGCTCGACGAGGCCGGGCGTCCGGAGGCGCGGTGAGGGCCGTCCGCGGATTCCTCCGTCGACGAGAGGCGGACGTCGACGAACCACGCCGCAGTCAGGCCTGGCGGGACCTCGTCGACCGGGTGCTCGTCGAGCTCCACGCACTCGACCCCTAGGGACTGGAACCCGGCACGGAGGACGGCGCCCCGTGGGGCGAGTACGAACCCGAGGCCGTCCCGACGGCGACGACGACGGCATCGGGCCGCGTCTCCGGCGGTACCGTGAACCCGTGTCCTCCCACCTCCGCCTGATCGAGCCGCGAGACGCCCCCGAGTTGGCCCGGGCGTTGACGCGCAACCGTGAATTCCTGGCGCCCTGGGACCCCGTGCGCGGTGACGCCTACTTCACGCTCGAGGGGCAGCTGTCGGTGATCTCGTCGCTGCTGGCGCAACGATCCCGGGGTGAGGCGCAGCCGTTCGTCATCATCGACGAGGGTGCCGTGGTGGGCCGGCTGACCCTCAGCGGGATCGCCCGTGGCCCCTTCCGGTCCTGTGACCTGGGCTACTGGCTGTCGGAGGACCGCAACGGGCGCGGCATCATGACCTCGGCCGTCGGCGAGGCCGTCGACTGGGCGTTCGGCGACGCCGGCCTCCACCGCGTCCAGGCGGGGACGCTCCGTCACAACGTCGCCTCACAGCGGGTCCTGCGGAAGGCCGGTTTCGAGCAGTACGGCATCGCACCGTCCTACCTCGAGATCGCGGGCCGCTGGCAGGACCACGTCCTCTTCCAGCGGGTCGACGACTCGACCGGACGGTGATCCGTCCAGGACAGGCTCGGCCGTTCCCTTGGAGGGTGTGACCCCGCCATCCGTTCCATCCGGACACCCGCCGCGACACCGGCCCGGAACTACCGACACCGGCCCGGAACTACCGACACCGACACCGGCAGCGCCCCCCGTCGGCAACTCCTGGCTCCCGTCGCGGTAGCTCTCCTCCCCCGGTGGTCCCGGTACTCCGTCGCAGCACCGGCCCGGAGTTGCCGACACCGAGACCGGTGGCGAACTCGATGTCCACTCCGACCCAGACGCCCGCCTGCCCACCCCCTCGCCAGCAGCACGCGTCGCATCCCAGGTCAGCAAATCCTGATTCCTGTCGCGGCCGTGCCCATCCCACGCGGATCCCGCCATCCAGCCACAGCACCAGCCCGGAATTGCCGACACCGGCACCGACACCGACACCGACACCGAAGTCGAACCCGAACCCGCGAGGGCCCGCTCCGTCGTCCGACAGCGGACCGACGGCCCCGTCAGAGCACCGTGTACCCGGCGGCGAGCGCCGAGCGACCCGTCAGGGCCGTCAGGAGGCGCGGCGCGTCAGCCCACGGAGCATCGGCCACGAGGGCCCCGAGCACCACCAGCGCCTGACGACCCGCGACCTCGGGCGCCTGCCCGTCGAGCCCGGCGGCCGCCCTGAGGTCGCCCGTGTGCACCACGAGCTCGACGACGCGCGTCGGGAGGTACGCCTCGAGCCGCCATTCGCCGACCGGCGTCTCCACCCGCGCGTCCGCGGTCCGTGCAGCCACCACGCCGGTCACCCGTCGCACGACGGCGTCGATGCTCTCGGGCAGGTGGGCGCCGAGGTCCCGTCCTGCCTGCCGCCCCCGCTCGGCGACCTCGTCCGGGTCGGCACGCCCGCACCGGACCGCCCGGTAGTAGTCGACGGTCCGGTGGCCGGAATCCGACGACCCGGGCCGCAGGTACTGCTCGACCGTGAGCAGGGCCCGCGACGTGTGGCCGACGAGGTCGCGGTGGTTCCACTCGCCGAGGGCCGGGGCGTCCCAGAGGGCCGGCGGCCGGTCCAGCTCGTGCACCGTCTCGGCGAACCATCGCGCCGCCGCCCCGAACGCGTCGCGGACCGTCTCGAAGCTCTCATCCATGGGGTGAGCCTAGATCCGGCCGTGACCTGCGTCTCGAGGTGTCCACCCGTCCGTCACCATGCCCTAGCCTCGCCATCGTGGGGAAACGTCAGATCTACGTCGAGACCGTGATCGACGCCGACCTGGACCGGGTCTGGGCCGCCACCCAGGACCCCGCCCAGCACGTCCGCTGGGACGTCCGCTTCTCGAGCATCACCCCCGGGCCGCCGGGCGCCGACGGGTCGACCCCGTTCCGCTACGTCCGCCGCACGCCCGTCCACACCGTCCGGGGCACGGGCGTCAGCATCGGCGAGCGCCACGGCCGGGACGGTTCGCGCACGTCCGCCCTGCGCTTCGCGACCGACGACGTCCTCTCGCCGATCCGGGCCGGTCGCGGGTACTGGCGCTACGTCCCCACCGCCGACGGACGGACGCGCTTCGTGACCGGCTACGACTACGACCCGGGTTGGGGCCCGCTCGACCTGGTCGTGCGTCCGCTGCTCGGTTGGGCGACGGCGTACAGCTTCGACCGCCTGCGCCTCTGGCTCGAGACCGGCCGCGAACCCGAGCGGTGGCCGCTCGCCTGCGCTCTCGCGTTCTGGCGTCCGGACCGCCCCCGCGCCTCCCGCACCCTGCGTGCGCCCGCCGGCGGCACGCGCGCGGGCGACCACCTGAAGGAGGCGCCGGTCACCCTGGCCGCGCTGCCCGACCCCGCGAGGCGGTCACCCCGATGACGTCGATCTTCGAGCAGGCCCTCGGCAAGGACTTCACGCGTCTGCACCCGATGATGCAGCGACGTTTCGGCGTCGGTCTCGACTCGGGCGAGGCCTGCGTGGGCCGGGGGGTCATGTCGTCGATCCGGCGGGGCCCGTGGTGGACGGTCCCGTTCTTGCAGATCGGGCGGTTGCGCAACATCCTGGTGCCCGACGTCGGCCACGACGTGCCCTTCGTCATCGAGAACTATCCGTACCGCGACGCACTCGGACGCGAGACGGTCACCTTCGTCCGCTCGTACTCGGTGCCGCGCCGCCGCGCGGGACGTCGGCCGGTCCGATTCGACGCGACGATGGTGCTCGACCGGGGGCGGGTGCTCGACTACCTCGGCACGCACCAGCACCTCGCGGTCGACCTCGACCTGTCTGTCGACGACCGCGGCGGCCTCGTGCTGCGATCCGGGGCGCAGCGCTTCCACGAGGGCCCCGTCTCGTTCCGCTTCCCGATGCTGTTCAGCGGTCGGGCCGAGTTGCACGAGTGGTGGTCCGACGACGACGAGTCGTTCCACGTCGACCTCGAGGTGCACAACCACCGCCTGGGGTTCCTCTTCGGCTACCGCGGCGCCTTCACCTGCGAGTGGGTCGCCGCCTCCGATGCGCCCGCCCGGCTCAAGCCGCGACGCACCGAGGCGCGTCTCTAGGCCCGGAAGTGGAGCGTGCGTCCCGTCCCCCTGTCGGCAAGTCCTGGCTCCCGTCACGCCCGCACCCGTCCCACGCCGATCCACGCCCCCCGCCGCAGCACCAGCCAGGAATTGCCGACACCGCCACCGCCAGCACCACTGACCCAGGAACCGGCACCGGCACCGGCACCGGCCCCAGCGTCAGACCCCGTCGGCAAGTCCTGGCTCCCGTCACGGCCGCACCCGTCCCACGCCGATCCCGACACCCCACCGCAGCACCAGCCAGGAATTGCCGACACCGCGACAGCAACACCGGCACGGCACCGGACCCGGCATCGGCATCGGCATCGGCATCGGCATCGGCATCGGCATCGGCATCGGCATCAAACCCTGTCGGCAAGTCCTGGCTCCCGTCACGCCCGCACCCGTCCCGCGCCGATCCTCGCACCCCATCGCAGCACCAGCCAGGAATTGCCGACACCGCGACACGGGCACCCGCCACGGCACCGGACCCAGCGCCGAACCCCGTCGGCAAGTCCTGGCTTCCGTCACGCCCGCACCCGTCCGGGGCCGATCCACGCACCCCACCGCAGCACCAGCCAGGAAATGCCGACACCGCGACACCTCGACACCGGCACGGCGTCGGCGTCGGCACCGGCACCGGCGTCGGACGCGGGCGTCGGCGTCGTCGGCCACCGGGAGGGGCGGGTCGAGTCCCGGCGGAGGAACGACCCGGCCGGTCACATCAGCAGGCGAGGGAGGGCCGTGTACGCGACGACGAACAGGATCGACAGGGCCACCACCGACCCCGCCGTGACGACGGGCACCCACGTCGGGACGGACGACCGGGTCCGCATGGTGCCCCAGGCGAGGAAGCCCGCGCCGAGGACCAGTTGGAGCACCCAGTAGATCGCGCCCGGTCCCTGGTCGAGGACGACGAGCCCGTAGAGCCCCTCCCCCACGAGCACCGTCGAGAGCGGCACGACCGCAAGGGTGCGCCGGGTCGGCGACGAGGCGCGGAGGAGTGCGGCGCTGACGCCGATCACCGGGCCCACGAGGAGACCGAGGATCGTGAAGACGTTCTGGAACGGCTCATCGTAAGGGAAGCCGCGCCATCCCGACACGATCCGGTAGCCCTCGACCAGCAGCACGAACGCCACGGCACCCAGGACGGCCGACAGGGCTGGACGGGCCCGCACGGTCAGGACCAGCGCGAAGACGAGGATCGACCAGCCACCGGACGAGTTCGCGAAACCACCGAGCCATTCGGGCAGGACGCCCTGTGCCGGGCTCGTCAGTCCTCCGAGCACCAGTGCTCCGGCCGCCACCGCGGCGACCCGACCGGCGCCGTGGACGATCGTCGCGGCCCGGCCCCCCTGCCGTCGGGCGGTCGGCGGGGCGGGGCGGTCGAGTCGGGTCCCGGTCATGGCAGCTCTCCTTCGAGGAGGTGCCAGCGTACGAACGCCCGGCGTCGGCACGCGTCCTCCGCGGGTCGCAGGCCGTGCGGCTCGAGGATGACCTCGCCCTCGAGACGTCCGTGGACGTCGGGCCGTCGGACCGTCGGCCGCGGAAGGACGATCCCCATCCGCCCGGCCGCGATGCCGGCCGGACCCGCGTGCCGCCGTGCCCGCGTGCCGGCCGAGCCAGCGTGCCGTCAGAAGGTGGCCAGGGCGCTCACCCTCATCTGCTGCACCCGGGCGTTCGCACACGCCTCGAAGCTCGACCCCGAGGCGGGGACGAAGATCGACTCGAGCGAGCCGGGCGGGTAGACGCGGAACCCGTCGGTCGCCTGCGGGCGGCACTCGGACGCGTCGTAGTTCCCCGTCTGGGCGATCTGCACGATCGTCTGCACCTCGGCACCGGGGGCGAGCGCGTGGGCCTCGTGCGGCGTCGAGCGGTCGAGCGCGGCCGAGGCGCCGATCTGGGTGCCGTTCCCGTCCCCGACGAACGAGACGCCGGGCCAGCCCTGGAGGGTGCAGGAGCGCTGACCGCCGTTGGTCAGGATGATCGCGACGCCGTAGCTGCCGGCCGCACCCCCGCCTCCGTCGGCGATCTCGGCGGTGAGTTCGCCCACCGTGCACCGCGAGGACGCGTCGCCCGGGGCGCCGTCGCCCAGGTCGCCACCGCCGCCGGACGCCCCGTCGGGACCCGGCGTCGCCGTGGGAGAGGAGGCGCTGGTCGGCGAGTCGGTCGCCGACGAGCCGGTCGTCGGTGAGGCCGTGACGGTCACGGTGGGGGCCGCCGTCGTCTCGGGGCCGCCCGGGGCCGAACAGCCCGAGAGCACGACGGCGAAGGACGCCACGACGACCGCGGCGGGGACGAGGGAACGGAACGGACGCTTCATGCCTCCACAGAAGCACGCTCGGTCGGGTTCTTGCACACTCTGCACTTTTACCCGCTCGTTCCCCCGTCTCCGCCGGGACGACGAAGGGCCCGGCATCCGCGGATGCCGGGCCCTTCGTGGTGCCGACCGGGGTCGGCGGGACGATCAGTTCTTGCCGAGGTCGTCCTTGGCCTTCTCGGTCTCGAGACGCTCGTCGCCCATGTGCTGGTCCTTGTGACCCTGCTTCGTGAGCTCTTCGTCGTCCGTGCGCTTGCCGACGGCCTCTTCGGCCTTGCCGGCGGCCTTCTGGACGAAATCTTTTGCCTTGTCACCAACGGACATGACGTACCTCCTGGTTGTCGGTCGACCGGACTGACCCGGTACACCCGTGACGGTAGGCCGGGTGTCCGCGGGCCGCCGGGGTTCACAGGCTGTTCCAGGTTCGTACCCGGACCGGGACCCGACCGATCGGTCTCGACCCGGTCCACGCCGTCGCCTAGGATCGTCGCCGAGGGGGCACCATGGCACGACACACACCGGGGGCGGGCGACGACGAGGGAGTCACGCCCGGTCACGAACCCTTCGCGCCCCCCGCGGCCGACACCGACGACGACGCCGACACGGTCGACGCGTCGGACGCTGCCGGACCTCGACTCGTCGCCTGGTCGCACCCCGGCACCGCGGGTTCGGCCACCACCGTCGGCGCCGCCAGCGCTGCCTCGGCCGACCCGGTCGGCGCGACCGACGACGACGACGAGGACGGCGAACCCGCCCCCCGGTCCCGCCGCCGCCGCCTCGCCGTCATCGGCGGCGTCGTCGCCGCCGCGGCCCTCGTCGCCGTGGCCGTGAGCGCGGTCCTGTTCACGAACGGCTCCGCCCCGCTCGCGGCCGGGGCACCGACCGGGTCCGCGAGCCCGACCACGATCGCCCGCACCTCGACACCCACCCCGAGTGCCTCCCCGTCGCCGATGCCGACCGCCCCCGCCACGCCCTCGCCCCGGGCGGCCACCCCGCCGCCCGAGGACGCTGCAGTGCCGGCGCCGTTCATCACCCCGGTGCCCGCGGGCACGGTCGTCGCCGAGTCCGACGTGGCGTCCCCCAAGGGCAGCATCCACTTCCACTACCGGGTGGTCGCCACCGGCGACGGCACCTACACGACCGACGTGACCGACTTCACCTCGAGCCTGCCCGTCCCGGTGGGGGTGTCGTTCTACCAGGTCGCTCCGTCCGTCGGCGACGGCATCACGTTCGGAGGCGACGGGGGTTCCGAGATCGGGGGGCCCACCGCGACCCCGGCATCGGCGTCCTGGAGCTTCGGAGCGGTCACCCAGCCGTCGTACCTCTCGACCCTCGTCGTCCACTCGACCAGCACCTCCCCGGACGTCCCCGTCGAGATCTCGGCCGGGAAGGTGCTCGCCGTCGCCCCGGTCGCCTGGTCGGTGCCGCCGCGTGGGACGAACATCGCCCCGGTCGACTCGGGTGCGGTGGCCTTCGCCACGGGAGCGCTCGAGGCGACCACGGCGTCCGGTTCGCCCAAGCGGTACACCGTCGCGCCCGACGACCTCATCGACGCCGTCGCCCGGCGCTTCGGCATCTCGGTCTCGGCGCTCCTCTACATGAACCAGGGCCTCCAGGTCATCGACGACGCGCAGCACCTGTTCGCGGGCACGACGCTCGTCCTCGACCCCGACAGCGTCTGAGCCGGGACGTCCCGCACGACGACGCCTAGGGTCGGGGTGGTGCCCCGCCTCCCCGTGCTCGTCCGTCACGCCGTGTGGTGGGTGCAGGACTACGCCTACGCCGCCGTCTGGCAGGTGAGGGCCGTCACGAGTCCGCGCGACCCGGAGCGCTACCTCGGCGGCACCGGTCGGCCCGTGCTCGTCGTCCCCGGCGTGTGGGAGACCTGGGCCTTCCTCCGACCGATGATCGAACGCCTGCACGCCGAGGGCCACCCCGTGCACGTGCTCGACGACCTGCGGTGGAACAGCCGCCCGGTCGAGGCCACCGCCCGCGACGTCGCCGCCTACCTGCTCGCACACGGACTCACCGACGTGGTGATCGTCGCCCACAGCAAGGGCGGCCTGATCGGCAAGTACGTCATGGCGCTGCTCGACGAGACCCGCCGCGTGCGGTCGATGGTCGCCGTCTGCTCGCCGTTCTCGGGGTCGCGCTACGCCACCTGGCTGGTGCTGCCCGCCCTCCGGGCCTTCTCCCCCCGCGACGCGACGACGATGCGGCTCGCACGGGACGAGTCGGTCAACGGCCGCATCACCTCGGTCTTCGGCGAGTTCGACCCCCACATCCCCGAGGGCAGCGAACTGCCCGGCGCCGTCAACGTGCGCCTCCACGCGGGCGGGCACTTCCGGGTGCTGGCCCACCCCCGGACGATCGCCACCGTCCTCGCCGCCGCCGGCGAGCCCGTCGAGCGGGTCAGGCCGGAGTGAGCAGGTCGTGCGCCAGCACGTCGGCGACGGCCAGCACCTTGTAGCCCTCGCTCTCGAAGAACACCGTCATGCGGTCGGCGTCCGTGCTCATCACGGTGCCCTCGCCCCAGGTCGCGTGCACGACGCGCGCGTCGGGCGCGAACGCAGGAGGCGCGGTGTCGGTGACGTCGTCCTCCTCGCCTCCGCGCGCCTCCCGGGGGTCGCCCGCCCTCTCGGCGGCCCGGCAGCCGTCGCAGTTGCCGCACCGCTCGGGCGAGTCCTCGCCGAAGTAGCCGAGCAGGAAGTGCCGACGGCAGTCGGGCGCCTCGGCGAAGGTGCGCATCATCTCGATGCGCGAGCGCTCGACCCGGTCGCGGGTCTCGGCGACCCCGCGCGCCGCCTCGGCGGCACTCGGGGCGTCGAAGCCGTCGACCGGCTCGAACCCCTTCGACGACTCGGACAGGGCACCGCCCTCGAGCAGCAGGTCGATGAGGCGCGAGACCGTGCGCGCGCCGAGGGCCAGCTGGTCCGACACCTCCGACCGCCGGACGGGCCGACCCGCCGCCGAGAGCGCGGTGAAGACGCCCCGCAGGTCCGCGCGCCCGGGGAGGCCGGAGGCGAAGAACGAGCGCAGCGAGAGGTCTTCGGGGCGGTAGTGGAGGGTCGCGGTGGCGGGGTCGCCGTCGCGCCCGGCCCGGCCGATCTCCTGGTAGTACGAGTCGAGCGAGTCGGGCACGTCGGCGTGCACGACGAACCGGACGTCGGGCTTGTCGATCCCCATGCCGAACGCGCTCGTGGCCACCACCACGTCGACCTCTCCGGCATGGAACCGCTCGTGCAGTTCGCCCCGCTCGGCCGAGCGCTGGCCGCCGTGGTATCCCACGACGGTGCGGTCGGGGCAGCGCTCGGCGATCGCGGCGGCGTAGTGCTCGGTCGCCTTGCGGGTGGCGACGTAGACGATGCCCGGCGTCGTCGAGGCGGCCACCTGCTCGACCACGGCGCGGGCCTTCTCGTCGTCGTCCTCATGCCGCACGACCTCGAGGGAGAGGGTGGGCCGGTCGAAGCCGTGGCTCAGCACGAGCGGGTCGTCGAGACGGAGGCGTTCGACGATCTCGTCCCGCACCGGGCCCGACCCGGTCGCCGTGAGCGCCAGCACGGTGGGTCCCCCGAGACGCTCGACGACCTCGCCGAGGTGCAGGTAGTCGGGCCGGAAGTCGTGCCCCCACGACGAGACGCAGTGCGCCTCGTCGACGACGAAGAGGGCGACCCCGGCGTCGCCCAGGCGGTCGACGGTCTCGTCCCGGGCGAGCTGCTCGGGGGCGAGGAAGACGTACGTGACCTCTCCGGCGGCGAGGCGCTCCCAGCCCTCGTCGTTCTCGGCGTCGGTGTGGCCCGAGTTGATCGCGACGGCGGGCGGGGCGTCGGGGCGTCCGACGAGTCCCGCGACCTGGTCCGCCTGCAACGCGATCAACGGCGAGACGACGACCGTGGGCCCGTCGAGCACGGCACCGGCCACCTGGTAGATCGCCGATTTGCCGAATCCCGTGGGCATGACCGCGAGGGTGTCCCGGCCGGCGACCACCGCCTCCAGGGCCTCGAGCTGGGCGGGGTGCAGGTCGGTCCAACCGAAGAGGTCGGCCGCGGCACGGGTGATGTCGTCGGTGCGGGGGGTGCTCGTGCGGGCGGTGCTCGTGCGGGTGCGTGCGGGGCGCGTCGTCGTGCTCATGTGGTCCTCGTTCCGGTGGGGCAGAGGTCCATCCCAGGCACGTGCGGGGCGACACGCGCAGGGCTGCCAGGCGATGCCCGGCCCTGCGTACCCCACCCGCCGCGGGTCGCGCATGCTACCCCTCGGTGGGCCCGCCGCGCCGGCCGTCGCGCCTCCCGTCGCGCCGCCCGTCGCACCTCCCGCGGACCGGCCCCGCGCCGCACGTCACGGGCGGAGGCGCGGGTCCAGCCGTCGCGGACCCCGTGGGCGTAGCGTCCGGTGCATGAGCGACGAGAAGCAGACCGAACCCGTCATGGACGGGGCCACCGAGGCGACCGACCACGAGAAGCTGAGCGGCCTGATCGAACAGGTCGAGGCCGACCACGGCGACGAGGGCGCGGCCTCGATGGCCGACCACCTCCGCGACCGCATGGACGAGACCGCGCAGGCCGACGAGAGCCCGGCGGACGCCGAGGAGTGAGTCCCCGGGGCTCCACCGCGAGGTGGAGCCCGCAGGCCCCGGTCGTGACCTAGCGTCGAGGGATGTACTCCAACGGCTTCTCCCTCGTCGGTGTCCTCTACCCCGTCTTCTTCGTGGTGGTGTTCGCCTTGGCCGTCACGCTGGCCGTGCTCCTGATCAGGACCCTGCTCTGGGTGATCCGGGCACTGGCGGCCTACACGCGAGAACGAGAACTCCGCATCGACCTGCTGCTCGCCGGTGACGACGACCCGGCAGGCCCGCCGGCACCCGGCGGTCCCGCGATCTGACGACCAGGAGGCGCGGGTTCAGTTCCCGACGCCCGCGACGACCTCGCGGACGAGGTCGGCCACCAGCCCGGGCCGTTCGAGTCCCGGCAGATGGGCGACGCCCGGCAGCACCCGACCCGGTCCCTGCCCGAGACGTCGAGCCGTCTCGGCGTAGAACGGCTCGTCGGCGGGGATGTCGAGCGCGCCCCAGGTCGCGAGGACCGGCGTCGCGACCTCGCCGAGGCGGCTCCACGTGTCGAGCCCGGCGTCTCCGGCCCCGTCCGGTGCGGCGACCTCGAGGATGCGGGCGTTCATCCGCTCGAAGAGTTCGCGGGGGGCACCCGTGACTCGGCCGCTCCGCGCCGCAGGACCGTCGAGCCAGAGATGGGCCAGCAGACGGACCTGCGCCTCGACGTCGCCGCTGCCGGACGCCTCGTCGAGGGCCTCCATCAGCGGGCCCGACGCCGGGTCGGGGGTCCAGTCGAACGGGGTGTCGTCGTCCGTCATGCCGCTGACCGCGGCACCGATCAGCAGCACGCCCGCCACGCGCTCGGGTGCGGTCACGGCCAGGTCGAGGGCGAGCGCACCACCCATCGAGTTGCCGACGACGAACGCCCGCCCGACGCCCAGCCGGTCGAGCAGCTCGACGAGGTCGGCCAGGTGCGTGGCGTCGCCGTCGGCCGCGGAGGCCGGGCTCTCGCCGAACCCCCGGCGGTCGTGGGCCACCAGGTCGAGCCCGTCGGCCGCGAGTTCGTCGGCGACGCCCGTCCAGCTCCGGCGGTCGGCGACGCCGGCGTGCAACAGCACCACGGTCGGGCCGTCGCCCCGCCACCGGGTGGCCGCCAGGGCGGCACCGTCCGACAGGGTCACGTCCGCGCGTTCGCCGCTCATGTCGGCCACGGTAGCGCTCCGCCGTGCCCTTGCCCAGACCCGCGTGCCGCCGCTCGGACGACCTGACGGCCCGACGGCCCGGACGGCCCGACGGTCTGGACCCGGACCGTCTAGACCCGCTGCTGGCGCGGCACGACGACCCGCTCGAAGACGACCACTCCGGCCGTCGCGATCGGGATCGCCACGAGGGCACCGAGGACGCCGCCGAGCGCCCCTCCCCCGAAGGCCGCCACGATGACGAGGGCGCCGGGCACCGCCACGGCCTTGGACATCACCCGTGGGGTCAGCACGTAGGCCTCGACCTGGGCGTAGACGAGCAGCACGATGCCGACGACGATCGCGGTGACCGGCGAGACGGTGATCGTGGCGGCGATGATGATCGCGTAGGCCACGACCGTGCCGACCACCGGGATCAGTGCGCCCAGGAACGCGAGGGTCGCGAAGAGCACCGGCACCGGTCCGCCGGCGATCGTCAGCACGATGAAGACGAACACGGCGTTGACGGCGGCGAGCGCCACCTGCCCGGCGACGTAGCGGCCGACCGACAGGAAGATCTCGTCCGAGATGCTCATGACGTTCTCGCGGTGGCTGCGGGGCACGGCGCGACTGAGCGAGCGCAGCATCTGCGGGAGGGTGATCGCGAAGTAGAGGGTGAGGATCGCGACCACGATCACCGCGGTGATGGCGTTGGTGATCCCCTGGCCGACGGCGAGCAGGCCTCCGCCGAGGGCGAGCAACTGGTCGGGGTCGAGCAGGTACGAGGTGACGGCGCCGACCGCGTCGTCGACGTCGACGTCGAACCCGACGGTCTCGACGGCCTGCTGCACCCAGGGCTGGCGCGAGAGCTCCTGCAGGGCGGCGGGGGCCGTCTGCACGACGTGCCCGATCTGCTCGATCAGCGCGGGCACGACGGCCGCGACGATGCCCACGACGACCCCGACGACCAGCACGACGGCGACGACGACGCCGACCCAGCGCGGGGCGCCGGCGCGCGCGAGGCGTCGGACGACCGGTTCGAAGGCGAGCGCGAGGAAGAACGCGAGGCCGATGTAGACGAGGATCGTCGACAGGGCCATGAGGGCGACGATGATGCCGACGCCGAGCCCTCCGCCGAGGGTCGCGATGAGGCCGAACCGGAAGGCGCCGGGGCGCTGCATCGGGCTGGGGGGTGTGGCGGTCTGCGTGGCCGTACCGGCCGATCGACGCACGAGACGGGCGCGGGGTGACGAGGGCATCCGACCATCCTGACCTGCTCGAGCCGATCGAGGCCACGCCGACCCCGGTCGGCCGGGGTCCGAGTCGCACGATCACTCCATCGGCAGGGAGCTCCTCCGCCCGGTCACGTGCGAAGGCCCGCCCCGACTCTCGTCGGGACGGGCCTGTCTGCGTCCGTCGGGACGCGGGCCCGAGGGGTCAGGCCCCCTGCACGTTCTCCTTCGACTGCTGGGCGCTGTCCTTCACGTCGCCCGCGGCGCTCGAGGCGTCGTCCTTCACGGTCGAGGCGGCGTCCTGCGCCGTGCCCTTGACCGAGGCGAACGCCTCCTGGGCGGGCTCCTTCAGGTTCGACGCCACGTCCTGCGCCGCACCCTTCACCGAGTCGAGTGCCGGGCCCGCTGCGTCCTTGGCGTCGGAGACGAGCTCCTTCTCCTTGTCCGAGGCGGGGATCAGCGACGACACGAGCCAGCCGGCTCCGAAGGCGATGAGGCCGACGGCGAGCGGGTTGCCCTTCGCCTTGCGCACGGCCGCCGACGAGGCGTCCGAGACGCTGCCCGCGGCGTCGTGACCGGCACCCGATGTCGACGAGGCCGCATCGTGCGCCGCACCCATGACCGACTCCTTGACGCCCGAGAAGCGGCTCTTCACCTTCTCGGTCTGACGATGCGCGATGCTCGACGGGTTCACCTTGTCGGCGAGCGCGTCGACGTCGTTGCCGAGTCCGGCGCGCGTGCGCTCGATCTCGGCGCGGATCTCGTCGGGCGTGCGGCTGCTGCCGTTCTGGTCGGTGGTGCTCATGCGGTGCCTCCAGGCGTGACGGTCTCGGGGATCTTCTTGAGGGAGTCGACCGTCTTCGGTGCCCCCTTGATGCTCTTCAGTTCTTTCCTCCCGCGCAGGAACAGCACGAGGGCGACGATCGCGTAGACGACCGCGATGATCAGCGACGACCAGCCGAGGCCGATCAGCACGCCGAGGCCCCACATGGCGGCCAGCGAGACGAACAGCAGGGCGAAGAGGCCGGTGAGGCCCGCTCCGCCGAACATGCCCGCACCCTTGCCGGCTTTCTTGGCCGACTCCGTGAGCTCGGCCTTGGCCAGCTCGACCTCTTGGCGGAAGAGGGTCGAGATGTCACCGGTCACGCCGGAGAGCAGGTCGCCGAGCGACGTGGTCGCGGCCTTCTCCTCCGGGGCGGGAGGCGTCGCCACGGGCTCGCGGAACGGGTCGCTCACGCGCGCGTCCCCGAGGTGCCGGGCCACGTCGTGGGCACGCTGGAGTCGGGCGTCGACGAGCCGACGCCGGGGACGTCGCCCTCGGTGACGACGTCGTACTCACCGGCCACGGGGCCGACGTCACCGACGAGACGGCTCGGCGCGGTGGCGGACGCAGGAGGCGCTGGCCGGCTCGCCGCACCTCCGGCGTCTCCGGTCGTGGCGGCGTGCTCGTCCCCGGCCTCGGCCGTCAGCGACTTGACGACGCGTCCGGCGAGCAGGCCGGAGACCGCGGCGATGGCGATGAACGTGCCGGGCTTGCGCGCCGCATACGACTTCACGTCGTCGAGCAGGCTGCCCGGGTCGCGACCCTCGAGCCAGCCGGCGACGCCGTGGGCGCGACCGGACAGGTTGCGGACCAGCTCGCCCGCGATGCCGCTGTCGGCGGAGTCGGCCATCGAGCCGAGCTGGTCGCCGACCTGGCGGAGGCCGGCCGCGGCCTTCTCCTGCTGGGCGCCGGCCTGCTCCTTGAGCTCGCCCGTCGCCTGGCCGAAGAGCTGCTTGGCCTGGCCGCCGGCCTCGGAAGCGACCTTGGAGACCTGCTCCTTGGCACTGCCGGCGACGTCGGAGGCTGCGGACTTCGCGTCGTGCGCGACCCCGGCCGCCTCGTCCTTCGCGGCGCCGGCCTTGGCCTTCGCGGTGTCGGCGGCGCCGGTGCCGGAATCGGCGCCGGTGCCGGTGCCGGTGCCGGTGCCGTCGTGCCCGAGGTGCTCCTCGACGACCGGGGCCGCGGTCGCGCTGAAGTCGCTCGCCGTCGCGTCGGGGTCGGTGATGTCGGCGTACGCGCCGACCTGGTCGCCCAGGTCGGTCACGGCGTCGTCGCGGCGCAGGTGGTCGTGCCCGGAGGCGGCGCCGCGAAGCGGCTGCCCCTCGGAGGTGGTGTCGTAGACCGGGGTGGACGGGTCTCCGTCGTAGCGTTCGTCGTCGCTCATGTCGTGCCTCTCGGATCGTCGGCGACCGTCCGGGTGACGGTCGTGATCGGGGTAGGACCTGTCGCTCTGTCCCTCTCCCGGGGGGCGGTGACCGCACATGGTGAAAACGCGACGGGGGGTTGACACGGGCCGGCCGGAAGGGTCGTGATCGGGACGGATCGTGTCGGGGAAACGCGACATGCCGCCCACGTTCGCACGTGAGCGGCATGTCGTGACCTGTCGGGGCCGGAGCCCGGGCGACTAGCTGTCCTTGCCGTCCGAGACCTCGCTGTCGTCGCTCTGCTCGGAGTCGTCGACGAGGCCCTGCTTCGACCCGTCGGCCAGGTCTTCGGTGTACTTCTTGTCGTCTTCGGTCATGTCGGTCGAACCGTCGGGGATGCCGTTGTCGTTGGTCATGCCCGCACCATACTCGCCGGCCCGCCGACCGGGCCGTCAGTGGAACTGGGGGACGATCAGCCACAGTCCGACGAGCACGGCAGCGATCCCCACGGCGAAGCACAGCCCGCCGGCGACCGTGGCGCCCAGCGGTCTCGACCGCGACGGTCCCCCGCTCGGGACGGCGGCACCGGCCCCGCCGTCGGACTCGACGGCGCCGTCCGCGAACAGACGGACCCCCGTCGCGAACGCGGTGACGATGACGGCGGTTGCGGCGAGCGCGGTCGCGAAGACCACGACGAAGGCGCCCCAGTCGACTCCCAAGAACATGGTCACTCCCCTCGTCCGCGGCTCGCGCCGACCCGTTCGGCGGCCGGCGCCTCGTCGCTGTCGTTGACGGTCTCGTGGGTCACCGGGTGCCGTCGGGCGAGGAGGGCGAAGGCGAGCCCACCGGCCAGGGCGAGCACCGCGACCACCACCAGGCCCGCCGTGCTCGAACTGGCCAGCCAGGCCGAGAGCCCTCCGACCAGCGCGGCGGCCGGCAGGGTCACCACCCAGGCCGAGGCGATCCTGCCGACGACGCCCCAGTGCACCGTGGCGAGCTTCTTGCCCAGCCCTGCCCCGACGATGGACCCCGACGTCACCTGGGTCGTCGACAGGGCGAACCCGAGGTGGGACGAGATCAGGATGGTCGCGGCCGAGCTCGTCTCGGCCGCGAACCCCTGCGGGGCCTGGACGTCGGTGATGCGCTTGCCCACGGTGCGCATGATGCGCCAGCCCCCGAGGTAGGTGCCGAGCGCGATGGCGAGGCCACAGGCGAGGACCACCCAGAGCTGCGGGGCGCTGCCGGCACCCTGGTAGCCGGCGGCGATCAGGGTCAGCGTGATGACGCCCATCGTCTTCTGGGCGTCGTTCGTGCCGTGGGCGAGCGAGACCAGGGAGGCGCTGATCGTCTGCCCGTGCCGGAAGCCGGCGGTGGACCCCCGCAGGGTGGCCTGCCGCGTGATCCGGTAGGCCACGTAGGTGGCGACGAGGGCGACCACGCCCGCCACGACGGGCGAGATCAGGGCCGGCAGGACGACCTTCGACAGGACCACGCCGAAGTCGACGGCCCCCACGCCGGCACCGATGACCGCGGCCCCGATCAGGCCGCCGAAGAGGGCGTGCGACGAGCTGGACGGCAGCCCGAGGTACCAGGTGGCGAGGTTCCAGATGACGGCTCCCACGAGACCGGCGAAGATCATGACCGGTGTCACCTGCACCCCGCCGTCTCCCTCGCGGATGATGCCGTTCGAGACGGTGCTCGCGACCTCGGTCGAGAGGAACGCACCCACCAGGTTGAGGACGGCCGAGATGAGGACGGCGACCTTCGGCTTGAGGGCACCGGTGGCGACCGAGGTGGCCATGGCGTTGGCCGTGTCGTGGAAGCCGTTCGTGAAGTCGAAGACCAGCGCGATCACGACCACGAGCACCACGGTGACGAACACGTCCATCGGTACCGCCCTCCGGGACCCTCGCCGGTCACCGACCGATGACCGCGGCACGATGGCCCCGGTGCGACGCTAGGCCTCGTGGACGCGCTCGAAGATGAACGCCGAAGGAATCTTGCACATCATGCAAATGGACCGGAGGGCTCGGTGCCCACCACCGTCGGGACCGGCCGTTCCGCTAGGCGCAGCCCCGCGAGGCGCGTACGGTGGGCGTAGGCAGCCCCAGCTCCCGGTCGCCGTCCTCCCGCACCTCGGGAGGTGGTCCGACCGGAGGCACCGAGCACCCCGACCCGACGGACCCCATGGCACGCACCACCCTCCCCGAGACCGCACCCGAGCAACTGACCGAGTGGCCGTCGCTCGACAGCGACGACCACTTCACGGACGATCCCGCCCTCTAAGGAGCGATCCCCCACGGGGCATCCCGCGCCTCCTCGGCGTCAGGCCGCCGTGCGTGACCGACGCGAGCGGGCCAGGACGAACGGCAACTGCGTCTCGTCGACGACGGGCACCCCGTAACGGAGGGCCTTGCGGACCTTGCCCGATGCGCAGGCGACGTCCGCGGCGACGACCAGCGACGTCTCGGTCGTGACCGCCGGCCAGACGACCAACCCGGCACGTTCGAGCGTCCGCACGAGGGCGTCCCTCTCCTGGCTGAGCGATCCGGTCAGCGCGACGTGTGCGCCGGGTGCCAGCGGACCGACGTCGGGCCGGGCCAGGGACGGCGTGCGGGGTTCCGGTGCCGCTCCGAGGGACTCGTCGAGCCCCTCGATGACCTCGAACTCGTCGAGCTCGTCGTCCTCCGCCGGACGGGGCGCGCGCTCGAGCACGGACGGCACGAGAGCCGCGTCGCGCCGGTGCGGGGCGATGCCGAGCATCTCGGCGACCGCGTCCACCTGCCGCCGTTCGTCGTCCGAGAGCACGTCGTGCGCCCAGACGGTCGAGACGAGGGAGGCGAAGTAGCGGTCGTGCACGAGCGCACGGGACAGGTCGTCGAGGTCGAGCTCGGCGGCGAGGGTCGCGAGGTTCCCGGCCTCGTCCCTCGAGAGGTAGCCGTCGGACAGTGCCTTGTCGAGCATCGCCGCGTACTGGTCCTGACGACGGTCGAGGCCGAGCTGGGGCAGCAGCTCGGTCGCCCGCTCGAGGAAGCGCGGCTCGGTGGGCGCCGGCTCGACGGACAGGCCGTAGACGTCGCGATCGAGGTCGAGGTCGACGGGACCCGCGAGGTGCGTGCCGCCCGCGGGGCTCGCCGGGGGCACCGCCGCCGGAGCCGTGGGCCCCACGGCGCCGGACGCCGAGAGGACGGCGGAGGGGGCGGGCGCGAGGTCGCGCACCCGGGCGACACGGCGCCGGGCCCGCCAGGCCGCGCGGCCGGGGACGTGGCCTCCGTCGTCGGCGCCACCCGCGCCTCCTGCGTACCGGGGGTGCGGCGTGGACCGCGGGGTCTCGGCCGTCGGCCACTGCTGCAGGGCGGCGTAGCGGCCCCAGTCCTGCCACCAGGCCGACTGGGCGTCACCCATGCGCAGGTAGGCGGACAGCAGCTGGGCGGTCGCCGCCGCGTCGCCGAGCGACTCGTGGGCGACGGAGAGGTCGACGTCGATGGCCGCGCAGCAGTCGGCGAGCGTGCGGCCGGCGCCGGGCAGGTACGTGGGGGCGAGCTTCATCGTGCAGAGTGCGCCCGACCCGTCGGTCCCGAGCGGCGACACCAACCCGAGGCGCGCGAACTCGGCGGCCAGGAACTGCGCCTCGAAGCGGGCGTTGTGCGCGACGACGACGCGTCCGCGCAGGCGGTCGCAGAGGTCGTCGACGACGTGCTCGAACCGGGGTGCCCCGCGGACGTCCGCGCTGCGGAGCCCGTGGACGTGGATGGGCCCGAGGTCCCGCGAGGGGTCGACGACGGTCTCGAACGACGCCTCGACCTCACCGTGGACGTCGAGGTGCACGATGCCGATCTCGATCACCCGATGGTGTCGCCCGGGCCAGAGACCCGTCGTCTCGACGTCGATGACCGCGTAGCCGCCGTGAACCATGTCATCCCTTTCGTCGGGGCGAGCCTGGCAGGTTGCCCGATGGGCATCCAGCCCGCAATCGGGTGACACCCGTCGTGGGGCGGTGGGGGGACGCGGGGTCAGGAGGCGCGGCTCGGTGCTTCCCGTCGGTCCCGTCGTCCGCCACGATGGGGGCATGACCGCCGCCCCCGTCTCCGTCACCGCCGCGACCGCCTCCGTCACGGCCCCGACCGCGTCCGTCACGGCCGTCTGCCGGGTGTCGGCCCTGCTGCCCGACTCGGGCACGATCGGCGTGACCGCCATCGACAAGCGCCCCGTGGACGGGCCCGTCCACGTGCGCCCCCTCGGCCTCCGTGCCGACGTGCAGGCTGACCGCAAGCACCACGGCGGGATCGACCAGGCGGTGTACGCCTTCGCCGACGAGGACGCCGCCCACTTCGCCGAGCTGCTCGGCCGCGAGGTGGTGCCGGGGCTGTTCGGCGAGAACCTGCGGACGTCCGGGGTCGACGTCACCGGCGCGGTGATCGGCGAACGCTGGGCCGTGGGCGGCACCCTCGTGCTCGAGGTCACGAAGCCTCGCGTCCCGTGCGGCACGTTCGCCCGCCGACTCGGCGAGGCCATGTGGGTCAAGCGGTTCTACGCCGAGGGTCGCCCCGGCACCTACCTGCGGGTGGTGAAGGCGGGGCCCGTCCAGGCGGGTGACGGCGTCACGGTGCTGTTACGACCGTCGCACGGGGTGACGATCGGCGAGGCCTTCACGGGGCTCCGGCCCGACCGGGCCGAGGCCCTCCTCGCAGCCGTCGTCGGACCCGACCGCCTGAGGCTCACCGACGAGGTCCGGGGCTTCGCCGAGAAGGCCCTGCGAGGGCGCGTCCCCGCCTGAGCGCCGGCACGCACGCTCCACTAGCCTCGACCGAGAGGGCCCGGACGGGGCCCGCGCCAGAGGAGGCACCCATGTTCGAAGCCGAGAACATCCGCGACTGGATCGGCATGCCGGTCGTCGACCCCGACGGCGACAAGGTCGGCTCGCTCGAGAGCATCTACTTCGACACCGCTGCCGACCAGCCCGCCTTCGCCACCGTGACCGCCGGACTGCTCGGCCGCTCGCGCCTGGTCTTCGTGCCGCTGCAGGGTGCCGTCGTCGCCCCCAAGCACCTCAAGGTGCAGTTCGCGAAGAAGCTCGTCAAGGACGCCCCGTCGATCGAGACCGACGGCGAGCTCGAGGCAGCCCGCGAGCCCGCCGTGTTCGAGCACTACGGCCTCGTGTACCAGACCGGCGCGGCCGGCGAACGCCGCCTCGGCCGCCGCTGACCGCCGCCGCTCCCGACCGCGAAGGGCCCCGCCGCATCGGCGGGGCCCTTCGGCGTCCGCTCGGGCGATGGTGCGCGCACGAGTGCAGAACGTGCAAAAATCAGGAGGCGCGGGTCGGTGACCCGCGCCTCCTGCGTCGTGCGCCCGCCCCGACGCCGCCGCCACGTGCTCCGGCCTCGTGCCGCCTCTCCCCCTCGCCTCGCTCCCGTCGCCTCGCCCCACGCCCCCTTCGCCTCGCCTCACGCCCCCTTCGCCTCGCCTCACGGCCCGTGCCGCTGCCCGAAAGGCCACCCCATGACCCACGCCCCCGCCCCGACTGGCGCCTCGTCGCCGTCCTCCCCCGGAGCGGGCCCCGGCCAGCCCGCCGGGGTGCCGCGTCACGCCTGGTACGCCCTCGTCGCCCTGCTCCTGGGCATGTTCATCGCCCTGCTCGACACGACGATCGTCAACGTCGCCCTGCCGACGATCCGCACGACTCTCGACGCCTCGGAGTCGACCCTGTCGTGGATCATCTCGGGGTACGCCCTCGCCTTCGGCCTCGCGTTGATCCCCGCCGGGCGCATCGGCGACCGCATCGGCCACAAGTGGGTCTACTTCACGGGAGTCCTGCTCTTCACGCTGGCGTCGCTCGCCTGTGGCCTCGCCCAGGACGACACCCAGCTCGTCGTGTTCCGCGTCGTGCAGGGCCTCGCCGGCGGCATCTTCGTGCCCGCCGTCACGGCGTTCATCCAGTTGCTGTTCCCCGGTCGCTCGCGGGGCAAGGCCTTCGCCATCATGGGTGCCGTGATCGGCGTCTCGTCGGCGCTCGGTCCGATCATCGGCGGCCTGATCATCCAGGCCTTCGGCGACGAGAACGGGTGGCGTCTCGTCTTCTACGTCAACCTGCCGTTCGGCATCATCACCCTCGTCGCCGCCGCCGTCCTGCTGCCCAAGCGCGACGAGTCGGTGCCCCGTCCCGACCGCGGGCTCGACTGGATCGGCCTCGTGCTGGTCTCGGGCGCCTTCGTCGCGCTGCTCGTCCCGCTGATCCAGGGGCAGGACGAGGGCTGGCCGCTCTGGACCTACCTGACCATCGCCGCCGGCGTCGTGCTGCTCGCCCTGTTCGGCCTGTGGGAGGTCGCGTACACGAAGCGCGGCAAGACCCCCCTCGTCCCGCCGAAGCTGTTCGCGCACCCGTCGTTCACCGGTGGCGTCGTGCTCGCGCTGGTCTACTTCGCGGCCTTCACCAGCATCTTCTTCACGATCTCGCTGCTCTGGCAGTCGGGGCTCGGCCACAGCGCGTTGGCCTCGGGCGCCGTGGCGATCCCGTTCGCGGTGGGCAGCATCATCAGCTCGTCGCAGAGCAACCGCATCGCCGCCCGGCTCGGTCGCGGCGTGCTGATCCTCGGCACGGCCCTCGTCACCATCGGCCTCACCTGGATGTGGCTCGTGCTCGTCACGGTCGACGCCTCCGATCTGACCAACTGGATGCTGCTGGTCCCGCTGCTGCTAGCCGGCCTCGGCAACGGCTTCTTCATCGCGCCGAACGTCCAGTTCATCGTCGCGACGGTCGACCGGCAGGACGCCGGCTCGGCCAGCGCCGTCATCTCGGCGATCCAGCGCATCGGGTCGGCCGTGGGCATCGCGATCATCGGCAGCGTGCTCTTCGGCACGCTGACCATCTCGGGCCGCACGCCGGCCGACGTCGCCACCGGCTTCACCGACGCGGCGGCCCACGCCATGCTCGTCAGCGCGATCTTCGCCCTGGCCTCGTTCGTGCTCGTGTTCGCCCTGCCGCGTCGCGTCCCGCAGCAGCGCGGATAGCGCCGTCCGGGCGCCGCCACGCGCGGGTGGGGCCGGGATGCGAACCCGGCCCCCTCGTTCGGGCGGCACCAAGGAAGGTGAGGCACACTGCAACGATGCCCTCAGCCCTGCCGACCACAGAGCCGACCGTCCGCCCGGTCTCGACGACCCGTCGAGACCGGGTGCTGCCGCTCGACGGCCTGCGCACGCTGGCCATCGCCCTCGTCGTGCTCTACCACCTGCACGTGCCGGGCTTCGGCAGCGGTTTCGTGGGCGTCAACGTCTTCTTCGTGCTGTCGGGCTACCTGATCACCACGTTGCTGCTGCGCGAGCACGCGTCGACGGGACGCATCCGGCTCGGCCGGTTCTGGGTCCGCCGCCTGCTGCGGCTCTACCCGACGCTGCTCGCCGTCGTCGTGGTGGGCGTCTCGCTGTGGTGGCTCGTGGGCGACTACCAGGGCTCGACCCTCGGCCCGATCGGTGCCGCCCTGATCGCCCTCACCTACACCGGCAACGTCGCCCGGGCGTTCTTCGACACCTCGCAGGGCGTCTTCGCGCCGATGTGGAGCCTGTCGATGGAAGAGCAGTTCTACCTCGTCTGGCCGCCGGTGCTGGTGCTGCTGCTCGCCGTCGCGGTCAGGCGCAAGGCCCTGGTCGCCGGCCTCTCGGTGGTCGTGGTCGCCTCGGCCGTCGCCACCTGGTTCCTCTACGACCGCCCGTCAGGCGGTGCGACCCCCGACATCTACTTCAGCCCCGTCCTCAACGTGGCCCCCCTGCTGATGGGCTGCGTGCTCGCGGTCGTCCTGCGGTCCGACCGCGTGCGGGCAGCCCTCGCCGGCCGCTGGGGAGCCCTCGCCACCTGGCTCGGGTTCGCCGGGGTCGTGGGGTCGCTCTTCGTCATCGGATCGGGGTGGCAGCAGAGCGTCCTCACCTTCGCGGTCGCGTTGCCCGCCGTGGGCCTGGCCTCGATGCTCCTGATCGGTGGTCTCGTCACGGCGTCGTCCCCCGTCGCCTGGGTGCTGTCCCTGGCACCGGTCGCCTGGTTCGGACGGGCCGTCTCGTACCCGCTCTACCTCTGGCACGTCGTCTTCATCGCCCTCGTCGAACCGTACGTGCAGGGTGCGCTCGGCATCGTCCTCGTGCTCGCGGCGGCGATCGGCACGTCCGTTCTCTCGCACCACTTCGTGGAGAAACCGGCCCTCGCGCTGAAGGGCCGTTTCGAGCCCCGGGAGCCTCGCCGCGCCTCCTCGACCGTCTCACGCGACCGCGAGCTCACGAACGCCTGACGCCCAGCGCCGGTCGGCGGGCGCCTGACGCCGGGCGGACCGGGGTCAGAGCCAGCCACGCTCGCGCGCGACCCGGGCGGCGGTGTGCCGCGACGAACTGCCGGTCTTCTGCATCGCCGACGACAGGTAGTTGCGCACCGTGCCGGACGCGAGGTGCAGCCGGGCGCTGATCTCGCGCACCGAGAAGCCGTCGGTCGTCAGTCGCAACGTGTCGAGCTCGCGCTCGGTCAGCGGGCAGTCGTCCATCATCGCCGAGGCCGAGATGTCGGCGTCGATGTAGCGGCGGCCGTCGTGCACCTGCACGATCACCCGTTCGAGCTCGTCGGGGTCGACCGACTTCGGCAGGAACCCCCGCACCCCGGCACGGAGGGCACGACGGAGCACGCCGGGGCGGCCGTGACGGGTCAGCAGCACGACCGCCTGCTCGGGTCGTCGACCCAGGATCGCGATCGCCGCGTCGATGCCGTCCATGCCGGGCATCTCGAGGTCGAGCAGCACGACGTCGGGCTCGTGCAGCGCGGCGAGGGCCACGGCCTCGGCACCGTCGGCGGCCTGGGCGACGACGGTGATCGTGTCGCTCAGGTCGAGCAGGGCGGCGATCGATCGACGCAGCAGGGTCTCGTCGTCGGCGAGCAGCACGCGGATCATGCGGATCTCGTGCCGGTCGACGCCCCCGGGGCCGCCGCGGGGGCCGCCCCGGCCCGTGTCGCCGTCGGCCGGGATGCTCCGCCGGCTCCCGTCGCCGTCGCCCTCGCCTCGACCCGGAACCGGCCGTTCTCGAGCCGGGTGGTCACCGTGCCGCCGACCGCGGCGAACCTCTCGCCGAGACGGGCGAGGCCGCTGAGTCCGCGCAGGGGCTCGGGGGCACCGTCGTTGACGACCTCGACCGACTCGGGGCCGAGCACGATGGAGACCCGCTCCGCCTGGGCGTGACGCAGCACGTTCGTGGTGGCCTCACGCACGACGTGGCCGAAGAGGTCGTCAGCAGGGTGACCGACGGGAGGGACGCCCGTGACCTCGAGCTCGATGCCCGCCGCCCGGATCAATTCGGCCGAGTTGGCCAGTTCGCCGGCGAGCGTGAGCGTGCGTTCGCCGTAGGCCAGCCGACGGGTCTCGGCGATGGTCTGCACGATCAGCTGCTCGGCCTCGCGGAGGTGCCGTCGCGCGGCGGCGGGGTCGCGGTCCAGGGTCTTGTCGGCCAACTGCAGCTGCAGGCGACCGACGTGCAGGGCCTGCCCTTGGATGTCGTGCAGGTCGACCGAGAACCGGTACCGCTCGCGCATCACGGCGAGCTCGGACTGGGTCTCGCGGGCCGCGTCGATCTCGAGGTACAGGTCGAACCCGTACCGGTTCAGCCGACAGATCCCGTAGAGCGACAGCAGGCCGATCACGACCACCGTCGACAGCCCCACGAGCGGTGCGGCCGCGTCGACCTCGACGACCACCACGGGCACGAGCCCCGCGACCACGGCGGCGACGACCCATCGCCAGGAGGCGGACGGGGGCGTCGTCGCCAGGTACCCGACGGTGAGGCCGAAGGGGAAGAGCAGCAGGGCGTTGTGCCCGCCGAGCGGGACCGCCAGCCAGACGAGGTACGAGACGACGAGACCGGCGACGGCCAACGGCACGGGTGGGCGGCGTTCCCAGAAGAACGAGTGGGCCGTGACGAGAGCCCCCGCGGCGCCGGAGGCCGCCACCAACCACCAGGAGGTGCCCTCGGCCACCAGCGTCACGACCAGGACGAGGGTGGTGAAGAGCGCGAGCGCCACGAACGACCACGTGACGTACCGCCGCATGCGCGCGAGCGGGGGCAGGTGGCCGCCCGGTCGAGGACGCACGGCCAGCGGGAGGTGGGGCATGCGACCACGCTAACGGAGGCCGCCGACGCACGGAGGTGCCCGATGTCACGGCCGAGCATGACCGATGTCACACGGCACGGGTGGCACGCCGGCACTACCCGTCGTCCGCCCGGCACGAGATCGTCGAGGTCATGACGAACTCCACCGACACCACGCCCCGACCGGCCGTCGCGCCCGGCTCCGCCGAGCGCGGCGACGCCGTCATCTCGACGCACGGCCTCCGCTGTTCGTACGGCTCGTTCACCGCCGTCGACGGCCTCGACCTGACCGTCCACCGCGGCGAGCTGTACGCGCTCCTCGGCACGAACGGTGCCGGCAAGACCACCACGCTCGAGGTGCTCGAAGGGCATCGCACGGCCGACGCGGGCCGGGTCGAGGTGCTCGGCGGCGATCCGACCGACCGGGGGCGCATCCGACCGCGCATCGGCACGATGTTGCAGGACTCGGGCCTCGCCCCCGAGCTCACCGTGCGCGAGAGCGTCCAGCTGTCGGGCGCCGTCTCGGGTCGCGACGACGACGTCGACCGCGTGCTCGGCCTCGTCGGCGTCGACCACGAGGCCTCGGCCCGGGTCGCACGGCTCTCGGGCGGCGAGCGGCGGCGGGTCGACTTCGCCGCGGCCGTCTGGGGCACGCCCGAGCTGGTCTTCCTCGACGAACCCACCACGGGGCTCGACCCCGCGGCACGGGACGCGCTCTGGGCCGTGGTCGCCGGACTCCGGGAGGCGGGGGTCACCTTCGTCCTGACCACCCACTACCTCGAGGAAGCCGCCGAGAACGCCGACCGCATCGGTCTGATGCACCGCGGGCGCATCCGTCGCGAAGGGACCGTCGCCGACCTCACCGCCGGCAGCACGACCTCCATCCGCTTCGTCGCCCCCGGCCCGCTGGACGGCCTCCCGCTGCAGGTCGCCCGGACCGAGAACGACCTCGTCGTGATCGAGACCGACGACGCCCAGCGCGACCTCGGGGCGTTGCTCGGCTGGGCGACCGACGCCGATCGCCCGTTGGCCCGTCTCACGGTGCACGAGTCGGGACTCGACGACGTGTTCCGCGACCTCGGCCGCGCCTCCTGACCGTCGACCGTCGCCGACTCCGCTCCCCACGCCCATCCCCGAAAGGACATCCCATGACCACCGTGACCCGTCCCTCCCCCACCCGGTCGGCAGGCTCGCGACGTCGTTCCGGCCCGCTCGCCATCGCCCTCGCCGAGCTGCGCATGCTCGTGCGCAACCGCACCGTCGCCCTCTGCGCCCTGCTGCTGCCCCTGGGCTTCGGGGCCCTCACCTACGCCTTCGACTCGTACGGCACGGCCGGCATGCTCGCCGGCGTGCAGATCATCGGCATGGTGGGCCTCGGCGTCTACGTCACCGCGACGACCACCCTCGCGGCCCGTCGACAGTCCCTGTACCTGAAACGGTTGCGCAGCGGGTCCGTCGGCGACGCGGGCATCATCGCCGGGCTCGTGCTGCCCGTCGTGGCGGTCAGCGTCGCGCAACTCGTCATCGTGCTCGGCGTGCTCGCGCTCCGCGAGCCCCCGGTGCACCCCGGGCTGCTGATCGTGGCCGTCCTGATCGCCGAGGCCATGTTCGCCGGCTTCGCCCTGGCCACGGCCGGGTTCAGCACCTCGCCCGAGCACGCCCAGTACACGACCATGCCGCTCTACCTGATCACGCTCGGGGTGGCGATCTGGTGGACGGTCACGGGTGCCGACGACCTGCTCTGGCTCAAGCGCATCCTGCCCGGGGGCGGACTGATGGAACTGATCACCCTCGCCTGGAACGGCGGCGACCTGTCACTCGTGTCCGTGCTGCTGGCACCGACGCTGGTCTGGGCCGCCCTCGGAGCCCTCGCTGCCACGAAGGCCTTCCGATGGGAACCCCGGCACTGAGCGGCCCCGACCTCGTCCCGAGGGCCGATGCGGCCTCGTCAGGGTCGATGCGGCTTCGTCAGGGCCGGCGCGGCTTCGTCAGGGTCGACGCGGCTTCGTCAGGGCCGACGCGGCTAGGTCAAGGCCGACGCGGCCGGGCGACGGCGGGCACGCCCACCGCGACCGACCCGGCCGGAACGTCCTTGGTCACGACCGCGTTGGCCCCGACGACGCTGCCGCTGCCCACGGTGACGCCGCCGAGCACGGCGGCCCCGGCACCGATCATCACGCCGTCACCGACGGTGGGGTGCCGGCGGCCGAGCGCGCCTCCGCGTCCCTTGCCCCCGAGGGTCACTCCGTGGAAGATCGTGCAGTCGTCACCGACGACCGCAGTCTCGCCGATCACCACGCCCATGCCGTGGTCGATGAACAGGCGGGCCCCGAGGCGGGCCCCGGGGTGGATCTCGACGCCGGTCAGCGATCGGACCATCTGCGACAGCAGGCGGGCGGCGAACCGCGACCCGAGGAGGCGCGGTGCCGGCCCCGCACGCCACAGTCGCGAGGTCACGCGGTGCGCCCACACCGCGTGCAGGCCCGAGTAGACGAGGGCGGTCTCGAGGCGTCCTCGGGCAGCCGGGTCGCGCCTCCGGACGGTGTCGAGGTCCTCGCGGAGGCGCGCGACCAACCGCACCCTAGGCGTCCGCGAGGTCCTGGAACAGCACGGTCGACAGGTAACGCTCTCCGGTGTCGCAGACGATGGCGACGATGCGCTTGCCGGCGTTCTCGGGTCGCTTCGCGATCTCGAGTGCGGCGTGGATGATCGCCCCCGACGAGATGCCCGAGAGGATGCCTTCCTTCGTGGCGAGGTCGCGCGCGACGCGCAGGGCGTCGTCGAGCTGCACGGGGAACACCTCGTCGATCTGCGAGCGGTCGAGCACCTCGGGCACGAAGTTCGCCCCGATGCCCTGGATCTTGTGCGGGCCGGCCTTGCCCTCGCTCAGCAGGGGCGAGTCGGCGGGCTCGACCGCGACGACCTTCACACCGGGGACCTTCTCGTGCAGCACCTGACCGACGCCCGTGATGGTGCCGCCGGTCCCGACGCCCGCCACGAAGAAGTCGATCTTCCCGTCGGTGTCGCGCAGGATCTCGGGCGCGGTCGTGCGGCGGTGGATCTCGGCGTTGGCCTGCGTCTCGAACTGCTGGGCCCAGATCGCGTTCTCGGTCTCGGCCGCGATCTGCTTGGCGCGTTCGACGGCGCCCTTCATGCCCTCGGGTCCGGGGGTCAGCACGATCGTCGCGCCGTAGGCCTTCATGACGGTGCGTCGTTCGACGCTCATCGTCTCGGGCATCGTGACGATCACCCGGTAGCCGCGGGCGGCTCCGACCAGGGCCAGCGAGATGCCCGTGTTGCCACTCGAGCCCTCGACGATCGTGCCGCCGGGCTTCAGGTCGCCGGAGGCCTCGGCCGCGTCGACGATGGCGACGCCGAGACGGTCCTTCACGCTGGCCCCCGGGTTGTAGAACTCGAGCTTGGCCAGCACCTCGGCCCCGCCCTCGGCGGGCAGCGAGTTGAGCTTGACGAGCGGGGTGTTGCCGAAGGCCGAGGTGATGTCGGCGTGGATTCCGGGCATGCGCGGGTCTCTTCCGTGAACGGGGGTCTGTGCGGACGGATCGATGCTCATCTTAGGCAGCCGTCCTGCACCGTCCCCCTGTGTGTCCCCGAGCGACGTGTGCGTCCCCCGCCGCCTGCCACCCCACCGCCGCCGTCCCGCCGCGCCACCCCGCCACCCCGCCACCCCGCCACCCCGCCACCCCGCCACCCCGCCACCCCGCCACGATGTAAAGATTCCGCCACACAATTCAATGGTGTTGTGTTTACTTCGTGGCGGCGTGCTTCGTGGCGGCGTGCGTCGTTCCGGCGCCGCCCCGCCCCGGCCCCGTCCGGCCCAGCCCGGCCCCGCGCATCGCCCGTCACGACCGACGCCGCAACGGCACACCGAGATCTCGCATGATCTGCGCGAGTGGCGCGCGCTCCCGGACGTCGTCGGCGTCGCACCGTCCGATGCGAGTCACCTGGCCCGTGCGCATCAGCCGCCTCTCGCGTGCTTTCTCGGCCTTCACCACGGCGGACGGCGCCAGCCCGCCCCGGACCGCCTCGTGGTCGTACTTGACCTTGCCGTCGAACTCGAGCACCGAGCTGCCGAAGACGAAGTCGCACCGCCCCGCGAGTCCCTGCGCGTCGTGGAACTCGACCTGCAGTCCCGGGGGCGGGGCCCCGAGCTCGTGCAACGCGATGCGACAGAGCGATTCGCCTCCGTTCTCGGACCACGGCGAGGCGAAGGCGACCACGCGTCGAGCGGCCTCCGCCCCCCCGCGTTCCCGTCGTACTGCCGAGGCGCGCCCCCAACTCGTGCCGGGCGCCGTTCGCCGCGCGTTCGACCCGGGCTCGATGTTCTTCGTAGCCGTCCTGAGGACGCGGGTCCCGCCAGCCGAAGCACCCTGCCCCGACCGCCGCGCGCCGGAGGACCCCGTCGGTGCACAGCACCCCGTCGGCGAACGAACGACCTCGGGCGATGTCGATCGCCGTCCGCGCCTCGGACGTGGTCAGCACCCCGTCGACCTCGACGACGTCCCCGGCATCCGTCGAGCCCGGATGTCGGACCACGCGCTCGCTCGTCCGCACCCGATCCCGACGGGGGTCCAGGACGTGCACCCGCGTTCCCGCGCCCCGGACGGACGGCAGCCCGTGGACGGCGACGGCCGACTCGTGCGACACGACGGTGCCCGGCGGCAACCCGGCCAGGACGGCGCGCACCCTGACCAGCTGCCGGTGCCGCGCCGAGAGACGCGTCCAGTCCTCGCTGGGCACGTACGCACCGGGATGTACCCGGACGACGAGGCCCCGTCGGGTGTCACGTCTGAGCGCTTCGGCCTCGCGACTGTGGGTGCCGTGGGTCGACACGAAGGTGATGGCGGGCAGCGGTTCCGACGACATGCCCCGAGCGTCGCGCACCCATTCTTGGCCCGCTCGTGCGCGCTCGTGGCCTGTGGAGGCATCACGCCGTCCGACGTCTGTGCCCGAGGTGTCACCGACACCGCCGCGTGCATCACCCCGCCACGAACTAAACAACCCGCCACACGTTCGCGTGGCGGGTTGTTTACCTCGTGGCGGGGTGCGGCGGCGCGGGGGCCGCGGCGCGGCGACAGCGCAGGAGGCGCGGTGCGGGACTACGCGCCCGTCACCTTCCCGGGGTTGAACACGCGCCCCGGGTCGGCCGAGTCGAACAGCCCCTGCATGACGGCCACGCCCTCGGGCGAGACGTCCTGCGCGAGCCACGGCTGGTGCTCGAGCCCGACGCCGTGGTGGTGCGAGACGGTCGCCCCGGTGTCGATGAACGCCTGCTGGATGGCGTGCTTGACCACGTCGTACTCGGCCTCGGCGTCGTCACCGTGCTCGAAGGCGAAGGTGAAGTACAGGCACGCGCCCGAGTGGTACGAGTGCGACAGGTGGCCCATGATCCAGCCCTGCTTGCCGATGCTGTCGAAGGCCTGGTTCGCCGCGGCGTAGACGCGCGACGACACGAGGCGCAGCTTCGACCAGGGGGCGGCGGTCTCGGAGACGTCCGCCGCGCCTCCGTGGTCCATGAAGAAGTCGCGCAGGTAGGGCGTGTCGAACTTCTTCTGGTCGTAGAGCTTGCCCGGCCCCTTGCCGACGCTCATGCCCTTGTTCGCCTTGACGATCTTGGCGACGGCCTTCTGGGTGTGGGCGACGTGCTCGGGGCTGCCCTCGTAGCCGATGAACGACAGGCACATCGCGTCGACGTCCCAGCCCTTGGCCTTCAGGATGGTCGGCAGCAGGTCGGTGACCTTCTGCGAGATGCCCTTGCCCGGCTTCGACGTGGCGAACGAGAAGGCGGTCTCGTGTGCGT
The DNA here is from genome assembly GCF_030209595.1 of Frigoribacterium sp. ME-P-080. Classification (NCBI taxonomy): domain Bacteria; kingdom Bacillati; phylum Actinomycetota; class Actinomycetes; order Micrococcales; family Microbacteriaceae; genus Frigoribacterium; species Frigoribacterium sp. ME-P-080. Next base: position 589,834 of record NZ_JARVRR010000003.1, read on the forward strand.
CGCTGACGCGGGTGACCGACGGGCTCACGTCGCTCTCGGCGATGGCCTGCATGGCGGCGAGGCCGTCGTGCCACGACGGGAACAGGTAGGCGAGGATCTCGCGCTTCTCGGGCAGGCGGTGCACCTGGGCGGTGACCTCGGTGATGACGCCGAGACGTCCCTCGCTGCCGATGATCATCTCGCGCAGCGACGGACCCGTCGACGCGCTCGGCACGGCGCGGATCGAGAGCACGCCACCGGGGCGCACGACCCGCAGCCCCTTGGTGATGTCGGCGATGTCGCCGTACTTGTCGCTCTGCATGCCCGACGAGCGGGTGGCGACCCAGCCGCCCATGGTCGAGTGGGTGAAGCTGTCCGGGAAGTGACCGAGGGTCCAACCGCGGGCGTTGAGCTGCTCCTCGAGGTCGGGGCCCTGACCGCCGGCCTGGATGCGCGCCAGTCCGCCGTCCTCGTCGATGTCGAGCACCTTGTCGAGCCGGCCCATGTCGAGCGAGACGATCGTGCGCTCCTCCGCGGGCAGCGGTTCGAGGCTGCCGACGATGTTGCTGCCGCCGCCGAAGGGGATGAGGACGAGGTCGCTCGCGACGGCCAGGTCGACGATGCGCTGGATCTCGTCCTCGTCGGCCGGGTACACGACGACGTCGGGCACCCGGTCGAGACGTCCGGCGCGGATGCGGATCAGGTCGCGGATGCTCTTGCCGTAGGTGTGGACGACCCGGTCGTGGTCGTCGGTGACGACCTGGCCGTCGCCCACGATCTGCACGAGCGAGTCGAGCACCTCGGTGCCGACCCGGGACGAGGGGACGTCGAGGTCGTCGAACGAGAGGCCGGTGTCGTGCCCCTGGGACAACTCGACGCCCACGATCTTCTTGACGAAGGGGGCGAAGGCGGGCTTGTCGTCGTGGTGGAAGGCGACGCCCTCGACGCCCCAGCCCCACCACTTCATGTGCTTGACGCCGTCGACGGCAGGACTCTTCTTCTGTTGGACGTCGGTCACGGGCGTTCTCCTTCGAGCGGGTCTGACGGGCCCAGGATGCGGGCGGTGTTGGCGTCCTTCAGACGCAGGATCTCGGTGCGCACGCGCGTCGAGAAGTCGGTGACGGACTCGCCGTCGTGGGGCCGCATCGGGTCGCCGAACGCGACTCCGACGGGCAGTCGGCCGGGCCGGGGCCAGCTGCGGCCGCGCGGTTGGGCGATGTTGGCCCCGATCAGGGCGAGCGGCACGACCGGCACGCCGCAGGCCGAGGCGAGGGCGGCGGCGCCGGGCTTGAAGGCGGCGACGGTGCCGTCCTTCGAGCGGGTGCCCTCGGGGAACACCAGCACGGGGTAGCCGCGCTGCAGCAGCGATCGAGCACTGACCGTGGGCTGCCCCTGACGCCCCCGGGCGGCCGCCTTGGCCGCGGCGCGTCGGCGGGCCGAGCTCTGCGGAGTCGACCCCGCCGACGCACCGGACGAGGAGGCGCGGGTCGCGTCGACCGCGGAGGCCGGGGTCCCCGAGCCCCGCTGCACCGGGAACGCGTTGAAGAACAGTTCGGTCAGCTGACGCCGCCAGGGCACGTCGAAGAAGTAGTCGGCCGCGGCGCCCGTGGCCAGGTAGCGCGCGAGCTTGCGCGGCAGGGCACCGAGGATGAGCGGCGCGTCCAGGTGGCTCGAGTGGTTCGCGACGACGATGAAGCCCCCGGTGAGGCCCTCGACCCGGTCGCGGTCGATGACCGTCACGTCGGTGATCGACCAGATCGTCGGCTTGAGCACCATGCGCTGCGCGACGTAGCGGGCCATCGCGTGTCGCCGCGAGCTGAAGCGGTCGCGGACGTCGCTCGCGACGTCACCGGCACGCTGGGCGACGCCACCGGCCCGCTGGGCGACGTCCCCGGCTCGCTGGGCGACGTCGGCCCTGACGTCGTCGACCCGCTGGGCCACGGCGTCGAGGCGGGCGTGTTCGCGGCGTCGTTCTCCGTCGTCCTTCACGCTCACTGCCCCACCGGCTTGCGGCGGCTCGACGAGATCGCGCCGGACGCGGCCCGGACGGCGCCCTTGGGGGCGTGCCGGACCAATCCCATCAGCACCTTGTACCGAAGCGTGGGCATGGAGATCACCTTGCCTTTGTCGACGTCGCGCAGACAGGCGACCACGAGTTGTTCGGTGCTGAGCCACAGGGCGTTGGGTATGGACGACGACTTTATGCCGGCACGCTGATGGAACTCCGTCCGCACCCAGCCCGGCAGGAGGGCCGTGACGCCCACGCCGGTGCCCTTGAGCTCGACCGAGAGACCCTCGCTGTACGAGGTCACCCACGCCTTGATCGCCGAGTAGCTGCCCATGGCCATCAGCCCCGCGGTGCTCGACACGTTGACGATGCGACCGCGGCCGCGCTCGCGCATGGACCTCGCCGCCGCACCCGAGAGCACGAGCACGGCCCGGCACATGACCTCGAACGCGAGGTCGTGCGCGGCGACGTCGGTGGAGGTCAGCGGGGTGTGCATGCCGAAACCGGCATTGTTCACCAGCAGGTCGACGGGGCGGGTCGGGTCGGCCAGCCGTTCGGCCACCCGGTCGACGTCGCGACGGTCGCCGAGGTCGGCCGCGAGCACCTCGACGTCACGGCCGAGCGCGCGCAGGGCGGTCGCCGTCTCGTCGAGTCGGGTGAGGTCACGAGCGACCAGGACGATGTCCCAGCCGCGCATGGAGAGTTGGCGGGCGAATTCGGCTCCGATGCCGGACGTGCCCCCGGTGACGAGCGCTACAGCCATGCCGCTTACGATACGGTGCTGAGAGCAGACTGCGCGCATCGAGACACGTTCGAGGCCCTTCTCGCCTCGTCCACTTCTGCCCCGGAGGACCCCCTGTCATGACGACCAGAGATGCCCCGCGCGCCGACCCCGACTTCGACATCCGCGAGTTCACCAAGACGGCCCAGGGCAACTGGCGCCCCGACCTCGACCTGTCCGGCTTCGCCGACCGCCCCCTGGGCCCCGACGCCCTGCGCCTCGTCCGCCATCTCGGACGTCTCGAGAGCGCCACGATGGAGAACCTGCGCAACCTCCTGGTGACGGCCACCCACAAGGACACTCGGGTCACCGCGTTCCTCGTGACGTGGGCGTTCGAGAAGTTCTGGCTGGCCGACGCCCTCGACGCCGTCCTCGAGGCCCACGGCGAGCCCCGCAACCGCGACGTGACCGAGGGGCCCAAGCGTCACGCCGCCTCCGAGGCCGTCGAGCGCCGTGGCCCGATCACCCGGGCCCTCCAGGCCATCACCGTCGGGTCCCCCATCGTCGCCGTGCACACGACGACGGGAGCCGTCGACGAATGGGTGCTCCGAGAGGCATACGATCGCCTCGACGAGCTCGCGGCACACCCCACGCTGACCGCCGTGATCGAGCGGGCGAGGGTCGTGAAGGGTCGTCACGAGCAGTTCTTCGCGAGCGAGGCCGACTGGCGCCTGCGCGACTCGCGCCGGTCGGTGAAGATGACCCGCGCCTCCTTGCTGACGGCCGTCTGGCCGATCGGCGCCGTCGAGCGCGCCGACTCCGAGCGCACCTTCTTCGACGCCACCGTCTTCGGCGGGGCCGAGGGCCACCTGCGCGCCGACCGCGTGGGCGCGCAGGTCGCCGACCTGCCGGGCCTGGACGCCTCCGTCGGGGTGGCCGTGACCAGAAAGCTGACCGCATGAGCTCCACCCCCGGCCTCGCGCTGCCCGACCAGACCCCGGGCGCCACCCGAGTCGACCTCGGCGGCTCGCACGTCCTGCTCACCGGCGGCACCGGCTTCGTCGGCCAGGCGATCCTCGAGCGTCTGCTCTCGTCGCACCCCGGCACGACGGTCACGCTCCTCATCCGACCGAAGGCCGGCACCTCGGCCGAGGGGCGTCTGCGGCACCTGCTGAAGAAGCCGGTCTTCGCCTCGTGGCGCGAGGCCGTCGGGGCCGAGGGCGTCGAGAAGGCCCTCGCCGAGCGGCTCCGGGTGATCGAGAGCGGTCTGGGCGACCTGCCCGACCTGCCCGACGACCTCGACGTCGTCATCCACAGCGCGTCCACGGTGTCGTTCGACCCGCCGATCGACCAGGCCTTCGAGACCAACGTCGGCGGGGCGGTCGGGCTCTACGAGGCCCTGCGGAAGACGGGCACCGACCCGCACGTCGTGCACGTGTCGACCGCCTACGTCGGCGGCATCCGCAAGGGCGTGTTCCCCGAGGCGTCGCTCGGCCACACCGTCGACTGGCGTGTCGAGCGCGCCGCCGCCGCCGACGCCCGCGCCCGGGTCGAGGCCGCCTCCCGCCAGCCCGAGACGCTGCGCACCTTCCTCGCCCAGGGTCGTGCGGCGCACGGCAAGACCGGTCCGCAGGCGGTCGCCACGGCCGCGGAAGACGCCCGCGTCGCCTGGGTCAAGGCCCGTCTCGTCGACTACGGACGCACCCGGGCCGAGACGCTCGGCTGGACCGACGTCTACACGCTGACCAAGGCCTTCGCCGAGCGCGCCGCCGAAGAGCTCTGGGCCGAGGCCGGGCACCGCCTGTCGGTCGTCCGACCGGCGATCGTCGAGAGCGCCCACCGGCACCCCTACCCCGGCTGGATCGACGGCTTCAAGGTCGCCGACCCGCTGATCATGTCGTACGCCCGCGGGCTGCTGCCCGAGTTCCCCGGCGTGCCCGACAGCGTGCTCGACGTGATCCCGGTCGACTACGTCGTCAACGTCATCCTCACCGTCGCGGCGAACCCGGTCGAGGCCGGCAGCCCCCAGTACTTCCACGCCAGCTCGGGCGGCAGCAACCCGTTCTCGATCCTGCGCATGTTCGAGAACCTCAAGGCGTTCTTCACGGCCAACCCGCTGCCCCGCGACGAGCACTCGTCGATCGAGGCGCCGCACTGGAACTTCCCGGGCGTGCGCAAGGTCGAGGGCGCCATCCGCACCGCGAACCGCGTCAACGACGTCCGCGAGGCCGTGCTCACCCGACTGCCGAGCACGCTGCGCACCCGGACGGCGCTGGCCGGGGTCCAGACGCGGCGGGCCGACCTCGAGTCGTTGCAGAGCCTCACCGACCTCTACCGCCACTACGTGCAGTCCGAGATCATCTTCGACGACCGACGCACCCGGGCCCTGCACGCCGGACTCCCCGCGGGCTCGCCCGCGGACATCGGCTTCGACGTGACCGACGTCGACTGGGAGGCCTACTTCCAAGAAGTGCACTTCCCGTCCATCACCTCGATGACCCGGGCGTTCTCGGTGCGACCCGCCGCGTCGGCCGCCGTCGCCGACACGCGGGCCCTGCCGCCGCGCGACGACGTCGTGGCCGTGTTCGACCTCGAGGGCACGGTGCTCGACAGCAACATCGTCGAGCAGTACCTCTGGGTGCGCTCGGCCGGGTTCCGCAAGGCCGCCTGGCCCGGCGAGGTCGCCAGCCTGCTCACCTCGCTGCCGCGCTACCTCCGGGCCGAGGGTCGCGACCGCGGCGAGTTCATCCGTACGTTCTCCCGACGGTACGAGGGCATGCCCGTCGCGCGGCTCTCGGGCGTGGTCCGGTCACGCGGCTACGCCGACACGGTCCTGCGCCACACCCTCCCCGACGCGCTCGCCCGACTGGCCGAGCACCGTGCCGCCGGGCACCGCACGGTCCTGGTCACGGGCTCGATCGACACCCTGACGACTCCCCTGGCACACCTCTTCGACGACGTCGTCGCCAGCACGATGCACCAGCGCAGCGGCGTCTACACGGGTTACCTCGCACAGCCTCCGCTGGTCGACGAGGCCCGCGCCGCCTGGCTGCGCCAGTACGCCCAGGCGAACGACATCGATCTCTCGGGGTCGTACGGTTATGGTGACTCGTTCGCCGACCTCGCCTGGCTCGAGATGGTCGGCCACCCGAACGCGGTCAACCCCGACAGCAATCTGGCACGCGAGGCGCTCCGAAGAAGATGGAGCATCCGCGATTGGACTCGCAGCGGCCCCCACGGCAGAAGCGGCACCAGCACCACGAGCGGCACCAGCAGCACCACAGCGAAAGGAGACGGAGGCAGGGCCTGAGCCCGCGCCTCCTGACATCACATGGCCTTCGACATCGACAAGTTCGCCGCGACCTCCGAACGCCTGAGCTGGGACGACCTCGACCTCGACCACTTCCGGAAGAACCCGCTCTCGGCCGACTCGCTGCGGACGCTGCGCTACATGGCCGACGTCGAGTACCACACGGTCTGCTACACCCGTGACCTCCTCACGACTCCTTCTCACAAGGAGAACGAGATGACCACGTTCATGACGATGTGGAACCGCGAGGAGTTCTGGCACGGCGAGGCCCTCGCCGCGATCCTCGAGGTCCACGGCATCACGGTCGACTACGACCAGCTCCGCGCGAACCGGCTCAAGCTCGGCTGGCGTGAGCGCCTCGACCCGGTCAAGCAGGGCCTGCTCGGCAAGATCGTGGGCTCGGACTTCGTCGCCGTCCACATGTCGTGGGGCGCGGCCAACGAGTACTCGGCCGTGTCGGCGTACAAGCGCATGGCCGAGCTCGAACAGGACCCGGTCCTCGCCGAGTTGCTGAAGCGCATCGCCAAGCAAGAGGCCCGCCACGTCGCGTTCTACGTCTCGCAGGCCCGTGAGCGTCTGCTCGCGAGCAAGAAGGCGCAGAAGCTGACGCGCTTCCTGCTGTCGAAGGTCTGGGCCCCGGTCGGCTCGTCCATCATGGAGGTCGACGACGTCAAGTTCGTCTTCGGCCAGCTGATGAGCGGCGAAGAGGGCCGCAAGGCCGCCGTCAAGCTCGATCAGAACATCTCGAACCTGCCGGGCATGAGCGGTCTGACGATCTTCCAGAAGGCCCTCGACGGCCTGGGCATCCGCGCGGACTCGGTCGGCGGCTCCTCCGCCGGTTCGGTCGCCACGGCGTGAAGACCAGCCACCTGAGGCACTTCCTGGTCGCGGCCGACGTGCTGCACTTCCCGGTGGCGGCCGACAAGCTCGGCATCTCGCGGCAGAAGCTCGAATCGTCGATCGAGGCCCTCGAGCTCGAGTTCGGTGCGAAGCTGTTCGACCGCGACGTCACGCCGTACCGGTTGACCAAGGCCGGCAAGGCGGCGGTGGTCGTCGCCGAGGACGAACTGGCGAGTCCTTCCACCCCGACCCCGCCGCCACCCCCGCCGGCCGGCGGCAAGGCCAAGGCGTCGAAGGGCAAGGGCCGTACGCCCGCCGTCAAGGGCCAGCCCAAGCCGTTCAAGAAGCGCCAGGGCCGCTAGCAGTGCCTACGGCGGGCCGCCCGCGCGCCACCGCATGACACCGCACCACGAAGTGGACACGGCACCGCGTTTTCTCCTGGTGCGGTGTCCACTTCGTGGCGGAGTGCGCCTCGTGGTGCGGTGGTCAGTTCGTGGCGGCGTCGGGCCCGACCGTGGCGAACCAGTCCGCGTACCGCGTGTTCCGTGCCATGCGGCGGGTCTCGTCGGGGGCGTCGTCGTCCCACCACACCGGGCCGCGTTCACCCAGCGACGTCTTCGCGGCGTCGACCCGGGCCCGGGCGTCCTCGACGGCGGCAGCGTCGTCGGCGGCCAGCGCCGTCTTCTTCGCGCGCCGCGCCTCCATCAGGTCGTGGACCAAGGAGGCGCGGGTCGCCTCGTCGAGGCGAGGATCGGTCCGGCGCCACAGCCGGCCGCGGACCACGAGGTACCGGCCGTCGGGCGTGACCAGGGGTTCGGCGCTCATCCGTCGCGTCGGTGACGCTGCACGAGGGAGTGCAGGAGGGGAAAGCTCCGGGTCACGGTCTGCCAGAGGGTCTCACGGTCGAGGCGATCGTAGTGATGGACGACGAAGTCGCGATTCTTGGCGGCGAGTGAGAACTCGACCTCGTGGAACCTCGTGCCGTCGTACGCGACCAAGCGCTTGCTCAGGTCACCGGCCCGGTTGGCCAGCGCCTCGAACGCCAACGGAAGCGCAGGGTCGCCGTCGAACGCCTCGCGACCACGGGACACGAGCTCGGCCGAGGCCGCCAGGGTCGCGTCGAGGTCGACCAGCCAACGTTCGGCGCGGTCCGGAGAGGGGTTCACACGGGCACCGCTTGTGTCAGGATCTCGCGGTCGGCCTCGGGGTCGAGCCCCCGCCGGGACACGACGTCGACCGGACGCTGGAACACGGCTTCCATGTCGATCTCGAACTGCGCGAAGTCGAAGTAGGTCGCCTCGGCCCCCGGATCGACCAGGAGGTCGATGTCACTGTCGTCGGTCTCGGTCCCGCGAGCGACCGACCCGAAGACGCTGACGGCGTCGATGTGGCTCAGGCCCGCGAGGCGCCGGACGAGACCGGCACGCGAGGTGATCTCGTCCAGCAGCGAAACGCCCTCTCGACCAGACGGGGGACGCTCGGACATCTCGACGAAACGGCTCCACGGCACGATGACGACCTCGGGGCGGCGGTGCGGCCCCACGGCAACGGCCGGACGGTCGGGGTCGAGCCGGAAGTCCCTCATGAGGCGGCTGAAGCCGCTGCGGGCATCAGCCACGGCGAGGACGTCGGCGCTTCGGATGGAGGTCTCCATGGAGACGATGCTAGCGCGGAGCCCCTCATCGTGTACGTCTTTCTGTACATCTGCTCTCAGGCCCGCGCGACGGCCTGCCTCGCGAGCTCGCGCTGCACGCTGAGGGCGAGTTCGCGCAGCATGACGAGGTCGACGCTCTCGACCGTGCGGGGCTCGGGGTCGGCGACGCAGAGCGCTCCGATGCGGACGCCGTCGGGGCTCTCGACCGGGTAGCCGGCGTAGAACCGCGCCGGCGCCTCGACGCCGAACCGTTCGTCGGCCCAGGCGTCCTCGACGATGAACGGCTGGCCGCCGGCGACCGTGTGGGCGCAGAACGAGAGCGCCATCGGCAGCTCGCGGTCACCGCCCCCGGCGAGGGCCTTGTTCCAGTGTCGGTCGGCGGTGACGAGGGAGAACGCGGCCCCGCTCGCGCCGAGCAGGGTCCGCGCCCGTTCGACGATGTCGTCGAAGCGTTCTTCGGGGTCGGTGTCGAGGAGGCCCAGGGCCCTGATCGCCTCCACGCGGTCGACCTCGGCCTGAGGGGCGTGCCGGCGCGCCCGGGCCACGCCGCCGCCGGCGGACATCTGTGCGTCGAGCATGGGCGCGAGCATCTCGGCCTGGGCCTCGCCCCAGCGGGCGTACTTGGCGATGAGCTTGTCCCGGTCGTCGTGGCCCGAGAGCGGCGACGGAGGCATGAGCACGTGCACCCGGGGGTGGGTCGAGCAGACGTCCCGGATGGTCTCGTTCAGCTCGGCCGCGTGTCGGTCGACGAGGCCCCCGCCGGCGATGCGGAACACCGTCACCTCGCTGGGCGACTGGACGCCCGTGACGAGCACGGGACTGCTCGCGCCCCCGGTCTCGGTCTCGATGTGCACGAGCAGGTCGACGAACGCGCGCCGCCACTTCGTGACGTCGGTCATGGCGAGGGCGTCGTTGATGCCCGTCACCACGACCACGGCGTCGTAGCGCGTGAGGTCACGGTGTCCGAGCACCCGCCGGGCGGACACCGTCCCCATCGAGGGATCGGCCACGACGTCGACGTCGACCCCGCGACCCGTGGCCTGCGAGACGGCCCGCGCGAGGTGACCCGCGAGCCCCAGGTCGTGGCTACGGACACCCCACCCGACGGCGGGCCCGCTGCCGAACAGCAGCACGCGATCGGGGCTGACGCCGGGAGCGTGCGTCCGGGCGACGCTCTCGGGCCTGGGCAACCCCAGGCGTCGATCGAACCAGCGGTTGCGCTGGCGGATCATCCCGCGCACGAGCGGGCTGACGAAACGGTTCATGCCGGGTTCCTCCCACAGCGGTGGCCTGATCGACGAGGGCTCCGCGTGGTGAGGGCCGAGCGGTGTCCCTCCATGCTCTCGCCCGGGTACCGGGCGGGACAGCCCCAGGTCGGGGGCCGCCGGACGGCGCGTCCGTCAGACCGCGCGGGGGCCGTCCGACCCCGGCGGCGGCTGGGCGAGCAACCGCGCGAGGTCCACCTCGACGAGATCACGGAGGCGCTGGTCGCGTTCGTCGGGATACGCCGGGTCGACCGCCTCGACGGCCGACACCTTCGTGACGATCGCGGCCCCGACGTCGCCCCAGGCCCGGTCGACCGCCGCCGCGACGATGTCGCGCACGAAGTCGTCGTCGGACTGCAGCTCGTCCAGCCGGTCGGCCACGGCCGTGTAGGTCTTCTCCCGGAACCAGAGGGTGTCGTCGTCCCCGCGCCGGTAGTCGTGCTGGTGTCGCGACCGGCCCTTGGCCTTGAGGGCCTTCGCCCGTTCGCCGCCGATCCGTTCGTTCTGCTCGCGTTGTTCCGCCGCGAGGCGACCGAGGATGGTGCGCACGGCCTCGCGGGTGCGCTCGTGGTCGAAGTGCTCGTCGTCGCGGAGGGCACGGATGACGATCGAGTTGGCCACCGAGACGACGGCGGCCGCACGCGAGATGAGCACCCCTTCTGCGACGGCGCGCTCGAGGGCGGCGGGATCGGGCGTCGCCGGCTCGGAGGGGGCCCCGCGCGTCTTGCCGAACTTCATCGCGCCTCTCTCTCGACCGGGTGGGCGCCGGAGCGCCGGGTGACGGACCGACGATGGCCCGACGTCCCATTAAAGACCCACGGCGGGGTCCGTCGCCCCGGGGTGGGACGACGGACCCCGCCGCGACGGAGACGACGGATCAGGCCGTGGCGGCCAGCGCCGACGAGGTCTCGCGGACGAAGTCGTCGAGGTCGCCGGGGTCACGCGACGTGACGAGCGTGAAGCCCTGCTCGACGTCGGTCACCACCGAACGGTCGACCCAGCTGCCGCCGGCGTTGCGGACGTCGGTCTGCAGCGACGCATAGGAGGTGAGCTCCTTGCCCGTCACGAGGCCGGCCTCGATGAGCGCCCACGGGCCGTGGCAGATCGCCGCGATCGGCTTGCCCGCCGTGGCGAAGGCCTTCACCAGGTCGACGGCGTCGCTCTCGGTGCGGAGGGTGTCCGCGTTGATGGTGCCGCCGGGAACGAGCAGGAGGTCGTGGTCGGCGGCGTCGACCTCGGCGATGGTCGTGTCGGGGCGGACGGTCTGCCCCGGGTCCTTGTCGCCGACGAGCGTCTGGATCGGCTCGGTGGAGACGCCGGCGACGACGACGGTGGCGCCCTGCTCGCGCAGCTTCGCGACGGGGACGACGAGCTCGTCCTGCTCGACGCCGTAGTTGGTGACGATCGCGAGAACGCGGCGTCCGGTGAGTTCGGTGCTTGCCATGGTGATGCTCCTCTCGGGGCCGGTCGGGGCCCGGTGTGCGACGCCTCCCGTCTACGCGGGCGGGCTGGGTCGCGGCTGGCTCGGTGTACCCCACCCGCGCCTCCGGACCGCGGCCCCTCCCGATCAGCTGGCCAGGAGCGCCCTGGCGGTCCCCTCGTCGAGGATGAGGTCGGTGACCAGGCCCGCGGCGAGAGCACCGCGGACGCTGACCACCTTGGCCTCCCCCGCGACGACGCAGACGCGACGCGGCGTGCGTCGGATGGTCGCCAGGTCGGGCCCGGTCGCGCGCCGGTTGAGCTCGATGTCGGCCGACGAGCCGTCCTCGCGGAAGAACACCGTCGCGACGTCGCCCACCACGTGGTCGTGGGCCAGGCTGTCGTGGTCGCTCTGCTCGAGGTAACCACCCGAGTAGACGTGGCTCGGCACGTGTGCCTCGCGCGAGCCGACGCCGAAGACGACGAGGTCCATGGCGCCCTGCAGCGAGAGGACGCGTCGGGTGCTGCGCTCCCGCCACAGGGCGCTCTTGGTGGCGGGGTCGTCGAAGAACGCGGGCACGGGGAACTGCTGGATCAGGGCACCGTACGCGTGGCCGAACCGACGCAGGATCTCGCTGGCGTACTCGATGCCGGTCGTGCGGGTGTTCGCCGCACCGTTGAGCTGGACGAAGACGGTGTTGTGCGTGGTCTTGGGCACCAGGTACCGGCTGACCGCACTGACGGTGGAGCCCCAGGCGACGCCGACGACCATGTTCGAGTCGACGTACTGGGTGAGCGTTCGTGCAGCCGACAGCGCGACCCGGTCGAGCCGGTCGACGTCGCTCGTCTGGTCGGGCACCGGGACCACGTGCGCGACCACGCCGAACCGCCGGTGCAGCCCGTCGCCCACGGCCGTCGGCTGGTCGAGCGGGGACTTGATCTGGATGTCGACGAGGCCCGTCTCGCGTGCCGCCTTCAGGAGGCGCGACACCGACGAGCGGGACGTCTGCAGTTCGTGCGCGATCGCCTCCATCGTGAGGTCCTGCATGTAGTAGAGGTGCGCGGCGCGCAGGGCCTCCTGCGTGCGTTCGGACGTGTCGCCAGCGACCAAGGGGACCTCCTTGCACGTTCGTGCAGATACGTTGCACCTTGTGTGCATCGGGACGACGATGAATCTACCGGCCCGCAGGACGAGTCGGTCACCACCACCTGACATCGCATCTCGAAAGAAGCAGTGACCATGTCGAAGAAGACAGACTCGATCCGTCCCAACGTGCAGCGCATCGTCGACCGCCCGACGGCACAGGTGCTCGTCGTCGGCGGTGGCATCAACGGCATCGCGACCTTCCGCGACCTCGCCCTCCAGGGCGTCGACGTCGTGCTCGTCGAACGGGCCGACTACGCGTCCGGCGCGTCCGCCGCGTCGTCCCACATGATCCACGGCGGCATCCGCTACCTCGAGAACGGCGAGTTCCGTCTCGTCCGCGAGAGCGTCGAAGAGCGCAACGGCCTGCTGAAGATCGCCCCGCACTACGTCAAGCCGCTGCAGACCACGATGCCGATCTTCTCGACGTTCAGCGGCATCATGAACGCCCCCTTGCGCATGCTGACGCACAAGCAGCGCTCCACGAAGGAGCGCGGCGCACTGCTGATCAAGGTCGGCATGACCATGTACGACTCGTTCTCGCGTGACGGCGGCTCGGTGCCCCGTCACAAGTTCCTCGGGCGCAAGAAGGCGCTGGCCGAGATGCCGCACCTCAACAAGGCCCTCAAGTACACGGGCACCTACTACGACGCGTCGGTGCACGAGCCCGAGCGCCTCGCGCTCGACGTGTTGAAGGACGGCCTGGCCGCCGGCGACAACGCCCGCAGCGCCAACTACCTCGAGGCCGTCGGGACCGCCGACGGCGGCGTGACCCTGCGCGACGTCGTCAGCGGGACCGAGTTCACGGTGAAGGCCGACGTCGTCATCAACGCGTCGGGCCCCTGGACCGACCTCACCAACAAGGCCTTCGGTGCCGAGTCGCAGTACATGGGCGGCACCAAGGGGTCGCACATCGTCGTCGACAGCCCCGAGTTGCTCGAGGCCACGAACGGTCGCGAGATCTTCTTCGAGAACAACGACGGCCGCATCGTCCTGATCTACCCGCTCAAGGGTCGCGTGCTCATCGGCACGACCGACCTCGAGGCCGACATGGCCGAGCCGGCCGTCTGCACCGAAGAAGAGGTCGACTACTTCTTCGACCTGGTGAAGCACGTCTACCCCGACATCGAGCTCAACCGCGACCACATCGTCTACCGCTACTCGGGCGTCCGCCCCCTGCCCAAGCACGACGACCTCGCCGCGGGCTTCGTGTCGCGCGACTACCGCATCGTCGAGACCGAGGTCGCCGAGCTGCCCGGCACGGCCGTCCTCAGCCTGGTCGGCGGCAAGTGGACCACCTTCCGTGCCCTGTCGGCGCACCTCTCGACCGAGGCGACGACGAAGCTCGGCGTGAAGCGCACGGTCGACACCACCGGCATGGCGATCGGCGGCGGCAAGGGCTTCCCCACCACCGAGGGCGCCCGCACCACCTGGGTCGCGGCCCACGCCGACGGGCTCGACCGTGACCAGGTCGACCGTCTGCTCACCCGATACGGCACCCGCGCCTCCGACGTCATCGAGGTGCTGCTCGACCAGCCGTCGCAGGCCCTCGAGGCCGACTCGACGCTGACCACGGCCGAGATCGCCTACTTCGCCGAGCACGAGGACGCCGTCCACCTGGCCGACGTCGTCCTGCGCCGCACGAACCTCGCGTTCGTCGGGGGCGTCACCATCGAGTTGCTCACCGAGATCGCGGACGTCATGGCCCGTTCGCTCGGATGGACGACCGAGCAGCGCGACGACGAGATCGAGCAGACCCTGACGACCCTGCGCGACTCGCACGGCGTCGAGGTCCACTCGCAGCACGTGCCGGCGGCGACCCCCGCCGCGGCGACGAACTGACGACACCGACCCGATCGAGAAGCCCCGCCCCTCCCTCCGAGGGGCGGGGCTTCGTCGTCGTCGCCGGGGATGTCGTGACCTGACATTGACATGTCGACTTCGCTGCCCATCGGGCAAAATGTGACGTTTCCGTATTAGGATGCTGGCCGGGCACACGCCCGTGAGGATCTAGGAGGCCGCATGCCGATTCCCGTCACTCCCCCTGCCGCCGAACGACAGCTGCTGCGCGACACGGTCCGCAGCCGCATCCGTGACGCGATCATCGACGGCACGCTCGAACCGGGCGAACGCCTGCACGACGACGAGCTGATCGCCTGGCTGCAGGTGTCGCGCACCCCGATCCGCGAGGCACTCGGCGACCTCGTGCGCGCCGGCCTCGTCGAGATGGCGCCGAACCGCTACACGAAGGTCGCGACGCCGAAGGCCGAAGAGGCCGTCCAGGCGGTCCAGACCCTGGGCGTGCTCTTCGGCGGCGCCGTCCGGCTGGCCGTCCCGAACCTGCCGGACGCCGTCAAGCGAGAGATCGTGCGGGCCATCGACGTCTGCCTCGGCGATCTCGACCGTGAAGACGCCCCGGCGTTGAACGCCCACGCCATCGCGCTCTTCTCGACCTACGTCGACCACTGCGGCAATCCGTCACTGGTCAAGGTCTGCACCGACGTCACCGACGGCCTCGCCTACAAACTGCGCGTGCCGAACATCGTGCAGGTGCTGCAGTGGGATTCGATGGCCGACTCGTTCGCCGCCCTGCGCGAGGCGACCGAGGCCGGTGACCCCATCGCCGCCGAACTCGCCGCCGAGGACCTGCACGCCCTGCCCGGCCAGCGCCCCGTCGCCTGAGCGGGCGGGCGCGGCCGACCGGGCAGGCACGGCCGACCGTCCCTCGACCCGTCAGACCGCCGTGACGTCGTCGACCTCGCCGACGAGTTCTTCGATGATGTCCTCCAAGAACAGCACGCCGGTGGTGACGCCCTCGGGCGAGACGGATCGGGCGACGTGCGCGCCGACCCGGCGCATCGAGGCCAGGGCGTCCTCGAGGTCGGTGTCGCGGCCCACGGCGCCCAGGCGGCGGATGCGCTTCTCGGGCACGGGTGCCTCGAAGGCCCCGTCGCCGGTGAGGTCCATGACGTCCTTGAGGTGCAGGTAACCCGTGGGCTGGCCGTCTCCGTCGGTGAGCACGTACCGCGAGTACCCCCGGGCCGCCACGGCGCGCTGCACGTCGGACGGAGTCGACCCCGGCGCCAGGTGCACCATCTCGTCGAGGGGCACCTCGACGTCGCGCACCTTGCGGGTGGTGAACTCGAACGCCGCCGACAGGGTGCCCGACGAGTCCGTCAGCGTGCCCTCGCGGGTCGACTGCTGGACGATCGTGGCGACCTCGTCGAGCGTGTACGAGCTCGTCGCCTCGTCCTTCGGCTCGACCCGGAAGAGCCTCAGCACGCCGTTGGCGATCGCGTTGAGCGACCAGATGACCGGCTTGAACACCGTCGCCACGAAGACGAGCGGAGGCGCCAGGATGAGCGCCGCCCGGTCGGGCACCGAGAACGACAGGTTCTTCGGGATCATCTCGCCGACGACCACGTGCAAGAACGTGACGAGCACGAGCGCCACGACGAACGCGACGACGCCGATCGCCTCGGCCGAGAGGCTGGTGAGACCGAGCGGGATCTCGAGCAGGTGGTGGATCGCCGGCTCCGAGACGTTCAAGATGACCAGCGAGCAGACGGTGATGCCCAACTGGCTGGTGGCCAGCATGAGCGTCGCGTGTTCCATCGCCCACAGGGTCTTCTTCGCGGCCTTGCTGCCGGCCTCGGCACGCGGCTCGATCTGCGAGCGGCGTGCCGAGATGACGGCGAACTCGGCGCCGACGAAGAATCCGTTGACGATCAGCAGCACGACCAGCCAGACGATTCCGGGCAGGTACTCGTTCATCGGTCGACCCCTTCGGTCAGCGAGGCGACCACGCGGTCGTGCTCGGTCGTGGGTGCGGCGGCGTCGAGGCCGCCGTCAGGTGGGGCCGGGACGAAACGCAGGCGTTCGAGGCGTCCGTTCGCGACGCGTTCGACCCGCAGGCTGCCGCTGCCGCTCTCGAGGGCGACCTCGTCGCCCACCTCGGGCAGGCGGTCGAGCCGGTCGATGACGAACCCGGCCACCGTCTCGTAGTCGCCGTCGTCGGGCACGCGGATGCCCGCCCGGTCGGCCAATTCGTCGGGCCGGAGGGCACCGTCGAAGAGCACGGTGCCGGCCTGGCGCACGATGCCCACGCGGGCCCGGTCGTGCTCGTCCTCGAGCTCGCCGACGAGCTCTTCGACGACGTCCTCGAGCGTGACGAGGCCGGCGGTGCCGCCGAACTCGTCACGCACCACGGCCATCTGCAGGCCGCCGTGGCGCAGCAGGCCGAGCAGCGAGTCGGTGCCCATGCTCTCGGGCACGAAGCGCGCCTCCTGCATGAGGGCGGTCGCGACGACGGAGGCGCGCTCGGCGAGCGGGACCGCGAACGCGTGCTTCACGTGCACCACCCCGACGATGTCGTCGCTGTCGTCGCCGATCACGGGGAACCGCGAGAAGCCCGAGGTCAGGGCGGCCTCGACGACGTCGGCGGCCGAGCCGGTCGACGCGATGGTCGTCATGCGGACGCGCGGCGTCATCACCTCGGAGGCGTCGTGCTGCGAGAAGCGCAGGGTACGGCCCAGCAGGGTCGCGTGGTCCTGGTCGAGCTGGCCCTCGAGGGCCGACCGGCGCACGAGCGAACTCAGCTCTTCGGCCGAGCGGGCGCCCGACAACTCTTCTTTGGGCTCGATGCCCATGGCGCGGATGGCCGCGTTGGCGGTGTTGTTGAAGAGCAGGATGAGCGGCTTGAAGACCGTGGTGAACGCGGCCTGGAACGGCACGACGAACTTCGCGGTGGCGAGCGGCAGCGCGAGGGCGAAGTTCTTCGGCACGAGCTCGCCGACGACCATCGAGAAGAGGGTGGCGAGCACGATGCCCGCGACGCTGCCGACGACCGGGACGGCCGCGGCGGGCACGCCCAGGGAGTCGAGCGGACCGCTCAGCATCGAACTGATGGCGGGCTCGAAGGTGTACCCGGTCAGCAGGGTCGTCAGCGTGATGCCGAGCTGCGCACCGGAGAGGTGCGTCGAGGTGATGCGCAACGCCTTGATCGTGGGACCGAGGCGTTTCTCGCCCCGGTCGCGCCGCGCCTCCAGCTCGTTCCGGTCGAGGTTGACCAGCGAGAACTCGGACGCGACGAAGAAGCCGGTGCCGACGGTGAGCACGAGGCCGATGCCGACCATGACCCAGTCATTCATGTCGCCCCTCCCCGTCTGTGACGACCGCGCGGGCGGTCAGGCGTGGGAGAGGCCAGGGCATGTGAGAGGGAGGTTCGTCCATGACCGAGAACAGTAAGCAGATCCCCCGACCGATGCCTGAGAACGTGCAGTCGATGCAGTCGACCCGCCCTCGAGCCGAGGAGGCGCGGGTCAGGCCGGAGGGGCCGCCGCCGCCGAGGTGGTCGGCGTGGAGGTCTCCGACGTCGAGATCGTGGGCGTCGGGATGGTCGGCGGCAGGGCGGGCGGAGTGGCCCGCAGGTCGGCCACGCGGTCGGCCGGCTCGGTGCGGGCGAGGAACCCGATGCGCGACTCGCGCACGTGCCAGCCCATCAGCTCGGCGGCCCCGGCCTCGTCGCCGGCGTCGATCGCCGCGAGGATGCGTCGGTGGTCGGGCCAGAGCCGCTTGCCTCGCGAGAAGGTGTCGAGGGCGTACAGCCACTCGATCTTGTTCGACAGCTGGCGCAGCAGGGTGGCCAGGGTGGCGCTCCCGCTCAGCTGCGCCACGCCCACGTGGAACCGGTCGTTCAGTTCGACGAGACGGTCGAGGTCGCCGGCCTCGACGGCGGCGTCCCCGTCGTCGAGCAGCTGGCCGAGCACGCGCCGCGTGCGCCACCAGTCCTCGGGCGGGCGCGGCTCTCCGAACAGCTCGCGCGCCCGCTGGGCGGCGCGTCGCGCGGTCGAGATCTCGAGGGCCTCGCGGACGGCGAAGAGGTCGTCGGCCTCGTCGACCGGGATCGCCGCGACCCGGCTGCCCACGTGAGGCGTCGACTCGACGAACCCCTCGGCCTCGAGCGCACGCAGCGCCTCGCGCACGGGGACGCGCGAGACGCCGTGGCGGCGGGCGACCGACGCCTCGGTGATGCGCGTCCCCGGCACGAGGGCGCCCTCGACGATCTCGCGACGCAGGGCGTCGACGAGGACGACGGGCGTCGGGCCCTCAGAGGGCGAGGCTGGCACCGGGGATGGCTCCCAACAGTTCGGTCGTGTACTCGGCACGGGGCGACAAGAAGATGTCGTCGACGCTACCGCGCTCGACCACGGCGCCCTTGCGCATCACCACCACGTCGTGGGCGATCTGCCTCACGACCGCCAGGTCGTGCGTGATGAACAGGTAGCTGAGGCCGAGCCGACGCTGCAGGTCGCCGAGAAGCTCGAGGATCTGCTCCTGGACGAGCACGTCGAGCGCCGAGACGGCCTCGTCGCAGATGAGCAGCTCGGGCTCGAGCGCCAGCGCCCGGGCGATGGCCACGCGCTGACGCTGCCCGCCGGACAACTCGTTCGGACGGCTCTGCGCGACCGAGCGCGGCAGGGCGACCTGGTCGAGCAGCTCGGCGACCCGGTGCCGACGCGAGGCACGGTCGCCGACGCCGAAGATGCGCAACGGCTCGTCGATCAGCCGCTCGACGCTGGAGGTCGGGTCGAGCGAACCGTAGGGGTCCTGGAAGACGGGCTGCACCCGGCGACGCAGCGCGCGACGGGACGCACCGCGGCTCGTGGTGATGCTCTCGCCGTCGATCAGGGCCGACCCGCTCGTCGCCGACTCGAGGCCGAGCACGATGCGGGCCACGGTCGTCTTGCCCGAGCCGGACTCCCCCACGATCGCCGTCGTGGTGCCGCGCGGCACCTCGAACGAGACGTGGTCGACGGCCCGCACCTGCTCGCCACGGCGACCACGGAGGCGGAACTCCTTGACCAGGTCGGTGACGGTCAGGATCGGGTCGACCCGCGCCTCCTTCGCGTCCGTCGCCTCGTCGAGGACGGTCTCGCCGCGACGGAGGGCGGTGGCCGAGGCCAGCGTCGGCGCCGCCGCGACGAGGCGCTTCGTGTACTCGTGCTGCGGGCGACGCAGGATCTGCTCGGGCGTGCCCTGCTCGACGACGCGTCCCTCGAGCATCACGACGATGCGGTCGGTGCGGTCGGCGGCGAGCCCCAGGTCGTGGGTGATGAAGAGCAGGGAGGTGCCACGGCTCTCGACCAGCGTCTGCAGGTGGTTCAGGATCTGCCGCTGCACCGTCACGTCGAGCGCGCTGGTCGGCTCGTCGGCGATGAGCAGCTGCGGCTCCCGTGCCAGGGCGATCGCGATGAGCACGCGCTGGCGCATGCCGCCCGAGAACTCGTGGGGGAACTGCCCCGCCCGGCGCTCGGCCTCGGGGATGCCCGCCTCGCTCATCAGCGCGACGACGCGGCGCTGGACCTCGTCGTGGCCGCGGAGGCCGTGGGTGCGCAGCGCGTCGGCGATCTGCGCGCCGACCTTCATCGACGGGTTGAGGTTGGTCGACGGGTCCTGCGGCACGAGGCCGATCCGGGCGCCGCGCACCTGACGCATGGGGGCCTCGGTCGCCTGCGCGAGGTCGAGGGTGCCGCCGTCGGGCCCCGCCAGCTCGATCGTGCCACCCGTGATGTGGCCGGCCCCGGGCAGCAGGCGCAGGATGGCGGCGACCACCGTCGACTTGCCCGAGCCGGACTGGCCGACGATCGCCACCCGCTCGCCCGGCAGGACGTCGAGGTCGACGCCGTGGACGGCGGGGGTGTCGCCGAACGAGACGCGGAGGTCGCGCACGCTCAGCAGGGGGGAGGTCGGGTTCTCAGCGTCCTGCGGCATAGGCCTGGGCTCCTCGGGGGTTGGCGGCGGCGGAGAGCACACCGGTCTCGGGGTCTCGCGACACGCTGGACAGCCGGCCCAGGGACCAACCGCCGGCGCGGGTGACGACATGGCCGCGGGCGACCAGCGCGTCGATGACGTCGTCGCCCAGGCGGTCCTCGACCACGACGCCACCGGGCTCCCAGGTGCGCGGCCAGAAGCTGCCCGGGAACGACGTGGTGTGCAGGGCCGGGGCGTCGATCGCCTGCTGCGGGGTGTAGCCGCCGACGATCGTGCGCAGCAGGTAGAGCAGCTGCCACTGGTCCTGCTGGTCGCCGCCGGGCGAACCGAGCGCGACGACGGACTCGCCGTCCTTCAGCACGAGCGTGGGCGTCAGCGTGGTGCGCGGGCGGGTGCCGGGTGCGAGCGTCGACGCCGTGCCCTCGTCGAGCCACGACATCTGCAGCCGGCTGCCGAGGCAGAAGCCGAGCTCGGGGATCGTCGGCGACGACTGCAACCAGCCGCCCGACGGCGTCGCCGACACGACGTTGCCCCAGCGGTCGACGACGTCGAGGTGGCAGGTGTCGCCGCGCGTCTCGCCGGTGGGCTCGGTGAACGGCTCGGCCAGACGGTCGGCCGGAGGCGCGGTGGCGGTCGCCGGGGCGTCCTCGGTCGGTGCGACGGGTGCGTCGGCTGCGTCGGCTGCGTCGGCTGCGTCGGCGCGAACCGGTGCCCGACCGGGGGCGGCGACGGTGGGCTCGCCGACGCCGGCCGGTGCCTCGCTGAGCGCGGGTGGCAGGTACTCGGTGCGCATCGTGGGCAGGGCGAACGGTTCGCGCCCCGGGACGTCGCCCGGTCGCAGCTCGTGCGACGCACGCTCGCCGATCAACCCGCGGCGCCGGTCGGCGTAGTCGGCGGACAACAGCACGTCGAGGGGCACGTCCCCGGGGCCGTACCAGGCCTCGCGATCGGCCATCGCGAGCTTCTGCGCCTCGACGATGGTGTGGGCGCCGTCGGCGGTCGACGGGTCGAGCAGGGCGTCGTCGAGCGGCTCGAGCAGCGCCAGCACCTGCAGCAGGGCGGGACCCTGACCCCAGGCGCCGGTCTTGGCGACGGTGTGGCCGCGGAACTCGATCGTGGTCGCCGGCTCGGTCGTGGCCCGGAAGGCGGCGAGATCGGCGGCCGTGACCACGCCCGCGTGGTCGGTGCCCGACGAGTGACGGTGCGGAGTGCGGACGAACGCGTCGATCGCCTGCGCGACGTGTCCGCTGCCCCACTCGACCCGCGCCTCCTCGATCTTCGCCTCGCGGGACGCGTCGGGGCCGAGGGCCTCGCCCGCCGCGACCAACTCGTCGAGCACGGCCGCGTAGGCGGGGTTCGTCAGCAGGTCGCCCTCACGCGGCACCTCGCCACCCGGCATCCACTGGGCGGCGGAGGTGGGCCAGTGCTCGGTGAACAGGTCGGCGACGGTCTCGATGGTCGACGCCACGCGCGCCACGATCGGGTGGCCGTCGCGGGCGTAGCCGATCGCGTAGGCCAGGACGTCGGCCAGGGACCAGGTGCCGTGCTCGGCCAGCAGCTTCAGCCAGGCGTCGACGGCGCCGGGGACGGCGGCCGCGAGGGCTCCCGACCCGGGGACGAGCTCGAGGCCCTCGGCCAGGTAGTGCTCGCGGGTGGCCCCGGCCGGGGCGGGGCCCTGGCCGACGAGCACGGTCGGCGCGTCGGGGGCCTCGGCCGTGGCGTAGATCGCCGTGAGGTCGCCGCCCGGACCGTTGAGGTGCGGCTCGACGACGTGCAGGACGAAGGCGCCCGCGACGGCCGCGTCGAAGGCGTTGCCGCCGCGCTCGAGGACCGACTGGGCCGAGGCCGTCGCCAGCCAGTGCGTCGACGACGTCATGCCGAAGGTGCCGCGCAGGTCGGGGCGGGTGACGAACTCGTCAGGGGTGGTGTAGGTCACGAGGGGGTCACTTCCGGTCGCTGGCGGTGGGGTCGAGGGCGTCGCGCAGGGCGTCGCCGAACAGGTTGAAGCCGAGGCAGATCACGGCGATCGCGAGACCCGGCACGACGGCCGCGAAGGGCGCCTTGGCCAGGTACTGCTGCGCGTCGCTGAGCATGATGCCGAGACTCGCCGTCGGCGGCTGGATGCCCAGCCCGAGGAACGACAGGAGGGCCTCGCCGATCACGGCGACCGGCATGATGACCGTCGCCTGGACGATGATCGCCGAGACGCAGTTCGGCAGGACGTGCTGGAAGATCACCCGCAGCCCCGAGGCGTCCATGGTCGTCGCGGCGAGGACGAAGTCGGTCGACTTGATGCGGAGCGTCTCGCCGCGCACCACGCGGATCATCGTCGGCACCTGCGCGATGCCGAGGGCGACCACCGCGTTCGTCAGGCTCGGACCGCTGATCGCGGCGAGCGCGACGGCGATGATCAGGAACGGGAACGCCAGCATGACGTCGGTGAGGCGCGAGATCACGCCGTCGAGCCACCGCCAGTAGCCGGCCAGCAACCCGAGCGGCGTGCCGACCACGACGGCCAGCAGCACCGACAGCACGCCGACCTGCAGCGAGACGCGGATGCCGTAGACGGTGCGCGAGAGGATGTCGCGGCCGAGGTCGTCCGTGCCGAGCACGTAACCGACCGTGCCCGGCACCTGGAACGGCAGCTCGAAGTTCACCCGGGTCGGGTCGTACGGGGCGATGAGGGGCGCGGCGAGGCCGGCCACGAGGACGACGAGCAGCATGACGCCGCCCGTGACGCCGAGCTTGTTGCGGACGAGGCCGCGCCAGACGCGTCCCCGCCCCGACCCGAGGCCCGCCCCTGCGGCGGTGGGTGTCTCGATGACGGTCACGATGCGCCTCCTACCCTGATGCGCGGGTTGATGACGGAGTACAGGACGTCCACCGCCAGGTTGATCAGGATGTAACCGACCGTGATGATCAGCACGACGGCCTGGATCACGGGGTAGTCACGGGTGAACACCGAGTCGAGCGTGAGCTTGCCGAAGCCCGGCAGCGCGAAGATGCGCTCCGTCACCACGGCGCCCGAGATGAGGCCGCCGAGTTGCAGGCCGACGATCGTGACGACCACGATCATCGAGTTGCGCAGGCCGTAGCGCATCAGCACCCGCCCCCGCCCGAGCCCCTTGGCCCGCGCGGTGCGCACGTAGTCGGTCTTCATCGTCTCGATCATCGAGGCCCGGGTCTGCCGCATGATGACCGCGGCGAGGCTCGTGCCGAGGATCAGCGCCGGCAGGGTCAGGTGGTAGAACGCGCTCGCCGGGTTCTCGGCCACCGGCACGTAGCCCGACGCCGGGAACAGGCCGAGGCCCGCCGCGAGCCAGAGGATCGCGAGGATGCCGAGCCAGAAGTTCGGCACCGACAGACCGACCAGGGCGGCGGCGTTGGCCATCCACTCGGGCCAGCGTCCGCGGTAGCGCTCGGCGACGACGCCGAGGGCGACGCCCACGACGACCGCCACGACGATGGCGTAGAGGGCGAGCCACAGCGTGACCGGCAGGGTGGCCCCGATCAACTCCGTGACCGGGGTGCCGGTGCGGGTGGACTCACCGAAGTCGCCGCGGACGAAGTTGCCGACGAACCGGCCGTACTGCACCAGCAGCGAGTCGTCGAGGCCGAGGTCGGCCCGGATCGCGGCGACGCGCTCGGGCGTCGCCTCTTCTCCGGCGAGGGCCAGCGCCGGGTCGCCGGGCAGCTGGCGCACGCCCCAGAACACGACGATCGAGGCGATCACGAGCGTGACGGCCGACTGCCAGAGCCGGGTGAACAGGTAACGGGTCATCAGGTCACTCCCCCTCGACGAACGCGGCGTTGCTGAGCCGCACGACGCCGTCGGCGTAGGTGGACACCCCGGCGACCTCGTTCGTCAGCGCGGTCAGGCTGCGGGTGCGGTACAGGTAGATCAGCGGTTCGTCCTCCTGCACCTGCGTCACGGCCTCGCCGTAGAGCGCCGCACGCTCGTCGACGTCGATGGACGCGGCGGCGTCGGCCAGCAGCTCGTCGACCCGGGGGTTGCTGTAGCCCGAGTAGTTGTTGCCGCCACCGGTGCGCAGGAAGTTCACCATGTTGCCGTTCGGGTCGACGCGGCCCGACCAGCCGAGCTGCAGCGCGTCGAAGTCGCCGCGCGACTGGACGTCGAGCAGGGTCGAGTACTCGACCGGGGTGATCGACAGGCGGAACCCACCGTCGGCGACCTGGGCCTGCAACGCCTGGGCGAGGCGCAGCGTGTCGGCGTTGTTGCTGGCCTGGATCTCGATCTCGTAGGGCGTCGTCACCCCCGCCTCGGCGAGGAGGCGCTTCGCCCCCTCGGGGTCGTAGCCCGGGCAGGCGTCGCTGGCATCGGTGGCGAACGGACTCGTCGGCGGGATCGGCGAGCAGGCGGTGTCGTTCCACCCGCCGAACACGCTCTGCACCAGCGCGTCACGGTCGATCGACATGGCCAGCGCCTGACGGACGCGCACGTCGCTCGCCAAGGGGGTGTCGATCTGGACGGGGTCGGTCCCGACGCCGTCCTGGTTGCCGATGTTCACGGTGATGCCCTGGTAGCCGAACGAACCGACCTGCAGCACCGTGAGGCCGTCGTCCGCCATGAGGGAGTCGACGTCCATCGTCGACATCGAGTCGGCGACCTGCACGTCGCCCGCGCGGACGTTCGCCGCACGGATGCTCGCGTCGGTGATGATGCGGTAGGTGATCGAGTCGAGGTGCACGTCCTCGGCGTCGTAGTAGAGCGGGTCGCGCTCGACCGAGATCGAGGTCTGCGGCACGCGGTCGACGAACTTGAAGGGGCCCACGCAGACCGGGGCGTCGCCGAAGTCGTCGCCCTCGGCCTCGAGCGCCGTCGGGGACATGATCATCCCCGCGCGGTCGGCGAGGGCCGCGGTCAGCGGGGCGAAGGGGCGCTCGTAGGTCAGGCGCACCGTGTCGTCGTCGAGGGCCTCGACCCCGGTCACCGGGCCGAGCTCGCTGGCCCGCGACGAGTCGGGCTTGTCGAGGTGACGACGCAGCGTCGTGACGACGGCCTGGGCGTCCAACGGGGTGCCGTCCGCGAACACGGCGTCCGTGCGCACGGGGATGTCGACCGTCAGCCCGCCGTCCGACAGCGTCGGCAGCTCGGTCGCCAGCAGCGGCACGAGGTCACCCTCGGCGTCGATGTCGTACAGCTTCTGGCACACGGTCTCCATGACGTAGCGCGTGTAGAGCGACGACGACGTGGTGGGGTCGAGGGCGTCCGGCTCGGCGGACAGCGCCATGACCAGGTCGCCCCCCTCGACGATGGTCCGGTCGCCGATCGGCGCGGTGGTCACGTCGGTCTTGTCGGGCGGGTTCGTCCCGGCGGGTTGCTGTGGGACGCAGGCCGTCAGGGCGAGCGTCGCGGCAGCGGCGAGGGCCGGCAGCGCGAGGGCCCGGCGCAGGCGGCGACGCCCGGCCGGGGAGCTCGCGGCGCGGCTCGCGCTCGCGGCGCGGGTCGCGCTCGCGGCGCGGGACGCGCCGGCGCTCGCGGCGCGGGTCGGGCGGGGTGGGCGGGCCATCGGGCCTCCGATGCTCGGGTGGTATCGGTCTGTGCGGCGTGGATTGCATACAATCCTGCCGCACGCCCCAGTTTTGTATACGAATTGTTTCGCGCGGGTAAAACGTGGCCCGGCCGGTCCGGCTCCGGCCCGTCTCGCCTAGAGACGCACCCGCCCGCACCCGCACCCGCACCCGCACCCGCTCCGAGGTCGCACCACGATCGCGTCACGGAACCACACTCGGGGTTGGTTCGACGACTCGGAAGTGGTGCGACCTGAGCGTCACGGCAAGGGCAGCCCTGCTGAGCGGAGGTTCGCGGCCAGGCGGGGTGGGTGCGACAACTCGTCCCAGACCGTTCGCGCGAATCCGTTGACCTCGGGCCGGTTGCGGATGCGGTCCTCTCGGATCTTCTCGTCCACCACGACTTGTCCGGGCGACCGGCCGTTCTTCCACCGCCCTTCCGCGTACTTGATCCGTCCGTCGAATTCGAGCACGACGCCGAACCGGGGCCACCAGAAGTCGACGACGTCGGCGAAGAGGCCGCCGTCTCCCCAGGTGAAACGCTGCTGGAGCACCGGAGGAGGCGCGCCCAGCTCGTGCAGGACGACCCGCGTCAGCGACTCCCCCGGGGATTCGGCCTCGGGCGTCGCGAAGGCGACCGCCCGGCGTGCACTCGGCAGGCCTCGTGCCGACCCACGTCCGTCGAGGACGTGCCGCACGTCATCCGCGCTCGCGAGCCCCCTCCGCACGAGGGCATCGAGGGCGACCACCGCGTCACGGAACGACGACGTGAGGGCGAGATCGGCTGCTGTTCGAGCCGGAGAGGTGAGGGAAAGTGGAGGGATCGACCGCACCTCCTCACCGGAGAGCGGTCCCGGGTGCCGCACGACGTTCGCCGTCGTCTGGGTCGTGCGGCGGTCCGGGTCGACGACGTGCACGCGGCTCGGCCACTCACCGAGGGCCGGCAGCTCCCAGCATGCGGCCGCCGACGCATGAGACACCACCATCCGCGAAGCGAGCCGCGGCATGACGGCGAGGACGAGGATCAGGTGGCGATCCCGAGAGGAGGCCGCTCGCCACGCGGCAGCGTCGACGGCTGCCCCACGACGCACCCGGACGAACTCACCCCGCTCGACACCACGACGCACGGCCTCGGACTCCCGCCGCCCGTGCTCGAGCCGGTCGGACCGGATGATGTGGGGCAGATGTTCGATCACAGGGAGAGACTGCCGTCACATGGCGGTCCGCCAGTGGTTGTCCACAGGCAGGGCGACGACGAGGTCACATCACGTCTGCGGCATCGAACCGCCCGACGGGGCAGTTCGATGACTCGACGGTGGTGCGACCTCGTGCAGAGCGGGGCGAAGAAGCCGCGCGGAGGCGAGGAGGCGCGGGGCGGCTACTCGAGGTTGGCGTGGCGGGGCCAGAGCTCGTCGGCATCGGCACCCGAGCGCTTCCACAGCGCGTGGAAGACGGCGTCGCCGAGCAGCACGACGGTCTGCTCGAACAGCCCGCCGGCGTACTGCGACGACGCGGCTCCCGAGCGGTCCTGCTTGTCGGCGGCGGGCACCACGAGCACGGCCTCGGCCAGGTCGGCCAGCGGCGAGTCGGCGGCGGTGGTGATGGCGGCCACCCGCGCCCCGGCGTCGACGGCCGTCCGGGCCGCGGCGACGATGCCGGACGTCGTGCCCGAGCCGCTCGCGGTGAGCAGCACGTCCCCGTCGGCGATGGCCGGCGTCGTGACCTCGCCGACGACGTGGACCTCGAGTCCGAGGTGCATCAACCGCATCGCGGTCATGCGGAGGGCGAGACCCGAGCGACCCGCACCGTGGACGAAGACGCGCTCGGCGTCGTCGAGCAGGTCGGCGAAGGCGTCGAGCTGGCCGGACGTGTCGGACGAGTCGTCGCCTCCGGCGTCCACGTCGAGCACCGCCGAGACGGCGGCGTCGACCTCGTCGGCCACGAGCTCGAGGGCGGTGGCGACGGAACCGTGGTCGTCGTCGGGGGTCGTGCTGTCTGCGGGGGTCACGCGTACCAGCCTGCTCGCCCCGCGCCTCCGGCGTCCAGGTTCGGGCCGGCGGTCCGCGTCGACGGGCTCCGGGCGGGGGTGCGACCAGAAGGGGGGCCACCGTCGACCCGCACTGGGGGCAGCCCGGCTGCCGACCGCTGCCTAGCCTGGGACAGGGGGACGAGACACCGAGAGACACCCGAGGAGCACCACGTGACCAGGACGGTCGACACACCCGCGCACCCGACGCGCAGCTACGAGCGGCTGAGGCCTGCCATGCGCCTGTTCTACCTGTGGACGCTCTCGCGTTCCCGCCACGTGCCCTCCCCGCGCGGACGGCCGACCTACCGGGCGGACTCCCCCGACCCCGACACCGTGCTGCTGATCGGCACGGGCCCGACCCACGGCTTCGGCGTGACGAGCCACGAGCAGGCGCTCACGGGTCAGATCGCCAAGGAGACCTCGAAGAGCACCGGTCGCGCCTGCTCGGTCGACTACATCGGCGACGAGATGATGAACGCCGGTTCGGCCCGTTCGTGGATCGGCGACCACGACCTCAGCCTGTACGACACGGTGGTCGTGATGCTCGGCCTCAACGACGCCGTCATGCTCACCCCGCTCGAGGGATGGCAACGTGACGTGACGACGCTCGTCACCGACCTGACCCGCCGCGTCCACCCGACCGCCCGCATCGTGCTGGTCGGCGTGCAGCCCGTGCGCTCGGTCACGCGGTTCGACAACCCGTTCGGATCGGTCGCCGACCGGCACGCCGCCCGCATGAACGAGATCACCGAACGGATCGCCGCGCAGCACCCGTCGGCCTCGTACTTCCGGCTGCCCCCGGGAGAGCTGCAGCCCGGTCGCCCGCACGGCTGCGAGACGATGTACCGGAAGTGGGGCTCCGTGGTCGCCGACCGGGTGGCCCCGACCCTCGACGTCGTGCGCCGCGGCGAGACCGTCGAGCACATCGGACGCACGTCCGTCGCACCCGTCGTGCCCGAGCGGGTCGCCGCCCAGCTCGAGGTGGCCCGACTGGCGGCGTCGGTGGCCGCACCGGCCCCGGTCGACCCGGTCGTCGCACAGCTCGAGGCCGCGCGGGCGGCCGTCGCCCGACTCGAGGCCGAGCAGGCCGTCGCGGCACGCCCGGCGGACGCACCCGCGTCGGCACGCCCGGCGGACGCACCCGCGCCGGCCCCGGC
This sequence comes from Frigoribacterium sp. ME-P-080, assembly GCF_030209595.1. Lineage (NCBI taxonomy): Bacteria > Bacillati > Actinomycetota > Actinomycetes > Micrococcales > Microbacteriaceae > Frigoribacterium > Frigoribacterium sp. ME-P-080. Next base: position 618,665 of record NZ_JARVRR010000003.1, read on the forward strand.
TGCCGCAGCACCCGCACCCGCACCGACCCCGGCGGACGCACCCGGGACCGCTCTCGGAACCGGGGCCACCCCGTCGACCGACACCGCGCCTCCTGCCCGTCCGCGTCGGGCCCTGCCCGAGCCGACCTTCGAGTGGTCAGGAGCCGAGAAGCTGGTCGAGCTCGCGAGCAGCGGCGGGTCGGACACCCTGCAGGACCTCGCCCGCCGAGCCGAGAAGGAGTTCGGCGTCGACGTCGCGGTCGTCTCGCTGCTCGACGGCAAGAAGCTCTACTACGCGGTCAACACCGAACTGCTGCCGGTCTCGATCCCCCGCGAGCTGACGTTCTGCGACGTGACCGTCGCGGCCGACGCGCCCGTGATCGTCGAGGACGCCCGCAAGGACGACCGGTTCAAGGACAACCCCTACCTCGACCTCAACCACGGGTACTTCTACGCCGGGCACCCGATCCACTCGTCGTCCGGCGAGGCGATCGGCACCTTCTGCCTGCACAACACGCGGCCCCGCAAGGCGAAGAGCGTGTCGTCCGAGAAGCTGGCCGAGTTCGCCCGGCTCGCCGAACTCGAGCTGCAGAGCTACGAGACGGCCGAGGGCGGTCACGACCTGCCGACGATGTACGAGACCCGGGAGGCGGCGGTCGCGGCGGCCGTGTCGGGTCGCGCCCCACAGGCGGCCGCGCTGGCACGGGGCGTGGCCGACGCCACGAGCGTCGTCGCCGCGCCCCAGCCCGTGGCTACGCCCACGACTGCGCCCACGGCTACGGCTGCGGCTGCGGCTGCGGGCACGGTCCCCGTGGTCGCCGCTGCTGCCGCATCCACCCCGGCCCCCACGCGCGTCGGGCGCCACGCCGCTCCCTGACCGCGACCTGCGGGCGAGGACGCACCACGTCCGCGTCGTCGAACCACCCGAGAGCGTGGTTCGACGACGCGACGGTGGTGCGACCGGCACACCACCACACCGTCACACCGTCACACCGCCACGCCGGCGCGCCGGCGCGCCGTCACGCCGTGGCGGTCGCTGACGCGCCCTTCCGCTGCTTCAGCCACAGCACGAGCATGAAGCTGAAGATCACGAGCACCATCCACGAGCCGATCTTGCTGGGGTGCACGAGGCTCCAGCCGTCGACCTGCGAGGCGTAGGTCCAGGCACCGAGCAGGGTCGCGGCGTTCTCGGCGATCCAGATGAACAGCCCGATGAGGGCGAACGACACGAGCAAGGGCATGCGGCGGTCGACGCCCCGCACGCGGAAGGTCACCGACCGCCGGGCGATCAGCAGCGCGGCGACGCCGAGCAGCACCCAGCGCAGGTCGGCGATCCAGTGGTTCGTGAAGAAGTTGACGTAGAAGCCGACCGCGACGGCCATGGTCGCCGCCATCGGCACGGGGTCGACGCGGAGGTCGAGCCGGCGCCACGCCTGGCAGATGTAGCTCGCGACCGCCGCGTACATGAAGCCGCTGTAGAGCGGCACGTCCCCCAGGCGCAGCACGCCGGGCTCGGGGTACGACCACGAGCCGATCGCGACCTTGAAGACCTCGAGCCCGAGCCCGAGGACGTGGAAGACGCAGATGACGAGCAGCTCGTCCCGGGTCTCGAGCCGCGTCGCGACGAGGACGACCTGCACGAGCAGGCACCAGATCAGCATCGCGTCGTAGCGCGGCACGCCCACGTCGACCACGCGGGTCACGGCGAGCCCGGCGAAGATCGCGACGGCGAACGCGCACGAGAGGGCCTGGGCGCGGCCGAAGGCCAGCAGGTCGAGCAGGGACTCGCGCGCGCGGGCGACGCGACCCGGACCGTGGCGCGGGACGACCTCGACTGCGGACACCGTGCCTCCTCGGTTCGTCGTCGGTGGCGGCCGGGTGGCCGCGCCGTCGCGCCCCGTGGGTGCGACCTCGTCCACGCTACGAACCCCGAGGAGGCGCGGCGTCCGCCCCGAGGACCACCCGCCTCCCCCGCGGGTCGCGGCGGCGGACACGCGAGAGCCCCCTCGCCGTGCGGCGAGGGGGCTCTCGTGGGGTGCTCGTCGGCGTCCCGCGCTGCGGGTCGCTGGTACGCACCGTCGACGGGCCGGGCGTCAGCCCGTCCGAAGTCGTGCACCGGGCCGGGGCCCGGGACGGTCAGATCTGGTCGTCGTCCACCAGACCCGCCACGAAGGGGTAGCGATCGGCCACGTACTCGTGGAGGTCGGGGTGGACGAGGGTGTCGAGCGAGGGAAGTGAGGAGGTCATGGTCGGGCCGTTCAGTCGAGGTCGTCGGTGTCGTCGAGGGCCGTGTCGAAGTACGACACGTGATCGCCGACCTGGTCGGCGAGGATGCGCTGGGCGAAAGTCACGACGCGCGCCTCAGGCCGACATCGCGTGGGCCGGAGCGGCCACGAGGAAGTCGGCGTAGGTGGGCTCGTCGACCCGGGCGACGGCCGAGACGGCTGCCGAGATCGGCGCGGCGAGGGCGACGGCCGCGACTCGCGCCCGACGACGACGGGGGTAGGTCTCGATGCGGACGGCCGGGACGCGGGGGTCGCGGCGGTAGAGGCCCGCGTCGACGCGACCGGTGGTCGGGCGGGTCGCCGCGGGGCGGGCCGAACCGACCGTGCCCCGGACGAGGGAGACGAGTTGCTCGTGGCCGAGGCCCTGGAGCGAGGTGCTGCTGGTGTTCATGTTCTTCTCATTTCTGGTGACCCTGCGTCACCTGAGGAACCTGCTGGAACTCCGGCACCGCCCGTGAAGTCGGTGCCCGTACCGCCGTGAACCGGTACGCCCACCACTGTGGCAGGCCGATTGCTAGATGAACTAGCCAGATCGGGAAGAGTGCGCATTGCGGACATGGCTCGGTCCTCGCCTGCACGATCTGCGTTCTTCTTCGTTTTTCTGCTTTTGTCTTGTTTTCTCTGTGGAAGCGACGTACAGTCGGCCCACGCCGGCAGCACGCATGCCGGCAGCACCGCGAGACGACGAGGAGGTCGCATGTACGCCACCGAACGGCACGAGTCGATCGCCGAAGCCCTGCGCTCGGCCGGTCGGGTGTCGGTCAGCGATCTCGCCCTGCGTCTCGACGTCACGGCCGAGACGGTCCGCCGAGACCTCGACGCCCTCGAACAGGCGGGCCTGCTCCAGCGCGTGCACGGCGGTGCCGTCGCCGCCGGCCGCTCCAGCGTCAGCGAACTCAGCCTGAGCGAGCGCGAGACCCGGCACAGCCCCGAGAAGACCTCGGTGGCCCAGGCCGCCGCGCACCTCGTGCCGCCGACGTTCACGGGCTCGATCGCCCTCGACGCCGGCACCACCACCGCCGCCGTCGCCGCCGAACTCGCCCGCTGGACGCCGGCGACGCCCGGCACCGTCCTCACCGTCATCACCAACGCCGTCCCGATCGCGGCGCTGCTGCAGCACAGCCCCCACGTCGACCTGCACCTGCTCGGCGGACGCGTCCGCGGGCTGACCAGCGCCGCCGTCGGCACCAGCACGGTCGAGCAGATCCAGGCGCTCCGCCCCGACATCGTCTTCGTCGGCGCGAACGGCGTCAGCGCCGGCTTCGGGCTGTCGACCCCCGACGAGTTCGAGGGCGCCGTCAAGTCGGCGTACGTCCGTGCCGGACGCCGCGTCGTGGCCGTGGTCGACCAGACCAAACACGGCGAGGAGGCGCTGGTGCGGTTCGCGCGCCTGGCCGAGATCGACACCGTGGTCACCGACGCGCCCCCCGCGCCCGACCTGGGCGAGGCCCTCGAGCTCGCCGACGTCGAGGTGATCGTCGCATGAGCGCCCCGACCCCCATGCCCCGCCCCGTCGTGGCCCCGATCGACACCGCCCCGCAGCCAGGAGGCAGCCGCATGATCCTCACCGTCACCGCGAACCCCTCGCTCGACCGCACGATCGAGCTGCCGGGCACCCTGCAGCGCGGGGCGGTCCAGCGCTCGGTCAGCACGACCGACGAGCCCGGCGGCAAGGGCGTCAACGTGTCCCGGGCCCTGGCGGCGTCGGGTGCCGAGACCGTGGCCCTGCTGCCCGGCGCCCTCGACGACCCGGTCCTCGTCGCCCTGCGCGAGCGAGGCGTGCCCACCGTCAACCTGCCGATCGGCCAGCGCCTCCGGGCCAACGTCACCCTGACCGAACCCGACGGCACGACCACCAAGATCAACGAGCTCGGCCCCGACCTCGGCTTCCACGTGGACGAACTCACGGCCCTCGTCGTCGAACACGCGGCCCTCGCCTCGTGGCTGGTGCTCGCCGGCTCGCTGCCGCCCGGCCTGCCGACGACCTGGCTGGCCGACGTCGTCCGGGCCGTGCGCGCCTCCTGCGGTGACGCCGCCCCGCGCATCGCGGTCGACTCGTCGGGCGAGCCGTTCGCGGCCCTGATCGCGTCGGGCGTCGGCATCGACCTCGTCAAGCCCAACGCCGACGAGCTCGCCGAGATCGTCGGCGGCGACCCCGAGGCGTACGAGGCCGACCCGGCCTCGGCCGTCGCCGGGGCCCGACGCCTGCGCGAGCTGGGCGTCGAGACCGTGCTGCTCACCCTCGGCAGCGCGGGCGCCCTGTTGATCGACGACGAGGGCTCGTGGTTCGCCGCCGCCCCCGTCATCACCGCCCTGAGCACGGTGGGCGCCGGCGACTCGTCGCTGTCGGGCTACCTGCTCGCCGAGACCGCCGGGGCACCCGCCCCGGCCCGCCTCGCCCAGGCCGTCGCGTCCGGAGCCGCCGCCGCGGCCCTGCCCGGCAGCATCGTCCCCCGCCTCGACCAGACCTTCCCTGACGACATCGACGTCGTCCCGGTGGCCCCCGCGGCCGTCGGGCACCTCTGAGCAGCGTCGCCCAACCCCAAGGAGCAGAACAGCATGTCATCCCTCATCAGCACCGACCTCGTCGGTCTCGACGAAGACCTGGGCGGCACGTCGACCGACGTCATCCGCGCCCTGGCCGCGCGCGTCGCGGCCTCGGGCCGCGCCGGCTCGGCCGACTCGCTCGCCGACGACGCCATCAAGCGTGAAGCCTCGGTCGGCACCGGCGTCCCCGGCGGCATCGCGATCCCCCACGCGCGGTCGGCCTCGGTCACCGAGCCCACCCTCGCCTTCTCCCGGCTCGCGCGCACGGTCGGCTTCGGTGCCCCCGACGGCGACGCCGACATCGTCTTCATGATCGCGGTGCCCGAGGGCGCCGACGGCGACCACATGACGGTCCTCTCGACCCTCGCCCGCGCCCTCATCCGCGACGACTTCACCGCCGCCCTCCGCGCCGCGAAGACCCCGGCCGACATCGTGCAGCTCGTCGACGACGAGGTCAGCGGCGAGGTCGCCGAGACGCGCGGCGCCACCGCCGCCTCCGCGGCCGGGGCGACCAGCGCCTCCTCGTCCGCGGCCGACGCCACGGGCGACGGCGCGCGGCGCCCGAAGCTGGTCGGCGTCACCGCCTGCCCCACCGGCATCGCCCACACCTTCATGGCCGCCGACGCCCTCGTCGCCGCGGCGAAGCGCCTCGGCGCCGACCTGCAGATCGAGCCGCAGGGCTCGGGCACGGTCACCCCCCTCGACCCGGCCGTCATCGCCGAGGCCGACGCCGTGATCTTCGCCGTCGACGTCGACGTGCGCGACCAGGGCCGCTTCGCCGGCAAGCCCGTCGTCCGCGGACCGGTCAAGCGCGGCGTCGACGCTCCCGACGCCATGGTGAAGGAGGCGATGGCCGCCGCCAAGGACCCGAACGCCGCCCGCGTGGCCGGCACGGCCGGTGCCGCCGGTGCCGCCGCGGGCTCGACCGCCGAGAAGCAGGGCTTCGGCTCGTCGCTCAAGCGCTGGCTGCTGACCGGCGTCTCGTACATGATCCCGTTCGTCGCCGGTGGCGGCCTGCTGCTCGCCCTGGGCTTCCTGCTCTCGGGTTACGAGATCGCCGGCAACGCCGCGACCGTGCTGACCGACTACTCGCTGTTCAACCTGCCGCCCGAGGGCCTGCCGTACTTCCTCGGTGCCGCCGCGTTCCAGATCGGCAACCTGTCGATGGGCTTCCTCGTCGCCGCCCTGGCCGGTTACATCGCCTACGCCATCGCCGATCGACCCGGCATCGCGCCCGGTTTCGTCGCCGGTGCCGTCGCGGTCTTCATGGGGGCCGGCTTCATCGGCGGTCTCGTCGGTGGTCTGCTCGCCGGCTTCGCCGCCTACTGGATCGGCAAGCCCGACGTGCCCCGCTGGCTGCGCGGCCTGATGCCCGTCGTGATCATCCCGCTGCTCGCGTCGATCTTCGCCTCGGGTCTGCTCGTGCTCGTGCTCGGCGGCCCGATCGCCGCCCTGACCGTCGCCCTGACCGACTTCCTCAACGGCCTCAGCGGCACCGGGGCGATCGTCCTCGGCGTCATCCTCGGCCTCATGATGTGCATCGACCTCGGTGGTCCGGTCAACAAGGTCGCCTACTCGTTCGCCGTCGCAGGCCTGTCCGCGGGCTCCATCAGCGACAACCCGGCGCCCCTGATGATCATGGCCGCCGTGATGGGCGCCGGCATGGTGCCGCCGCTGGCCATGGCCCTCGCGTCGACCGTCCTCTACCGAAAGGGCTTTTCGCAGGTCGAGCGCTCCAACGGCACGGCCGCCTGGCTGCTGGGCGCCTCGTTCATCTCCGAAGGCGCGATCCCCTTCGCCGCGGCCGACCCGCTGCGCGTGATCCCCGCCAGCATGGTCGGAGGCGCGGTGACCGGAGCCATCTCGATGGCCGCCGGCGTCACGTCGCAGGCCCCCCACGGCGGCATCTTCGTGTTCTTCGCGATCGGCAACCTGGGCATGTGGGCGTTGGCGATCGTCGCCGGCACCGTCGTGAGCGCGTTCGTGCTCGTCCTGCTGAAGAAGTTCGTCCGCCGGGGTGCGGCCGCCGGGACCGACGCGTCGGCCGAGGCCGCCGAGGCCGGTTCGGTCGTCGGCCAGCGCAGCCCCGTCGCCGCGTAGCAGCGACGCGGCCCCGCACCGACGCCGTCGAGGCGACCCACACGAGGAGGCGCGTTCCGGGAAGTCCCGGAGCGCGCCTCCTCGGCTGTGGACGGGCCGCGGACGGGCGGCCGCGTCCTCTACCCTGGCGTGAGCAACCGATTGGACCCCACGCCGTGACCGACATGAGCCTGAGGCTCCCCACCACCCATTTCCGTGCCGTGTTCGACCTGGGCCAGCGCCCGGCCGCGCAGACGCCGCTGCCGACCGCGCTCGGCAAGCCGAACCTCTACGCCGAGTACGACGACGACGACCTGATCACCGCCCTGTACGTCGGCTACGAGACCGGACAGGTGCACCTCGAGACCACGCCCTCGGGCGACGTCGAGCACCACTTCCACCTCGCGAACGGCGACGACAGCGACCTCAGCCCCTTCGGCGTCGCCGACACGCGGGTGCTCGTCGAGTGGTCGACCCGGCTGATCGTCGACCTGCACCGCCGCATGCCCGACCTGCTCGACGAGGTCGACGAGGCGGCGGCCTGGCACGACGCCGGCTTCGACCTCTACGTCTGCGAGGTCGAAGAACCACGCAAGCTCGACCTGGTCGAGGTCGACATCGAGGGCGAGTTGCTGACCCTGCCCTGGCTCGGCTCGGGTGCCGTCGAACACGACCACATCGAGGGCGACGACCACCCGATCGCGCTGGCCTGGACGCCCCAGGGCGCGTCCGAGGGCGTGCCGATCGCCGAGGCCTGGCTCGACCCCCGGACCGACCAGCCCCGGACGAAGGCCCTGCCCGGCGTCGACTGGGAGGCCGTGGGCTGGGGTCGCGACGAGGTGCTGCCCTGGCTCGAGGCGATCTACATGAACCACCACGTGCTGCCCGACGCGGCCGGCACGATCCTCACGGGCGTGCTCGAACGGCTGGGCGGGATCGACGGCACCGACTAGCCGGGGGCCTTCGGCCCTCGGCCCTTCGCACCGCGTTTCGTGCACGGCACCGCGTCTCGTCGCGGTGCCGTGCACGAAACGCGGTGCGAAGCGGTGCGGTGCGGTGCGGTGCGGTGCCGTGCCGTGCGGTGCGGTGCAGTGCGGTGCAGTGCGGTGCGGGCTGCCAGGATGGCGCCATGAGCGACTCGCCCGCACCGCGCCTCCTGAACCTGTTGCTCCTCGACGTCACCGACGAGGCCCGCGACGACCCCGCGTTCGAGCGCGAGCTCGACGACCTGTCCACCTCGGTGGTCGCCGCCGCCGAGCAGGTCGGGTTCACGGTGCGCCGGGTGCCGGCCAACCGGCTCGGCGACGTGCGCGCCGCCCTCGCCGAGGCGGACGCGGTGCTCGTCACCGGTGGCGAGGACGTCGACCCGAGCCACTACGGCGGTCCCCTCGACCACCCGGGGCGGGGCCAGACCTTCGCCGACGCCGACCGGGTGCAGATCGAGGTGGTGCGCGGGTCCGTGGAGGCGCGGCTGCCGCTGGTCGGCATCTGTCGCGGCATGCAGGTGGTCGACGTCGCCCTCGGCGGCGACCTCGTGCAGCACCTCGAACACCCCGGCCACGTGAACCCGGACGACGTCTCGGACAGCATGGTCGACCACCCGGTCCGCCTCGCCGACGACAGCACCCTCGCCTCGATGCTCGGCACGACGTCGCTGGTCGTGCGCAGCTCGCACCACCAGGCGGTGGGACGCCTGGGCGAGGGGCTGCGCGCGGTGGCCTGGGCCGACGACGGCACGGTCGAGGCCGTCGAGCACGTCACGGCTCCGGTGTGGTGCGTGCAATGGCACCCCGAGGACCGCGGGGCCACCGGCACGGTGCTGACCGACCTGCTCGTCGCGGCGCGCGACGCCGCCCTCGGTCGAGCCGGCGACCGGTCGCGTCGCACCGCCGACTGAACATCGCACCGCCGATGTGGGCGGTGCGACGTCCAGCGGGCGGTGCGTTGCTCGACCGCGGCGGGCGGGCCGGGGCCCGGCCCAGGTGGCCGGGCCCGAGGCCGGCCCGGTGGGCCGGCCCGCGATCGCGCCCGGTTCCTAGCGCTCGCGCACGATCAGGGCCGAGGCCGCGGTCACGAGCCGCCGGGGCAGGAACCGGTGCGCCTGGGCACCGATCGCGTTGCCGAGCCCGCTGACCACGACGGCACGGCGACGACGCACGGCCCGCAGCGCCGCGGTGACGACCTGCTCGGGCGTCTGGCGGCCGCTCGTGAGGAAGTCGCTCCCGGTCGCGGCGAAGAAGCCGGTCTCGGTCGCCCCCGGGCAGAGGGCCGTGACGGTGACGCCCGACCCCCGCACCTCGGCGTGCACCGCCTCGCTGAACGAGAGCACGAACGACTTGGTCGCCCCGTAGACCGCCATCGTCGGGATCGGCTGGAAGGCCGCGGTCGAGGCGACGTTGACCACCGTTCCGCGGCGTCGTTCGACCATGCCCGGCAGCAGCGCGCGCGTCAGCGCGACCACCTGCGAGCAGTTGAGGTGCACCTGCGCCTGGACGGCGGCGGGGTCGGACTCGACGAACGCCCCGTGGGAGCCGACGCCGGCATTGTTCACCAGCACGTCGATCGCCCGGTCGCCGACGGCGGCCAGCACGGTCTCGACCCCGTCGGGCGTCGACAGGTCGGCGACCACGGCCGTGAACGACCCGGAGGCGCGGGTCGCCACGAGCTCGGCCCTCACCTGCTCGAGACGGTCGCCGCTGCGCGCCACGATCACCACGTCGTGGTCGGGGGCGAGCCGCCGGGCGAACTCCGCGCCGATGCCGCCGGAGGCGCCGGTGACGAGTGCGGTGGGCAGGGACGTGGTGGGTGCGGGCATGTCGCCCATCCTGCCGCGCCCGCCGTCGGAGGAGGTCGCACCACGCTCGCGTCGTCGAACCACCCGAGGGGCTGGTTCGACCACGCGAGCGTGGTGCGGCCGGGCCCCGCGGCGGGGCCCCGCGGCCGGGCCCCGCGACACACGGCGTCACGCGGCGACGCATGACGTGACACGTCCTCGCGAACGCGACCCGCGCCTCCTTATGCTCGGCGACACCCCGAACCCACCACCTCAGCCGACACCCTGGAGCCCCCATGATCAGCCTCGAGCAGCTGACGAAGGTCTACGAGACCGGATCGCACCGCACGACCGTCCTCGACCGCGTCGACTTCCGGGTCGACACCGGCGAGATCGCCGCGGTCGTCGGCCCGAGCGGCGCCGGCAAGAGCACCTTGGCCCAGTGCGTGACGCTGCTCGAACGACCGACCTCGGGCTCGGTCGTCGTCAACGGCGACGACCTGACCCGGCTCGGCGAGCGCGACCTGCGGGTCGCCCGCCGTCGGATCGGCACGGTGTTCCAGTCGGACGGACTCTTCGGCCGTCGGACCGCCGCACAGAACGTGGCCCTGCCGCTCGAGTACCTGGGCGTGACGAAGGCCGAGACGAGGCGTCGAGTCGCCGAGCTGCTCGACCGTGTGGGGCTCGGCCACCGTGCCGACGCCCGGCCGCACGAGCTCTCGGGCGGCCAACGCCAGCGCGTCGGCATCGCCCGGGCCCTCGCCCTGCGGCCGACCGTGCTGCTCTCGGACGAGGCGACGTCGGGCCTCGACCCCGCCTCGACCACCTCGATCGTCGACCTGCTGCGCGAGTTGCGTGACGACCTCGGCCTGTCGATCCTGTTCGTCACCCACGAGATGGACACCGTGCTGCAGATCGCCGACACCGTCGCCCGCCTCGACCACGGACGCATCGTCGAACGGGGTCGCGTGCTCGACCTGCTGCGCGACCCCGCGTCGGCGCTCGGTGCGGCGCTGCGACCGACCCGACCGGCGGCCGGCGCCCCCGACGGCTCCCGCACCTGGCGGCTCGATTACGTCTCGGCCGACGTGCCGACCGACTGGCCGACCACGCTCGGATCGGCCCTGGGGTCGCCCGTGTCGCTGCTCGGAGCCTCGATCGAGACCCTGGGAGGCGCGACCGTCGGGCACGCGACCGTCGCCGTCCCCGAGGCGGTCGCCTCGCGCCTGCCCGGGGTCGCCGCCGCACTCGGGCTCACCGCCCGCTCCCTCGACCCGTCCCCGGCGCCCACGCCGACGCCGACGCCGACGCCCACGCCCGAACAGGAGCTCGTCCGATGAGCGTTGCCAGCACCGTCGCCCCGATCGCGACGACCGTCCTCGCGTCGGGCACGAGCCCGTCGACCGCGTACGACAACTCCGTGCCGTGGGCGCAGATCCCCGCCCTGGTGCTCCCGGCACTCGGCGACACGTTCGTGATGGTCGGCATCGTGATGGCGATCGTCGTGCTGGTCGGGGTGCCGCTCGGGGCCCTGGTGCACAACCTCGGCCCCGCGGGCCTCGTGCCGAACGCGCCGGTGCACACGGTGCTCAGCGCCGTCATCAGCATCGGGCGCTCGCTGCCGTTCTTGATCCTGATGGCGTCGATCGTCCCGTTCACCCGGTTCGTGACCGGCACCAACATCGGCATCGCGGCCGCGGTGGTGCCGATGTCGATCGCCGGCATCGCCTTCTTCACCCGCATCGTCGAGAACTCCCTGCGGAGCGTCCCGAGCGATCGGGTGCGCGTGGCGACCGCGAGCGGGGCGTCCCGCCTGCAGATCGTCCGCACCGCACAGCTGTCCGAGGCGCTGCCCGGCCTGATCGGGGGCCTCACGATCAACACGATCGCGATGATCGAGTACTCGGCCATCGCCGGCACCATCGGCGCCGGCGGCATCGGCTACGTCGCCGTCACCTACGGCTACCAGCGCTTCGACCACACCGTGATGATCGTCACGATCGTGTTGCTCGTCGCGACGGTCGCGGCCGTCCAACAACTCGGCGACCTCGCCGTGCGGGCCACGAGCCCCGAGCCGGTCCGCCGGCGCCGCTGGTGGCGGCGCCGCGCGACCGACCTGCCCCCGGTGGCCGCCGCGGTCTGAGCCGCACCGCGCCTCCTCGTTCCCCTCTGCGGTCCCGCACCGCGCCTCCCCGTTCCCCTCTGCGGTCCCGCACCGCGCCTCCCCCTCTGCGGTCCTGCACCGCGCCTCCCCCACCCGCAGGCGCCGCCTGCCCCTCCCGAAGGACAGCCATGCCCGAGAACACCCCCACCCCCGCACCCGGCACCGCGTCCGTGACGGACGACCACGGCTTCGAGCTGAGGCGTCGTCGCCGCTGGCCCTGGATCGCCGGAGGCGCGGTGGCGGTCGTCGCCGTCGCCACCGCGATCGTCGTGCCCCTGACCGCGCCCGCCGGGCCGGCCGTCGCCGAGGCCGGGGCGACGCTGACCGTCGCCACCGCCGAGGGCAACGCGTCCGAGCAGGCCCTCGTGCAGTTCGTCGCCGACGAGGTCGCCCCGAAGTACGGCATCACCGTCGCCTTCACGGGCCTGAGCGACAGCAACACGATCAACCGGGCCGTCAGCGAGGGCGAGATCGCCGGCACGGTGTACCAGCACGAACTGTGGCTGGACCAGGTGCTCGCCTCGAACCCGGACTTCCGGGAGGAAGCGGCGACGCCGGTGTTCCGCTGGGGCTTCGGCCTCTGGTCGTCGAAGTACACCGATCCCGGCCAGCTGCCCGACGGCGCCACGGTGTCGCTGTACTCCGACCCGGCCAACGAGGCCCAGGGGCTCTGGGTGCTCGAGCGCGCCGGCCTCATCACGCTGAAGGACGGCGTCGACAAGGCACACGCCACCCAGGACGACATCGCCTCGAACCCGAAGGACCTGCAGTTCACCCTGCTCGACTTCGCCGCACAGTCGCGGGCCCTGCCCGACCTCGACGCAGCCGTCGGCTACACCGAGTACTACCTCGCCGCCGGCGTGCCGATCGAGCAGCAGATCTTCGCCCCCGCCGCACCGGACGAGTTCGCCGGCCAGCTCACCATCGGCAGCGACTACGCCGACGAGGACGCCGTGAAGAAGCTCGTCGCCGCCTTCCAGGACCCGGCCGTGCAGGAGTTCCTCGCGACCGATCCCCGCGTGAAGGGCATCCTGCTGCCGCTCGACGCGGAGTAGGTCGCACCGCGGACCGGGTCGCACCGCCGAATGGACGTCGCACCGCCGAAACAGGCGGTGCGACGTTCATCCGGCGGTGCGACACGGGCGCGCCGGCGTGCGGGCCGGGCGTGCAGGCCAGCGCACCGGCGGGCGGGCCAGCGGGCGAGAGGCTCAGCCGGCGGGCGCGACGACCACGTCGACGCCGGCGGCCGCGAACTCGGCCAGCGCCTCGGTCGTGGCCGTGGCGTCGGTCACGAGCGTCCAGCCCTCGGGCAGCGCCGCGCGGGCGTGGAACGTCGCGCGACCGAGCTTCGACCCGTCGGCCAGCACGTAGACGCGCTCGGACTGCCGGCACATGAGCTCTTTCAGCCGGGTCTGCACGAGGTCGGCCTCGACCACGTGGCCCGAGGCGAGCACGCCGTCGGCGCCGAGGAACACCCGGTCGAAGGTCAGGCGCTCGAGCGCGGCCTCGGCAAGCGGCCCGACGAAGCCCTGGCTGGCAGGTCGCAGCGTGCCGCCGAGGCACTCGAGGTGGATGCCGTCCGAGTCGGCGAGCTGTTGGATCACGGCGATCGAGGTGGTGGCGACGGTCGCGACGAGACCCGAGCGCGCCTCCCGGGCGAGGGCCGCGACCGACGAACCGGCGTCGAACAGCAGCGTCTCGCCGTCGTGGACCAGCGTGCGGGCGTGCCGCGCGATCTCGGCCTTGGCCACCCCGGCCTCGAGGTTGCGCTGACGGAAGGTCGGCTCGGCACCGGGGGCACCGAGCGGCATGGCCCCGCCGTAGGTGCGGGCGATCTCGCCGCGCCGGGTGAGCTCGGCGAGGTCGCGGCGGATGGTCGACGGGGTCACCTCGAAGCGACGACTCAGCTCGTCGACGCTCGCCAGGCCGGTGGTGTGGGCCAGGTCGACGATGTCGCGGCGTCGCTCGCGTGCCGTGGTGCTCATGCGGTGGTGCTCATGCGATGGCCGTCCTGATCGGTGGGGCGGGCGACGTCACGCCGACGACGCACCGACCCGGGCGGCGTCGGCCGGGCTGGGCGACATCTCGACCGCCTGGCGCAACGCCTCGATCATGCTACCGACGGCCACGACGCCCGTGCCGGCGATGTCGAACGCGGTGCCGTGGTCGACCGAGGTGCGGATCACGGGCAGTCCGACGGTGATGTTGACCCCCGCCTCGATGCCGAGCACCTTCACCGGGCCGTGGCCCTGGTCGTGGTACATCGCCACGATGAGGTCGTAGTCGCCGCGGCCGCCGAGGAAGAACGCGGTGTCGGCCGGAAGCGGCCCGACGGCGCGGATGCCGTCGGCCTGGAGCACCTCGAGGGCGGGGGTGATCTTCTCGGCCTCCTCGCCGTAGCCGAAGAGCCCGTTCTCGCCGGCGTGCGGGTTGATCGCGCAGACGCCGATCCTGGGGTCGTCGACGCCGGCCCGGCGCAGCGCCTCCCAGCCGCGGCGCACGGTGCGCTCGACGAGGCCGGGCTCGATCTTCGCGATGGCGTCGATCAACCCGATGTGGGTCGTCACGTGGATCACCTTGATCTTGGGGGTCGAGAGCATCATCGACACCTCGCCGACGCCCATGAAGTGCGCCAGCAGCTCGGTGTGGCCGGGGAACACGTGACCGGCCTCGTGCAGCGCCGCCTTGTTCAGCGGTGCGGTGCAGATGCCCTGCACGAGACCGGCCATGCCGAGCTCGCACGCGATGCGGATGTACTCGTACGCCGCATGGCCGGCCTCGGCCGAGACGGCGCCCCAGGGCAGGTCGGCCGAGAGCAGGTGCGGGTCGACGACGTTTATGCGTCCAGGGGTGAAGACGGCGTCGGCGGGCCCGTCGACCTCGACGATCTCGGCGTCGACCCCGAGCGCGGCGGCGCCGAGCCGCAGGCGGTGGGCGTCCCCGACGACGACCGGTCGCGCGTCGCGGTAGGCGGCCTCGTCGAGCAGTGCGCCGACGGTGACCTCGGGTCCGACGCCGGCGCCGTCGCCCATGGTGACGGCGATGAACGGCCGCGTGTCGGGGGTCGTCGTGGTCATGGGGTTCTCCGTTTCGTGGGGGCGCCGGACGCTGCCGACGCGGTGAGGTCGTGGGGGTCGGCGCCGGCGCGCGTGCGGCGCACCAGGTCGACGAGGTCGGCGAGCACGGTCGGGCCGCCGAAGCTGCCGGGCTTGGTGGCGACGAGCCGGTCGTCGCCCGCGGCCCCCCGCCCGTCGCCCGCGAGGCTGAGGACGGCGCCGTGCTCGAGTTGGGTGAGCGGCCGCAGGGTGGTCGTCGTGAGCCGGTCGAGCACCGCGCGGGCGGTCTCGCCGCCGGTCAGCACGAGGTCGAGCTCGACGTCGGCGTCGATCCGGGCGACGACCTCGGCGAGGGCCGCCGATCCGACGAGCGGGTCGGGCAGGCGCCGGGCGGTGACCGTCAGCACGGCGACGGACGACCGGGACAAGGAGGCGCGGGTCGCCTCGACGACGGGGCCCGCGTCGTCCGCCGGGTCGAGCACGTGCACGTCCGCACCGGTCGCGGCGAGCGCGTCGGCGTGGCCCCGGGCCACCTCGGCGGCCGAACCGACCACGACGAGCACGGGCCGCTCGGCCCCGGCCCCGTCGCGGGGCCCGGCCTCGTCGCGGGGCCCGGCCTCGTCGCGGGCCCCGGCCTCGTCGCGGGCCCCGGCCTCGTCCGACGCGTGAGAACCAGCCTCCGTGCTCGACGCCGGAGCGACCGCGTCGGCCAGGGCGGCGGCGAGCGCCGCACTCCCCGCGAGGGCGACCGGCCGACGGACTCCGGGAGCGGCGACCAGCCGGAGGACGGCGTCGACCACGGCGGCGAGGTCGTCGTCGGTCTCGGCGTCGACCAGGAGCACCGCTCCCCCGGCGAGGGCGGCGTCGAGGTGCGCCGCGGACGCGTCAGGCCCCGAACGCACCACGTCGAGGCCGACGAGCACCGTCGGCCGGTCGACGAGTTCGGCCAGGGTCGCGGGGGCGCCGTGCGGTTCGAGATGCCAGAACGCCGTCTCGGCGAGGGGTCGCCCGTCCACCAGGGGCCGCCCGTGGACGACGGTGCGCCCGAGGGCGGGCAGTGCGCCGGCCACGACGAGGTCGTACCCGCGGGCGGCCAGGGCCTCGAGCTCGGGCCCGACGTGGCCGCGCCACAGGGAGTCGGTCTTCTTGAGCACGAGGGTGCCGGCCGTCAGGGGCAGCGTGTCGATCGCGACCCGCGCCTCCTCGGCGGTACCGGCGCGGGTGCCGACGTCGACGACCGTGACCGCCGCGGCGGGACCCGCCGGCACGCCGAGCGAGACCACGGTCTCATGACCGCGCAGCCGGAACTGCTCGGCGGTCTCGGCGGCGCCGGAGAGGTCGTCGGCGATGACGGTGATCGGGCTCATGATGCCGCCATCCTGACACGACTGCGCGTTATGCGCCACCGGTCTTGCGCGAAACGCGCAGCGGTGGCACAGTGTCATCCAGCCCGGACGAGGGCGTCGCAGCGCTGCGGGACCGGGCGCCGTCGACCTCGTCGAACCCCTGGATCGAGAGGTCGATGATGACCGTTCCGTTCGCGGACCACGAGATGTCTCGCCGCACCCTGCTCCGCTGGGGTGCCGCGGCCGGCCTCTTCGTGACCGCCACCAGCCTCGCCGGCTGCGCCGGACCGACCGGGTTGCCCGGACCCGGCACGCTGACCCTGGCCCTCAACCGCTCGCTGGTCAGCCTCGACAACAAGCTGAACCAGTTCGACGCGGCCGTCACGGTGCAGCGGGCGGTGCGCCAGGCCCTCACGCAGATCGGCCCCGACATCACGCCCGAGCTCGTGCTCGCCGAGAGCTTCGAGCCGACGAGCGACACGCAGTGGACGGTCCGGCTGCGCGAGGGCGTGCGCTACTCGGACGGGACGCCCGTCACGGTCGCGGACGTCGCCACCGCGTTGCAGATGTACGAGCAGGTGCAGGGCTCGTTCGTCGCCAGCTTCTTCCCCGAGTTCCCGACCGTGACCGCGATCGACGAGCGCACCTTCACGCTCGACTCGTCGCAGCCGATTCCGGTGCTCGACGCGTTGATGAGCAACATCCTGATCACCCCGGCCGCGGCGAACAAGCCGGAAGAGCTGCAGGACGGCGTGGGCAGCGGCCCGTTCGTCGTCACCCGGTTCAACCGCGGCGCGGGCACCTACAGCCTGAGCCGCAACGAGCAGTACTGGGGCGAGGCGCCGGGCGTCGACCGGGTCGAGGTGCGGTTCCTGCCCGAGGAGTCCAGCCGCGTGATCGCCCTGCGCAGCGGCGAGGTCGACGTGATCGACTCGATCACGCCCGACTCGGCGACCCAGTTGCAGGGCCTGCCCGGCATCGTCCTCGACGAGGCCTCGAGCCTGCGCATCAACCAGATCTTCTACAACTTCCGCAAGCCCGAGGGGCACCCGCTGGCCGACGCCCGGGTGCGCGGAGCGCTCAGCCACGCGATCGACGGCCGGGCGCTCGTCCGCGACGTGCTCACCGACTCGGTCACGCAGGCCGACGGCGTCGTGCCGCCGAGCCTGCTCGGCTACGCCAAGACGGGCGAGTACACCTACGACCCCGACCTCGCCCGCCGCACGCTCGCCGAGCTCGGGGCGAGCGACCTCACGTTGCGCATCATCTGGGAGACCGGCGAGTTCGCCGGCGACACCTTCATCATGGAGGCGCTCGTCGAGATGTTCGGCGCGATCGGCGTGCGCACCACGCTGCAGCAGTTCGAGCCCGGCGGCGACATCCTCCAGTGGCGCCAGGGCAAGGCCGGCGACTGGGACCTGCTCGGCAACGGCTTCTCGGCCCCCACCGGCCTCGCCTTGACCATCCTGCAGGGCATGTACGCGGGCACCGCCGAGAAGGAACAGACCCGCGACACGTACCAGGGCTACGTGCAGCCCGACGTGGCCGAGGCGATCGCCCGGGCGTCGACCGAGCCGGACGCGACCCTGCGCCAGCAGCGGCTCGCCGAGGCGCAGCAGGCGGCCTGGGACACCTGGCCCTGCGCCTGGGCCTTCGTGCCCAAGTCGGTGCTCGCCCGTCGCGAGCGGGTCGAGCGCCTCGCCCTCGCGTCGTCCAACACGTATCCGCTCGCCGACGTCCGACTGGGGGCCTGACCATGGCGACCTACATCCTCAAGCGCCTCGGCCAGGGCCTGCTCACCGTGTTCCTCACGGTGTCGACGGTCTTCGTGCTGATCCGCCTCGCCCCCGGCGACCCGGCCGTGGCCTACGCCGGGCCGCTCGCGACCAACGAGCAACTCGCCGCCGTGCGCGAGCAGTTCGGCCTGGACGACCCGCTGCTGCAGCAGTACGGCGTGTTCCTGCAGCAGTTGTTCACGGGCAACCTGGGCACCTCGTACTCGTTCCAGGCACCGGCCGTGCAGGTCGTGCTCGAACGGCTGCCGTACACGCTGACCCTGTCGTTCGCGGCGATCCTGTTGGCGGCGGTCGTGTCGATCCCGCTCGGCGTCTGGATGGCCCGTCGCACCGACACCCGCAGCGAGACCGGCGTCAACGTCGTCGCCATCGCGGGTCAGTCGATGCCCGACTTCTGGACCGGCATCCTGCTGCTCAGCGCCTTCGCCGTCGTGATCCCGATCTTCCCGGCCTCGGGCTTCGCCACCTGGGGCGGTCTCGTGCTGCCGACGGTGACGATCGCCATCCTGCAGGTGGCCCTGATCTCCCGGCTCGTGCGCCGCGAGATGGCGACCAACTTCTCGGCGCCCTACCTGACCGTGGCCCGGTCGCGCGGCGTCTCGGAGCGGGCCCTGACCTGGCGCTACGCCATGGGCAACTCGGCGATCCCCGTCTTCACGGCCCTCGGCACGCGCTTCGCGGCGATGCTCAACGGCGTCGTCGTGGTCGAGGTCGTGTTCGCCTGGCCCGGCGTCGGGTCGCTCATCGTGCGGGCGCTCGAGACCCGCGACTACCCCCTCATCCAGGCGACCGTGCTGGTCACGTCGCTGCTCGCCGTCGGCGTCCAGCTGCTGATCGACCTCGCCTACCCCCTGCTCGATCCGCGCGTGCGGCTCGGAAAGGCGAGTGCCGCATGACCCGCACCGAGACCACCGGACAGCCGTCCGGCACGTCGACCGCCGGCGCGGCCGGTCGCACCCCCGAGGAGGCGCGACGCACCGCGGTCACGCCGCGCCTGTTGAAGAGGTCCGAGGCGGCCCGGCGGACCTCCGCCGCACGGGTGAAGCTCTGGGTCGGCACGATCTGCGCCCTCGTGGTGATCATCCCGATCGTGCTGGCCCAGGCCCTCCCGCTGCCCGACGCGAACGGCCAGGACCTCGGCAACCGCCTCGCGCCTCCGTTCACCGCCGGCCACCTGTTCGGCACCGACCAGCTCGGTCGAGACCTGCTCTCGCGGGTGCTGCACGGCGGTCAGGTCTCGCTCGCGATCGGCGTGCTGGCGGTCATCGTCTCGGGCGCCATCGGCGTCGTCCTCGGCTCGATCGCCGGGTTCTACGGGCGCTGGGCCGACACGCTGATCAGCCGCCTGCTCGAGGCCCAGATGTCGCTGCCGCTGCTGATGATGCTGCTGCTCGTCGTCGCCCTCTTCGGCCCGTCGATCCCGGTGATCACCTTCGTCATCGCGATCGCGCAATGGCCGGAGGTCGCCCGCCTGACCCGGTCGCTCGTGCTCGTCGAACGCGAGAAGCCGTACGTCTCGTCGGCCCGCACGCTCGGCCTGAACCGCTTCACGATCCTGCTGCGCCACGTCGTCCCGAACGTCATCAAGCAGGCGACGCTCGTCGTGCTGCTGCTGCTCGCGCAGGCCGTGCTGCTCGAGAGCGCCCTGAGCTTCCTCGGGGCCGGCCCGCAGCGACCGTTCGCCACCTGGGGCCGCATCATCTCGGACGGCCAGGACTACGTCACGACCGCCTGGTGGATGGTGACGATCCCGGGTCTGTTCATCGTGCTGCTCGTCGTCGGGGTCAACCTGCTGGGCGACGCCCTGCGGGACCGGCCGCGCCGGTCGACGGCCTCGCGCCTCCGTCGGTTCGTCGGGCTGCGCCCGTCGACCCCGGCCCCGACCCCGGCCCCGGCCCCGGAACCGCAGAAGGGAACGATCGCATGACCTCCGTGACCGACGACACCGTCGACCCCGACCTGCTCCTCGAGGTGCGTGACCTGCAGATCGAGCTCATGACGACCAACGGGATCGTGCGCGCCGTCGACGGCGTCTCGTTCCACATCGCCCGGGGCGAGACCGTCACGATCATCGGCGAGTCGGGGTCGGGCAAGTCGACCACCGCCATGGGCGTGCTGCAGCTGCTGCCCGCCGACCTCGCCGTCGTCTCGGGCCACGTGCGCATCACCGGACTCGACGTGCTCGCCTCGGCCTCGGCCGTGCGCAAGGTGCGCGGTCGGGCCGTCGCCCTGATCCCCCAGGACCCCATGACGGCGCTCAGCCCGGTGCGGTCGATCGGCTCGCAGCTCGGCGAGGCCATCCGCATCGCCGGGGCCGCCAGCGGTCGGGCCGCCGTCACCGCCCGGGCCGTGCGCCTCCTCGAGCAGGTGCACATCCCCGACCCGGCGGCCCAGCTGGGGAAGTTCCCGCACCAACTCTCGGGTGGCATGCTGCAACGCGTGCTGATCGCCATCGCGTTGGCCTGCGAGCCGCAGCTGATCGTGGCCGACGAGCCCACCAGCGCCCTCGACGTCACGGTGCAGGCCGGCATCCTCGACCTGCTGCTCGAGCTGCAGGAGCAGCGCGGCATCGGCCTGCTGATGATCACCCACGACCTCGGCGTCGCCCGGCTCGTGTCCGACCGCATCCACGTCATGAAGGCCGGCGTGTTCGTCGAGTCCGGCGACGTGCGGCAGATCGTCGAGCACCCCGCCGAGCCCTACACGCAGGGGCTGCTCGCCGCGGTGCCCACCCTGGGCGCCTGGGACGAGACGCCGTCCACGCCCGCCACGACCAGCACCGACCGACCGGAGGCCACCCGTGTCTGACACCATCCTCGAGGTCGACGACCTGGTCGTCGACTACGGCAGCGGCTCGAGTGCCCACCGCGCCGTCGACCACGTGTCGTTCTCGGTGCGCCGCGGCAGCACCTTCGCCATCGTGGGCGAGTCGGGCTGCGGCAAGTCGACGATCGCCAAGGCGGTCATGCGGTTGCTGCAGCCGACCAGCGGGCGCATCGTGCTCGACGGTACCGACCTGGCGACCCTGTCGGAGGCGCGGTTGCGGCCCCTGAGGCACCGCTTCCAGATGGTCTTCCAGGACCCGTACGGCTCGCTCGACCCGCACCTGAGCGCCCGCGACATCGTCGCCGAGCCGCTCCGACTGAAGGGCGTGCGGTCGGCCCAGGACCGGGCCACCGAGGCGGCGCGCCTGATCGACCGCGTCGGCCTGCCGTCGACGGCGCTCGACCGTCGCCCGCACGAGTTCTCCGGCGGCCAGCGCCAGCGCATCGGCATCGCCCGGGCGCTCGCCTCGAGCCCCGACCTGTTGATCTGCGACGAGGCGACGAGCGCGCTCGACGTGTCGGTGCAGGCGCAGGTGCTCGACCTGCTGCGCGAGATCCAGGTCGACACCGGCATCACCTACGTCGTCATCTCGCACAACCTCGGCGTCGTGCAGCAGATCAGCGAGAGCGTCCTCGTCATGAAGCAGGGCGCCGTCGTCGAGCAGGGCGCCACGGCGCAGGTGCTCACGTCGCCCGCCGAGGACTACACGCGGCGGCTGCGCCGGGCCGCCCTCGACCCCGCGACGATGACCGGCGTGAAGCCGCGCCACGTCGTCCGCAGCCTCTCGTTGGGAGCCACCGCATGACCCGGACCGACACCGCCCGGACCGAGACCACCCCGCTCGACCCCACCCCGGTCGACACCGCCCCGCTCGACGCCGCGGACACGGTCGCCGAGGCGGCCACGCGCCCCGCGCCTCCTCGGCTCGTGCTCGGCACGATGACCTTCGGCGACACCGTCGACGAGGCCACCGCCGCCCGCATGCTCGACACCGCGCGCGACGCGGGCGTCACCTGGATCGACACGGCCAACGCCTACGTCGGCGGCACGACCGAGACGATGCTCGGCCGCCTGCTCGCCGGGCGGCGCGACGAGGTCGTGCTCGCCTCGAAGGCGGGCATGCCGCACGCCGACGCGGGCGGACTGCCGCCGCTCTCGGCCGTGGCCCTCCGCGCGAGCGTCGAGGCGAGCCTGCGCCGCCTCGGCACCGACCGGCTCGACCTGTTCTACCTGCACCAGCCCGACCGGGCGACCCCGCTCGACGAGACCCTCTCGACCGTCGCCGCCCTGGTCGCCGAGGGCAAGGTGCTCTCGCTCGGCGTCTCGAACTACGCCGCCTGGCAGATCGGCGACGTCGAGCGCGTCGCCGACGCCGTGGGCGCACCCCGGCCAGTCGTCGCCCAGCAGCTGTGCAACCTCGTGGCCCGCCGCCTCGACGACGAGTACCTCGAGTTCGCGAGCGTCCACGGGCTCGAGACGATGGTCTACAACCCGCTCGGCGGCGGCCTCCTGACCGGTCGGCACCGCTTCGACGAGACGCCGGCCGACGGGCGCTTCGGCGACTCGGCCCTCGCCGAGATGTACACGAAGCGCTACTGGGACGCCGACCTGTTCGCCGCGATCGACCGCCTGTCGGGCGTCGCCGCCGAGGCCGGCGTGACGCTCGTCGAGCTCGCCCTGCGCTGGGTGGCGTACCGACCCGAGGTCGGGTCGGTGCTGCTCGGCGGCTCCCGGCCCGAACAGCTGACGGCCAACGTCGCCGCCGTCGCCGCCGGGCCGCTGCCCGACGAGGTGGTGGCGGCCTGCGACGAGGTCGGGCGTCAGCTGCGGGGGCCGATGCCTCCGTACGCGCGCTGAGCCGCGCCTCCCGACCCTCCGCACCGCGCCGCACGCCCCCGAACCGCACCGCACCGCACCGCACCGCACCGCACCGCACCGACCGCACGCCCCGCACGAGAGAGAGCACCATGAGCACCGCCAGCGACTTCGCCCGTACGATCCGCCGACGCGAGAGGGCGGTCGGCTACTGGATCACCCTCGACGCCCCGCCGGCGACCGAGCGCATCGCGCGGCTCGGCTACGACTACGTCTGCCTCGACGCGCAGCACGGCCTCTTCGGCTACCAGGGCATGATGACCGGCCTGCTCGCCATCGACGCGGGGCAGACCTCGGCCGGCCTCGTGCGGGTCGAGGCGAACGACATCACGCCGATCGGCAAGGCCCTCGACGCCGGGGCGGCCGGCGTCATCGTGCCGCTCGTCGACACGGCCGAGGACGCCGCCTCCGCCGTGCGCAGCGCGAAGTACCCGCCCCACGGCCGCCGCTCGTACGGCCCCATGCGGTCGAGCCTGCGCATCGGCCCCGTGCCGGCGGACGCGAACGACACGACGATCGTGCTCGCCATGATCGAGACGCCCGACGGGCTCTCGAACGTCGAGGCGATCGCCGCGACGCCGGGGCTCGACGGCCTCTACGTCGGGCCGAGCGACCTGTGCATCGCGGTCGGCGGGGCCTACCCGGGCGACCCGGCCGTGCAGGAGGCCTTCGACGCCGCCCTCGTCCGCGTCGCGGCGGCGGCCGAGGCCGCGGGCATCGCCGCGGGCATCCACACGCCGCACGGCGACGTCGCCCGACAGCGGCTCGCCGCGGGGTACACGTTCGCCACGGTCGCCGGCGACCTCAACCACCTCGAGGCCGCCGCCCGCGACCACCTGCAGCGGGCCACCGCGACGGACGACCCCGACACGACCGCCGGAGGCGCGGCGTGAGCAGGCAGGACGTGGTCGCCGACGGCGCGGTCGCGGACGGCGTGGGCGACGACGACGTGGTCGCCGACGGACGACTGCGGCCCGACGCGGCCTGTCGCGCCTGGGCGTACCTGCCGACGGCCACGGTGCAGTCGCACGCGGCGAACCTCGCCGAGCTGCCCGACGGGCGCCTGGCCTGCGTCTGGTTCGGCGGCACGCAGGAGGGCGTCTCGGACATCCACGTCTGGTGCTCGGTCCTCGACGGCGAGGTGTGGTCCGAACCGGTGCGCCTCAGCGACGACCCCGCACGCTCCGAGCAGAACCCGGTGCTCTTCACGGCCCCCTCGGGCGACGTCTGGTTGCTCTACACGGCGCAACGGGCCGGGAACCAGGACTCGGCCGAGGTGCGCCGCCGCATCTCCACCGACGGCGGGGTCACCTGGGCCGAGCCCACGACCCTCTTCGCGGCCGACGAGACGGGTGGCGTCTTCGTCCGGCAGCCGCCGGTCGTCACCCGCGCAGGCGACCTGCTCGTGCCGGTCTTCCGCTGCGTGACGACCCCCGGGCAGGCGTGGGTGGGCGACCACGACACGAGCTCGGTCATGATCTCCCGGGACGGCGGCTCCACGTGGGGTGAGGTCGCCGTCCCGGGGAGCACCGGAGCCGTGCACATGAACGTGCACGAGCTGCCCGACGGATCGCTGCTCGCGCTCTTCCGCAGCCGCTGGGCCGACGCCGTGCACGAGTCGCGCTCGACCGACGGCGGACTCCACTGGTCGGCGCCGGTGCCGACCGAGCTGCCCAACAACAACTCCTCGGTGCAGTGGGTTCCGCTCGCCGACGGGCACCTCGCGATCGTCTACAACCACCGCCGCGCCGACGCGACCACCCCGCGCCGCCTCGGGCTCTACGACGAGATCGACGAATCCGGCATCGTCGAGCAGGCCGTTCTGCCCGGCGCGGACGCAGACCTCGCCCAGGAGGCGCGGGCCGGGTCGCCTGCGGAGGGGGGCCGGACGGCGTTCTGGGGCACGCCCCGCGCTCCGATGTCGCTGGCGGTGTCGACGGACGGCGGCCGCAGCTGGCCGCACCGCGTCGACCTCGAGGACGGCGACGGGTGGTGCCTCTCGAACAACTCCCGCGACGGGCTGAACCGCGAGCTGTCGTACCCGAGCATCACGCAGACCGGCGACGGGACCGTGCACGTGGCGTACACCTGGCACCGCCGGGCGATCCGCCACGTGCGACTGTCGGCCGCCGATCTGCCCGGACCCGACGTCGAGGGCTGAGCCGTGTCGGACGACGGGACGGCTGACGCCGACCGGGCAGGTCGCGGTGCTGGCACCGAGCGGGCGGGTGGCGGTGCCGGCACCGACCGGCACGCCGTGGTGACGGGCTGCAGCTCGGGCATCGGGCGGGCGATCGCCGAGTTCCTGCTGGCCGACGGGTGGCGGGTGACCGGTCTCAGCCGACGCGCGGTCGACCTGGGCGACGGGTTCTCGTGGCTCGGCTGCGACCTCTCCGTGACCGCCGACGTCGCGCGAGCGGTCGCCGACGTCGGGTCGGTCGACGCGATCGTCCACGCGGCCGGCTACCAGGTGGCCGCCCCGCTCGGGCGGCTCGACCCCGCCGCCCTCGAGGGCATGTTCGCCGTGCACGTCGGGGCCGCGGCCGCGCTCGTCGACGCACTCGTCGACCGGCTGTCCGACGGCGGTCGCGTCGTGCTCATCGGCAGCCGCACCGCCGTCGGCGTCGCGGGCAAGAGCCAGTACGCGGCGACGAAGGCGGCCCAGGTCGCACTGGCCCGGAGCTGGGCGGCGGAACTGGTGCCGCGCGGCGTCACCGCCAACGTCGTGGCACCGGGGCCCACCGACACGCCGATGCTCGCCGACCCGGCCCGCGCCTCCTCGGCTCCGGTCGTGCCGCCGCTGGGCGCGCTCGTCGACCCGGTGGACGTGGCGGCCCTCGTCGCGTTCGTGCTCGGGCCGCACGGACGGAGCATCACCGGGCAGGCGCTCGTCGTGTGCGGTGGCGCCTCGCTCTGACGTCGCACCGGGTCGAGGTCGCGGCGGGTCGAGGGCTCGGCGGGTCGAGGTCGCGGCGGGTCGAGGTCACAGCGGCTGCGAGGTCACAACGGCTGCGAGGTCACAACGGCTGCGAGGACGCACCACCATCGCGTCGTGGAACCATCCACGGGCCTGGTTCGACGACGCGTGCGTGGTGCGGCCTGTCCCGAAAGTGACGATCGGGGCCCCCATTGTTTTGATTCATTCAAAAGAAGGCGTATGGTGGTGTCAACGCCGACGGAGGCCAGGGCCACCGTCGAGCACCTCGGCGCCGCCCTCCTCACCTCCGCTGGCCGCCCGCTCGATCCCCCGATCGCGGGCCCCCGACCAGCACGACCCGCCCATCCCCGAGGAGTCACCGTGAACACCACCGCCACGACCGCCCGCACCGCCGCCACCCCGCTCGGCGGCCGCTACGTCGGCACCACCACCGCCCCGACGGTCGGCAGCTACGTCGGTTCGCTCGCCGCCGACGTCGCGCCCGGCTCGTACGTGAGCACCTCGGCACGCCGCGACCTGTCGATCGGTCGCTACACCGCCAGCGCGCGGCGTCGCCTCTCGGCCGCCACGGCGTCCGTCCGGACGGCCACGGGATCGATCCACACCGCCACCGGCTCGATCCGCACCGCGTAGTCGGTGCCGGTCGGGGGCACCCCTCCCCGACCGACCCGGACGGGCCGCCCCACCAGACCCGGGCCCGCCGCGCGACCTGAATCCGCGCGGCGGACCCGTTCCTCTGGGCGATGTCGCGACCTACCCGGTCCGCCCACCTCGCCCAGGAGACACGACGTGCCGCTCACCCCCGAAGGTGAGCGGCACGTCGTGTCTCCGGGACGACCGGGCCCGAGCCCGGCATGTCGGACTAGAGGGTCGCGGCGGAAGGGTCCCAGCTCTCGTCGAGCGGCACCGGCTGCTGCACGGCGGACTCGACGGAGACCGGCGCACCCTGCTCGGCGGCCGACGAGATCGCCAGCAGGACGTCGAGCACGTGCGAGGCCACGGCCCCGCTGGCACGCTCGGCGTCGCCACCGCGGATGGCCCGCGCCAGGTCGAGCACGCCCGAACCGCGTCCGTAGGTCGAGCCCGCGGCGGTGAGCGTCTCGGGCTCGTCCCGGCCGAACCGCCAGAGGCTCGAGTCGCCCTCGAAGGTGTTGGGGTCGGGCAGCACGAGGGTGCCCTCGGTGCCGCTGATCTCGACGAAGCCCATGCGGGGCAGCGCGTTCTGGAACGAGAACGTCGACTGGGCCGACTGCCCGCCCGCGAACTCGATGAGCGCCGCGTGGTGCGTCGGCACCTCGACCGGGAAGGTCTCGCCGGCCCGGGGACCGCTGCCGATGGTCCGGGTGTCGAACGACTTCGACGAGACCGCGCTGACGCGGCTGGCCGAGCCGAAGGCGTGCACGAGGGTCGTCACGTAGTACGGCCCCATGTCGAAGAGCGGACCGGCCCCGAGCGCGAACAGGAAGTCGGGGTTCGGGTGCCACGACTCGGGCCCGGGCACGTGGAACATCGTGGTCGCCGTGAGGGGCTGACCGATGTCGCCCCGGGCGATGGCGCGCATGGCGGTCTGGATGCCGGCGCCGAGCACGGTGTCGGGGGCACACGCGACGCGGACGCCGGCCGCCTCGGCGGCGGCGAGCAGGTCGCGGGCCGACTCGTGGTCGAGCGCGAGGGGCTTCTCGCTCCAGACGTTCTTGCCGGCGGCGATGATCTGACGGCCGACCTCGGCGTGCACGGCAGGGATCGTGAGGTTGACGACGATCTCGATCTCGTCGATCGCGAGCAGCTCGTCGACCGTGCCGTGACCCGGGACGCCGTACGCCTCGGCCTGCGCCTGGGCGCGGTCGAGGTCGAGGTCGGCGACGAAGAGCACCTCGAGGTCGGCGAACTGCGTCATGTTCTCGAGGTAGGTGCCGCTGATGACGCCCGCGCCGATGACGCCGACGCCCACGCGTCCCGTGCGGCCGGCGGTCGTGTCGACGCCGCTCACTTGTCGTTCTCCTGCAGCCAGGCGAAGGACTCGGCGACGCCGTCGAAGACGTCCTTCGCGTAGTCGTCGAACTCGACGACGCGCAGCGCGTGCGGCGCGGCGGCGAGGACGGCGGCGACGTCCACGTCGCCCTGACCGGCCGGGGTCTGGTTCTTGAAGGCGGCGGCCAGCGCGTCGGGCACCTCGAGGGCGCTCTCGCTGCTGGGCAGGGCGGTCGCGATGTCACCGGAGATCTTGCCGTCCTTGACGTGCAGGAACTGCACGCGGTCACCCAGCGAGCGCAGCAGCGCCGGGGTGTCCATGCCGCCGACGGTCGACCAGAAGGTGTCGATCTCGAGGACGACGTCGTCGTTCAGTCGCTCGAGGAAGAAGTCGTAGACGGGGCGGCCGTCGACCTTGTTCGCGAACTCCCACTGGTGGTTGTGGTAGCCGAACTTCAGGCCCGACGCGGCGGCCAGCACCTGCAGCTCGTTGACGCGGTCGGCGATCTTCGCGGCGTCGTCGGCGGTCTGCCAGCGGTCGCTCGGGATGAACGGGTCGATCACGGTGCCGATGCCGAGCTGGGCGGCGGCGGCGAAGGCGCGCTCGGGCTCGTCGGAGTCGATGACCGGGGCGTGGCCCGAGGGCGCGGTGACGCCGGAGGCGGCGAAGGCCTTCTCGAACTCGTCGGCACGCTCGACGAACGAGTAGGGCTCGACCTTGGTGAAGCCGATCTCGGCGATGCGGGCGACGGCGCCCTGCAGGTCGGCCGAGACGGCGTCTCGGACCGTGTAGAGCTGCACGGAGGGTGACGAGGTCATGGGAGTGACTCCTTTGTCGTGAGGGGTTCAGGTGGTCTGAGCCCAACTCTGCCACTTATGTCGACCGATGACAAAAGTTCGTCCCGAATCGACGCATTCTCTTGCCCGGACGACACCCGCTGTGTATTCTGCGAACACCTAGCGCGACTAGGTTTTGACTCGAGGAGGCGTCATGGCCAACCCAGGCCCCATCGGCACGCAGGGCGTGCTCACCCAACCCATCAGCACCGTGCGGGTGTCGCGGGGCTACATGATCGCGCTGGGGCTCGCCCAGTTCGGTCTGTTCGCGGCCCTGCTGTCGCCGGTCTACGTGAGCATGCAGCTCAAGGCGCAGCAGTTGAACCCCGACGACCCGGCGAGCATCATCGGGCTGGTCCTGCCCTTCGGTGCGTTCGGAGCGCTCCTCGCCAACCCGCTCGTCGGCGCGCTGAGCGACCGGACCCGCACGCGGTGGGGCCGTCGTCGGCCCTACCTGGTGGGCGGCATCGTCGTGTTCACCCTCGCCCTCGCCTGGCTCGCCTTCGCCCCCACCGTGCTGCAGCTCGGCATCGCCTGGGTCGTCGCGCAGATCGCGGCCAACGCCGTGCTCGCCGCCCTCACCGCGAGCTTCGCCGACAACGTGCCGCAGTTCCAACGCGGCAAGGCCTCGAGCGTCATCGCCCTGGCCCAGAACGTCGCCGTCCTCGCCGGCACCTACCTCGCCGTCCTGTTCGTCGCGAACCTGCCGGTGCTCTTCATCGCGCCGGGCGTCCTCGCCGTCGTGCTCATCCTCGTCTACGCGGTCGTCGCCCGCGACGACCTGCCCGAGTACGAACTCAAGCCCTTCACGTTCGTCAACCTGGTCAGCTCGTTCTGGACGAACCCCCTGAAGCACCGCGACTTCGCCTTCGCCTGGTGGTCGCGGTTCCTGATCATCCTCGCGACGTTCATGTTCACGACCTACCGGCTGCTCTACATGCAGGAGCACCTCGGCATCGCGGACGTCGCCGACGCCACGGCCGCGGTCGCCTTCGGCGTCCTGCTCTACACGATCGCGTTGATGGCGAGCGCCGCGCTCTCGGGCTGGCTGAGCGACAAGCTGAAGATGCGCAAGGTCTTCGTCGGGGGCTCCACCGCCCTCTTCGCGGTCGGCCTGATCCTGCTGGCCCACGCCGAGACGGTCACCGGCTTCTACGTCGCCGAGGTCGTCATGGGGTTCGCCTACGGCATCTACGCCGCCGTCGACACGGCGCTCGTCGTCGACGTCCTGCCGAACGCCGACCGTCCCGGCAAGGACCTCGGCGTCATCAACATCGCCAACGCCCTGCCCCAGTCGCTCGCCCCGGCGATCGCCCTGTTCTTCCTCGGCGTCGGCAACGCCGGTTCGGGCAACTACACGCTGATGCTCTGGGCCGCCGGCGTCGCGGCGATCCTCGGCGCCCTGGCCGTCATCCCCATCAAGCGCGTGCGCTGAACCGGGCGGAGGCGTGTGCGACGGCCTACCGTCGCACACGTCATGACGCCCCCGACCGACCCCGCACCCGCCCCCGCCGCCGCCACCGGTCCGGGTGCCGACCGGGTCGTGCCCACGGTCGGGCCGGTCATCGCACCCGACCTGCACCTCATGACCTACAACGTCCGTCGTCGCATGCCGCAGGTGCTGACCACCCGTCACGCGCTGGCCGACCGGTGGTCGACCCGGCTGCCGGCACTGCGCCTCCTGCTCGAGGCCGAGCGACCCTCGGTGCTGGGCATCCAGGAGGCGCTGCCCGACCAGTCCGCGCAGCTCGCGGACGCCCTCGGTGCCGACTACGCCTCGGTCGGCACGGGTCGCGACCGCGACCGCGGCGGCGAACGCGTCGAACTGCACGTCGACACCACCCGCCTGCGGATCGTCCGCCACGAGGCGCTCTGGCTCTCGGCCACCCCCACGGTGCCGGGGTCGCGCTCGTACGGCAACATGATCCCCCGCACGGCCGTCCACGCCGAGCTCGACGACCTCGTGACCGGGGCCCGACTGCACGTGGTCGTCACGCACTTCGACCACCTCTCGGCCCGCTCGCGGCGTCACTCCGCCGTGCAGCTGCGCACCTTCACCGACGCCCTCGACGGACCCGTCGTCGTGATGGGCGACTTCAACGCCGTGGTCGACTCCCCCGCGCACCGCGAGCTGACCCGCGGCAGGCTGGTCGACAGCCGCATGGTGGCCGACGCGCGGCTCGACCCGGGCTGGGGCTCGTTCTCGAACTACGGCCCGCCCCGCACCGGCGGCCGCCGCCTGGACTGGCTGCTTGTCGACACCGGGGCCCACGTCGAGCGGGCCGGCGTCGGCGGGGTCCGTCCCGGCGGCGTCGCCCCCTCCGACCACGACCCCGTGCACGCCGTCGTGCGCTGGCCGTCCGGGCACGCCGCCCCGCGTCCGCCCGACGAGCCCACCACCGAACACCGCACCACCGAACACCGCACCGAGGAGTCCTGAGATGTCCACCGTCGCCGAGACCTTCCTCCGCCGCCCGCACGGGGTCCTCGAGTACGTCGCCGACGCGGTGCGCGTGGTCGCGGCCCTGAGCGTCGTCGTCGCGGGCATCGGCTGGGGCGTGGTCGAGATCGCCGTGCTGATGCTGGCGCTGCTCGGCACCCTCGTGCCCCGCATGCTCGGCCTCCGGGCGAGCGTCGACCTGATGGTCGGCGTCGCCGCCCTGGGCGCCGCCTGGAGCAGCGTCTTCGAGCTCTACACCCGGGTCACGGGCTACGACACGGTGGTGCACTTCCTGCTCAACGGCCTGCTGGCCGCGGTGTTCGTCGTCCTCGCCCGCCGGGCCGGCTGGATCGCCTCGTCGGGCGACACCGGTGGACGAGGAGGCGCGGGTCGCTCGGCCCGCGTCGGCTCAGTCCTGACGACGGTCGCGTTCGGCCTGGCGGCCGGCACCCTGTGGGAGATGGGCGAGTGGGCGGGCCACACCCTCGTCGACTCGGCGATCTTCGTCGGTTACGACGACACGATCGGCGACCTCGCCGCGGGAGGCCTCGGCTCGCTGCTGGCCGGGCTGGCGCTGCCGTTCCTCGTGGGGGGCGACGTCCGCGGCCGAGCCGCGCGCGCCTCCTCGTCCGGAGCCGGTGCCAGAGCCGATGCCGATGCCGGTGCGGGTGCGGGTGCCGACGGACCCGGGGTCGACGCCGTCGGCCACGGCCGCCCGCGCGTCCACCACCGCTGACGGCGTCCAGCCGAGCCGCGTGAAGACGCCGGCCGGGTCGGCGCGCAACCAGCGCGACCACGGCAGGCCGTCGGTGCCGTGAACCGTGAACGAGTGCAGCGCCCGGTACGTCCGCAACCAGGGGGCGTTGCCCGGGTCGAGCGGCCGGGCCGAGATGCCCGTGACGACGTCGCGGCGGTAGGCGATGCGGCCCCGCCCGGCGAGTTGACGGTCGCCGAGGTGCAGGGCGAGGTCCATGTCGTCGTGCAGCAGGGTCTCGTGCCGGTGCACCTCGTCGCGCACGTCGAGCCAGGCGGTGCGGCGCATCATCATCGTCGAGCCGAACAGCGGCCAGTGCGCCAGGGCGGCCCCGATCACGAGGTGGTAAGCGCCCACGTAGAGGGCGGAGAGCAGGCGCTCGACGCCGACGGGCGCGTCGTAGAAGCGGGCGTTCGTGCTGACGGCGAGCACGTCCGGATCGTCGACGAGGGTGCCGACCAGGTCGGCGACCCAGGTGCGGGGCAGGACGCTGTCGGCGTCGACCCGACCGATGAGGTCGACGGGTGCGGCGGCACCCGGTCCGGCCCCCACGCCGGCGGCGGCGTCGTACCCCGTGCTCGCGGCCGCGGCGATGCCGACCTCGGCCTCGGTGACCACCCGGGCACCGTGCCGGAGGGCCACCTCGACGGTGTCGTCGGTGCTGCCGTTGTCGACGACGATCACCTCGTCGGGCACGCGGGTCTGCCGCGCGAGCGAGCGGAGGCATGCGTCGAGCAGGGCTCCGTCGTCGCGGACGGGGACGACGACACAGACACGCACTCGCCCATCCAACCCGGTCGGGGCGGGTCACGTCGAGCGTTCACACCCGAGGACGTCGCCGAGACCCGTCGGCGCGCGCGGGGGTCTCGGCGGTTTCGCGGGGTCTGGCCGCACGCCCGCCCGGCGAGAGCAGACTCGGCGCATGATTCCGACCGCCGCCGAACCGATCGTCCCCATGCTCGCGAAGGCCGTGGCCGACGTGCCCGAGCCCGACTCCGTCGAGGGCGGACTCGTCTACGAACCCAAGTGGGACGGGTTCCGCGGCATCGTCTACGCGGAACGCGCCGACTCCGACGCCGACGACCCCGACGACCCGCTCACCGTCGAGATCGGCAGCCGCGGGTCGAAGATGCTGACCCGCTACTTCCCCGAGCTGGTCGAGGCCCTCGGCCGCCTCCTGCCCGGGCCCTGCGTGCTCGACGGCGAGATCGTCGTGCGCACCGGCGACCCCGGCCACGAACGCCTGGACTGGGACGCGCTCGGCCAGCGCATCCACCCGGCCGCCTCGCGCGTCGCGAAGCTCAGCGCCGAGACCCCCGCGATGTTCGTCGCGTTCGACCTGCTCGCCCTCGGCGGGCGCGACCTGCTCGACACCCCGTTCGCCGAACGCCGCGCGCTGCTGCTCGAGACGCTCGGGCCCGAGGGAGGCCCCGACGGAGGCGCCGACGACACGGCAGGAGGCGCGGACCACCCCCTGCACGTCAGCCGGGCCACCGACGACGTCGCGACCGCCCGTCGGTGGCTGACCGAGTTCGAGGGCGCAGGGCTCGACGGGGTCGTGGCCAAGCCGGCCCGCGCCTCCTACGCTCCCGGCAAGCGCACCATGCTCAAGGTCAAGCACCACCGCACCGCGGACGTGGTGGTGCTCGGCTACCGCGTCCACAAGAGCGGTTCGGGCGTGGGGTCGCTGTTGCTCGGGCTGTACGACGCCGACGGCGAGCTGACGAACGTCGGAGGCGCGTCCGCGTTCTCGGACGCCCGTCGCCTCGAGCTCGTCGACGAGTTGGCGCCGTTCGTCGACCGCGACGACGACGGCGAGGTGCGGCACGCCGAGACCGAGCGCAGCCGCTTCTCGTCGGGCAAGGACGTGTCGTTCGTCCCGCTGCGCCCCGAGCGTGTGGTCGAGGTGCGGTACGACCAGATGGAGGGCTCCCGCTTCCGCCACACCGTGCAGGTCGAACGGTGGCGCGACGACCGCGAAGCGCGTTCGTGCGGTTTCGACCAGCTCGAGGTCCCGGCGGCGTACGACCTGGGCGAGGTGCTCGCCTAGGCGACGAGCGCTTCCTCGGGCACAGGGCACCGCGTTTCGGGCATCGCACACCGACGAGACGCGGTGCCGTGCACGAAAAGGGGTGTGGTGCGGGTCAGTCGGCGGCGGGCTTCCGCGCGCGGCTGGGCTGCACGCGGGGCGGCTCGCCGGGCATCTTCGGGAAGTCGGGCGGGAAGGGCAGTTCGCCGAGGCCGTCGGCGACGTCGCGCTCCCACCAGGCGAGCAACGTGTCGATGCGCCCCGGCGACTCGTGCATCGAGGCCCACGGGTCGCCGTGGGTCTGCAGCCGCTCGGGCACCGTCATCACGGTGTGCTCGGCCGGGTCGATGCCGGGCAGGTCGTCCCACGTGACCGGCAGGGACACGGAGGCGCGGGGCAGCGCCCGGGGAGACCAGGCCCCCGCCATGGTGCGGTCGCGATTGGCCTGGTTGTAGTCGACGAAGAGGCGGTCGCCGCGTTCCTCCTTCCACCACGCGGTGGTGACGCGGTCGGGGGTGCGGCGTTCGAGTTCGCGGGCGGCGGCGATCACGGCGTGCCGCACCTCCAGGAACTCGTGCGTCGGCTCGATCGGCGCGAAGACGTGCAGACCCCGGTTGCCGCTCGTCTTGACGAACGCGGTGAGACCGGCCTCGTCGAGCACGGCCCGGAGGTCGAGTGCGGCCGTCACGGCGTCGGCGAAGCTCGTGCCCGGCTGCGGGTCGAGGTCGATGCGCAGCTGGTCGGGCAGGTCGGGCTGCTCGGCGCGCGAGGCCCACGGGTGGAAGACCAGGGTGTTCATCTGGGCCGCCCAGACCGCGGCGGCCGGCTCGTCGATCACGAGCTGCGGGTGCACGCGGCCGCTCGGGTAGGTGACGTCGACGGCCCGGACGTAGTCGGGCGTGCCGCGGGGCGGGTTCTTCGAGAAGTACTGGTCGCCGTCGACGTCGCCGCCGAACCGCTGCAGCGAGATCGGACGGTCGCCGTTCGCCGCGACGAAGGGCGTGCCGACCTCGACCAGGTAGCGCGCCAGGTCGAGCTTGGTCACGCCGAGGTCGGGCCAGAGCACGCGGGACGGACTGCTGATGCGGACGTCGCGGTCGCCCACCCGCAGGGTCGTCGCCTCGGATGCCATGTGCGTGACGCTAGTCCCGTCGCGCCGCCGGGGCACGAGGTGCCGGCGTTCACGGGGTGTTCACCCGGGCGTCGCTTCCGTCCGAGATGGTTCGGTCCACACCCGACGAAACGGACACCCGAATGCGCACGCCCCTGCTCCGCCTCGGCGCCCTGACCCTGGCCGGCTCGATCGCCGCCGCCGGGCTCGTGGCCACGAGCGCCCTGCCCGCCCTCGCGGCCGACGCCGACGTCGTCGTCAACGAGATCGACACGACCGACGACTGGGTCGAACTGCTCAACA
Organism: Frigoribacterium sp. ME-P-080; assembly: GCF_030209595.1. NCBI lineage: Bacteria > Bacillati > Actinomycetota > Actinomycetes > Micrococcales > Microbacteriaceae > Frigoribacterium > Frigoribacterium sp. ME-P-080. The sequence goes on from NZ_JARVRR010000003.1 coordinate 653,774, forward strand.
CCGGCCGGACCCCGACCGACGTGTCGGGCTTCGTGCTGCGGGACGACAAGGACACGCGGACGCTCGCGCTGCCCGCGGGCACGGTCCTCGCCGCCGGCGAGCGCCTGGTCGTCGACGTCGCCGACGACGCCGTGTGGGGCGCCGCCGCCTACGGACTCGGACGCGCCGACGCCGTCCGGCTCTACGCCGCCGACGGCACGACCCTGCTCGACTCGTACGCCTGGACGCAGTTCCCGACGACGACCTACGGCCGCTGCGCCGACGGCACCGGCGAGTTCGCGACGACGGCCGCCGGGACGCGAGGCACCGCCAACGAGTGCGCGACGACACCGGCTCCGACCGACCCGACGGACCCCGCCCCGACCGACCCGACGACCCCCGCCGTGCCCGCCACGACCGACGTCGTGATCAACGAGGTCGAGTCGAACGGCGACGACACCGACTGGGTCGAACTGACGAACGTCGGCACGGTGCCCGTCGACGTCTCGGGCTACACCTTCCGGGACGAGGACGACGTGCGCACGCCCTTCACCCTGCCCACCGGTTCGGTCGTGCAGCCCGGCGCCTTCTTCGTGATCGACCAGGCCTCGGGCTCGAACCCGGTCGGCTTCGACTTCGGACTCGGCCAGCCCGACTCGGCACGCCTGTTCGACACCGCGGGCACGCTCGTCGCGTCGTACGCCTGGAGCGTCCACAGCACCGTCAGCTACGGCCGCTGCCCCGACGGCACCGGTGAGCTGACGACGACGACCGCGACCACGAAGGGCGCGGCGAACGACTGCTCGTCGCCCGTGCGCATCAACGAGGTCGAGAGCCAGGGAGGCGCGCCCGGCGACTGGGTCGAGCTCACGACCGTGGGCACCTCGTCGGTCGACCTCGGCGGCTACGTGCTGACCGACTCCGACCCGACGCACCGCTACGTCGTCCCCGCCGGGACCGTCGTCGCCCCCGGCGGCTTCGTCGTCCTCGACGAGCAGACCCCGACCTCGGCCGGCTTCGACTTCGGACTGGGCGGTGCCGACTCGGTGCGCCTGCTGCTGCCGGACGGCACGACGGCGGCCGACGGTTCGACCCTCGCCGACGAGTACTCGTGGACCTCGCACGCCGCCACCACCTACGGCCGCGGCCCCGACGGCACGGGCGACTTCACCGTCACGTCGGCCCCGACCAAGGGCTCCGCCAACACCTTCGCCGGCGTCTCCGTGCCGACGGCCTGGCCCGGCGGACCCGACGAGGTCCCCCTGGACGACGAGGGCACCTTCACCGGTGACCTGAGCGGTCTCGACTACGAGCCGACCGGCACCGCGACCCCCGGCACCCTGTGGGCGGTGCAGAACGGCGACGGCCTGCTCTACCGCATCGTCCCGGACGGCGCCGGCGGGTGGGCCCCGCAGACGACCGACGGCTGGGCTGCCGGCAAGAAGCTGCTGTACCCGAGCGGGGTCGCGACCGACATCGTGGACGCCGAGGGCGTCACGGTCGCCGACGACTCGTCCGCGGGCGGCGTCTACGTGTCGACCGAGCGCAACAACGCCTCGGGCTCGGTCAGCCGCCCCTCGGTGCTGCGCTACGACGCCGCGAGCCCGGCCACGACCCTGGTCGCCACCGACGAGTGGAACCTCGCCGCGGACTTCCCCGGCCTGGGAGCCAACGCGGGCCTCGAGGGCATCACCTGGGTGCCCGACGCGTGGCTGACCGAGGCAGGGTTCGTCGACGAGGCGACCGGCGCCTCCTACGATCCGGCCACCTACGCCGGCCACGGTGACGGGCTCTTCTTCGTCGGCGTCGAGGGCACCGCGAGCGTCTACGCCTACGCCCTGATGGACGACGGTTCGTTCGAGCGCGTCGCGACGATCGCGACGTCGTTCGCCCTGGTCGCCGACCTGCAGTTCGACGCCGACCTCGACGCGCTCTGGGTCGTCTGCGACGAGGCCTGCTCGGGCCGCACGGCGCTGTTCTCGGTCGACGAGTCGGGGGCGTTCGCCGAGGACGTCGTCCACGAGGCACCGGCGAACGCCGACCGGGGGCTCGCCAACGAAGGCTTCGCGATCGCCCCGGCGGCGACGAGCGTCGACGGGTTCCGTCAGACGTTCTACGCGGACGACAACGACACCGACGGGTTCTCGCTGCGCGCCGGGACGTTCCCCGGCGTGGCGGCCGAGCCCGGGACGCCGGGCGACCCCGGCACCCCCGGGACGCCCGGGACTCCCGGCACGCCCGGCGACCCCGCCGCCCCCGCCGATCCCGGCACGGGCGTGACGCCGATCGGTCAGGGCTCGGCCCCGGCGACGGTCGACGGGCAGCTCGCCTTCACCGGTTCGGACGCTCGGTGGGCAGCGGCCGCGGCCCTGCTGCTCGTGCTCGCCGGGGCGGGCACCCTGATCGCCCGCCGCCGTCGACTCACCCGCGACTGAGGCACGACGCCCCACGACCCCGTGTCGAGCGATGCACCCGGAAGCGTCCGGGCGCGTCGCTCGACACGGGGTTCGTCGTCGTGCGGCGTCCGTGCGACGGCCGGAGAGGCCGACGGGTGAGCGGGTCAGCGGGTGAGCGGCGTCGCCGTGCCGGTGACCGTGACGCCGCCGACGACCGGGACGTCGACCACGAGGCGGCTCGGACGCCCCACGTGCCGCCCCTGCCTCACCACGACGCGGGCAGGAGGCGCGATCAGGTCGAGCGCGCGGAGGTAGCCGCCCAGCGACGCGGCCGCCGACCCCGTCGCCGGGTCCTCGGTGAGGGAGCCGACGGGGAACAGGTTGCGTGCCTCGACCACGGTCGCCCCGGACCCGTCGACACCCTGGGCGTGGATCACCGTGATCGTGCCCGCCCAGCCCTGTTCGTCCATGAGGGCCCGCACGGCGACCGGGTCGAACCCGAAGGCGTCGAAGACCCGCTGGTCGCGGACCGCCACCACGGGGTGCCGGTTGCCCGCGAAGGACTCCCGCAGCGGACGACGCTCGTCGAGGTCGGCGTGCGTGAGGCCGAGCAACGCCAGCAACCGGTCGGCGACGGTCGGGTCCAGGTCGCGCACGACGGGGTCGACGCTCGTGAACGACGCCGTCACCGGGCCCGCGACGGCGTCGGCACCCCCACGCGAGGTCTCGATCACGACCGGCCCGACCGCCGTCTCGAGCGTGAACGCTCCGACCCCGCGACGCTCGGCCAGGGCGACGGCGGTGGCGATCGTCGCGTGGCCGCAGAACGGGACCTCGGCCCCGGGCGAGAAGTAGCGCACGGCCACGTGCCGGTCGTCGCCGGCGCGGGACGGATCGACCACGAACGCGGTCTCGGCGTACCCCACCTCGGCGGCGATCCGCCGCATGTCGGCGGCCGAGAGGGCCGACGCGTCCAGCACGACACCGGCCGGGTTGCCGCCGCCCGGTCCGTCGGCGAAGGCCGTGAGGTGCAGCACCTCGACGGTCGGGGCGGACGGCGAGGGAGCGGCGGGGCCGGCGGGCGGCGAGGGTCTGCGGTCGGTCACGACGCCACTGTGCCGCACCGCGCCTCCTGGTCGCCAGCGCCACCTCGGGCCGGGTGGCCGGCCCGGACCTCGAGACCGTGCCGAACCGTGTCGGACCCCGAGCCGCCTCACACGACCCGACCGGCCTCGAGCCGCACCACGCGGTGCGCGGCGTCGAGCAGCAACGGATCGTGCGAGACCGCGAGCACCCCCGTGCCCCGGGCCGCCTCGTCGAGCAGCGTGGCCCGGATGCGGTCGGCGCTGTCGGCGTCGAGCCCGGTCGTGGGCTCGTCGAGCAGCAGCAGGTCGGCCCCGCGCGCGAGTCCGTGGGCCAGGAGCGCACGCTGCCGCTGGCCACCCGAGAGCGCGGCGAAGGGTCGGGGCGCCAGGTCGGCGACGTGCAGGCGCTCGAGCGCCTCGTCGACGGCGGCGCGGGCTCGACGGTCGAGGGGACGCCACCGGCCCACGCGACCCCAGGCGCCGACCGTCACGACGTCGCGCACGGTGACCGGGAGGCCGTCCGGGATCGACGTGCGCTGCGGGACGAAGGCGATCGTCGACGTCGTCGAGCGCGTGCCCGACGACGGTTCGCGGACGCCCGCGACGACCTCGAGCAGCGTCGACTTGCCGGCGCCGTTGGGGCCCGCGACCACCGTCAGGGCACCGCTGCACACCTCGAGGTCGACGTCGGCCAGGGCCACCCGGTCACCGAACGTGCACCCCACCCCGAGGAGGCGCGCCAGGGACGAGGGAGCGGCGGCGGTGGTCGTCGTCATGCCGTCAGCCTAGTTGATAAGCGTTCTCATTCTCAGCTACGGTCATGTCTCGTGCCCTTCCTCTCCACCGCCGTCCTCGAGCCGTTCTCGCTCGACTTCGTCCAGCGCGCCCTCGTCGGCGGCGGCCTCGTCGCGATCCTCTGCGGCGTCGTCGGCACCTGGGTCGTGGTGCGCGGCATGGCCTTCCTCGGCGAGGCGCTCGCGCACGGCATGCTGCCCGGCGTCGCCCTCGCGACCGTGCTCGGTGCGCCCGTCCTCGTTGGCGGGGCGCTCAGCGCCGTCGTCATGAGCCTCGGCGTGGCGGCGCTGCAACGACGCGGTCGCCTGTCGTACGACACGAGCATCGGCCTCCTCTTCGTCGCGATGCTCGCCCTCGGCGTCGTCGTCATCTCGCACTCGGGCAGCTTCGCCACCGACGCCACGTCGATCCTGTTCGGCGACGTCCTCGCGATCACGACGGCGGACCTCGGCCTGCTCGCCGGCGCGACGATCGTCGGCGTCGGCCTCGCGGCCGCCTTCCACCGCCCCCTGCTGGCCCTCGCCCTCGACCCGCGACTGGCCGCCGTGCTGGGGCTCGGTCCGCGCTCGGCCCAGGCCGTGCTCGTGGGCCTGGTCACGCTCGCCGTCGTCGCCTCGTACCAGGCCGTCGGGTCGTTGCTCGTCGTCGGACTCCTGCTCGCACCGGCCGTCGCCGCGGGCCACTGGACGACGCGCCTGCCCACGCGGATGGTCCTCGCCTCGGTCGTCGGCGTGCTCGCCGTCGCCGTCGGCCTGCTCGTCTCGTGGCACGCCGCGACGGCCGCCGGCGCCTCGATCGCGGCGACGGCCATCGCGTTCGCCGGCCTCTCGGGGGCCGGCCACGCCGCGCTCGGCCGTCGGCGGGCACGTCGGGTCGACACCGCCGCCCCGGGTCGCACGGGCACGGCGCCCGTCGCGACCCCCGCCTCCTGACCCGCCCGCACTCCCCCACGTCCGCACTCCCCCACCCGTCTCCCCGACCCACCCCACGCCCACCCGGAAGGACCGCATGCGATCCCCCCTCCTCACGACCTGCCTGCTCGGCACGCTCGCCCTCGGGCTGACCGCCTGCTCGCCCGACGCCTCGCCGGGCGGCGACCCCGCCGCCGGGACGACGGCCGACGAGACCGGCGCCAGCGGCGAGGGCCACGGCGCCGTCGCGGGCGCCGAGGAACTCGCCGAGCCCCGTCTCGGCCTCACCACGATCGACCCGTCGGGCACGGTCGCCCACCTCGACCTGCTCGACGAGGGCGTCGTCGAGCTCGGGTCGGTCGACGCCCCCACCGCCGTGGAGACCGACGGGCGGTACCTGTTCGCCGAGACCACCGGCGGCCTCGAGGTCGTCGACAGCGGGGTCTGGACGTGGGACCACGGGGACCACTTCCACTACTACCGGGCCGACCCGCGCCTCCTCGGCACCGTCGAGGGCGACGGCGCGGCGACCGTCGCGACCACGAACCTGTCGACCTCGGGTTCGACCGGCGTCCACTTCGCCGGCTCGGGCGACGCCGTGCTGCTCGACACCGAGGCGCTGTCGCGGGGCGAGCTGCGGGAGCGGTTCCGCCTCGACGGCGAACCGGGCACCGGCATGGTCGTCCCCGTGGGCTCGTACGCCCTGGTGACCGAGGGGCGCGGCGAGGCGACGACGCTCGTCGGACGCACCGCCGACGGTGACGAGACGGGCCTGCGCGAGGCCTGCCCGGACGCCTCGGGCACGATCACGACCCGCGTCGGGGCGGTCGTCGGCTGCTCGGACGGCGCCCTGCTCGCGACCGTCGCCGACGACGAGCTCGTCGTCGAACGCATCCCCTACCCGGCCGGCTCGACCCCGTCGTCGGGCGGCACGGCGGCCCCGGCCACCGCGTTCGACAACCGGGAGGGGCGACCCACCGTGGCAGGGCTCGCAGGCTCCGAGGGCGTCTGGCTGCTCGACACCCGGGCCCGGGCCTGGACGCTGCTGCCGGCCCCGACCCCGCTGGTCACGGTGACCGCCGTGGACGACGCCGACCAGCGCCTCCTCGCCCTCGCCCGGGACGGCCGCGTGCTCGTCCTCGACGGCACCACCGGCCAGGTCGTCGCCGAGACCGCTCCGCTCGTCGCGGACTCGCTCGCCGCGGGCCGGACGCCGACGCTGATCGCCGACCAGCAGCGCGCGTACCTCTCGGCCCCGGTCGAGGGGCGGCTGTACGAGATCGACGCCGCCGACGGCGCGCGGATCGCCCGCAGCTTCGAGACGGCGGGCGAGCCGGCCTTCGTCGCGGAGACGGGTCGATGAGGGCGCCGTCGACGGCCCGCCGCCGGGCCGGGCTCGCCACCGCCAGCCGCAGCACCGCCGCCCGCGTCGCCGCCGTCCGCGTCGCTGTTGTCCGCGCCGCCGCCGTCACCGTCGCGGCCGCACTGGCCCTGACCGGCTGCGCACCCGCCGGCGACGACCGTCCGGTCGTGTTCGTGTCGACGAACATCCTCGGCGACGTCGTCGACGAACTGGTCGGCGACCAGGCCGAGGTCGTCACCCTGATGAAGCCGGACGCCGACCCGCACTCGTTCGAGATCTCGGCGCAACAGGCGGCACGGATGCGGGCGGCCGACCTCGTCGTCTCGAACGGCCTCGGCCTCGAGGAGGGGCTGCAGCAGCACCTCGACGCGGCGGTCGACTCCGGCGTGGCCTCGTTCGTCGCCGCGGACGCGATCGACGTCCTCGACTACCGCGACGGGGACGCCGCGGGCACCCCCGACCCGCACTTCTGGACCGACCCGGGCCGCATGCTCGACGTCGTCGACGCCCTCGGGCCGGTGCTCGCCGAGGTCGACGGCGTCGACGCCGCGGGGCTCACCGCGCGCACCACCGACTACCGGGCCGAGCTCGACCGACTCGACGCCGACATGGTCGACGCCTTCGCCGCGATCCCCGCCGAACGGCGCGCACTCGTGACGAACCACCACGTCTTCGGCTACCTCGCCGACCGGTTCGACTTCGACGTCGTCGGGGCCGTGATCCCCGGCGGCACGACGCTCGCGGCGCCGTCGGCGTCCGACCTCGCCGACCTGGTCGACGCCGTCGAGACGACGGGCGTCCCCACCGTGTTCGCCGAGTCGTCCTCGCCCGACCGGCTCGTGCAGGCCTTGGCGAGCGAGGCGGACGTCCACGTCGACGTCGTCGAACTGTTCACCGAGTCGCTCACCGCGGCCGACGGCGACGCCCCCGACTACCTGACCATGATGCGCGTCGACACCGAGCGCATCGCCACCGGACTCTCCCCGTGAGCGTCCGACCACCAGAAAGAGGAACACCCATGCGCACCACCCACCTGCGACGGACCGGCGGCACGCTGCTCGCTCTCGGCGTCGCCGCGACCCTCGTCGCCTGCTCGACCGGCGGACCCGGCTCCGCGTCCGACGCGACGGGCGGCGCCGACGCGACCGGCGCCTCCTCGTCCGGCCCCCGCCTCGCCGTCTCGTCCGAGGGCCGCGTCACCGTGCTCGACGGCGAGACCCTCGAGACCGTCGGCGCGTTCGACTCCGAGGAGTTCACCCGCCTCAACCCGGCCGGCGACGGCCGACACGTCATGGTCAATACGAGCGGCGGGTTCCAGGTGCTCGACACCGCGGCCGGCAGCTCGTCCGAGCCCGCCCTGACCGACCTCGTGTTCGACGCCGACACCGCGGGCCACGTCGTCCGGCACGGCGGCAAGACGATCCTCTACGCCGACGGCACGAGCGACACCACGGTGTTCGAGTCCGGCGACCTGACCGACGCCGTCACCGACGGCGAGCTGCCCACGGTCGAGACGATCGAGGGCGTCGAGGCCCACCACGGCGTCTCGGTCGTGCTCGAGGACGGCACATTCCTCACGACGGTCGGCGACTCCGACGGCCGCACGGGCATCGAGGTGCGCGACGCCGACGGTGCGGTCGTCGCACAGAGCGACGAGTGCCCGGGCGTCCACGGCGAGGGCACCGCGGCCGACGAGGCCGTCGTCCTCGGCTGCGAGGACGGGGCGCTCGTCTACCACGACGGCACGATCACCAAGCTCGCCTCGCCCTCGCAGCCCTACGGCCGCATGGGCAACGCGTACGTCAGCGAGACCAGCCCGCTCGTCGTCGGCGACCACAAGGACGACCCCGACGCCGAGGGCTACCTGCTGCACGCGGTCACCCTGATCGACACGGCCGCCGACACCCTCGACGTCGTCGACCTGCCCGAGGGCGTCGAGTACACCTTCCGGGGCGTCGCCCGCGGCCCGGGCGACCTCGCGTACCTGATCGGCACCGACGGCGCCGTGCACGTGCTCGACCCCGCGACCGGCGAGCTCACGGCGTCGTGGCCCGTGATCGGCGCCTGGGAGGGCCCGGCCGAGTGGCAGGACGCCCACCCCGCGATCGTCGTCGCGGGTGACGTCGGCTACGTCACCGAGCCGGCGACGGACAGCGTGCACGCGGTCGACCTGACCACGGGCGAGGTGCTGTCGTCGCGCGAGCTCGACGTCACGCCCAACGAGGTCGCGGTGGCCACGGCCTACTGACGCGACCACCCCCGGGACGAGGAGGCGCGGTGCGAGGGCACCGCGCCTCCTTCGTGGTCGAGGGCTGCGCACGGCTCGTCCGGCCGGCCCGGCGCGCTCGGCCGACCCGGCCGGCCCCACCCCGCCGGCCCGCCCGCCCGCCGGTCGCCGACCCGTCCTCTGGGGGCACCTCGAGCCCCGTCCCCGCGTCCCGCGGCACCGAAGACCGGGAGAGTCCGACGAATTCGTGACGTTTCGCCCTCGGGCCACGTCTCCATCGTGTGCCGCCCACGGCGGCGCCGCAGGACCACGGATCGAGAGGACCCCATGCCGAGCTTCTACGTCAGCGCGCCCGACGGAGAACCGGACCCCACCGGCGGGGTCTCCGCGCACCCCGTCGACCTCGCGGGCGGCGGCGACGACGGGGGCGGGTCGACCTACCGGCGCGTCCAGGACGGCGGCACCGACCTCCGCGAGGCGACCCGCCGCCTCGAGACGCACTACCGGGGCCGACGATTCCGGTCCCAGTCGGGAGGCAGCCCGTTCGAGTACTCGTACGTGCTCGCCGGCGACGACCGCCTCGTCATGCAGACCTCGTCGTTCAGTGCGCCGATGCAGGGCGAGATCCCCTTCCCGGGGCAGTACATCGTCGCGTGGAACCGCAGCGGACGCACCACCCTGCACCAGCGCGGCCACACGTTCACGAGCGAGGGCTCCACGCCGTTCCTCATGCCGGCCGAGGAAGCCTTCTCGTTCGAGTCGACCCCGCGGAGGAACGGCATGGTGCAGGTCGGCAGCGACTTCCTCGAACGGACCGCCGCAGAACGCCACGGCGGACCGTCACAGCGCGTCGTGTTCGACTACGCGGTCACCCCTCGCCCCGAGGCGGTCGCAGCCTGGCGGACCGCCGTCGGGTCGAGCGCCGCGGCCGTCGTGGCCGAGCAGGCGTCACCGCTCGTCCGACTCGAGGCCCAGCTCACCCTCGCCCGGGCCATGCTCGACCTGTTCCCGTGGCGCGCCGTCGACGTGCCCGTCGGCCTGCGCACACAGGAGGCCGCCCGCGTCCGGCACGCGGTCGAGTACATCCACGCCCACGCGGCCGAGCCGCTCACCCCGGCCGACATCGCCGAGGCGTCGGGCATGCACACCCGCACCCTGCAGACGTCGATGAAGGAACACCTCGGCACGTCACCGGCGGCGTACCTGCGCCAGGTGCGCCTCGACCGCGTTCACGACGAACTGCTCGCGGCGGCCCCGAACGAGACCCGCGTCTCGGACGTCGCCCGACGCTGGGGCTTCGGCAACTTCGGCCGGTTCGCGGGGTCGTACGCCGCGCGCTTCGACGAGTACCCCCGCGACACGCTCGCCCGCTAGCGACGCCCCGCGCGGCCCCGCCCCGCCCCGCCCCGAGGAGGCGGTTGGTCGAGTGGGCAGAAATCGTCCTTCCCGGTCGCACGAAGGACGTTTTCTGCCCACTCGATCGTCAGGCGCCCTGCTGGTCGGACCCCTGCTGCTCCGCACCCTGCTGCTGGGCGTAGGCCTCGGGGCCCTGTTCGGCGGCGCCCGGGTCCATCCAGCCGAACTCGAGGATGTTGCCGTCCGGGTCGGTCAGCTGGCGCTGGTACATGAAGCCGTAGTCCGACGCGGGGCGCGCCTCCGTGCCTCCGGCGCCGAGGCCGGCGGTGACCGTCGTGTCGACCTCGTCACGGGAGTCGAGCATGACGGCGGTGGCGACCGAGGGGGCCGTGGTGGGATCACCGATGGGCAGGTCGGTGAAGGTCTGGAAGTACTCACGCCGGAGGATCATGAACGCGCTGTGGTCCTCCTCCACGATCACGCACGCGGCGTTCTCGTCCGTGAAGAGCGGGTTGATGGTGAACCCGAGGGCCGCGTAGAACGACTTCGCCCGGTCGAGGTCGGTCACGGGCAGGTTGACGAACATCATGGCCACGGGGTTCTCCTTCGAACGGTCCACGGGTGGTGACGCACAGCGTGGCCCCGCCCGTGTCGGCCGTCAAGACCTCGGCGGCAGCTCAGAAGTCGAGCAGGCGCACCGTGACGCCCACGGTGTCGCCGACGCCGAGGCCCTCGGCGTCGCGCACGGCCCGCTTCACGGGCAGGGCGTAGGCGTTCTCGTCGCCGAGGGGGAAGACCGACGTGGTGAACGTCGACGAGCCGACCCGCGCCTCCACGCGGACGGAACCCCAGCCGCGCAGCAGGTCGCCGGCCACCATCAGGACGTGGTCCTCGACGTCGGGCGGCAGGCTGACGAAGGTGTAGAAGGCTCGCCGGCTCTCCCACCGCCACAGGTCGGCGTCGAAGTGGAATTCCATCCGGCCTGTCTACTCCCGACCCATGCGGCCCGACGCCCGCGGCAGCGTGACCTCGATCGTCGTGCCCGCGCCCGACGTCGTCACGACCCGGACCTCGCCGCCGTGGCGGTGGGCGATCTCGCGGACGAGGGCGAGACCGATGCCGAAGCTCGGACGCACCGGGGCCGAGGTCTGGCCCGACGGCGACTCGGCCCGGGCGAAGCGGTCGAAGACGCGCGCGGGGTCGATCCCGATGATGCCGAGCCCCTGGTCGGCGACCGTGATCACCACGCTCGCCGCCTCGCCCCGGCCCTCGACCCGGACGGTCGTCACGACCACCGACCCCCCGGGCGCATGGCCGAGGGCGTTGTCGACCAGGGCGAGGACCGACCGTCGCAGGCTCGTCCGCGGCACTGCGACCCGCGCCTCCTCGCCGCCGGGGACCAGCTCGAGACGGACGTCACGCTGGTCGGCCAGCACGGCCAGGGACGAGAGGACCTCGGCCACCACGGCGTCCACGCCGACGGCCCCGAGGACGTCCCCGGGGTGGTCCTCGCCCCCGGCGGCCTCCAGCAGGTCGCCGACGATGTCGATCAGGGCCCGGGAGTCGTCCCGGAGGTGCGCGACGTCCGACGCGACCTTCTCGTCCGCCGACACCGCGCCTCCGGAGATCCCGCGTTCGAGGGCCTGGAGGCGCGCGTCGAGGACGGCCAGCGGGGTGCGCAACTCGTGGCTCGCGTCGGCGACGAACCGACGCTGCAGGCGCAGGGCGTCGCCGAGCGGTCGGACGGCCCGCCGCGCGATGACGACGCTCACGACCCCGGCGAAGACGACGCCGGCGAGCCCGAGCACGACCAGGCCGGCCACCACGTCGGTGGCGCTCACGAAGACCTCGCCGCGCCGCGCCGCCGCGACCTGCTCGAGTCGCTCGGTCGGCACCGTCTGGTGCAGTACCCACGCGATCGTCAGCGTGAGAGCGGCCACGACCACCACGGCGGAGACGAGCACGATCTGACGACCGACCGACCGAGCCGCCGCCTGGAGCGCCACCGCGTCGGGGTCCGGCCGCCGCACGCTCGGGGTGGCGCCGGGGCGACGTCGACCGCGCCCCGCTGCTCGGCGGGATCGCGCGGTCACAGCGCCCCGATCCGGTAACCGCGCCCGCGCACGGTCAACACGACGTCGCGATCGATCTTGCGCCGGAGGTAGCTGACGTAGGTGTCGACGGTGCCGAGCTGTTCACCGCGGGGGAAGACCGCCGCCAACAGCTCGGACCGGTCGAAGGTGTGGTCGGGCCGCTCGGCGAGCGCGGCCAGCAGGCCGGCCTCGCGGTCGCTCAGCACCACCCGGCTCGACCACGGCGTGACCACGATGCGGCTCTCGGGGAAGAACCGGCCGGCACCGACGTCGAGCCACGCCTCGTGGGCGGCGAAGGACCGGGTGAGGGCGCGCAGCCGCGCGAACAGCTCGTCGAACTCGAACGGCTTCACGAGGTAGTCGTCGGCTCCGAGGTCGAGGCCCTCGACCCGGTCGGCCGTCGAGCCGAGCGCGGTGAGCATCAGCACGGGCGTGGTGACGTGTTCGCGACGCAGGGCCGCGACGAGCGCGGTGCCGTCGAGTCCGGGCAGGCGTCGGTCGACGACCAGCACGGCGTGGACGCCGGTGCGGGCCGCGTCGAGCCCCCGACGACCGTCGGCGACGAGGTCGACTCGCCACGCCTCGGCGAGCACGTCGGCGACGATCGGCCCCAGCGCGGGGTCGTCCTCGACCAGCAGGAGGCGCGGGCGCGGATCAGGATCGGTCACCCAGGGCCTCCTTCCGCCGTCGTGTCCCCGCCGATCGTCGCACAGCGGTGAGCACGAGGGGCAGCACCGACACCGCGACGAGCGCGATCGCGAGCAGGTCGATGTGGTCGGCGACGAACGGCAGGCCGCCGAGGAGCGAGCCGAGCACGGTCATGCCCGCGGCCCAGAGGAACGCCCCGGCGAGGTTCCACACGACGAAGCGGCGGTACGGGTAGCCGCTGGTCCCGGCCGCGAGCGGCACGAACGTGCGCACCACCGGGACGAAGCGGCCGAGCACGAGCGCCGGGCCGCCGTGCCGCGCGAAGAACGCCTCGGCCCGCTCGAGGTGTGCCGTCTTGAGCACCCGCGCGTCGGGCCGGAACCACCGTCGACCGAAGCGGTGACCGAGGAAGAACCCGACCTGGTCACCCGCCGCGGCGGCCACGAAGGCGCAGAGGGCGATCACCGCGACGCTCAGCCCGAGGCCCTGGTGCAGCAGCCCCGCCGTGACGAGCAGGGAGTCGCCGGGCAGGAAGGGGAAGAGCAGGCCGGACTCGACGAACACCATGAGGGACAGCCCGCCCAGGGCCCAGGGGCCGAGGGCGGTGAGCAGCGTCTGCGGGTCGAAGAGGGTCATGGGGCGTTCCGTTCGGTGTCGGGTGCCGTCAGGGCACCGGGTGGTGTGGTGGCAGGTCGGTCGAGTCGGTCGAGTCGGTCGAGTCGGTCGACGATCCGTCGCCAGAGGGGCAGGGCGAGGGCGACGACCGAGCAGCCGAGCACCACCGACGCGATCGTGTCGGTGGGGTAGTGCACGCCGATCCAGACGCGGGAGGCCGCCACCAGGACGACGCCGAGCGCGGCCACGACGGCGACCGGCTGCCACCCCCGCCGTCCGTTCCGTCCTCTCACGACGAGCACGATCGCCAGGGCGAGGCCGGTCGCCAGCGCGGTGTGGCCGCTGGGGAACGAGAACGAGTGCGGTTCGACCAGCAGCGGGTCGACGAGGAGGCGCGGGTCGGGTCGGTCGCGTCCGACGACCAGCTTGACGGTCTCGGCCGCAGCCCACGGCAGCACCGAGACGCCGACGACGGTCAGCGCCTCCGCTGCCCGCCGGGTCGTCACCCCCACGGCGACGGCCAACAGCAGGACGAGCGCCACCCCGAGCTGCGGCCCGAGCAGCCGGTCGATCAGCAGCGCCGCCCCGTCGAGCAGGGGCGAGTGCATCCGGCCGACGCGCTCGACGACGTCGAGGTCGGCCGCCCCCACTCCCCCGGCGCCCGACGTGATGAGCAGACCTCCCAGGACGACCGCCACGACGCCCGCCCCACCCGCCGCCGCGATCCCGACGTCGCGGCGGACCGGCCGACGGTCGGGACGAGGGTCAGGAGGCGCGGGTCGTCCACCCCGGGACGTCACCGGGGGCCTTCCGTCGAGTGCGGTCATGGTCCGAGGGTCGCCGCATCCCTCCCAGAAACCGCCCAGCGGCGGGTTCGAGCCGACCCGCGCCTCCTCGATCGGGCGTCTGGGCGGTTTCTGGGACAGACCCCGCGAGGGTCTCCTCCATGACGACACGAGCCGAACGCACCGAGCCGGCGATCCGCCGACCCGCGTCGCTGCTGAACAAGGTCCCCGAGGTCACCACGGCCTTCTGGGTGGTCAAGGTGCTCTGCACCACGGTGGGCGAGACGTTCGCCGACTTCCTGAACGACGGTCTCGGCCTCGGCCTCACGGTCACCAGCGTGGTCATGACGGCGCTGCTCGTCGTCGCGCTCGTGCTGCAGGTGCGGAGGCGGCGGTACGTGCCCTGGGTCTACTGGCTCACGGTGGTGCTCATCAGCGTCGTGGGGACGCTGCTGACCGACACCCTGACCGACTCGCTCGGGGTGAGCCTCTGGACCTCGACCATCGTCTTCTCCGTCGCGCTCGCCGTGCTGTTCGGCGTCTGGTACTCGGTCGAGCGGACGCTGTCGGTGCACGACATCACGACTCGTCGCCGGGAAGGCTTCTACTGGGCGACCATCCTGGTCACCTTCGCGCTCGGAACCGCCGTCGGCGACCTCCTGGGCGAGCAGCTCGCCCTCGGGTACCTGCCGTCGGTGTTCGTCTTCGCGGGGGTCATCGCCCTCGTCGCCCTGGCCCACCGTTTCCTCGGCCTCGGCGCGGTCGTCGCCTTCTGGTCGGCCTACGTGCTCACCCGGCCGTTGGGCGCGTCCCTCGGCGACCTCCTCTCGCAAGACCGGTCCGACGGAGGACTCGGGCTGGGTCCGACGGCGACGAGCCTCGTCTTCCTCGTGGCGATCGCCGGGGTGGTGGGAGCGATGACCGTGTCGGCCCGGCGCGAGGTCTCGACCGCACGCCACGCCTGACCCCTCACCTACCCCACCCGCACCGACCCGACCAGAAGAGAGACGCCATGGACTGGCAACTGAACGGACTCCCCCTCCACCCGCTGATCGTTCACCTCGTCACGGTCGCCTTCCCGACGGCCTCGCTGCTGATCGTGGCCGGTGCCGTGTCGTCGCGGCTGCGCCGACGACTGGGCGTCATCACACCGCTCGTCGCCCTCCTGTCGCTCGTCGCGGTGCCACTCGCGACATCGTCGGGCGAATCGCTCGAGGCGAGGGTCGGGCACAGCGCCCTGCTCGAGGCGCACACGCAGCTCGGCGACACGCTGTTGCCTTGGGCGATCGCGGTGTTCGTCGCCGCCGTGGCGCAGTGGGCGTGGCAGCACTACGTGCTGACCCCGGACGCCAAGCGACCGCATCCCACCCTGAAGAAGGGCACGCGCACGATCGTCGGGGTCGCGCTCACCGTGGCGGTCGCCGTCGCCGCGATCGGCGGCATCGTCACGACGGTGCGCATCGGCGATTCGGGCGCGAAGGCGGTCTGGTCGGATTCGAGCGAGGGCTGAGATGGAGCAGATCACCGTCGACCGGTTGGCCGCCCTCACGACACCGCTGGTGATCGATGTGAGAGCCGCCGACCGCTTCGCCGAGGGCCACGTCCCCGGGGCGCTCAACCTCCACCCCTCGCAACTGGCGGATCGACTCGACGAGATGCCGCACGAGACCGCCGTCTACCTGATCTGCCAGAGCGGCGCACGGAGCGCCCGGGCGGCCGAGGCCCTGTCAGCTCGAGGGATCACCGCCGTCGACGTGATCGGCGGCACCGCGGCCTGGGTCGCGGCAGGGCTGCCGCTCGTTCAGTCCTGAGGGGCGAGCCGGGCGACCGGCGCCGGGGTGATCGTGAAGGCGTCGAGGTTCGGGAGCGCACCGCGGACGCGCAGGCCCGCTTGGTCGGCGATCCGCAACGAGTCGACCAGGTCGTGCGTGTCGACCTGGACGGTCGCCGACCCCGTCAGCCGGTGGCCGATCCACCGCAGGCGGAGGTCGCGCACGGCGACGACCCCCTCGGTGTGTTCGAGTGCGTGCTCGGCCCGGTCGAGCAGGTCGGGGTCGACGGCGTCCATCAGGCGGGCCCCGACGGACTTCATGGTGCCCCACAGCAGGACCATGATCGACACGGCGATCAGCAGGCCGATGATCGGGTCCGCGAGGGGGAAGCCGAGCAGCACCCCGACGGCGCCCAGCACGACCGACAGCGATGTGAACCCGTCGAGACGAGCGTGCACCCCGTCTGCCACCAGGGCGGCCGAGCCGATCCGGCGACCGACTCGGATGCGGTAGATCGCGACCACCTCGTTGCCGGCGAAACCGACGAGGCCGGCCAGGACGAGCAACCAGGGCGCCTGGACGGGCTGCGGGTGGACGAGACGGTCGATCGCCTCCCACCCGGCGACCACGGCCGAGAGGGCCACGACGATGACGATGAACAGACCGGCGAGGTCCTCGGCGCGTCCGAAGCCGAAGGTGTGACGGCGGGTGGCGACCCGCCGGCCGAGGACGAACGCGATCCAGAGAGGCACCGCTGTCAGCGCGTCGGCGAAGTTGTGGATCGTGTCGGCCAGCAGGGCGACCGACCCGGTGGCCACGACGAGGACGGCCTGCACCACCGTCGTCGCGAGCAGGACGAACAAGCTGATCTTGACCGCCCGGACACCCGCCGTCGACGCCTCGAGGGCGTCGTCGACGGAATCGGCGGAGTCGTGCGTGTGCGGGACGAACAGGTCGTAGAGCCAGGCCTTCACCCGGCCGTTCGGGTGCCCGTGCTCGTACCCGGGCTCGTGCCCGTGCCCGTGCCCGCGCCCGTACCCGTGCTCGTGCTCGTGCTCGTGCTCGTGCTCGTGCTCGCGGTCGTGGTCGTGGTCGTGCCCGTACCCGACCACCTCACTGCCCCCCTGCGTGGTGCGGTGCGTTGCCGACGACGTGCTCTGCCTGCCTCACGGCGTCGCTGACGAGCGCGGACGCGTGCTCGTCGGTCAGACGGTAGAAGGCGGTCGTCCCCTCACGGCGCGGCTGCACCATGCGGGCGAGGCGAAGCTTGGCCAGGTGTTGCGACACCGCCGCCGGGCTCTTGTCGACGATGTCGGCGAGGTGGTTCACCGACAGCTCTTCGGCGTTCCGAAGCGCCAGGATGATGCGGATGCGGGTCGCGTCGGCGAGCATCGAGAACACCTCGACGGCGAGTTCGACGTACTCGGAATCCGGGTCGAGTCCGCAAACCTTCTTATCTACGTGCATGCGCAGATACTAGTACGACGTCGACCGGTTCCGTCGTCTGGCAGGATCTCCTGATGCCCACCAAGCGGACCCCCCGCCGACCCGACGTCACGACCACCGAGATCGTGGGCGGCGCCGAGGCCGTCCACGTCTCGTTGCACGAGTACGACGAGCGCTGGCCTGCCGCGTTCGCCGAGCACCGACGCCGCATCGTCGAGGCCCTCGCGCCGTCGGGCATAGGGGTCGACGTCGAGCACATCGGCTCGACGTCGGTGCCCGGTCTCGCGGCGAAGCCGATCGTCGACGTCGTGGTCGCGGTGCCCGACATCACCGCCGAGGAGGACTACCTCGACCCGCTGCTCGCCGCGGGCTACGAGCTGCGGGTGCGCGAGCCGGGGCACCGACTCGTGCGGACGCCGGAGCGCAGCGTCCACGTGCACGTCTACGAGCAGGGTGCCGACGCGATCGCCGGGTACCTGCTGCTGCGCGACCACCTACGCACCGACGCCGCCGACCGCGAGCTGTACGCCGGCGTCAAGCGGGCCCTGCTCGACCGCCGCTGGGACGACATGAACGACTACGCCGACGCCAAGACCGAGGTCGTCACGGCCATCAAAGCGCGGGCTCGCGCCGCCCGGGACGCCGCCCGCGAGGCAGCCCGCGAGGGCTGACCCGGGCCGGCACGGCCTCAGCCGGCCGAGGTCGCCGCCATCGACTGCAGCCCGGTGACGCGCAGCAGGTCGAGTCGCGCCTCGTCGTCGGACCCCGGCGCGACCGTGTAGACGACGATCCTCAGGTCGCCGGGCGCGGTCAGCACGTCGCAGTCGATCGCGATCGGGCCGACCGGGGTGCCCGTCACCGTCTTGCGACTGGCCCGGTGCTCGGCGACCTTGGCCTCGGCCCAGCGGCGTGCGAACTCGGGCGACGTCTCGAGCAGGCGCGACACGAGGTGGCCGAGCGAGGGGTCCGACGGATAGCGCCCCACCGCCGCCCGCAGGTCGGCGGCGAGGTCGCTCGCGAAGTCCTCCTCGTGCCGGGCGTCGAACTCGGTGCCCTCGTGGCCCGACGTGAAGTGACGCCAGACGAGGTTGCGCTCGAGCCCGACCAGGCGCGACGGGTCGCCGTTCACCGCGGCCCAGAGGGGGTTCCAGAGCAGGATGTCGTGGGTCGCCGAGAAGACGGCCAGCGGCACGTCCCCGAGCCGGTCGACGATGCGCTGCACGCCGGGCCCCACGTGGCGTGGGACGATCCCGGCCGACGGAGGCGCGGCGCCGGCCGAGCGGTAGAGGTGGTCGCGTTCGTCGTCGCTCAGGCGCAGGGCGACCGCCAGGGCGCGGAGCATCTGCGGGGACGGGTTGGTCGCCCGACCCTGCTCGAGGCGGACGACGTAGTCGACGCTCACCCCGGCGAGCGCCGCCAGCTCTTCGCGGCGGAGACCCGTCGTGCGTCGCCCCGCCCCCGCGGGCAGCCCCACGTCGGCCGGGCCGACCCGGTCACGCCACGACCGCAACACGTCCGCGAACTCGCTCATGCAGCCATCCTCCCCCGGCCCGCGCGCCCGAGGGTGGTACCGGCAGTCCTCCCGTCGTGCGGGGCCTGGGTGCCGAGGCGGGGCCGGGCGCAGCATGGACCCATGACCACCACACTCATCACCGGGGCCAACAAGAGCCTCGGACTCGAGACCGCCCGCCGCCTGCTCGAGGCGGGCCACACCGTGTACGCCGGCATGCGCGACCTCGACTCGGGCGACGCCGTCCGGGCCCTGGGCGCCCACGCCGTGCAGCTCGACGTCACCGACCAGGCCGGCGTCGACGCGGCTCTCGCCTCCCTGCCCGAGCTCGACGTCCTCGTCAACAACGCGGGCGTCCTCGGGTCGTCGTTCGGCGTCGACGACCTCACCCCCGAGACGATGCAGGAGGTGCTCGACGTGAACGTCGTCGGGCTCGTCCGCGTCACCCAGGCCGCGATGCCCCTGCTGCGCCGCTCCGACCGTCCCGTGATCGTCAACGTCGCGTCGGGCGTCGGCTGGCCGCGCTGGCTGAGCACCGAGGGCCACGACGAGTACCCCGTCGCCGCGGTGCCCTACGCGTCCTCGAAGGCGGCCGTGATCGCCCTGACCGTGCAGTACGCCAAGAACCTGCCGACCTTCCGCGTGAACGTCAGCGACCCCGGCTACACCGCCACCGACTTCAACGGGCACGGCGGCCACCAGACGGTGACCGAGGGCACGGACGCCACCGTCGCCCTCGCCCTGCTCGGGCCCGACGGCCCGACCGGCGAGTTCCACGACCGCCGGGGCCGCATCGACTACTGAGCGGCGACCGCAGGAGGCGCGGTGCGAGTCCTCGGGACCGGCACCGCGCCTCCTGCGCGTCCGGTGGGCCGGCCGTTCAGCAGCAGTCGCAGGCCTCGGCTCCGCGTTCGCCCGTGAGGGCCGAGACGGGTGTCGTGCAGGCCTCGCCGCGCCAGGCCTCGACCCCCTCACGGACGGCGAAGACGACGATGACGAGTCCTGCGACGGGGTCCGCCCAGGTCCACCCGAAGGCGAGGTTGAGCACCAGGCCGAGCAGGACGGCGGCCGAGAGGTAGCTGCAGATGAGGGTCTGCTTGGAGTCGGCGACGGCGGAGGCCGAGCCGAGCTCGGTGCCGGTTCGTCGCTCGACGAGGCTGAGGAACGGCATGACCGCCAGGCTGACGGCGGCCAGCACGATGCCGACCGGGGAGTGGTCGGGTTCGCGGGCGCCGGCCAGGGCGAGGACCGCGTCCACGCCGACGTAGGCGGCGAGACCGAAGAACGAGAGGGCGATCACGCGGAGGGCGAGCCGTTCGCGCCTCTCGGGGTCGGGGGCCGCGAACTGCCAGGCGACCGCGGCGGCCGAGAGCACCTCGACGACGGAGTCGAGGCCGAAGCCGATCAACGCGGTCGAGGACGCGACCGTGCCCGCGGCGATCGCGACGATCGCCTCGACCACGTTGTAGCCGATCGTGATCGCCACGACGAGACGGATGCGCCGCTGCAGCAGGAGGCGACGGGCCGGGGCGATCGGCGCGGGCGACAGTGCGGCGGAGGTCATGCACCGCCCCCGCAGCAGAACGGCACGTCGCACGAGTCGTCCGGACACGGCAGACCGTCGTCGACCGCGAGGACCACCTCGACGAGGGCGGTCAGTGCTCGGGTCAGGTGGACGTCGGCGATCTCGTACCGGGTGGATCGCCCCTCGGGGGCGGCCACGACGAGACCGCACCCGCGGAGGCATGCGAGGTGGTTCGACACGTTCGACCTGGTCAGGCCGAGTTCCGTCGCGAGGACGCCGGGGTAGCCGGGGCCCTCGAGCAGGGTCAGCAGGATGCGTGAGCGGGTCGGGTCGGCCATCGCCCGCCCCAGGCGGTTCATCACGTCGACGCGGGACGAAAGGGTCAGCATGTGCTGACCATACAGCACTCGCTGACCGGTCAGGGCGCCCGGGGCACACGTCCATCCCCCGCGGGTCCGGTCCTCGGGACCGGCACCGCGCCTCCTGCGCACGGAAGGACTAGACACGTCCTCGTGCCCTCACCGCTCCTCCTCGCCTCTCTCGCCGGCCTGCTCTCGGGCCTCTCCCTGGTCGTCGGGGCGGCGGTGTCGTGGTTCGTCACCGTGCCCCGCGAGGTGGTCGCCCTGGTCATGGCGTTCGGTGCCGGCGTCCTGATCTCCGCACTCTCGTTCGACCTCGTCGACGAGGCCACGAGCAGCGGCGGGCTGCTCCCGACCCTCGGCGGGTTCCTGGCGGGCGCCGTCGTCTACGTCGTCCTGGACCAGCTGCTCGAGCACGGCGGGTTCCGGCGCAAGCACCACCGTCGCGGGTCGGCCGGCTCGGGCACCGGCCTGGGCATCGCCCTCGGCGCCCTGCTCGACGGCGTCCCCGAGACCGCCGTGCAGGGCGTCAGCCTGACGGGCGGCGGGTCCCTCAGCATCGCCGTGCTGGTGGCCGTCGTGATCTCGAACTTCCCCGAGGGCATGTCGAGCACGGCCGACCTCAAGTCGTCGGGCCGGTCGGCCGGGTACGTCTTCGGCCTCTGGTCGGGCATCGCCGTGGTGTGCGCCCTGTCCGCGCTCGGCGGGTACGCCCTGCTCGGCGGGGTGCCCGAGGGCGGACAGTCGTTCGTCATGGCGTTCGCCGCCGGGGCGATCCTCGCGATGATCTGCGACACGATGATCCCCGAGGCCTTCCGCAAGACGCAGACGCTCACGGGACTCGTGACGGTGCTCGGCTTCGTCGCGAGCTACGTCGTGCACCAGGTCGCCTGAGCGGGTCGCCCGAGCGGGTCGTCGCGCCCCGAACTGGGTCATCCGTTCTGCGCAACGGTGCCGACACCGGGGGCGATGCTCGGTACCCTGCTGTCGTGAGCCCCGACCTTCCCGCCACTCCGGAGAACCACCCGGAGTCCGTCCGGCGCCTCGCCGCGACGCTGCAGACCCTGGACGAGGCCCACCGCCGCTACCGGCTCCACGCCGCGAAGGTCTTCGGGATGGGCCACACCGAGCTGGCGGCCCTGCTCGCCGTCGCCGACGCCCCGGGGCTCACCCCGGGAGCACTCGCCCAACAGCTGCTGCTGAGCACGGGGGCGACGACGGCCGTGGTCGACCGACTCGAGAAGTCGGGGCAGGTCACGCGCAGCCGTCACCCGGGCGACCGCCGCAGCCTCTTCCTCCACCTGACCACGCAGGGCGAGGACACCACGACCACCCTGCGCGAGGCGTACCAGTACGTCCTCTCGACCACGGGCACGGACGAGACGATCGCCGAGGCCCTCCCCCAGCTCGACAGCATCGCCGCCGCGCTCGACGCCGCCGCCCGCGAATCCGCGACCTGACCCGGGCCGACCGGTGCCGGACTCGTGCGCCCGGTCGCACCGCACCTCCTCGCCCGCCGCGCCGCGCCTCCTCGCCCGTGTCGCATCGCGCGTCCTCGCCCGCCGCACCGCACCTCCTCGCCCGCCGCGCCGCGCCTCCTCGCCCGCCGCGCGTCCTCGCCCGCTCTCGCCGCGCCTCCTCGCCCGGGTCGCACCGCGTGCTGAGCGTCGCACCGCCCATTTCGGCGGTGCGACGTCCAGTCGGCGGTGCGGCACCGCCCCTGTCGATGCGACGCCCCGCAGTCGAGGTCGAGGTCGCACCACCGTCGCGTCGTCGCACCACCGTGTTGCGTGGTGCGACGACACGACGGTGGTGCGACTCCGACTCCGAGCCCGACCTCGAGCCACGACTCCTAGGCTGCGGGGCATGACATCCGACGTCGGGGAACGCTACGCCGCGCGCGCCCGCGAGTACGTCGACCACCTCGGCTCGATGTCGTCGGTGCACCCCGCCGACGAACACCTGGTCACGTCCTGGGCGACGACGGTCGAGGGCCCCGTGCTCGACGCGGGCTGCGGGCCGGGCCACTGGTCTGGGCACCTCGCCGCGCGGGGCGTCCACGTGCGTGGTCTCGACCGGGTCCCGGCCTTCGTCGGGCACGCGCGCCGCACCCACCCGGACGTCTCGTTCGGTCTGGGCGACGTCGACGCCCTGCCGTACGAGCCGGGCGAGTTCGCAGGAGTCCTCGCCTGGTACTCGCTGATCCACCACGACCCGGGCAGCATCCGGCGCCCCCTCCGCGAGTTCGCCCGGGTGCTCCGGCCGGGCGGCGGGCTGCTCGTCGGGTTCTTCACCGGGTCGACCGTCGAACCCTTCGACCACGCGATCACGACCGCGTGGCGCTGGGCGCCCGACCTCCTCGCGGACGAGCTGCGCGCCTCCGGGTTCGACGTGCTCGAGACCCACACCCGCACGGGACCACGGTCCGGGCCGAGGCCCCACGGCGCGATCATCGCCCGTGTCGCTCAGGGTGAGACCGTCAGCCCAGCCCCTTGATGTGGGTCTCGATGGCCGTGAGGACGGCGCGATGCGCGTCGAACGAAGTCGCCCAATCGTCGACGAGCAGGCCGTGGTCGGCGCCGTCGAACGTGACGAGGCCCGCATGCGTCTCGAGCCCCCGCGCCGGCTGCCACATCGAGTCGGCCCCTCCGCCCACGGCGAGGTGTGACGAGGAGGCGCGGGTCAACGCATCGAGGACCACGGGCTCGGTGAGGACCGGCGTCAACCACACCCCTGCGACGCCGTGCTCGACGGCCCACGGCAACGCGAGGGTGCCGAACGACTTCGCGAGGACGAGGTCGACGCGACCGCCGACGGCCTCCGCGGCATCCTGCAGCCGCTCCTCGACGACGGGCCGCGAGTCGTCGGCCGTCAGATCTCGGGCATCCCACTCGACGGCCTCGACTCGCCAACCGAGCTGCCGCAGCATCAACGCAGGCCAGTAGAGCAGCGGCGCCTTGACCCCGTACCCGGTACCCGGTAGGAGCACCGCGACGGGACACGACGTTCCTGTCGACGGCCCGGACGAGGTGGGTGAGCTCATGGGCCGAGGCTAAGGCAGACGACCGATCGTGGTGATGCCAGCGCGTCCCCGTGTCGGGGTCGCACCACCGTCGGGTCGTCGAACCACGGGACACGGTGGTTCGACGACGCGTCGGCGGTGCGACTCCCGCGTGACCGGCGCGGGGCACGCCGAGTAGCATCGCGGCATGCCGGAGGGTGACAGCGTCCACCTGCTGGCCGCGCGCCTCCGTCCCTCGCTCGTCGGGCGTGTCGTCGTCGACGGCGAGCTGCGGTCGGGCGGCCGGGCGGGCGAGTCGCTCGCCGGTCGGCGCGTCGTCGAGGTCGACACCCACGGCAAGCACCTGCTGACCCGCTTCGACGACGCCACCACCCTGCACACGCACCTGCGCATGCAGGGGTCGTGGACGCTCACGCGCCCCGGCCGCGTCCTGCCGTCCCGGCTGCAGCGGCAGGTGCGGGTGCGTGCCCGGCTCGACGACGGCCACACCCTCTGGGGCGTCGACCTGCCCGTCGTCGACCTGGTGCCGACCCGGGACGAGCACGCGCTGGTCGGCCACCTGGGCCCCGACCCGCTGCGCCCCGACTGGGACCCCGAGGAGGCGCGACGTCGCCTGGCCGCACTCCCCGACGTCACGGTCCGTGCCGCGCTGCTCGACCAACGTCCGATGGCCGGCCTCGGCAACCTCTGGGTCAACGAGGTGGGGTACCTGCGTGGCCTGCACCCGGCCGCCCCGATCGGCGAGGTCGACCTGGTGAAGCTCGTCGACGTGGCCGCGCGCGCCCTGCGCTTCTCGGTCTCGACGCCCGGCGCCTATCAGGTCACGACGGGCCGGACGCGCCGCGGCGAGACGCACTGGGTCGTCGGCCGGGCCGGACGCCCGTGCCTGCGCTGCGGCACCCGCGTCGAGGCGCGCGACGACCCTCCCACGCCGGACGGCCGCACGCGGCGGGCCTGGTGGTGCCCGCGGTGCCAGCCCGCGGCGTGACGCGGTACGGTCGCGACGACGTTCCCCCAGGAGTGGGCCGCGGTCGGCTCAGCGCACGCTGACGAAGATCGGGTTCGCGTACAGCCAGGTGTCGGCCCACGGGTCGGCCGGGCTCATCGGGAACGGCTGGGGTGCCCGCGGGTCGACGTCGGCTCCGAGCGGGCCGACGCCGTGCACCCGGCCGTCGCTGCCGCGCAGGCGCACGTAGCCGTCCTCGGTGGCGGGCTCGAGCGGCACGACGACGCGGAACGGAGCGGCGGACCGGTCGGCGACGTCGAGCAGCTCGACGACCCGGGTGGCGGGCGCGCGCTGCTCGTCGCGGTCGGCCGCGGGTCCGGTGACGCGGCCACGGATCACGTCCAGGTGGGCGAGCCGCGGGATCGTGCCCCGTGAGGTGGGCGTCGTCGTGGGCACGACGTCGACCACGAGCTCGAGGGCGGTGCCGCGCGGGACGGTGAGGGTCCCGCCCAGAGTGGCCTGCGCCTCCTGCCCGCCGGTGGCCCGGAGCACGACGGACAGCCCGGCGACCAGGTGCCCGTGGTCGACCCAGAGCCGACCGGCGCGGATCGCGTCGAGCAGCGCGGCGGACGACCGGTCGACGGCGCCGACGTGGTTCCGGCTGAACTCGCCCGGCCAGAAGTCGGCGCCGTTCTGGGGCGTGGCCGTCGCGACCGGGTCGGGGCGGCGGCCGGCACGGTCGAAGTTGGCGAGCGTCGCGCCGGACTCCCAGCCGGGCCCGGTCGGGAAGTCGCCGACGCGCGTGGCGTCGAACTCCTTGAGGTGGAGGTCGCTGTTCGAGGTGATCCACCAGCGCCGGCCCTCGCCGAGCAGCGAGTCCCACACGCCGCCGACGACGGCCGTCGTCCAGTCGAAGCCGCCGTGGGTCAGGTAGGCCTCGGCGGGGTAGCCGGCGAACGAGAACTCGCTGGGGGCGTTCTCGTACTCGCCCCGCCGCGAGCGCGTCGACGCGTTCGCGGCGACGGCACCGGCCTGGGCACCGGGGGCGCCCTCCATGCCGACGAACACCTCGGGATCGGCGTCCTGCCAGGCCCGCAGCTCGCCGGGCGAGTCGATGCCGAGGCGGCTCGGGTGGTTCGCCAGGACGATCACGTCGTCGACGACGCCCGCGCTCTTCTGGGCGCCGAGCCAGGCGATCGCGTCGGTGGCGTGCACGAGCCACTCGGCGGCGTCGTCGGTGCCGGGGCGCGGCTTCTCCCAGCCGTTCAGCTTGCCGTCGTGGTCGAGCTCGAAGCGGCGCAGCACACGGGTCGTGGCGGGACCGGGTGCGACGAGCACGGTGGCGTGCTCGGCGCCGGGGATGTACCACTCGAGCCCCTGCAGCACGAGCAGGTCGGGCCGGGCAGCCCGCGCGGTCTCGATCTCGCGGGCGGCGTTGAACACCCCGCCGACGTTGGCGTGGCCCTTGTTGCTGTGCTCGGTGAAGGCGATGGCGTCGACCCCGAACCTCTGCGCCTGATCGAGGATCGTCGTCATGGGGTACTTCGCGTCGTGCGAGTAGACCGAGTGCACGTGGTGGTCGAAGACCAGCCACGAGACGGCGGCCGGATCGACGACGGCGGGCGCCGACGGCAGCGGCGCCGCCTGCGCGGGGTCCGCTCCCCGCAGCCCCTGGGCCGTCGTCCCCACGGCGACCGTCGCGGCGACGGAGGCCCCGAGGAAGGTCCGGCGCGAGAGGCCCGATCCGGTCGGCGCGGACTGCTCGGGGCGGGGGTCGAGGGACATGGCTTCACTTTCGTCGGGCGGGCGTCCCGACCGTAGGCAGCGGGCCTGAACCGCAGGCCAACGGTCGGGGACGCGGACGACACCGGGCGTTCACGATCCGTTCCCCCGGGTGCGCGACAGTCCTGGCGTCGCCGCGCGCTCCCCGCCGCGCAGTCCACGCACCCACCGAAGGTCCCGATGCTCCCCTCCGCCCCCGCCGTCCGTCGTCTCCCCTCGCGCGCCTCCGGACGGGGCCTGCTCGTCGCGGCGGCCCTCGCCGCCGGCGCGGTCGCCGGCCTGGCCGGCCCCGGTGCCGCCGTCGCCGCCCCGGCACCCGCACCCGCCGACCCCGCGCCGCTCGTGCTGCGCGACGCCGCCGGCACCGCGATCGTGTCCGGCGACGCACGCGCCGATCCCTCGTTCGCCTCGGCGCTGCTCGCCGCGGGCTGCCCGGTCGACGCGGACGACGCCGCCCGGCTCTCGGTGACGTCGGGAGGCGCGACCGTCGTCACGTCCCCGAGCGTCGCGGTGACCGCGGGGCAGCCGGTCGAGGTGCCGATGGCCATCTCGTTCGAGGAGGTGGTCGCCGCCGGCGTCGAGGAGGGCGGAGCGACGCTCTCGCTGGAGTGCCTCGTCGTCGAGTCCGGCATCCCGTCGACGGTCGTCGTCGCGGCGACGCTGCCCGTGACCTTCGCCGCGGGGACCTGGTCGGTGCCCGGCGCCGAGGTCGACCCGGCTCCGCCGACGGACGACCCGACCGCGCTGCCGACCGCCCCCGGCACGGCACCCTCCCCCGCACCCACGGACGGGGCCGGGGCCGGGGCGGGCTCGACGCCGCGACCCTCGGCCACGGCCCGGCCCTCCGCCGACGGAGCCCTCGCCTTCACGGGCGGTCAGGTCGCCGGGGTCGGCGCTCTCGCCGCGGGGCTGCTCGCGGCGGGCACCGCCCTCGTGCTGCGGCGACGCCGGACCGCTCCCGTCGACGGGCCGCCCGCGGAATAGGGCTACGGCGCGCTCGGCGCCTGCTCGTCCGCGGCGACGTCCTTCTGCACGGCGAACTGCGTGCGGTGCAGTTCTTCGTAGCGGCCGGCCGCGGCCAGCAACTCGTCGTGGGTGCCGCGCTCCACGATCGAGCCGTCCTCGACCACGAGGATCTGGTCCGCGCTGCGGATGGTGGACAGGCGGTGCGCGATGACCAGCGCGGTCCGCCCCTCGAGCGCCTCGCTGAGGGCCGCCTGCACGGCGGCCTCGGACGTCGAGTCGAGAGCCGCGGTCGCCTCGTCGAGGATGACGACGCGGGGCTGCGCCAGCAGGAGGCGCGCGATGGTCATCCGCTGACGCTCGCCTCCCGAGAGCCGGTAGCCGCGCTCCCCCACCATCGTGTCGAGCTGGTCCGGCAGCGACCGGATGAGGGGCTCGAGCCGCGCGCGGCGGACGGCGTCCCACACCTCGTCGTCGGTCGCCTCCGGCCTCGCGAGGCGCAGGTTGCTGAGGATCGTCTCGTGGAACAGGTGGCCGTCCTGGGTCACCATGCCCAGCGTGTGGCGCATCGAGGCGAAGGTCACGTCGCGGACGTCCGTCCCCGCGAGGCGCACGGCGCCGCCGTCGACGTCGTACAGACGCGACATCAGCTGCGCGATCGTGGACTTCCCGGCACCCGACGTGCCCACGAGCGCGACGGTCTGCCCGGGCTCGATCCGGAAGGACACGCCGTGCAGCACCTCCTCGCCACCGCGGGTGTCGAGGGTGGAGACCTCCTCGAGGGAGGCGAGGGACACCTTGTCGGCGGACGGGTACGCGAAGCGGACGTCGTCGAACTCCACGCTCACCGGGCCCTCGGGGACGGAGGCGGCGGTGGGCTTCTCCTGGATCAGCGGTTCGAGGTCCAGCACCTCGAAGACGCGCTCGAAGCTCACCACCGCGCTCATGATCTCGACCCGCGCGTTCGCGAGGCCGGTCAGCGGCACGTACAGGCGCGTGAGGAGGAGGGCCAGGGTGACGACCTCGCCGGTGTCGAGCTGGCCGGCGAGCGCGAGGGCGCCGCCCAGCCCGTAGACGAGCGCGAGGGCGAGGGCGGAGACGAGCGTCAGGGCGGTGACGAAGACGAACTGCAGCAGCGCGGTGCGGACCCCGATGTCGCGGACCCGGGCGGCACGGACGCGGAACTCCTCCGCCTCCTCGTCGGGACGGCCGAACAGCTTGACGAGGGTGGCCCCGGGCGCGGAGAAGCGCTCGGTCATCTGCGTGCTCATCGCGGAGTTGTGGTCGGCGGCCTCGCGGCGCAGCGCGGCCAGACGGCTGCCCATGCGCCGCGCGGGGACCAGGAAGATCGGCAGCATGACCACGGCGAGGACCGTCACGAGCCAGGACGTGCTGAGCATCACGATCAGCGTGAGGACCAGGGCCACGACGTTCGTGACGACGCCCGACAGGGTGCCGCTGAAGGCCTGTTGGGCGCCGATCACGTCGTTGTTGAGGCGGCTCACGAGGGCGCCCGTCCGGGTGCGGGTGAAGAACGCGATCGGCATCTTCTGCACGTGGTCGAAGACGGCGGTGCGGAGGTCGAGGATCACGCCCTCGCCGATCCGGGCCGAGAACCAGCGCGTCACGAGCGAGACGCCGGCGTCGGCCAGCGCCACGACGGCGATGAGGACGGCGAGCCGCACGATGGACGCGAGTTCGCCCCGCGCGACGATGACGTCGACCACCCGGCCGGCCAGCACGGGCGTCGCGACCGCGAGCACGGCACCCACCACGGACAGGGCGATGAAGATGACCAGCTTCGACCGGTAGGGCACCGCGAACGTCATGATCCGCCGGACGGACGCGCGCGAGATGCCGTGCCCGCCGTCCCGTGCGGACGAGATCTTGTAGAGCGAGCTCCAGGCCGCGCCTTCCATGCTCATGGTGGTTCCTTCCGTGGGGGCCTGGCCCAATGTAGACGGCGGATCGCCCCGGGCTCGCAGCAGCCGTGCCCGGGACGGTCCGACGTTGCCCGGGACGGTCGGCAGGCCGTCGTCAGGGAAGGAGGACGACCTTGCCGTCGAGGGTCCGGGACTCGGCGAGTTCGAGCGCGCTCGCGACGTCGGTGAGCGGGAACCGCGCCGCGACGTTCGCCGTGAGGACGCCGTCCCGGACGAGTTCCAGGACGTGGGTGAGGTCCTCGTCGAGGCGTTCCCGGTACGCCTTCCCGCGGGTGCCGTGGCCTGCCCAGAGGTCGTAGAAGGTGGCGCGCCTGCCGTTCGGGAGGGCGTTCCAGGTCAGGATGCGGCCCAGGTGCCGCAGGAACGGCGGCCAGAGGCTCCCGGTGCCGCTGACGGCGGCGATGATCGCGTACGACACCAGGGTGCCACCGCGGCCGAGCAGGGACCACGAGGTCCGCGCCGTCTCCCCACCGACGTTGTCGAAGACCGCCGCCAGGCCCCCGGCGGGAGCCGACCGGCGCACGGCCGAAGCGAGGTCCGGGTCGGCGTAGTCGACGGGGACGACCCCTCGCGCCCGAAGGGACTCGTGGTGGCGCGGGGACGCCGCCGCGATGACGTGGACGCCGGCGTGCTGGGCCATCTGGATCAGGAGCCCGCCCACGCCTCCGTTCGCCCCGAACACGAGGATCGTGTCCCCGGCCTGCACGCGGGCGGCTCGGTGGAGCATCTGCCACGCGGTCACGCCGTTGACGGTGACCGCCTCGGCGAGGTCGGCGGCGAGTCCGTCGGGGACCACGATGCTGTCCCGGACGGCGACGATCGCGTGTCCGGTCCAGGCGCCGGTCTTCGTCAACGTCGCCACGCGTCGGCCCACGAGGCCGCGGTCCGCGTCGGTGCCCGCCGCCAGCACGGTGCCGACGAGGTCGTAACCGGGGGTGAAGGGGAAGGCCGGCTGGGCGAAGTACCGCCCGCGACGCATCGCCTGTTCGGCGTACGAGATCCCCGTGGCCTCGACGGCCACGAGGAGTTCGCCGGCGCCGGGCGTCCCGACGGGGGCGGCGAGGTCGACCACGAGTCCGTCGGGTTCGACGAGGCCGGGAAGGACGATCCGCGTCGTCGTGGTGGGGAGCGAGGTGATCGCGTTCATGGTGTTCCTCTTTGTTAGTGTTCAGTCAGTCACAACTGCGGGAATGCAGAAGGACGAGCGGGCGCGCCGCCCGGCTCAGTCGCGGTGGCGGATGCCGGCGGTGAGGGTCGAGGCCCAGGACTGCGGCACGCGGGCGAGGTCCGCCTGGACGACGAGGTGGCAGAGCTGCCCGTAGGCGATGAACCGCTGCACGGCGTCGGGGGCGGCACCGGATCCCTCGGTGACGGCCTCGACGACGGCACCGAGTCCGTCGTGGACGGCCCGACGGACCGCGGCCACGTCCGTCGCCGCCTGTGCGTGCGACTGCATCAGGATGAGGTCGCGGTCGGCGATCAACTGGACGTAGGCCTCGGTCATCGCGTCGAGGACGCCTTCCGGCGTCGTCGACGCGGCCGCCGCCCCGGCCTCGCGCATGGTCGCCTCGACGAGGGCGTAGGTGTGCCGGACGGCCGCGACGAAGAGCCCCTCCTTGCCGTCGAAGAGTCGGAAGACGTAGGCCGGCGAGACCCCGGCCGCGGCGGCGACGTCGGCGACCGGGGTCGCGTGGAGGCCCTTGCGGGCGAAGACGTGCACGGCGGCGGTCGTGATGAGCGCACGCTGCGCTTCCGCCGTCGATCGTGTCGAGGTGCCTGAGGTCATGTGACTGAGTGAACACTCACACCGATGATCTGTCAACCGTGATCGTGCGGACGGCAGCCATTCGCCGGCGGCCGGGCGATGCACGAGGATCGACGTCATGGACACGGACACCCTGGCGTCGACCCCCCGGCTGACCCTCCGCCTGCATCGCGAGGACGATCTGGAGCGACTCCTCGCGATCCACTCACGACCGGACGTCTCGCGGTACCTCCTGGAGGAGCCCTGGACGATCGGGTCCGGACGGGCACAGCTCGATCGGCGCCTGGGTCGGACGGACCTCGCCGAGCCCGTCGGAGCACTCGCCCTCGTCGTCCAACGGGAGGGCCGGCTCATCGGCACGGTGGCGCTGTGGCGCACCGAGTCCGAACCCCGCACGCTCGAGGTCGGATGGACGCTCGATCCCGACCACGGAGGCCGGGGCTTCGCGGGCGAGGCGGTCGCGGCCGCGCTACGGCTCGCGTTCGCCCGGGACGACGTCCATCGCGTGACCGCGCAGATGGACGGCCGCAACACGGCCTCCGCCCGACTCGCGGCCCGGGTCGGCATGCGGCAGGAGGCGCACCACCGGCAGGACTTCTGGAGCAAGGGCGAATGGACCGACGCCCTCGTCTTCGCGATGCTCGCCGACGAGTTCCCCGGGTGACGCGTCGGCCCCGGGGGGACGTGGACGGGCAGACTCGTGCCGAGGAGTCCACCGCGACGGAACGGAGACGGGCATGTTCATGAGGCGCGGCGGATCGACCGAAGGATGGGCGCTCATCGGGTTCGGAGTCGTCGCCTGCCTGTTCTCGGCGCTCGCCCTGTCCGGCGCGTTCGGCTCGGTGCCGGACGGCGGTCGCGCGGGGACGTTGGCCTACCTGGGCATCCCCGTGGGCATCGCGGCGATCGTCGTCGGCATCGTCGGCCTCCGTCGCGACGACCATCGCGCCGGGGACTGACCCCGCGCCTCCGTCGGCGGGCGTTCCGGGACCGCCCGGGTTGCAGGTGCCGCAGCGTCATGTGGTCTGCTCGAAGCACGTCCCGTGTCGTCCCGCGTCGAAAGGCCCGCCATGCATGCCATCCCGGTTCCGCCCCGTCAGGTCCTGATCGGCGACGCCGCGGCGTTCGTCGGCGTGACTCCCCGGGCGATCCGCCACTACCACCAGATGGGCCTGCTCCCCGAGCGCGAGCGGGGCACCGACGGCCGACGGCGGTACGGCTACGCGGAGATCATCCGGCTGCTGTGGATCCGCCGGATGGCCGACGCCGGGATCGCCCTCGACGACATCCGTGACGCCTTCACCGGGGCCGCGCCGGGCGCGGACACCG
This sequence comes from Frigoribacterium sp. ME-P-080, assembly GCF_030209595.1. Classification (NCBI taxonomy): domain Bacteria; kingdom Bacillati; phylum Actinomycetota; class Actinomycetes; order Micrococcales; family Microbacteriaceae; genus Frigoribacterium; species Frigoribacterium sp. ME-P-080. The sequence goes on from NZ_JARVRR010000003.1 coordinate 686,389, forward strand.
GCGTGACCGAGACCACGGACGAGGTCGCCGGCGTCCTCGCCCGACTGGAGGACACCCTCGCCGCGCAGGAGGACGAGCTACGCCGGAAGAGGGAGTCGGTCCGGCGCATGCGGATGCTCGGCAGCCGCCTGGGGCTTCTCGACGAGATCGTCTCCACCCGGCTCGAGGCCGCGCCCGAGGGCTCGCTGCGGCAGGACGACCTCGACTCGCTGCTGGTCACCGAGCGCATCTTCGGCCCGCTGGGTGCCGTCCTCCAGGCGAGCCGATTCCTCGTGCTGGCCCTGCACCCCGAGCTGCGTGCCGAGTCCGACCGCGTCGACGCCGCCGAGGAGGCGCTCGACGACTCGGTCGCCGTCGACGACCCCCGGGTGGCACGGGTGGCGGCCGAACGGCACGCCTTCGACATCAGGCTGCTGGGCCTGATCGAGGAGTCGGGCCAGCGGGACGAGGACGACGCGATCTTCGATGCCTGGGACGATCGACACCCCACCGAGGGTGCCGAGGCGGCCCCGGCGCCCGAGACGGCGGCGGGCTCCCGCGCCAGGAGCGCAGCGGACGTCATCCGGAGCATGCCCTACGACTTCTCCCCCGCCCGCCTGCGCTGCATGGAACTGGCCCTCCACCTGGCGGTGGCCGAGACGCCCACGCCCTGAGCGGTCCCGCGAGCCCTTGACCTGTCTTGCACCGCAAGGTAGCTTGTGACGCATGACAGCGGACGTGGGGGCGCAACTGCGCAAGGGGGTCGTCGAGTACTGCATCCTCGGACTGCTCGACCGTGAGCCCATGTACGGCTGGCAGCTCTCCGAGCAGCTCGTCGAGGCGGGTCTCGTCGCGAGCATCGGGACGCTCTACCCCATCCTCGGTCGCCTCCGGGCCCAAGGCCTGGCCACCGCCTTCGACCAGCCGTCCGCGACGGGGCCCGTCCGCAAGTACTACCGGCTCACACCCCTCGGGCGCGACCAGCTCGGCGCCTTCCGCCTCCAGTGGGCTCCGTTCACCGCCTCGGTACACCGACTCATCGGAGAAGACACCCGTGACTGACACCACACCCGAGATCACCACCGCCTACCTCGCGCAGCTCGACACCGAGCTCGACCAACTCCCGGCAGACCTGCACCGGGACATCGTCACCGGCATCCGGGAGGAGCTTGAGGGTCTCGACGCCGAGGCCGCGGGCGCGCGCATCCGGCAACTCGGCGACCCGGCCTTCATCGCCGCCGGGGCGCGCGCCGAGACCGTCGGCGAGGCTCCTCCCACCAGCCCGGACGCGCCTCCTCCCGGTCGGACGTTCTCGATCGTCGCGGTCGTCGTCCTGATCGTCGGCTCGTTCCTGGTGCCGGTCGTCGGTGCGCTCGCCGGTCTCCTCTTCGTCAGCCAGGCGAGGGCCTGGAGCCGACGGGAGAAGGCGGCCTCGTGGCTCGCCGCCGTGGGTGTCGTCCTCCTCGCCCTCGCGGCCTCGACGGTGATGGCCTCGGCGGGTCTCGGCGGCACCCACCTCGTCGTCCTGGTCGCCTACCTCGTGTTCCCCGTGGTCGGCGTCGTGCTGGCCGTCCGCGCACAGCGCCGGGGCTGGCACGCCTGACGCGAGCTCCTGCTCGTCGCGGGACGACCTCCGAGCCGTGCGCCCGTCGGCCGTTCCCCTACCGGGAGCGCGGGAGACGCTCGTCGAGCAGCGTCGCCAGCCGGTCGAGGTCACCACGCACGAGACGGACATCGGACTCGACGTCCGCTTCCGACATCCCGTCCCGGCGGAAGAGGGTGAAGACGGCCTCGCTCCCCTGGTCGTTGGCCACGACGCGGAAGGGGTTGCTCACGACCGTCCCGTCCGGCAGGGTCACGTCGTGATCGAGGATGCCGAGCTCCACCGGCCCGGTGAACGCGACCTCGACGACCCCCATGGGTGAGTCCGTGAACCACCGCCCCTCGTCGTGACGGATGCCGGCGCTCAGACCGGCCGCCCACGCGGGGAGGTTCTCCGGGTCGCCGGCGACGCTCGAGACGGCGGTGACGTCGTGGTCGAACGCACGTGAGATGTGGACGGCGGGCCAGGTCATGCCGGGAAGCTAGCAGCGTTCCGCCCGACGAGCGACCCTCACGACGCCGCGTCAGCCCCGGCGGCGCGCACCTCGTCGGTAGCCGAGCCATGCCGCCAGGCCGAGCAGGCCGACGACGAGGACGACCGCGCCCACGAGAGTCGCGGTCGAGAACACGTGCACGCCGTCAGCGGTGAAGGTCGTGTCCGACACGGGGGCGTACGCGAACCATCCGAAGGACACGGGCCTCGCCGACGCGACGACGAGCACGACGACGCCCACGACGGACGCCGCCAGACCGCCACCCAGGACGAGGCGGGAGACCGGGCCGGCACGTTGTGTCATGCCCGGACCATAGCGTGCGCGGTAGGCGGTCGCCAGCGCTCCGATCGAGGCGTAGCCTGCCCCCGTGGACCTCGGAGACCCGACCGCCTGGTGACCGGCGTCGCGCCGGTCACTGCGCACCCTCCAGACGTGGAGCCCCGCGGGCTAGGCCAGACGTGGCGCCCCGCGGGCTAGGCGCGACTCGGCGGTCTCGCCGCCCTCGTCCTCGACGGCTCGGGACGGTCGGTGGCCCAGTCGACGTGCGTGCCGGTCACACCGGGCAGGTGGGTCGCCGGGTCGTGATCGGGCTCTGCTTCGGGGTAGAGGCCCCGGCCTGACGACGCACTCGCGTAGAGCGCCGCGAGCCAGGTGGGGTTGATCTCGACCGTGCGGCTGCCGGCGAACTTGAACCGGAGGCTGATCTGGGGCGAGAGCCAGACGGTCGACCGGCCGTCGCCGGTCTCGATCGGTTCCTTCCACGAGAACATGAACGACTCGTTCTGGCGGAACTTGTTCACGATGACGATCTGGAGGTGGGCGAGGAGACGGTCCTCGACCTTGAACTCGAGGACGTCGCCGTCGTAGACGATGTATCCCATGGCTGCTCCTAGACGGAGAACGCCCGACGGTGCTGACAGCAGGGTCTGAGCTGTGGTGGTGTGCGGATCTCACTGCGCACTGCGCCGGCCGTCTTCGCGACGCCACACGTGGTGACGAGACCACATCGGTGATGCGTCCGCTCGGCTCTCCTCGAGACCTGACACTAGACCGCCGACGAGGAAGGGCGACAGGGTCCCGACCCGAACGGGACCCTGTCGCCGGCAGCTCGCACCGGACCCGGCCGGTGCCAACGCACGCCTTGAGGACCTGAACCACCCTCAAGACATGCTCAGCCTGCGCCTGCGCCCGCGATGCCCGACAGATCTGGACTTAAGCCGAACCCTTTGATACCAGCGGGCGCGGTGGGCGTTGCGGCAGCGTCGACGTCCCCGAGCACGACGCCGGGCACGAGGGATCTCCTCGAGAGCCTGGCCGCCCGCGCCTCCTGACCCCGGGTGATCCAGGAGCGGCGTCACACGGAGTCCGCTTCGTCTCTACTGTTCACCCCGAGGACGAGACTCGTTCCCGCGAAAGGAACGAGCGATGAGCGAACGACGTCGGCGAGAACTGGGCGAGTCGGACGAACCCCTCGAGGACGAACTCGACGAATCGTTCGACGCGACCGTGGAAGAAGGCGCCGAGCGACTGCACCGCACCCTCCGCACCACGCTCATCACGGGCTTCTTCGGAGGCCTCGAGGTCGGCCTGGGCATCATGGCGATGCTCGCCGTGCTGACCGAGACGGGCAGCCACCTGCTGGCGGGCCTGGCGTTCAGCATCGGGTTCCTCGCGCTGCTCCTGGCGCACTCGGAGCTCTTCACCGAGAACTTCCTCCTGCCGATCGCCGCACTCGCGGCGAAGGAGGGCACGTTCCTGCAACTCCTCAAGCTCTGGGGCGCCACGTTGGTCGCCAACCTCGCCGGCGGGTGGATCTTCATGTGGCTCGTCGTCCAGGCCTTCCCCGAATGGCACACGACCCTCGACGAGTCGGCTCACCACTTCGTGGACGCTCCGTTCTCCCTGCAGACCGTGATCCTGGCCGTCCTGGGTGGCAGCACGATCACGCTGATGACCCGCATGCAGCACGGGACCACCTCCGAGCCCGCGAAGATCGCGGCTGCCGTCGCCGGGGCGTTCCTCCTGGCCGGTCTGCAGCTGTTCCACTCGATCCTCGACTCGCTCCTCATCTTCGGGGCCATCCAGGCGGGCAGCGACGTCAGCTACGCCCAATGGGCGGGGTGGTTCGGCTACACGTTGCTCTTCAACATCCTCGGCGGGCTCGTCCTCGTCACCTCCCTGCGGCTGCTCCGCACGAAGGAGCTCTTCTCGAAGGCGCGGGACGAGAACGAGTAGGAGGCGCGGGAGCGGTTACCCCCCGGCCAGACCTGGTCGTCGCACCAGACCGTGACGGCACACTCGACCGTCGCCGCACCTCCTTGATCCCTCTCGGCACTCGACGTACGGTGAAAGTGCCGATGACGTCGAGGGAGCGAGCATGGACGAGGACACGGAACAGCCGAGAGGTCGGCTCCGACTGCAGCGGCCGACGTTTCGAGGGTCCTCCGTCGGCTGGGGCATCGGAGCGGTCTTCTGGCTCGTCGGCGCGGTCCAGGCCCTGGTCCGGGTGGTGCAGGACGGAGGCACGTCCGTCGTCGGCGCCCTGGTCCTGGTCGGGCTGACCGCCCTGGCGGTGGTCTGCGTCATCGGCACGGTGGCGACGATCCGGCATCCCCGTCCGGCGCCTCCCGCCACGGACGACGCCCGAGTCGGCCGATGAACCCCGTTTGCGACGATGAACCCCGATCCTTCGGGGTTCATCGTCGTGAACGGGGTTCATCGGGCCGCCGGCGAGCGGCGCACCCGGCGCCGCCGCACCGGTCAGCGCGCGGCGAGCGCCTCGACCGGGGTGACCGACGTGGCACGGCGGGCCGGGACGAGGGCGGCGACCCCGGCCAGCACGGCGGCCGTCACGGCCAGGCCGAGCAGCAACGGGACGGGCAGCGTCGGCGCGATCAGCAGGCCCTGGTTCGCCGAACCGAGCAGCGCCTGGGCTCCGGCCCAGCCGTAGACGACGCCGAGCACGACCCCGACGACGATGGCCGTCAGCGCCATCTGCGTCGCCTCGATCAGGATCATGCGGCGCACCTGACCCGCGGTCGAGCCGATCGCGCGCAGCAGACCCAGCTCGCGCCTCCGTTGCATGACGCTCAGCGACATGTCGTTGACCATGCCGACGGCGGCGATCACGGCCGAGAAGCCGACGAGGGCGGCGACGATCAGCAGCGTCGTGGTGAACACCTGGTCGAGCTCGGCGGCGTATGACGGGTCCTGTTCGATCGAGTAGATGAAGCTGCGCAGCGTCTCGAGCGCGACCGACAGGGTCGTGACCAGGGTCACGCCGATCACGATGCCGATCGTGGCGCGCGTGCTGCGCTCGGGCTGACGCACCGCGTTCTCGGCGGCGAGGCGGGCCACCTGGCTCGTGCCGAAGGTCCGGCCGACGGCGCTCAGCACGGCGGGCATCAGCGCGTGGGCTCCGACGACGACCCCGGTGAACGACAGCACGCCACCGAAGAACGCGATCAGCACGCCCATCGCGTCGACCAGCCCGACCACGACCCCGACGACGAGCAGCAGACCACCGCCGACGACGAGGAGGGCGGCGACGACCGTCCGCACGATGCGACGGCTCCGGCCCTCGACGGGGGCGTCCTGCGCGGCGTCGGTCGCCTGCAGCGGCGTCACCTGCAGCACGCGACGCGAGCCGACCCAGGCCGCGGCGACCGTGGTCAGCACGACGGCGACGGCCGGGACGAGACCGCCCACCGAGAAGTACGAGTACGCGAGGTCGGGCAACTGTCCGCGACCGACGAGCACCCGCACGGCGACGACGACGAGGGCGAGCCCCACGAGCGTCCCGAGCACGGCCCCGGCGACCCCGACCACGAGACCCTCGCGGGCGACGGCCCGACGCTGGTCCCGCGCGGACGAGCCGAGCAGGCGCATCAGGGCGATCGTCGGCGTCCGGCCGGCGACCACGGTGGCGAAGGTGTTGGCCGTGACGATCGCCCCGACGTAGAGCGCGAGGCCGACGAAGACCGCGGCGACGAAGCCGAGCATCGTCGAGACCGTGCCGCTCGCGGCGACCGCGGCGTCGGAGGCGACGATCTGCTCGAGCACGTGGGTGACGCCGAGCAGGCCGACGCCGAAGGTCGTGCCGAGAGCGGCCACGAGGATGCTCGGACGGTGCTCGAGCAGCTGGTCGCGGGCGCTCACGCGACACGCTCCAGGTCGAGCATGACGCCCGAGATCTCGGCCGCGCTACTGCGGTCGATCTCGTGCACGATGCGGCCGTCGGCGAGGAACACCACGCGGTCGGCGTAGCTGGCCGCGACCGGGTCGTGGGTGACCATCGCGATGCTCTGGCCGTGGTCCGTCGACGCGGTGCGCAGCACGTCGAGCACGTCGCGGCCGGCCTTCGAGTCGAGGTTGCCGGTGGGTTCGTCGGCGAAGATCAGGTCGGGCCGGGTCGCCAGGGCCCGGGCGATCGCGACGCGCTGCTGCTGCCCGCCCGACAGCTGGTGGGGCCGGTGGGTCAGCCGGGCCCCGAGGCCGAGCGTGGCGACGAGCCAGTCGATCCAGGCGCGCTCGTCGGCCGTGGCCCGACGTCCGTCGAGACGGAACGGCAACTCGATGTTGGCCGACACGTCGAGGGTGGGCACGAGGTTGAACGCCTGGAAGACGAAGCCGATGCGGCGACGGCGCAGCAGCGTCAGCTCGGTGTCGTCCAGGCCGGTGATGTCGGTGTCGCCGAGCAGCACCCGGCCCGAGGTGGCCGAGTCGAGACCGGCGGTGATGTGCATCAGGGTCGACTTGCCCGAGCCGCTAGGGCCCATGACGGCCGTGAACCGGCCGGCCGGCAGGTCGAGCGAGACGTCGCGCAGCGCGTCGACGCGGCCGTCGCCCTGGCCGAAGGACTTCGTGACGTTCCGGACGCGGGCGACGGGGACCGCGCCTCCTCGGGTCGGGTCGTCGGTACGGGGAGACGGGACGGGCTGGGGCTGGGGAGTGGGGGTCATCGTGATCTTCCTGTGCGGGTCGTGGTCGGTGGTGAGGTCAGTGGCGCAGCGTGGCGTTGCCGTCGCCGCCGGGCACCGCGTCGTCGCCGGGCACCGCGTCGACGGTGGTCCAGCTGGCCCAACGCCCGTCGACCTCGGCGACGACGCGGCCGTCGCCACAGCTGACGAGACCCGAGGTCGGCAGGGGCTCGGGGAGCGTCGTGGGGTCGAGGGCCGGGCCGCCGAGGTCACCGTCGACGGGGACGCAGGCGGCGAGGTCGGGGCCGGTCTCGGAGGTGAACGAGAGTTCGTAGCCGGGCTCCTGCGTGTCGAGGCGCACGTCGACGTCGCGGGCGTCGCTCGGCACCCAGGACGGCAGGAACCAGGCGACGTCGGTCGAGTCGGCCGTGCTCGGGGCATCGGCGGCGGTGTCGAAGTGGCGCTGCTGCACCTGCTCCGCGCCAAGTGCGCTCTTCGCCGCGTCGACGGTCCCCGAGCACCCCGTGAGCGTGACGACGGCGAGCGCGGCGACGCCGAGACCGGCCGCGAGGGCGCCGCGGCGGCGGGTGGTGGGGGACGAGGAGGCGCGGGTCGCGATGGTCGCGGAGGTCGTGTCGTTCATGTCTACGATCCTCGCCGCGGGGCCCGGTACCGGAACATCACGTGCACCCACGGACCCGCGCGGGGGTTATCCCCCGGTGGCCCCCACTCCGTCCACAGCGGGAGTCGGTCGTACCGGTCGGTGTCGTAGGGTCGAGAGCAGGTCCGGCACGCAGACGTCCGGGCGGACGACGGACGGGGCACTCCCCTCCGGGAACGAGGGGGACATCGTGACCGACCACCGAGGCCTCGGCCAGGGCGACACCGGCACGGGGGCGACCTCGGTCGAACCACGGATCGCCCTCACGGCGACGCCGTTCGTCACCGCGATCGCCCTCTCGCCGATCATCGCGATGGGCCTCGTGGTGGTGACCATGCGGCGCGCCCTCGAACTGGCCGTCCCGGGCCGGACGGGCGTCGACGCCGGTGACCTGGGCGTCGTGCAGATCGCCTCGTTCGTGCTCTGGATCGGCATCGTGTTGCTCGCCTGGCTCGACCACCGTACGCTGCGCTCCCGCGGACTGGAGCGACCCTTCTCCTGGGCGTGGGCCCTGCTCGGCCCGCTCGTCTACCTGATCGGCCGCAGCGTCGTCGTGCGCCGCCGGGTCGGTGGCAGCGCCGCTCCGCTCTGGCTCTACCTCGGGCTGACCGTTCTCGGCTCCATCATCGCCGTGATCGTCGTCGTCTCGTCCGGGGTGCCGACGCCGTGAGCGTCGTGGAGGTCAGCACCGTCGTCGTCGTCGGCCTGATCGTCGCCGTCGGCGTCGTGGCCGCCGTCGGCGTCGTCCGGCGCGGACGACGTGACCGGGCGATCGCCGCCCGCCTCGATGCCACCGACCCCGGGGCCGGGGTCCGTGCCCAGGCCGAGGCGGAACGCCGACACGAGGCCCCTCGAGGCGAGGCGGGCGGCATGTCCCGTTCGGCCGGCGGCAAGAACTCGGCCTGACCCGCGTCGAGCTGGGAACACGATCGCCGACGGACGCGTACTGTCACACGGGTCGAAGGCGTTTTCTTGCGTCTTCATTGGCCGGTGTTGCTTGCATCCCTGCCCGTGAAGCTCATGCGACAACATCGGCATCTGGGGCACGGCTACGGACTCTTCCGCGGCCGTGCCCCTCTCTCGTGCCCGGGCGGGCCGCAGGTGCGGCCGACGCAAGGAGGCGCGGTGCGAGCCCCCTTCGCACCGCGCCTCCTTCATGGGCGCTTCATCGGAGGCGCAGGGCCGGCGCATCGGGACGGGCTCCAGGATGACGGTGATCCCATCCGAGGCGAGCAGCCCCGAGCCGAGAGCGTGACCATGAGCGACCCCCGCCCGACCCGCATCCCCGAACCCGACCGCACGCCCGAGGGCCCTGCCTACGAGGGCCGACTGCTCGACCGCGTCGACGACGAGGTCGTCGACCAGGGCGTCGCCTTCGACCTGCGGACGCTCGTCTCGCGCCGCAGCGTGCTGAGCCTCCTCGGGCTCGGGGCGGGCAGCGTCGTGCTCGCCGCCTGCACGTCGGCCACGGGGGCGGGCGGGACCGGCGCCTCCTCGACCGCCACGGCGTCGCCGAGCCCGAGCGCCTCCGCGGGCGCGGCCACCACGCTGCCGGCGGGCGAGATCCCCGACGAGACCGCCGGGCCCTACCCTGGCGACGGCTCGAACGGAGCCGACGTGCTCGAGCGGTCGGGCATCGTGCGCAGCGACATCCGGTCGAGCCTCGACGGTGGCACCACCGCGGCCGGGGTGCCGATCACGCTGAGCATGACGGTGCTCGACATGGCGAACGGCGACGTGCCGTTCGCCGACGTCGCCGTCTACGTCTGGCACTGCGACGCGGCCGGCGGGTACTCGATGTACTCGGACGGCATCACGGGCGAGACCTACCTGCGCGGAGTGCAGATCGCCGACGCCTCCGGCACGGTGACCTTCTCGTCGGTCTTCCCGGCCTGCTACTCGGGGCGATGGCCGCACATCCACTTCGAGGTCTACCCCGACGTGGGGTCGATCACCGATTCGACGAACGCGATCGCGACGTCCCAGCTCGCCCTGCCCGAGGTCGCGTGCCGGACGGTCTACGCGCTCTCGGACTACGACGGTTCGACGGCCAACCTCGGGCGGGTCAGCCTCGACGACGACAACGTCTTCAGCGACGACAGCGGGGCACTCCAGCTGCCGACGGTGACGGGCGACGCGACGTCGGGCTACGCACTGGCGCTGACCGTCCGCGTCGACACGGGCACGACACCCACCGCCGGCGCCGCACCCGGTGGCGGCGGCGCCCCCGGCTCGCGCTGAGCCGCCGAGACCCCATGGCGACGGAAGGAGGCGCGGTGCGAGACCTCCTCGCACCGCGCCTCTTCGGGTCGTCGCCTACTGGTAGACGCGCACGTAGTCGACCTTCATCTGCTGCGGCAGCGGGGTGCTGCCGTCGGGGTAGCCGGGCCAGGCACCTCCGACCGCGACGTTGAGGATGATGAAGAAGGGCTTGTCGAAGACCCACGGGTCACCGCCCGTGCTGGCCGGCGTGACCTGGTGGTAGACCTGCCCGTCGACCGACCAGGTGATCGAGCCGGGTGCCCAGTCGACCGCGAAGGTGTGGAAGTCGTCGGCGATCGACCACCCCTGCGGGTGCTGCCACGTGCTGGTCAGGCCCTCACCGCCCGAGTAGCCGGGGCCGTGCACGGTGCCGTGCACGCGGTGCGGCTCGAAGCCGACGTTCTCCATGATGTCGATCTCGCCCGCGCTCGGCCAGGCGTTCGTGGGCAGGTCGGCCCCGAGCATCCAGAAGGCCGGCCAGATGCCCTGGCCGCGCGGGATCTGGATGCGCGCCTCGACCCGGCCGTACTGCGCCGTGTACTTGTCCTGCGTGGTCAGCCGGGCCGAGGTGTACGACCCGTCGCCCTCGCGCTTCGCGGTGATCACGAGGTTGCCGTTGCCGTCCAGGGCCGAGTTCGACCGCGAGTTCGTGTAGTTCTGCAACTCGCCGTTGCCCCAGCCGCCCCCGCCGGTCTCGAGGTTCCAGACCGAGGGGTCGGGGGCGCTGCCCGCGCCGCCGTCGAACTCCTGGGACCAGACGATCGCCTGCTGGGCGGAGGTCTCGGCCGAGGCCGGGGCGGGCGTGGCGGCGACCGTGGTCGCGGCGAGCGCCGCGGCGGCGGCCAGACCGACGCCGGTCAGGGTGCGACGCGTCAGGGTGCGACGGGTCAGGGTGCGTGTCGTCAGGTGCTGGTCGGTCCTCATCATGTCTCCGCTCGTCGTCGTGCGTCGGTTCGTGTCCGTGCGTCGGTTCGTGTCCGTGCGTCGGTTCGTGTCCGTGCGTCGGTTCGTGTCGTCAGGGCGTCCGGTCACGGGTACGTCACCACCCGGCTCGGGACGGTGTTGCCCGCGGGCGTCGGCACCGAGTCGCCGACGCCGTTGATGACGCTCGAGATCGTGCCGACGTCACCGAGCGAGACCGTGAACACCCCGTGGGCCTTCACGCCCGGCACCCGGGGCACCTCGAAGGCCTGCGCCAGGCGCACCTGCGGGTTCGCGTTGAAGAACGAGTACACGCCGCCACCCCAGATCTCGTGGCTCGTCACGCCGTCCGCGACCTTGTACGCCGCCCAGCCCTCGCCGGTCGGGCTCTGCCACGAGGCGTTGTCGGGCACGTCGTACGGCAGCTCGTTCTGGAAGAACACCGTGCGGCCGCGCTCGCCGTTCCACACCACCTGGTACTGCTGGTAGTGCTCGACGAACAGGCCGGTGGCCAGGACGTCGTCGCCGTTCACCTCGACGCCGGTCGCGCCGCGGTTGACCGTCCAGCCCGTGGGGGCGCCGCCGTGGTCGGCACGCCAGGCCCAGATGTGGTCGATGATCGTGTCGTCCGAGTTCACCTGCAACGTGGTGGTCGCGTTGCCCTGGATGCTCGAGCCGACGCGGAAGTACACGTCCTGCACGCTCTGCGGGTTCGCCGCGTGGTCGACGTGCGAGCCCGTCGTGCCGAGTCGCATCAGCTGGTCGCTGTTCTGCGTGCCGGCGTCGACGACGAGCCCCGAGACGTTCACCCCGGCGACGTCGGCCGTGGTCAGCACCGCGTCGCCGCTGGTCGGGACGAGCGTCGGGAACCCGATGCCCGTGACGACGGTGTCGGCCCGCGTGACCTCGATCGCCTGGTCGAGCGGGTAGGTGCCCGGCGTGAAGAACAGGTTCAGGCCCTGCGCCAGGGCACCGTTGATCGTCGCGGCCGAGTCGCCCGGGTGCGCGACGAAGAAGTCGCGCATCGGCAGGTCGGTGCCGGGGGTGCCCGGCCAGGTGACCCCGGCCGATTCCCGCTGCAGCGCGGGGACGAACACGTGGTAGTCCCCCGCGTCGTCGACGTAGAGGTACGGCTTCTCGCGCGTCACCGGCGTCGTGGCAAGGGTCGTGTAGCTCTTCGAGAAGTCGTTCGCGGGCGCGCCCTGCACGCCCGAGAAGGTCATGTTCCAGTTGCCGCCCTGCCACGAGCCGAGGGTCGAGTCGCGCGTGTACCACTGCTGCTGCGACCCCGAGCTGACGGTGCCGTCGACCTTGCTGTCGGCGATGTAGCCGCCCGACGAGTAGCCCTGTCCGCCGTCCTGGTTCGACGGCCCCATCGTCAGGTCGCCCCTGATGTGGACGCGACGCATGGGTGCGGCCTGAGACACGGCCCAGCGGTCGACGCCCGACTCCGGCTCGACGGCGAGGTTCTCGACCGACCGCCAGAAGTTCTGCGTGGCGTTCTTCTCGTCGCCGGCGTTCCACCCGGAGTCGACGTTGACCGCGCCCTGGATCGTGACGTCGTCGGGGTCCTTGCCGAGCCCCTGCAGCGCCGTGTAGAAGCCGAGGTTCGCGAAGACCCGGCCGTAGGTGCCGGGCTCGAACAGGAAGGCGTGGCGCTGGCCGCCGAACTGCGCCGTCGGGTTGCGCAGCTGCGCGTCGAAGGCCGCGTCGATGTCGGCCTGGATCGTCGAGGCCGGCACGCTCGGGTCGTACACGGTCACGTTCGGGCCGAAGTCCGGCCGGTCGCTGGTGGTCACGGTCGGTGCCGACTGCGCGGCGAGCGCGGGCACCACCGCCCCCACGACGCTCGCGGCGACCCCCGCCGCGATCAGAGTCCTCATCCGTCTGTGCATGATCTTCTCGTCTCCGGTGGCGTCTTTGCCACCCGTTCGGACCGTACGCCCGCCTCGACGACGAAACAAGACCCTCCTGTCCAGTACGCGAACGGGGGGTGCGGGAAAAGTGCGGAGACTGCAGGAGGCGCGGTGCCTGTCACGCCGGCACCGCGCCTCCTCGGGTCCTGCGGTCAGAGCACCTGATCGAGGAAGGTCTTCAGCCGGTCGGTGCGCGGGTGGTCGAAGAGCTGGGCCGGCGGCCCGGCCTCGACGACGACGCCACGGTCCATGAAGACGACCTGGTCGGCGGCCTCGCGGGCGAAGCCCATCTCGTGGGTGACGACGACCATGGTCATGCCCGCGCCGGCCAGCCCCTTCATCAGCGCGAGCACGCCCTTGACCAGCTCGGGGTCGAGGGCCGAGGTGGCCTCGTCGAAGAGCATGACCTCGGGGCCGAGCGCGAGGGCCCGGGCGATGGCGACGCGTTGCTTCTGGCCTCCCGAGAGGGACGCGGGCCGCACGTCGGCCTTCTCGGCGAGCCCGACCTCGGTGAGGCGCTCGAGCGCGACCCGTCGGGCCTCGGCCGCCGACACCCGACGGACCCGGCGCAGCGGCAGCACGATGTTGTCGAGCACCGTCCGGTGCGGGAACAGGTTGAAGTGCTGGAACACCATGCCGACCCGACGACGCAGGGCGTCCTCGGAGCCGTGCAGCACGTCCGTCCCGTCGAGCAGCACCTCGCCGCCCGAGGGCTCCTCGAGGCGGTTGATGCAGCGCAACACCGTCGACTTGCCCGACCCCGAGGGGCCGATGATGCAGGTCGTCGTACCGGCGGGCACCACGAGGTCGATGCCGTGCAGCACCCGGGTGGCGCCGAAGTCCTTGGTCAGGCCCCGGATCTCGAGGTCGCCGGCGGTCTGGACCGCGGGCACGGCAGGAGGCGCGGTGAGGGCGGTCATCGAGGGGCTCCAGACGTGGCGGGGGCGAGGGGTTCGGCGGTGGGGGCGGCTGCGGCCGAGGGGGTGGGGGCGGCCGTCACGACCGCTCCCGCCGACGTCGGCGGGGCGGCCGGTGGGACCGTGCCCGACGGGCGCCGCCCGAACGAGCGGCCCTCGCGCAGCCGGCGGTCGATGACGTTGACCAGGTGCGTCAACGGCACCGTGATGATCAGGTAGAACACGCCCGCCAGCACGAGCGGCGACAGGTTGCCGTTGGTGATGGCCGCGTCCTGACCGATGCGGAACAGCTCGCGCTGCGACGTGATCAGGCCGAGGAAGTACACGAGCGACGAGTCCTTGACGATCGCGATGAACTGGTTCACCAGCGACGGGAGCACCTGGCGGATGCCCTGCGGGATCACGACGAGCCGCATCGAGTCACCGTGGCTCATGCCGAGCGCCCGGGACGCCTCGAGCTGACCACGGTCGACGGCGAGGATGCCGGCCCGGAAGATCTCGCCGATGTAGGCGCTGGCGATCAGGCTGAGGGCGAGGATGCCCAGCGGGTACGGGTTCCCCCGCGTGAACAGGTTGAACAGCGGGGACAGGCCCGTGCCGATCAGCAGGATCGTGAGGATGGCCGGGAGGCCGCGGAACACGTCGGTGTAGATGCGGCTGAGCACGCGCGGCAGGCGATGGCGGCTCGTGCCCATCACCGCGAGCAGCAGCCCGACCACGATGCCGATCGCCGTGGCGCAGAGGGCCAGCAGCAGCGTGTTCCACACCCCGTAGGCGAGCATGTCGGGCAGCGTGCGCAGCATCGCCTCGCCGTCGAAGAAGCTGCGGCCGATGTTGGCCAGCGCGTCGGAGAAGTTCACGGTCGCCCCCTGCTCACTCGCTCGGCTGGAACTCGTCGGGCACGGGCTGGTCCGGGAAGAACTCCTGGTCGATCTCGAGCCAGGTGCCGTCGGCGACGATGTCGGCGACAGCACCGTCCACGGCCGTCTTCAGTGCGTCGTTGCCCTTCGCGATCGGGAAGCCCACCGGGAACTCCGGCACGGCGACGTTGATCGCGATGGTCTGCGAGCCGTTCGACGCCGCCGCGTACTCCTCGGCCACGGGGAAGTCGAGGAAGTGCGCGTCGATGGTGCCCGAGCCCAGCGCGGCGACGGCGCTGTTGTTGTCGGGGAAGCGCACGAGCTCGGCACCGGTGAAGTTCTCCTGCGCGTAGCTGTCCTGGATCGTGCCCTGGACGATGCCGAGGCGCTTGCCGTCGAGCGAGGACTCGTCGTCGGTGATGCCCGAGCCGTCGGCGGCCAGCACCGAGATGTACCCGATGAAGTAGTGGTCGCTGAAGTCGACCGTCTTCTCGCGTTCTTCGGTGTCGCTGATGGACGCGGCCGCCATGTCGAGTTGCCCGTTGGCGACGGCGGGCAGCAGGGCCGAGAACTCCTGCGTGACGAACTCGGTCTTCAGCCCGAGGCGCTTCGCGACCTCCTTCGCCATCTCGACGTCGAAGCCCTGCAGCTCGCCGTCCTCGGTGTAGGCGTAGGGCTTGGTGTCGCCGGTCGTGCCGATCCGCAACGTGCCGGCCGAGACGGTGCCCAGCTCGTTCGAGGCGCCGGACTCGGAGCCGCCCGACGAGCAGGCGGTCAGGGCGAGGCCGAGGGCGGCGACCGCGGCGAGGGCGGCCGTGAGGCGGGTGGTCGTTCGTCTGGTCATGGTTCTCTCCTGTCAGGGCGGTGCGAGGGGAGTGCGGGGTGGGTTCGGGAGGCGCGGGCCGGGTGGATCAGGACGGCACGGCCAGGCGGTCGACCGCGTCGGTCGCGTCGGTCGTGGCCGCGGTCGGGTGGTCGTCCTCGTCGAGCCAGGACGTGCCGTCGTAGCCGCGGTCGGGGCTCATGAAGTCGATGTCGGTGAACGGTTCCTCGTCGACGGCCAGCTGCGCGAGCAGCTCCCCGATCGCCGGGGCGTGCTTGAAGCCGTGGCCGCTGTCGCCGCCGGCGACCACGACGCGGGTGTCGCCGCCGGGGTGGCCGATGACGAACTGCCGGTCGGGCGAGTTCGTCACCATGCAGGCGATCGCTTTGGCAGGGGTCGGGTCGAGCCCCGGGAAGGCCCGGGCCACGGCTGCCGAGAGCATGCCGTAGTCCGCCGCGGGGTGGATGTACCGGTCCACGGTGTCGGCCTCGGCGTCCTCGAAGGCACCGCCCGAGTCCTCGAGGCCGATCTTGACGGCGTAGCCGTCACCGTCGCCGCGGTCGGCGCCGTGGCCCCAGAGGGTGGTGCCGTCGGGCAGCTGGCGGATGAACACCGGGAAGGCCGCGAGGTCGAAGTCGCCGCCGGGTGCCGTCGCCTCGGGGGTCGTGCCCTCGAACCAGAAGAGCGGGGTGCGGCGGGCGACGAGGGGATGCTCGACGAACTGCGGGGTCCAGGCGCCGAGCGTCACGACCACGCGGGCGGCCCGCAGCACGCGTCCCCCGGCCGTGACCTCGACTCCCCCGTCGACCGGGTCGATCGCCGTCACCCGGGTGTCGGTCAGCACGGTCGCGCCGAGCGACCGGGCCACCTCGACGGCGGCCCGCACGCCCTTCTCGGGGTAGCTGATGCCGGCGGCGGGGTCCCACACGCCGATGTCGTCGGGGCCGAAGCCGGCGTACTGCGGGAAGCGCGCGACGAGTTCGTCGTGCTCGAAGACCGTCGACTCGAGCCCGGCCTCGTGGACGGCACGCAGGGTGCCGGCGACGACGTGGCCGTCGCGGGGGCCGACCATGACTCCGCCGGTCTGACGCAGGAGGGTCTGACCGGTGCGCTCGCCGAGGTCGTACCAGAGGTCGCGGGCGCGGGTCGCGATCGGGGCCAGCCCCGGGTGCTCCATGCAGGCGATGCGGAACAGCCGGGTCGCGCCGTGGGTCGAGCCCATCGGGTGGCCGATGCCGAAGCGCTCGACGCCGATCACGCGCCGTCCCCGCTCGGCGAGGCGCCAGAGCGCCTGTGCCCCCCAGGCGCCGAGCCCGACGACGATGACGTCGGCGTCGAGGGACGGGTCGGTGGGTCTTGGTCCCGAGGATGCGGTGGTGGCGTCGTTCATGGCCCCTGTCTATTGCGTCGACACTTGCGCCCTCAAATACCAAAAAGGGATGATCTGATACGCGCTGCATATGAGGCGCGACCGACGAGAGGCCCATCATGGAGATACGAGAGCTCACCTACTTCATGGCGGTCGCCGACGACCTGTCGTTCACGAAGGCCGCCGCGCGGTTGCAGATGAGCCAGCCGCCGCTCAGCCAGGCCATCTCACGACTCGAGGCGAAGCTCGGCACGCGGTTGTTCGAGCGGCAGGCGCGGACGGCCCCCCGACTGACCCCCGCGGGCGAACTGCTGAAGCGCGAAGGCAAGCGCATCCTGCACCAGATCGAGCAGACCGAGTCGCTGCTCGACTCGGTCGTGGCCGACGTCCAACCGCTGCGGGTGGGCAGCATCAGCTCGGTGCTCGCCGGCCTGCTGCCGACCGTGGTGCGGGCGTTCTCCGCGTCGCACCCGGGTGCCCGGGTGCTGGTCGAGGAGAGCGAGGAGCAGGCGATCCTGTCCGACCTCGTCCGCGGGTCGGTCGACCTGGGCTTCACGCGCGTCCGGTCGATCGACGACCGGTTCGAGGTCGAGCAGCTGGCTCTCGAGCCGCTGGTCGTGGCCCTGCCCGACACCCACCGCCTGGCCGGCGAGACCTCGGTGCCGCTCGGCGAACTGGCCGAGGACGACTTCATCATGTTCAACCGCGAGGACGCACCCCAGGCCTACGACCGCATCGTCATGTCGTGCGTCCGCGCCGGGTTCAACCCCCGCATCCCCATCCACGCGGTCAACGACCTCTCGATGCTGAGCACGGTCGCCTGCGGCCTCGGCGTCTCGCTCATGCCCTACCTCTCGTCGTACATCCCGATCCCCGGCGTCCGCTTCGTCACGATCGCCGAGGACTGGGCGCGGACGGCCCTCTCGATGCTCTGGCTCTCCGGTCGGCCGAACCCCATGACGACGGCCTTCACGGCGCAGATCCGGACCGAGCTCACCGTCATGCGCGACCGTGACCTGCGGGCCGGGCGCATCACCCTCGAGTTGATCGGCGGTTGAGCCGACGACGCGAGCACGACTCGGGGCACGTCGCGTCCCGTGTCAAGCCCGGTGCGCATCCTCCCCGGACCGGAGAGGATGGAGCATCTCCTGCCAGTGCTTCACGGGCGGCACGGTCTCGTCACACGGGCGTGTCGGCGGAGAACGGTGCGACGAACGTCGCGTCGCGGGGCCGCGACCTGCCCTAGGGGTCGCGGCCCCTCACAGGCCTGCGGCCTAGTGTGACGACCAGTGCGCGTCCCGGCCGACCATCGTGTCTCCAGACCTCGGACACGACGAGACCGGGCGGACAACCGCTACCGAAAGATCAGAGGTCCATCCCATGCCCGTGACGACGCTGTACACACGTCAACAAGCGATCCGCCTGTCGCCCGAGAGCGACGTCGACGCCCTGAAGGGTCGGATCGTCGCCGCATCCGGCGGAGCGCCGGAATTCGTCGACGTCGAGACCGCGTCGGGCAGCCACGTGTCCGTCCTGGTCACCGGTCGGACCGAGATCTGGTTCGAGACGGTCGACCGTGTCGACGAGCCGTCGGCAGCGTCCGTCGCGGAGCTCCCCGACTTCGACTACTACGCCGCCGAGTCGGCGTAGTCGTCCGGCTCTCGTCGGATCTCGGCCAGGCTGAGCTGCGACGACGCGGTGATCAACACCTCGACGGCCTTCAAGGTGCCGGCCCCCTCGTTGACGGTCAGCCAGAACGACTCACCGCTGGTCGCGGTCGCCAGGACGCGGGCCTTGAGGTCCTCGAACGACGTGTTCGACAGGGTGTACGCATGGCCGTCGTAGACGATGTCGATGCGGTTCATCAGGTGGCCTTAATGGTGGGCACGGAGGGCTCGGGCACGATCTGCAGACCCGCGTTCGTGTTGGCACTGACCTCGAGAGCGTGGATCCATGCAGGGTTGATGACCGGGCTGCGCGAGCCATAGTACTTGTACACCAGCGGGATGGTCGGGTGCAGCCAGATGCTCGTGCGGCCGTCTCCGACCTGCTGGTCGTCTTTCCACGAGAAGTAGAACGACTCACCGCGACGCATCTTCATGCCGATGACGATCTGGAGATGGGCGAGGGTACGGTCGTCGAAATCGATGGTCAATGAGCGGTCGTAAGCGAGTTTTCCCATGTCTGGCCTTCTGCGAGAGCGGAGCGACCAGGGCCCAGACGGCCGCTCGACGCACGGGTCGATGGACGACCGATGCGACCAGACGCTACACGACATCTGTCCCCCGACACCGACCCTTCTGCCCCGACAATCCTCTCTCTCACACAACTGACGTCAGGTCAACCCTCTTCACCAGAACGGGGGGTCTTCATAGATTGGAGACCGATCCCCGGGCCAGCGGAGATCGGTCACCCCGAGAGGAAAGGTCGGTCATGAGCACCTACGAAACCAATCCGTTCGCTCGACCCGCGGTGATCCACACGTACCCCAAGCCCGGCAACGCTCGAGCGCATCGAGTGAGCGTCGGCCTGACCGGCATCGACCGGAGCAGCAGTGCGTACCGGCTGCCCGCCTACGAGGATTTCTTCCTGCCCGGCCCCTCCCACGAAGGCATGTCGTCGAGAGGAGGCACCTGGTGAAGCACATGACCTTCGCCGACAAGTCGTTCCTGCTCGGCGACGAGACCGCCGTCGCGGTGCTCGAGTACGCCGCGGCCTTGGCCCGTCACCACGACGCGGACGACGTCGAGCTCGAGGCCATCAGCTCGGACGGTGACGAGGTGCGAGCCACCCTGTTGCTCGGCGGGGGTGCACCGCTCATGGCCGAGAGCGCCCACACCGAGTTGCCCGAGCCCGACAACGCCGACGCGCTCGCCTACATGAAGCGACGCATCGACGCGTTGCGGCACGCACCGTCGGCCAACCCTCTCGACCCGGAGACGCACGCCGACAGCACGTACTCCGAACCCGACCTCACCCAGAGTTGATCGAGACGGGTCGACGCGCCTGCGCCTCGGTCGCCCGCGACGACCCGAGATTCCCTGAGCTCGACGAGACTCATCCAGAGAACCGGGCGGTGACCATGACGACATTCGACGACGCGGTCGAGGCGCTGAGTCGTGCGCCCATCGGTGATTCGTTGTCACGGCCCTTCCTCGACCTCTTCCCCGTCTCCGGGGTCTCGATCGCCACCGTGGGCCCCGTCCTCGGCAGCGAGACCCTGACGGCGACGGACGACACCGCCCTGCGGCTCGACGAGCTGCAGTTCGACCTCGGCGAGGGCCCGTGCTGGGATGCCATGCGCACCGGCAGCCCGGTGCTGGTGTCCGACGCGCGCGCGTCGTCCAGTGCCGTCTGGCCCACGTTCGGCCCCGCGATCGTCGACCTGGACGTCCAGGCCATGTTCGTGTTCCCCGTCCGGGTGGGCCCCCTGCAACTGGGTGCCATCGACCTGTACAGCGACCGGCCGGACGAGATGCCGGGCGAGGCCGTGATGCGGGCCCAGATCCTGGCCCGAGCCGTCAGTCGGGCCGTCCTGCACCACACGCTCGAACGGGAGCGACGCGACAACAAGCTCGAAGTCGAGCCCGTCGGGGCGCACTCGCGACGCATCGTGCACCAGGCCACGGGACGCATCCTCGTCCAGGCCCGGGTGTCGGCCGACGATGCGCACCTCCTCTTGCAGGGCTACGCGTTCTCGACCGGAGCCCGCGTCATCGACGTGGCCACCGACATCCTCCGTGGGCGGTTGACGTTCTCGGCCTCAGAACACGGAATCGAGGAACACCGCAATGAGTAACACCGACCGGGAGACCCATCTCGTCGACGTCTTCACCACCCTGGCCGACACCCTCGTCGCCGATTACGACGTCGTCGAACTGCTGCAGACGCTGGTCGACACCACGGTCGACCTGTTCGACGTGAGCGCCGCGGGCATCCTTCTTGCCGAGGCCGACGGAGCGCTCGACGTCGTGGCCTCGACCAGCGAGGCGTCGTACCTGATCGAGGTCATGCAGCTGGACTCCGAAGAGGGCCCCTGCTTCGACTGCTACGTCACCGGCGCCTCCGTCAGCGTTCCCGACCTCGGCACCGTGCCCGACCGGTGGCTGCCGTTCGCCCGGGCCGCGTCCGAGCACGGCTTCGCCTCGGTGTTCGCGATCCCCCTCCGACTCAGGGCCGAGACGATCGGCACGCTCAACCTCCTGCGTCGAGAGACCGGCGACCTGAACCCCCGTGACATCCGCGCCGCCCAGGCGCTGGCGGACGTCGCCACGATCGGCATCCTGCACGAGCGCACGGTGCGCGAGGGGGACGTCGTGCAGCGACAGTTGCAGACCGCCCTCGGCACGCGCGTCGTCATCGAGCAGGCCAAGGGCGTCGTGTCCGAGACCCGCCGCGTCAGCACCGACGCCGCCTTCGACGTCCTCCGGCGCCATGCTCGTGACCACAACGCCCGCCTGGCCGACGTCGCCCGGGACGTCGTCGAGCGCCGCCTCGAACTCTGACCTCCAACGCGAACCGGCCATGGCCGCCGGACCTGCCTAAGCGATGACGACCAACTTTGTCCAGCCCCTTCTCAGGGGGCGACGTGACTGCGAGTCTGTTCACCGAGCCCGTCGCGGGCCGGCCTGAACCCGGCTCGCGAGGGGTGGCCGATCGGTTCCCGAAGACCATCGGCCCGTGAGTGCCCTCCAACGATCACCCGTTTCGACGGAGGGCACTCACCATCAGACCGCGGCCGCCGCCCGCGCGACGTAGCCCTCGACGAGCCGCTCGCTGGCGGCCTCCGTGTCGGGCACCGTGGCGCGGTCGACCGTGAGCCGGGCCCAGTCGTCACCCAGCACGAGGTCGGTGACGCACTCCGTCGCCGAGCAGGACCGGTACGCCCGGTCACCGTCCGCGAGCCCGGGCACGCTCACGGCCGTGTCGGGGTCGAGCAGACCGAACTCGATGCGCTGATCGAGGGCCCAGGCGCCTCCGGCCAGGACGCTCTCGCTGCTGTAGGGCGTCGTGTCGTCGAGGATCGAGCACGACGTGGCGACCGCCCGACTCCAGGCCGCGGCGTAGACCGACCAGCCACCGCCCGGGGTCAACACGAACAGGTCGTCACCCGCGCCGAGGGCCTCGCGCTCGAGCGCGGCGTCGGCCACGCAGGACCAGGGCCGGGCCGGCCCGCCGAGCGGCCAGGGGTCGTCCACCACGTCGGCCGACGAGACGACCTCGGTCACCTCGGCGACGACCGGTGCGAAGCGCTGCTCGGACGTGGCCTCGACGGACGGCGCGAACTCCGTCGCGATGATCGACACCCAGCTGTCGCCGACCAGCTGGTCGAAGGTGCAGCCCCGGAAGGTCTCGTCGCCGAAGCACCGGCCGTCGGGGTCGTCGCCGTAGATCTCGACGAACCGCGGCCACGTGTCACCGGCGTGCGGGAGAACCTGCACGAGCAGGCCGCTGTAGCCGCCGCCCCCGGTCGGGTTGTTCTTGCCGTCCGACGACCCTCCGTCGTTCCACGTGCACGAGAGCCCTCCTTCTTGGGCGATCGCGTAGTCCGAGGGCCTGACGGAGTCGCGGTCGTAGTAGTCCCGCGGAGTCCATGACGCGTCGATGGCACCGGCGGTCTCGGCGGACAGCAGACCCGCGCAGTCCACCCCGAGTTCGGTGACCGGCGAGTCGGCGACCGGTGTCGGCGTCGCCGTCGCCGTCGGCCCGGAGGCCACCGGCGTCGACGGCTCCGAGTCGTCACCGCCCGCACCGCCACTCGTGCACGCCACCAACAGCATCGTCGTCGCGAGCGTCGACGCGAACGCCGCCCCGACCCGTTTCGTCGTCGTCCCCATGCCCCGACGCTACCGAGCAGAGGAGGCGCGGGCCGTCTCGATCGCGCAACGGTCGTACCCGATCGCCGCGGGACGGGGGACAACGGCATCACGGTCTCGTCACGACGAGGCCCGCAGCCGACTCCGCCCGTCGACCGGCCCGACCGTGCTGTCTACAGTCGACCGACCGTGCTCACCCGACGCGCGGCACCACTCGTCCCGGGGGAACCATGTCCACATCACGCCGCCTCGGCGCCGCCACCGCCCTGCCCGCCGTCGCCTTGGCCGCGGCCCTCGTCCTCACGCCCGCCACGGCCTTCGCCGCCGAGGGCGACCCCGTGTCGACCGACGCCCCGACCGGCACCTCGACGCCGACCGACTCGACGTCGGCCGACTCGACGAGCGCCACCGCCGTGACCGTCCCGGGCGAGGCCGCACCGGCGGTGCCCGAGCAGGCCGGACCCGACACCCCGGCCGTCGCCCCCGCGACGCCCGCGAGCGGCGCCACCGACACCAGCGGATCGTCGGAGGGAACGACCCACGCGGCCTCACCGGAGGCCGACGCCCCGGTCGAGACCCCGGCCTCGACCCAGGAGGTCGCTCCGGCCGGGGCCGCGGCCGACGTGGTCGTCGACGACCTCTTCGTCCTCATCCCCGTCACCGCCGCGCACCCGGGCCAGGCCTTCCCGGTCGTCGCCCAGGGCTTCACACCCGGTGACGTCGTGGCCGTCACGGTGTCGGGCGACGGCGTGCCCGCCGATGCCGACTACGTCTCGTTCGACGACTCCCCCGTCTTCGACGAGGACGGATCGACGGTGTTCTGGGTGGAGCTGCCGGCGACCTTCGCCGTCGGGGGCGTCGTCACGGTCACGGTCGCGGACGGCAGCGGCCTCTCGACCTCGTCCGACGTGCCGGTGACGGCCTCCGTCCCGGCCCCCGCGCTCTTCGCACCGGTCGGCGCGACGGCCGGTGTCGTCACCGTGAACGGCCAGAACGGCATCCCCGGCGGCTACGCCCTCGTCGAGGTCTACGACGCCGACGATCTGGTCACCGAGCTGCCCGACCCGTCGACCGATGCGCCATCGCCGGACGCCGACCCGACGACTGAGCCCGACCCGACGACTGAGCCCGACCCGACGTCCGACGCCGAGCCCACCGGCGACGAGATCGCCTTCGAGATCCAGGTCGACGTCGACCCCGTCCCCTACGAGGTCTCGGGCTCCGCGACGGCCGTGGTGCCCGTGGACGCGGACGGACGCTTCGCGGCCCGCTTCGTCCTGCCCGCCGGCGACTTCGCGACGGACGCCTACACCTTCGACGCCGACTTCACGACGGAGAGCGACTTCTCGGAGGCCGTCGTCTTCTCGGTCGCCCCGGCCGTCGTCGTGCCCGCCGTCACGACCCCGGGCACCGTCGCCCCGACCGCACTGCCGGTACGTCGCGTCGCCGCCGTGACGCCGACCCGCGCGACGTCGCTCGCCTACACGGGGTCGGAGCCGTCGGGCGCGCTGACCTGGTCCCTCGGTGCCGTCCTCGCCGGGGCCGGTGCGCTCGTCGTCGGCCGCCTGCGCCTGCGTCGCCGCTGAGTCGAACCCGGCGGCCCCCTCAGGCCGCCACGATGTCCACAGCCCGCCACGAGATCTCGTGGCGGGCTGTGTACATCGTGGCGGCGTGCGGCGGGGCGCAGCGCGGCGCCGCCGCGGCCACCCGTCAGGGCGCGGGCTCACCCGGGGCCGGCGGGTCGCGGACGACCTGCTCGGCTCCGGCCTTGTCCAGCGTCCCCGGGAAGTTGAACCGCCCGAACTTCCCGGTGGGGTCGTGCGGGCTCACCGGGCGGGCGATCGAGGAGGCGCGGATCACCTCGATCAGCAGGTCGCGTCGGGCGTCGTCGAGCGCGGGCGTCGACCGCTCCCTGAGCAGCACGGACGCCGTCGGCCCCCGACGTCGGCCGATCTTCAGCAGCAGACCGGCCTGGTCGCCGTCGCTCAGCCCCACGAGCTCGGCCCGTTCGACCTGGTCGAACGGCACCACCCGATGGCGGATGCGCAGTCGACGCCCTTCGAGGTCGATCGCGAAGGGGGCGTTGAGCCACAGCACGACGTTCCACCCGACCGCGGCGGCGGTCGCCCAGAACACGAACGAGATCGGCACGGCGATCGGGCCGAACAGATCGACCAGCGACTCGCCGCCTCGAGAGAAGAAGGCACCGGCCGTCCCAAGGATCACGGTCGCGGGCAGGAAGACCCGCATCGCCCGCACCAGCACCCTCTGCTTCGGCTCGTCGTCGAACACGATCCAGGTCTCGTCGGACATGCCGTCACCGTACCGGGCCGCGCCCCCGAGGCGTCGGAGACGACCCCGCCACTCCCCTGGTGTAGACAATCCCTCATGGACAAGGCCGTACCCGACCCGCCTCGCCACCGTTCCGAGCAGAAGCTGCGGGGCGCTCAGGCCTGGATGGTCAGCCTGTACGCGCTCCTGACCCTGCTGCTCGTCGCCCAGCTCACCTGGCGGGCGCAGTCCGAGGGCCGTGACGGCTCGTGGTTCGTCATGCTCGTCGGCACCGTCCTCTTCGCTGCCGCCGTCGTGGTGCTCGCCCTGCGCACCCTCGCCCTCTCGTCCTGGCGACGCCTCTCCGTGGACCCCGGCGAGCGCCTCCTCTGGGGCACCTTCGCCGAGCGCGTCCTGCCCACCGGAGGCGCGGCCTACCCCGGTCGCTTCGCCCTGTCCACGACGCGGTTGCGCTACGTGCCCGACCCGGTCTCGCGCCTGCGCGGGGTGACGGCCGAGGAGTGGTCCGTGGCCGCGCTGCACGACGTCCGCGTCACTCCGGTGGACGAACGCCGTCGTCGGCGGGGCGGCCGCTGGGTGATGGTCGACGTCGAGGGCGGCGCCCCGATCACCCTCATGTCGAACGAGTCCCACCTGGTCGCCGACGAGCTCTTCGAGGCGCTGGAGGTCGCCTCACCGGCGACCCGCGACTAGGCGAGCCGCGCCTCCAGGCCGGCCCGCACGTCGGGCCACTCGGCCCGGACGATCGAGAAGTAGGCCGTGTCGCCCAGGGTGCCGTCGGCGGCGACGCGGTGCGAACGCAGCATCCCCTCGGGGACGGCGCCCAGCCGACGGATCGCTGCCGCGCTCCGCAGGTTGCGGGCGTCGCAGCGCAGCGCGACCCGGTTCAGGCCGAGGGCGTCGAACGCGTGCGTGAGCAGCAGCAGCTTGGTCGCGGGGTTCGTCCGTCCGCCCCAGAAGGGGCGGCCGTACCAGGTGCTGCCGATCTCGACCCGCCCCTGCGCCGGCACGAGGTCGTAGAGGGTCGTCGTGCCCCGCACCTGGCCGTCGTCCTCGCCGCGCACCGTGAACGCGAGGGTCGTCGGGTTCGCGAGTTGCGCCTCCACGTGCTCGGCGTAGGCCGCGACGCTCGTCGGACGCTGCGTCACCATGCCCGCCCACAGCCCGTCGTCGGTCAGCGGCCAGAGCGCGGCAGCATCCTCGACGGCGAGCGGATCGAGCCGCACGCCGTGCCCCACCAGCGCGACGTCGTGGATCATCGGTCCTCACCTGACGTGCTCATGCGCACGATCCTAGGGACCGTGGACGAGGAGGCGCGGCGCCGGCCACGGCCACCGGTCACGACGCCCCGCGCGCATCCGCTACGGTGATCGATCACAGCCCACGAACTGGGGGCCGCGGCACGACCCCACCGTGCCGCACCATCGTCTGACGCGTCCGACCCGACGGGCCCGCCCGAGGAGACACCCATGAGCACCCACAGCACCCCCACCCGCCTGCGCGAGGACGACGTCGACGGCGTCGTCTGGGACGCCGCCCAGGAGGCGCGACTCGCGTCCGCCCCCGCCCGCACCTCGGCCGCGGCCGCGGCCCTGCCCGCCCAGGGCCCCGCCGCCGTCTGACCCGGCGCCCCCGCGATCCGACCGGCTACGGGCGGTCGGCGTCGTCCCGCTCGTCGACCCCGTCGGCGACACGCTCGTCGGCGTCGTCCCGCTGATCGACCCCGTCGAGCGGCGCGACCGGAGCCCCGGTCGCCACCGCACCGGCGGTCGCCACCTCGGACGCCGTCCCGGCACCGCGCCTCCCGGCCCGCCCGGCGCCACGACCGTGCGCGGCGCGCTCGGCGGCCTCGAGCTGCTCGGCCTCGTCGCCCGACAGCGCCTCGCCGCGGGACACCATGCCGGCCACGTCGGAGAGTCTGATCTGCGGCAGGAAGAGCGACAGCACGAACGCCACGGCGATGAACGGGATCAGGTAGGCGAAGACCGGCGCCAGCGAGTCGGCGTAGGCCTCGACGACGAGACGACGGATCTGCTCGGGCAGCTGGTTCAGCGTCGCGGGGTCGAGGGTCGCGGTGGCCTGCGAGGCGTCACCGGCCGACGCCCCGGCGCCCGTGAAGACGTCCGTCAGGTTCGAGGTGAGCCGGCTCGTGAACAACGCACCGAAGATCGCGACGCCGAGCGCGGCGCCCACCTCGCGGAAGTAGTTGTTCGTGCTGGTCGCCGTGCCCACGTTCTGGGCGTCGACCGAGTTCTGCACCACGAGCACGACGACCTGCATGATCAGGCCGAGGCCCGCACCGAAGAGGAAGAGGAACACGCAGATCAGCCAGAGCGGGGTGTCGGCGGTCAGGGTCGTGAAGAGCGCCATGGCGATGCCGGTCAGGATCGTGCCGACCACCGGGAACACCTTGTACTTGCCGGTCCGGGTGATCAGGTTGCCCGACAGGATCGACGTGCCGATCAGGCCGACCATCATCGGCAGCAGCAGCAGGCCCGAGACCGCCGCCGACGCGCCCGACGACATCTGCAGGAAGGTCGGCACGAACGCGATGGCGGAGAACATGCCGATGCCGAGCACGAAGCCGACGGCGGTCGCGAGCACGAACACCTTGTTGCGGAAGAACGACAGCGGGATGATCGGGTCGTCGGCACGCGACTCGACGAGCACGAACAGCGACGCCGCCACCACGACCCCGGCGCCCCAGAGCCAGGTCTCGGGCGCACCCCAGCCGTGGTCGTCCTGACCGCCGAACTCGGTGAAGAAGATCAGGCAGGTGGTCGCCGCCGACAGCAGCACCACGCCGAGCACGTCGATGCGCTTGGTGGCCTTCTTGCTCGGCAGCGTCAGGGCGGCCCACGTGATGGCGAACGCCGCGATGCCGACGGGGATGTTGATGTAGAACGCCCACTGCCAGGTGAGGTGGTCGACGAAGAAGCCGCCGAGCAGGGGCCCGCCGATGGCGGACAGGCCGAAGACCGCGCCGAGCGGGCCGAGGTACTTGCCGCGCTCGGAGGCGGGCACGATGTCGGCGATGATCGCCTGCGAGAGGATCATCAGACCGCCGCCGCCGAGGCCCTGGATCGCGCGGAACACCACGAACATCCAGAAGTCGGTGGCGAAGGCGCAGCCGATGCTCGCGAGGGTGAAGATCGCGATCGCCACGAGGAACAGGTTGCGACGGCCGAGGACGTCGCCGAACTTGCCGTAGATCGGCATGACGATCGTCGTGGCGAGCAGGTACGCCGTGGTGATCCAGGCCTGGTGCTCGACGCCGCCGAGCTCGCCGACGATGGTCGGCATGGCCGTCGACACGATCGTCTGGTCGAGGCTCGACAGCAGCATGCCCGAGATGAGGGCGCCGAAGATGATCCAGATGCGTCTCTTCGTCAAGAGGAAGGGCGCGTCGGCCTTCGCTGCGGTGGTGGTCGTCATGGCTGGGTCACAGCGCCTTTCGGTCGTGGTCGGCAGGGTGGGTCGGGGCGGGCGGGGAGGCGGGGCCACGAGGCGCGGCGGCGGCGAAGAGCTCGCGGGCGATCACGAGCTGGTCGGCGAGGACGGCGTCGAAGCGCTCGTCGTCCCGCCCCTCGGCGGAGAAGAACCGTTCGAAGGCCCGCTGGACGAGTCCGGTGAGCAGGGTCACCGCGACGTCGATGCGGGGATCGCCCACGTCGAGCCCCTCGTGTGCGGCCACGGCCGAGACGACGCGTCGCCGCTGCTCGTCGCCCTGCCGCATCATGGCGCCGAACAGGCGGGGCTCGCGGTCGAGTGCGGCCTTGAAGTGCACGGCCTGCCCGCGGGTGAGGCCGACGTTCTCGACACGCTCGACGACGAGCGCGCCCAGGTCGTCGAAGACGGTCGACAAGGGCGGGAGGCGCGGGTCGCGTCGCGAGGACGAGTACCCGTCGAGCGCCTCGTCGTCGTCGTCGAGCGCGACGCCGACGACGACGTCGTCCTTCGACGCGAAGTGGTTGAAGAACGTCCGACGCGAGATGCCGACCGAGGCGCAGAGCTCCTCGATGGTGAAGCCGGCGAGTCCGTGCTCGGCCGTCAGGCGCCGGGCGGCAGCGGTCAACGCGACGCGGGTGCGCAGTCGACGCTGGGCCGTCTTGCCGGCGGTCGTGGCCATCGCGCGCCTCCTGGTCTCGTCGCTCTCGTGATCGGCGACGTCGCCGGGGGCCTCGCGGCCGAAGACGATGATTGCACTTTCGCGCCAGGAGTGCAATCACGCATCCTGTGAACCCGCCCTCCCACCGGGGCGGCTGGGGGCTACGCGGCAGAACCATCCGCGTCCCCTGAGAACGACGTCGCCGGACGTCAGGTGTTGCCTACGCTGATCGGATGAGTGCACCGAGAGCCCGCCGCGTCTGCCTGTCGGTCGCCGGTTTCGCCCTCGTGGCGATCGGCCTGGCCGTCCTGGCGTTCACCTTCGACTGGGATGCCCCGACGATGCTCGGCCTGCCCGCCGGGCTCGCCGGCTTCTCGCTGATGATCGCCGGCGCGATCGCCGCCGAGGTCGGCTTCCGCGGGGCGGTCAAGGCGCGGAGGCGCGAGGTCGCGGTCCGTCGGCGCTCCCACGTCACCGACCTCGAGCGCACGTCGTAGCGGTCGCGGTCAGACGGTCAGCCACTTGATCGCCGGGTAGAGCACCCGGGCGATCTTGCGGGGGCACGGGAACGACGTCTTCGTGCCGTCTCGTTCGTTGAGCGTGATGACCGGTCGATCCGCGACCGTCGAGTAGTCGACGGTCTCGAGCGAACCGGCAGGGATCTCGTGCGTCGTGGGGCGTCCGGCGGTGTCACGGAGCACGTAGACGAGACGATCGTCGTGCACCTGCATGCCGTGCTGCGCACCGCCTGCCGTCCAGGTCACCGAGAGTCTCACGAGCCGACCCTAGCGGGTCGCCGGGCCGCGGGGGCCGGGGCGTCGCCCACCGGCTTCCGCCGGACCTCCCGACCAGGAGGCGCGGCGTCGGTCGTCCTCACGGAGTCGCGACCCCGAGGGCGTCACCCAGGTCGCGGAAGACCGCCTCGGCGACGGGACGACGGGACGCGGACAGCGCCTCCTGCACGACTCGTCCGTAGAGGATGCCGGCCTCGTCCACGCCGCTCGACCCCTCGGCGGTGAGCGCCAGGACGAAGCTGCGTCGATCGGTCGGGTGCTGGAGCCGGACGACGAGACCGGCGGCCTCGAGGCGGTCCGCCAGGGCCGTCATGGCACCCGACGAGAGCCCCAGGGCTTCGCCGACCTTCTTGGGCGGGGTGTCGCCGTGCACCGAGAGGTGCACCAGGGCGAGGTAGTCCGTGGCGCCGACGCCCATGCCCTTGGCCAACCGGTCGTTCACGGACGCGATCCGGGACTGCAGGCGTTGCAGCGCGACGAGCACGGCCGTGACGTCGTCGGTCCGCGGCTCGGGGCGGGTGTCGGCACGGGTCTCGGCACGGGGCGCGACGGTCGTCTGCGCGTCGGGGGCGGGGGTCATCGGGTCTCCGGGAGGAATCGGATCGGGTACGGCGTCCACCTCGGCCCGGGGTTCGGGTCCCGTCCGACGACTGCGCGACACATGTCGCTTATTGAACGAGCAACTCGATCACCAAGTAGTTAGATGATCGTACCATCGGTGGACGGGCCCCGGAAGTCCCCCGGTCACGGGTCGTCCGTCGATGCATCCGGTGCACGATCCGACTCGTGAGGCGAGTAAACTCGCGGCGGACTCGGCGCCAGGGTCCGGCCAACCGGGGTCGACGACGATCCGACGACACGATCGACACCGCAGGAGCAACCCCATGACCGCAGACCCCCGCCCCCACGTCGTCATCGTCGGCGGCGGCTTCGCCGGCATCGCGGCGATGAGGTCCCTCCGAGACGCCGACGTCCGCATCACCCTGATCGACCGCCACGTCTACAACATGTTCCAGCCGCTCATGTACCAGGTCGCCACCGGCGGCCTCAACGCGGGCGACGTCACCTACTTCCTGCGCAGCCTGCGGTCCAAGCAGTCGAACGCCGAGTTCCGCCACGGGCTGCTCACGACGATCCGCGCCGACGAGCGCATCATCACCCTGCGCGACGGCGAGGAGATCGCCTACGACGCCCTGGTCCTCGCCAACGGCGTCAACACCAGCTACTTCGGCACCAAGGGCGCCTACGAGTACGCCTACTCGATGTACTCCCGCTCGCAGGCGCTGCGCATCCGCGACGAGCTCTTCACGCAGCTCGAGAACGCCGCGGCCTCGGTGGGCAGCGGCGAGGTGCGCGTCGTCATCGTCGGTGGCGGTGCCACGGGCGTCGAGATGGCCGGCGCGCTGGCCGAACTGCGCGACCAGGCGTTGAAGGACGCCTACCCCGAGATCGACGCGTCGAGCATCACGATCACCCTCGTGCACCGCAGCGGCGAGTTGCTCAAGCCCTTCTCCCCTCGTCTGCGCAAGTACGCCGCCAAGGTGCTGCGCAAGCGCGGCGTCGACCTGCGGCTCGACACGGGTGTCGAAGAGGTCCGTCCCGACGGCGTCGTCGCCGCGGACGGCGAGTTCATCCCGGCCGAGCTCGTCATCTGGGCCACCGGCGTCGCGGCCCACGCCGAGGTCGCCTCGTGGGGCGTGCCGCAGACCCATGGTGGACGCATCCAGGTGAACGACGACCTCACGGTCAAGGGCTTCGACTGCATCTTCGCCGCGGGTGACATCGCCGCCACCGACGACGCCCTCGCTCAGCTCGCCCAGCCGGCGATCCAGGGCGGCGAGCACATCGGCGAACAGATCGTCCGCCTGCTCGCCGGCAAGAAGCTCGCGCCGTTCAAGTACCACGACAAGGGCACCATGGCCACGGTGGGCACGAACGCCGCCGTGGTGCAGTTGCCCAACGGCTTCACGCTGACCGGCCCCGTCGCCTGGCTGTTGTGGGTGTTCGTCCACATCACGAGCCTGCTCGGGAACGGCAACCGACTCTCGACCCTCACGCACTTCTTCGTGCGCTACCTCTGGGCGCTCCGCAAGCGGGCCATCCCCATCGTGGGCGACGTCCGGCCGGTGCGCCCGAACGGCGACCGGGCGCCCGAGAAGTGGCAGACCGAGAAGGCCGAGTAGCGGTCGGCGCCTCCTGACCCGGACGCCGAGAACCCCGTTCACGAAGACGAACCACGATTGATCGGGGTTCTTCTTCGCGAACGGGGTTCTTCGTTGATCGGGACGTGCCCGATCGGTCGAGCGGGGGTGTTACTCGGTGGCGGCGGTGATCTTCGCGACGCCGACGAGCATCTCGTCCTGGACGGCGTCGG